>CAWHPX010000001.1:0-31048 GCA_963831405.1 uncultured Actinomycetes bacterium
ACGGGTCGTCGAGGAAGCTCCGCGTGAGAGCGACCTGTGCGCTCTCGTCGTAGGCGACCGGGCGGATGCCCGTGTCGCCGAGCTCGAGGATCGTCGCGTCGGGATACCCCATGAGGATCGGCGAGTGCGTCGCGATCACGAACTGCGAGTGCTCCTCGACGAGCTCGTGCATGCGCCGCATGAGCGCGAGCTGTCCGTTCACCGAGAGCGCCGCCTCAGGCTCGTCGAAGAGGTAGAGCCCGCTCGGCCCGAGTCGGTTCACGGCGATGTCGAGAAACGACTCGCCGTGCGACTGCTCGTGTAGCGGCCGCTGGAAGACGTCCTGCATCTGCGAGCGCTCGACCGCGGTGGCGAGGTTGAACACGCTCTCGGCGCGGAGGAAGAACGCGTTGCGCGGCCGGAGCTTCGCGCGCTCGAGCTCGAGGCGCCGATGGAGGTTCGAGTGCGACGAGCGCGTCGCGAATCGAAACTGCTGTACGTGGCCGCCGCCCTCCGCGTTCAGCTTCGCCGCGACCGCGATCGCCTCGACGAGCGTCGACTTGCCGCTGCCGTTCTCGCCGACGAGAAAGGTCACGCGCGGGTGGAGCTCGATGCGCTCCGCAGCGGCGAGCGAGGGCAGGTCGTCGGTGTAGTCGCGATAGCCGGCCTCGTCGATCCGCCAGGGGCGGAGCCGGACCGCGTGGACGAAGGGCGCTTCCGGCATCGTCGTCACCGTCGGCCCATCATGCCGCGCTACCCTCACGGCATGCTCGGCCAGATCATCGCCGTCATCCTCACCGCGTTCTTCACGGGGGCGCTCGCCCGGTTCGCGGTGCCGGGGCCCGATCCGATGCCCGCCTGGCTGACGATTCTCATCGGGCTCGTCGGCACGGTCATCGGCTGGGGGATCGTCGCCGCGATCGCCGGCAACGACCCGGCCTGGACCGGGATCGCGGGCTTCCTCGTCTCGATCGCGCTCGTCCTCGGCTACCGCCGCTTCGTCCAGAAGCGCGCCCTCTGGGGGCCGGACGCCTACCGCTTCCCGAAGCGCGGGGTGGGGGTCGAGGAGTATCGCCAGCGGCTGCAGCGCGCCGGGATCGACCCCGAGGCGATCGGCTCGCAGATGGTGATGGCGCTGCAGCAGCAGCAGGCCCAGCGGGCAGGCGGCGCGCCGGCGGCGCCCGCGCCGCCCGGCGCCGATGCGCCGACCGAGAACCCGGCGCACTACCTCCAGCTGCTCGAGGAGCTGCACGACAACGGCGTCCTGAACGACGAGGAGTACAACGCGTCCCGCACGCGTCTGCTCGAGAGCCTCCGGGCCTAGGATCGCGCCGTGGGCATCGGCTTCCTCGTCTATCTCGCGGTCTTCGGCCTCGTCATCGGGGCGCTCGCGCGGCTCGCCCTGCCGGGCCCCGACCCGATGGGCATCCTCGCCACGATCGGCCTCGGCCTCGCCGGGGCCTTCATCGGCGGCATCGTCGCCCATCTCCTGATCGGGACCGCCGGCGGGGTCATCTTCTCCGTGCTCGGGGCGATTCTCCTGCTCTACCTCTACCGGCGCTTCGTCCAGCACCGCCCGTTGACCGGTCCCGGCGCCCACCGCTGAGCCGCCGTCCGTTTCGTGCGCGGGGCGGCGGAGAGGACGTCCCCATGCACTGGATATGGTTCATCATCGTCGGCGCCGTCGTCGGCGCGCTCGGGCGCCTCATTCACCCCGGGCGCGATCCGATGGGCTGGCTCCTCACCATTGGAATCGGGATCGTGTCGATGATCATCGCGGCCGCCATCTCGGGCGGCTGGCTCGCGTTCATCATCGGCGTCATCGTCGCTGTGATTCTCGTCGCGCTCGTCGGCCGGTTCATGGGCGGCAACCGCGGCGCGGCGGCGCGCGTCTAGGACGGTTCGACGGCGAGGGGGCCGAGCCCGCGCGGGAACGTCCTGTGCGCGGTGAGGCCCCAGTCGTCGTCCCGCCAGATGTACGTGTGCACCGTCAGCGAGCGCTCGCCCGGCTCGTAGACGTGCAGCCCTCGCGCCTCGCCGAGCCGGTTCGGGCGCGGCTGGCCGAGGCCCGGCGCGATCGAGACGATCGCCGCGCGCACGTCGCCGCTCACGACCTCGAACTCGTGGCGCTCGCTCACGGCGGCCTGGTGGATGTGCCCGGCGAGGATGAGGTCTGCGCCCGCGGCCACGAGCTCGCGCAGCACGCGGTTCCGCTGCGACACGGGCCGCTTGCGCGACGCCCGCCACGGTGCGCCGATCATGTGGTGGTGCAGCACGACGACGCGGTACGCGCCCTCCGGCGCGGCGCCCAGGCGCCCGGCTGCGCGGTCGAGCTGGTCGTCCCGCAGCGCGCCGCCCTGATGGCGGTACGGGCGCGCCGAGTTGAGGCCGACGACGTGCAGGGCGGGGGAGGAGTGGGTCGGCTCGGTCGTCTCCCACTGCCGCTCGAACTCGGCGAAGGTTCGGGTGAAGCGGGACGGGAAGGAGTACGGCATGTCGTGGTTGCCGGGCACTGCGAGCACGGGGCGGCCGAAGGAGCGGAGAAAGCGGGCGGCCCGCTCGTGCTGATCGCGGCGTCCCCGGTGGGTGAGGTCGCCCGACGCGACGATGAGCTCCGGCTCGATTCTCCCGACGAGGCCGGAGAGGGCCCGCTCGACCTCGGGATCCTCACGTGTACCCGTGTGAAGATCGGATACGTGGAGGATGCGCCCCGTCACGACCGAATGAGGCTATAGATTCAATGAACGCCATGGCCGACGACTCCGCGGAGATCTTCGACGACCTGTACCTCGGCCTGCGCGCCGGCGGTGCGCTGCGGAAGCAGCGCCGCGGCGAGCCGCTGACGGCCGACGAGCAGGAGGCTCTCGGGCGGTGGCAGCGCCTCTCGGCCGGCCGCAAGGCCTTCGCGATCAGCGGCTTCGCGCTCGGCACGTTCGGGCTCGGGTTCACCCTCGGCGGGCTCGTGTTCGGCCGCTGGCGCAAGGCGTAGCCGTCTCTTGCTCACGCTGTACCAGGCCGAGTGGTGCCCGTACTCGTCCGCCGTGCGCGAGGTGCTGACCGAGCTCGGCCTCGACTTCGTCGTCCGCCAGGTCGAGCCCGAGCCCGGCGACCGGGCCGCGCTGCGCGCGCTCGCCGGAGACGACTCGATCCCGGTGCTCCGGACGGAGGACGGCGAGCTCCACCGCGGCACCCGTGCGATCTTCCGCTACCTCGAGTCGCAGCCCGCGTGGGAGCACGCCGAGGCTCACCGGCGGCGGTTCCGCGAGCACGCGGACGCGCGCGAGTCGGACGCCATGGGAAAGCTCGTGGAGCGCTTCGGCCGCGACCGCCCGGGTGAGCCCGTCGGTGCGGAGCCCGCCGACGCAGAGGTCGTCGACCGCCCCGAGAAGAGCCGCTACGAGCTCCGGCTCGGCGACCGGCGCGTCGGCCTGGCCGCCTACCGCCGCCGGGACGACAGGATCGCCTTCACGCACACCGAGATCGACTCGGCGTGCGAGGGACGCGGCTTCGGTACGAAGCTCGTGCACGAGGCGCTCGACGATGCGCGGCGGCGGGGCCTCGCGATCGTGCCGCTCTGCCCGTTCGTCGCCGCCTTCGTGAAGCGGCACCCCGAGTACGTCTCGGCTAACCGTCTTCTTTCTGGGCGAAGAGGAGCGTCGGGACCTCCTGCTCGGCCGGGTCGACGTCGCGCAGCACGACGTCGACGAGCGTCGCGAGGACCGCCGTGATCGGGATGGCGAGGAGGACGTAGAAGCCGCCGAGGAGGATGCCGATCGCGGTGACGGAGAAGAGGACGACGAGCGGTGACAGGCCGGTCGCGTGGCCGAGCACGCGCGGCACGACGACGTAGTCCTCGAACTGGCGGACGCCGACGACGATGAGGCCGGCGAAGAGCGCCATGTGCCAGCTCTGCGTCGCGCCGACGCCGATCGCGAGCGCGCCTGCGGCGAGCGGCCCGATCACGGGCACGATCTCGACGACGCCGGCGAAGGCGCCGATCAGCAGCCAGTAGGGCAGCCCGATCGCGAAGAAGCCCGTCGAGAGCAGCACCGCGACGAACACGATCAGGACCAGCTGGCCGCGCACGAAGGCGCCGAGCTTCTGGTCGATGAGGATCCACGTGTCCCGCGTCACGCGGCGGTGCTGCCGCGGCACCATCGACTGCACGAGGCCGATCGTGCGGTCGCGTTCGAAGATCCAGTAGGCGCCGACGGCGAACATGAAGAAGATGCCCGACGAGGACCTCGAACGCGGTCTTCGTCACCTCGACGGCCGGGTGCACGATCTTCGTGCCGCTCGGCAGGCGCCGGAGCCGCTTGTCGAGCCCGGTGAGGATGTCGTGCTTGATGCCCGTCGAGTGCTTCGCCTGCTGGTGGATCGCCGAGGTCGAGGTCGCCTGCGTGACCTGGTCGATCGCGCGCGGCACGAACACCCAGAGGACGATCGCCACGATGCCCGCGATCGCGAGGTAGTGGAGGAGCACGCCGACCCCCCGTGGCAGCCGTGCGCGGCGCTGCAGCCACTCGACGCCGGGGCGCATCGCGGCGGCGATGATGAAGCCGAGGAAGACCAGGGCGATGACGATCCTGATCTTCCAGAGGGCGAGCGCGAGCACGACGATCCCGCCGACGACGAGCGTCGCGACTGCCGCGCGGCGTGCTGTGGCCCCCATAGCCAGGGTTTCTCTCCTCTTTGTCGAAGCGTGCAACCCCGATGCTCGCCCATTCCGAAGAGCACGTCTACCTCGACGCCCGCCGGCACGGGATCGTCCTCGTCCGGCCGCTCTCCCGCGCGCTCGCGCTCGCCGTCCTCGGCGCCGTCGGCTTCCTCGTCGGCTGGCCGCTCTCGCTCGCAGGCGCGGCGCTCCTCGCCGTCGCGGCGGGCCTCGCCCTCGTCGCCGTCTGGCGCTGGGACCGCACGCACGTCGTCCTGACGGGCGAGAAGCTCTTCGTCGTGCACGGCGTCGTCCGCCGGCGCGCGGCCGCGGTCCGCCTTGCGAAGGTGAGCACGGTCGAGCTCGAGCAGTCCCTGCTCGGCCGCCTCCTCGGCTACGGCACGGTCGTCGCGGGCGACCTCGAGATCGCCTGCGTGCCCCGGCCGCGGGAGGTCTGCGGGCTCGTCGAGCAGTTGACCGACTAGGAGGCGATCGAGCCCTTCCCGAACACGTGTTCGCCCGGTACAATGGCCGTTCCGATGGCTGCCGACGCACTCGTAGTCCACGGCGCCCGCGAGCACAACCTGAAGGACATCACCGTCCGCCTGCCGCGGAATCGCTTGATCTGCATCACCGGGCTCTCGGGCTCCGGCAAGTCGAGCCTGGCCTTCGACACGATCTACGCCGAGGGGCAGCGGCGCTACGTCGAGTCGCTCTCCGCCTACGCGCGCCAGTTCCTCCAGATGATGGAGAAGCCCGACGTCGACCACATCGACGGGCTCAGCCCGGCGATCTCGATCGACCAGAAGACGACCTCGAGGAACCCGCGCTCGACCGTCGGCACCGTCACGGAGATCTACGACTACCTGCGCCTCCTCTATGCAAGGGTCGGCCGGCCGCACTGCCCGGTCTGCGGCAAGCCGATCGCCGGGCAGTCGATCGACACGATCGTCGACCAGGTGCTGCGCATCCCCGAGGGGGCGCGCTTCACGATCAACGCGCCCGTCGTGCGTGGGCGCAAGGGCGAGTTCAAGGACCTCTTCGACGAGATCGTCCGCGAGGGCTTCACGCGCGTGAAGGTGAACGGCGCCGAGCTGCTGCTCGACGAGGGGATCCCCGAGCTCGACAAGAAGTTCAAGCACACGATCGAGGTCGTGGTCGACCGGCTCGTGATGAAGCCCGACATCCGCGCGCGCCTGACGCAGTCGATCGAGACGGCGGCGGCTCTCGCCGAGGGGCTCGTCGGCGCAGACGTCGTCGACGGCGAGTCGATGCTCTTCTCGCAGAACTTCGCGTGCCCGGACCACGGCGTGTCGCTCGCCGAGCTGCAGCCGCGCGTCTTCTCGTTCAATGCCCCGCACGGCGCCTGTCCGCGCTGCACCGGCCTCGGCTCGCAGCAGGAGATCGACCCGGACCTCGTCGTCCCGGATCCGTCGCTCTCGGTCGACGACGGGGCGCTCGTCCCGTGGTCGCTCGGCGGCTCGTCGGGCTTCTACGAGGCCGTGATCCAGGCGGTCGCCGACCGCTACGAGATCGACACGTCGCTCCCCTGGGAGGAGCTCGCCGTCGAGGAGCAGGACTACTTCCTCTACGGCACCGACGGCGAGAAGGTCTACGTCCAGTACCGGAACCGGATGGGCCGGCGGCGCCAGTACACGCTCGCGTTCGACGGGATCGTCGAGAGCCTCGAGCGGCGCTACCGCGACACCGACTCCTCGACGCAGCGGGAGCGCATCGAGGAGTACATGTCGCTGCGCCCGTGCCCGGTCTGCAAGGGCGCCCGGCTGAAGCCGGAGGTGCTCGCCGTCACCGTCGGCGGGAAGTCGATCCACGACTTCTCGCAGCAGTCGGTGAAGCGCGCGCTCGGGTTCCTCGACGAGCTCGGACTGTCCGAGACCGAGCAGCTGATCGGGCATCGCATCGTGAAGGAGATCCGCGAGCGGTTGACGTTCCTCGACGACGTCGGCGTGGGCTACCTGACGCTCGATCGCGCGGCGGCCACGCTCTCGGGCGGCGAGGCGCAGCGCCTCCGGCTCGCGACGCAGATCGGCTCGCAGCTCGTCGGCGTGCTCTACATCCTCGACGAGCCGTCGATCGGCCTGCACCAGCGCGACAACGCACGGCTGATCGCGACGCTCGAGCGGCTGCGCGACATCGGCAACACGGTCGTCGTCGTCGAGCACGACGAGGAGATGATGCGGCGCAGCGACTGGCTCGTCGACATGGGGCCGGGCGCGGGCCTGCACGGCGGCGAGGTCGTCGCCGAGGGCCCGGCGGCGAAGGTCGCCCGGAACCGCAAGTCGGTGACGGGGCAGTACCTGTCGGGCCTGCGGTCGATCGCGATCCCGGAGCGGCGGGACGACGACCGCGGGACGTTCCGCGTCCTGAAGGCGTCGCAGCACAACCTGAAGAAGATCGACGTCGACTTCCCGGTCGGCAAGTTCATCTGCGTCACGGGAGTTTCCGGGTCAGGTAAGTCGACGCTCGTGAACGAGATCGTCTTCAAGTCGCTCGCGAACCGGCTGAACCGCGCGCGGACGAAGCCGGGCGCCCACCGCGGCGTGCAGGGCATCGAGGTGTTCGACAAGGTCATCGACATCGACCAGAAGCCGATCGGCCGCACGCCGCGCTCGAACCCCGCGACGTACACCGATCTCTTCACGCACATCCGCGAGCTGTACTCGCTGACGCCGGAAGCGAAGGTGCGCGGCTACAAGCCCGGACGCTTCTCGTTCAACGTGCGCGGCGGCCGGTGCGAGACGTGCAAGGGCGACGGGCAGATCAAGATCGAGATGCACTTCCTGCCCGACGTCTACGTCCCGTGCGAGACGTGCAAGGGCGCGCGCTACAACCGCGAGACCCTCGAGGTGCGCTTCAAGGGGAGAAACATCAGCGACGTGCTCGACATGTCGGTCGAGGAGGCGCTCGCAGTTCTTCGCGAAGATCCCGAAGATCCGGCGGCGGCTGCAGACCCTGCACGACGTCGGGCTCGACTACATCAAGCTCGGCCAGCCGGCGACGACCCTCTCGGGCGGCGAGGCACAGCGCGTGAAGCTCGCCTCGGAGCTGTCGAAGGTCGCGACCGGCAAGACCCTCTACATCCTCGACGAGCCGACGACGGGCCTCCACTTCGCCGACATCGAGAAGCTCCTCGAAACGCTGCAGCGGCTCGTCGACAACGGCAACACGATGATCGTGATCGAGCACAACCTCGACGTGATCAAGCAGGCCGACTGGATCGTCGACCTCGGGCCCGAGGGCGGCGAGGCGGGCGGCGAGATCGTCGCCGTCGGCACCCCGGAGGACGTCGCCGCCGTCGACGGCAGCTTCACCGGCCGCTTCCTGCGCCAGCTCCTGCCCGTGCGCGGCGACGCGGTCGCCGCCGCCTAGGGCTAGAGCACCGCCTGCGTCTGGGTGACGCGTGCGACGAGCTTGCCGTCGTCGTCGAAGAGCTCGGTGTCGACGACGATCGTCCGCTTCCCCTTGTGCAGCGCCTTCGAGACGGCGTTGACGTAGCCGCCGCGGATCGGGCCGAGGAAGTTCGTCTTGGACTCGATCGTCGCGGTTCCCTTCGCGCCGGCCGGCAGGTTCAGGAAGGCGAGGAAGCCGCCGGCCGAGTCGGCGAGGCTCATGAGCGCGCCGCCGTGCAGCATGCCGCCCGCCGTGCACTTGTCGGCGCTCCAGGCGAGCCGCGAGCGCACCTCGTCGGGCGAGGCGGAGACGATCTCCAGGCCGAGAAACCCGGTGAACGGCGCCGCGGCGGCGACTTCGCTCGTCAGCTGCGCGTCGGCGTCCACGACGGGAGGCTACCCTGCCGTCGTGGCCGCGGACATCGCGTCTGAGCCTGCGCTCGAGCGCAGCTGGTGGGTGCGCGCGCCGGCCGTGCTCGTCGCGCCGCGCGCGATCTTCGCGTCGCTCCGCGACGACTCGGACGAGGCCGCCGAGGCGCGGCAGGAGCCGCTCGCGGCGATCGCGGCCCTCGCGGCGATCGCGGCCGTGCTCTCGAGCCCGACCTTCCGGCGGATGCTGAACGACGGCTCCGTGTCGCTCTCGCTCGTGCCGGTGCTCGCCTTCATCGCCGGGTCGCTGTACGCCGTCGTCGTCTTCTGGCTCGGCGGCGGGCTTCTCTACGGCGCCGCGAGGCGGCTCGGCGGCGAAGGGTCGTGGCGCCGCGCCCGCCAGACGCTCGCGCTCGCAGCGACGCCCCTCGCACTCGCGCTCCTCACCTTCTGGCCGATCCGGATCGCCGTCTACGGCGAGGATCTCTTTCGCACCGGAGGCGACGACTACGGCCGCGGCGACGCGGTCTTCGGCGCCGTCTACCTCGGCTTCGTCGCCTGGGCGGTGCTGCTGCTCCTGATCGGCGTTCGTACCGTGCACGGCTGGACGTGGGGGAGAGCGGCGGCCGCCGTCGCGCTCGCCGCCGCCTTCCCGCTGCTCATCGTCGCCGCGACGACGCTCTAGCCTCGAGCGCCTCGGCCTCGGCGGCGGGCATCGCGTACGTGTGCTGCTCCTCCGGGAACGCGCCGCTTCGCACCTCGTCCGCATAGCGCCCGAGCGCCTCGACGATCGTGTCGCCGAGCTCGGCGTAGCGCTTCACGAACCGCGGCGCATGGCCGTCGTAGTAGCCCAGCATGTCGTGCCAGACGAGCACCTGGCCGTCGGTCGCGCGACCCGCTCCGATCCCGATCGTCGGCACGCCGAGCGCGCGCGTCGCCGCCTCGGCGACCGCGGCAGGGACGGCCTCGAGGACGATCGCGAAGCAGCCTGCCTCCTGGAGCGCAACCGCGTCGGCGATCAGCTGCTGCGCGCGGTCGGCGGTCCGGGCCTGTGCCTTGAAGCCGCCGAGCACGGTGGCCGTCTGCGGCGTGAGGCCGACGTGTCCCATCACCGGGATGCCCGCATCGACGATCGCCTTCGCGCGCGCGACCGACGTGCCGCCGCGCTCGAGCTTGACCGCGTCGGCGCCGCCGTCCTTGACGAGGCGGATCGCGTTCGTCACCGCCTGCTCGTTCGAGGTCTCGTACGACCCGAACGGCATGTCGGCGATCACGATCGGGCGCTTCGCGCCACGGGTCACCCATTGCGTCATGAACACGATCTCCTCGAGCGTCACCGGCACCGTCGACTCGCGCCCGTGCACGACCATCCCGGACGAGTCGCCGACGAGGATCAGGTCGATGCCCGCGGCGTCGGCGAGGCGGCCGCCCGGCGCGTCGTAGGCGGTGACCATGACGATCTTCTCGCCGCGTCGCTTCATCTCCTGAAGCTCGGGCAGCGGCAGCTTCCCGGCCGTCCAGGAGGCATAGCGTGGGGGCTTGGCGCTCAACTGAGGTCTCCCTTCAAGAGGATGTTGTCGATCAGGCGGACGCCTCCGATGCGGATGGCCGAGGCGAGGATCGTCGTGCCGTCGAGCTCGACGAGCTCGACGTAGTCCGGGGTCAAGCCGTTGAACGAGCTGCGGGTGGCCGCGACCGGGTCGCTCCCCTGCGTGTACGCCTCCCTGCCGCGTTCGAGTGCCCGCGGGAGGCCGAGCGCCTTCGTGCGGTCGCCGGGGCTGAGGTGCGCGTTCCGGGAGGACAGCGCGAGGCCGTCCCGAGCGCGCACCGTGGGCAGCACCCGGATGCGGAGGTCGAGATTCAGGTCGCGCACCAGCCGGCGGATCACGACCGCCTGCTGCGCGTCCTTCTGCCCGAAGTACGCGCGTGCCGGCCGCACGATGTTGAAGAGCTTCAGGCACACGGTGGCGACGCCGCGGAAGTGGCCCGGGCGGGCCGCGCCTTCGGCGCCGGCGCCCTCGACGTCGATCCAGGTTGCGAAGCCGGGTGGATACAGCTCGTCCGGGGCCGGGGCGAACAGGATGTCGACGCCGCTCGCCTCGGCGAGCTGCGCGTCGGCCTCCTCGTCGCGCGGATACGCCGCGAGGTCGGCGGCCTCCTCGAACTGCGCCGCGTTGACGAAGAGCGAGGCGACGACGAGGTCGTTCTCTGCGCGGGCCGTGCGGAAGAGCGACCGGTGCCCGTCGTGCAGGGCGCCCATCGTCGGCACGAGGCCGACGGCGCCGTCGAGCTCGCGGCGCAGCTCGTCGACCGTACGGATCGTCTTCACGTCGCGAGTGCCAGGGTCGCCCCGGCGAGCGTCTCGTAGAGGTGGTCGAGCGCGGGGCGCTCGGCGTGGATCGCCGCCTTGTGCGCCTCCACGGTCGCCCAGTCGCCGCGCGCGATCGGGCCGGTCAGCTCGAAGCCGTTCTCGATCGTGCGCAGCATCAGCGGCTCGAGCGCCTCCGGCGGCGCCCCTGCCGACTCGAAGAGGAGGGAGGCCGCACGCTGCAGCGTGACGATGTAGTTCGACGCGAACACCGCGCCCGCGTGGTAGAGCGTGCGCGCCGAGTCGGCGAGCTCGAACGGCCTGAGCCCGAGCGTCTCGGCGAGGCCGCGCGCGGCGGCGAGCGCGTCGGGGCTCTCGCCGGTGACCGCCGCCCAGGCGCCGTCGAGCTGCTCGGCGCCCCGCGACCTCGTGAAGGTCTGCAGCGGGTGGAGGCTGAAGCGGCGTTCGTGGGGAGCGAGTGAGGCGAGCGGCGTCGCGCCGCTGACGTGGGCGACCCACGGCCCCGGCGGGATTGCCGCGGCGACCGCGGCGATCGCCGAGTCGGGCACGCAGAGCAGGACGAGCTCGGGGTCCTCCGCGTCCACGCTGACGCCTCGCTCGCGGAGTCGAGCGGCGACAGCCGAGCCGACACGGCCCGAGCCGATGACGTTGATCGTGTTCAACTCTGTCGCTCCAGCTCCGTTCCGGATGCCGGGCACGGTCAATATAGCCGCATGCGCACCGTGCAGAAGCCCACGCGGGACGACGTCCTCGCCGCCGAGACGCGCGTGCGGGCCTTCCTCGCGCCCACGCCGCTCGTCGAGAGCGACGGCTTCTCGCTGAAGCTCGAGTCGCTGCAGCCGACGGGGTCGTTCAAGGTGCGCGGCGCGGTGTCGGCCCTCACGCTCCTCGAGCCGGGGGAGCGGGTCGTCACCGCATCCGCCGGCAACCACGGCCTCGCGGTCGCCTGGGCATCCGAGCGTCTCGGGCTCGAGGCGACCATCGTCGTCGCCGAGACCGCGTCGCCCGCGAAGATCGCGGGCATCCGGCGCTTCCCCGCGCGGCTCGTCGTGCACGGCGCGGACTACGACGAGGCCGAGCTGCACGGCCTCTCACTCGACGGCCGTTACGTCTCGCCGTACAACGACGCCGCCGTGATCGCCGGCGCCGGCACGATCGCGCTCGAGCTTCCCGCCGCGGCGACGATCGTCGCGCCGGTGGGCGGCGGCGGCCTCGCGGCGGGCATCGCGCTCGCGGCGGACGCGCGCGTCGTCGGCGTGGTGCCGGAGGCGTTCCCCGCGATGCGTGCCGCGCTCGATGCCGGCGGGCTCGTCGCGATCGAGGGCGGAGAGACGGTCGCGGACGGTCTCCACGGCAACATCGAGGCCGGCAGCGTCACGTTCGAGCTCGTGCGCGACCACGCGGCGGCCGTCGTCACCGTGGGCGAGCGTGAGATCGAGGACGCGATGCGCTTCCTCGCGGTCGAGCACGGGCTCGTCGCGGAGGGAGCCGGTGCGGCGGCCGTCGCCGCCCTGCGCTCGGGCGCCGTGGAGGCCGACGGCGCGACCGTCGCGATCGTCAGCGGGCGCAACGTCACGGCCGAGCGCTTCGCGCAGGCGCTAGACCATCGCGCCCGCGGGTAGCCGCGCGGCGACGATGCTGTCGGCGGCCTCGCTGCTCGGTGCGTAGCCGGTCACCGCCGCGATGAAGTCGTCCCGCTCGAGCGCGTACAGGCGCAGCGCGTCGACCGCCGTGACGGTGGCCGTGCGCGGCACCGCGCGGAGCAGCGCGATCTCGCCGAAGAAGTCACCCGCGGCCAGGCGCGTCCGCTCCGCGCCGTCGATCTCGACGCTCGCGCTGCCGTCGGCGATGACGTAGAAGCGGTCGCCCGGATCGCCCTGCGCGAAGACCTGTGCTCCGGCGAGGAACCGCGTCTCGGCGGCGATCGAGGCCAGGCGCTCGATCGCGGCCTCCGGGAGCGGCGCGAAGATCGGGATCGCGCGCAGGAGTGCGAGCGGCTCGAACGCGACGTGCGAGGCCGCGTCGATCGCAGTGAGGCGCCGCCAGCTGAGGAGCGCGAGCGCGGGCAGCAGCGCGCCGAGCGCGACGAAGCTCTGACGCGCGCCGAGCGACGAGATCAGGAGCGGCGTCACGAGCGACCCGACCGCGAGCGTCGCGAGCATCAGGCTCTGCAGGACGCCGAAGACCCGCCCCAGCACATGGGGCGGCGCAGCGCGCTGCAGCAGCGTCAGCCCGGTGACGTCGACGAGCGTGCTGCCGATGCCCATCACCGCGAAGAGGACGAGCGCGAGCGCGTACGCGTTCGACGCCGCGAGCAGGGCGAGCGCGACACCGAAGATTGCGAGTCCCAGCCGGAAGTCGCCGGCGAGCCGCTTCCTCGCCGTGAGCGCGACGCCGACGAGGCCGCCGAGGAGGCCGCCGATGCCGAGCGCCGTGTTCAGCCACCCGACTCCCGCATTGCCGGCATGGAGCAGGCGGATCGCGTCGACGACGATCACCACTTCGAGCGCCCCGGCGACGAGCATCTGGGCGCCGGTGAGCCCGATCACGACCTGCAGCTTGCGGTCGGACGCGATCGCACGGAAGCCGGCGAGCAGCTCCGTCGCGATCGCGCTCTCGGTGGGCGACGCGGGAGGAACGTCGCGCGGCAGTCCGACGACGCACACGGCCGACCAGAGATACGACGCTCCCGCGAGTGCGAAGACGAGCCACGGCCCGCTGAAGGCGAGGAGCACCCCGCCGATCGCCGGCCCCGCGAACATGCCGACGCTCGAGATCGTGTTGAGCGCGAGATTCGACGCGGTCAGCTCCTCCGGTGTCCTCGCGAGCGACGGCATCAGGGCGGCCTGCGCCGGGGGGAATGCCGTCGAGACGACCGAGACGACCACCGCGATCGCATACGCGACGAGAGAGGGCCCGTCGGTGAGCGCGATCACGGTCATGCACGCGACGAGGGCGGCCCGCGAGAAGTCGACCGAGAGCATCACCCGGCGGCGCGAGATGCGGTCTGCCAGAAGCGCGAGCCACGGGGCCGCGACCGCCGCGAGCGACCAGCGCGCGAAGAGGACGATCCCGACCGCCTTCGCACCGTCCGCGCGATAGGCGTAGACCGCGATCGCGATCGAGTACGCCCAGATCGCGAGCGTCGAGCCGGCGCCCGCGAGCTGCAGCCGGCGAAGCTCGCGGCTGCGAAACGCCTGCGCGAACGTGCGAAACGACTGCCCGACCCGACCCCGCAGCTCCATCGTGGAGGGAGGATCGCAACAAATGTTGCGCTTTGGAAGATCCCCTGGGAAGATTCTTGGCCCCAGGCCCGTCTTGTGGGGGTAAGCGCGCAAACGGCGCGGCGGAGAGATCGACAAGGAGGATTCTCATGTCGGACGATCAGAGGCCAGGCGGCAAGGCAGCACAGCACGACGAGCCCACCGACGAGGTCGAGGCCCACGGCGCGAAGGCCGGGCACAACAAGGCCGGCATGACCGACGAGCTCGACAAGGAGAACGACGAGGTCGAGGCCCACGGCTCCAAGTTCGGCTCGCCGAAGGCAGGCTGACGCATCTCGAAGCGCCTCTGCGGCGCGCGAAGAGGCCCGGGAGACCGGGCCTTTTTCGTGGTCCTAGCCGGAGAGAAGCCTGTCGAGCGCCCGCAGGAGGTCGAGGCCGGCGGCGCGCTTGTCCTCGTCGGCCTCCTCGAGGCGCGCCGCGAAGCGCGCGAGCGCCTGCAGCTCGCCCTCGCCGGCGAGGGCGGCCTGCGCGCGCCGCGCGCGGCGGAGCAGCTCGAGCGCGATCGCCGCCTGGTTCGCGAAGAGGCCGAGGAGGTCCATCTCGGCGAGGGTGAAGGGCACGCCCTCGGGCCGGTCGAGCACCTCGAGCACGCCGAGCGCGGAGTCCTCGGAGAGCAGCGGCACCGCCATCAGCCCACGCGGCACGAAGCCCGTCGACTCGGCGGCGTCGCGGGAGAAGCGCGTGTCCTTCGTCAGGTCGTCGACGACGAGCGGCTGGCGGGTGACGAGCACCCAGCCTGCGACGCCGGTGCTCGACGGGAAGCGCTTGCCGACGAGCGTGTCCGACCCCTCGCCGGCGACCGCTTCGAAGACGAGCTCGTCGGTCTCCTCGTCGAGCAGGAAGACCGACGAGGCCTTGGCGTGGAAGATGCCGCGCGCCGTCTCGACGGTTGCCTGCAGCAACGCGCGGAACGCGTCGTCGCCGCCGAAGACGCCCGCCGCAACCGCTGCCCGCAGGTCGCTCATGCCCCCACGTTCGTCGCGGTCAGATGGAGCACGCTCTTCAGCTGGAACGGCGTCAGCTCGGGATGCTTGCCGAGGATGAGGGCGGCGAGCCCGGTCACGTGCGGCGTCGCGAAGCTGTTGCCGGTGGCGTTGATCGTCTCGCCGCCGAGCCAGGCGACGTCGACGTTGAGGCCGCGCGCGAAGAACTCGACCGGCGGGCGGGGGTTCGCGTAGAGCACGTACGGGTCGGCGGACTCGTGGCTGCCGACCGAGATGACGCTCGCGAAGCGCCACGGGAAGCTCTCGACCGGCATGTTGTGGGCGGACGCGATCAGCATCGTCCGCTTGAAGTACGCGATGTCGGCGAGCTCGTGCAGGTGGTCGACGTACTGCTTCTTCGTCGTCGAGAGGCTCATGTTGACGATGTCGAAGCCCTCGCCGATCGCCCACTCGAGCCCGGCGAGCAGCACCTTTGCGCTGCCCGTGTAGCCCGCGCCGAGCACGCGGACGCTCGTCAGCTCGCAGTCGGGCGCGAGCGAGCGGATGATCCCCGCGCACGCGGTGCCGTGCCCGCAGAGGTCGCCCGCGTCGTCGTCGGCGATCGTGACCTCGTCGCCCTCCTTCGTCACCGCGACCGAGCGCTGCACCGGCCCGACGAGCGGATGCTCGAGCTCGACGCCGCTGTCGAGGACGCACACGCGGACGCCCGCGCCGGTCGAGCCGTCCCACGCCCACTCGCGGGTGACGCGGCTCGGCCAGCTCGACGGCAGCCGGATCGTGTCGCCGGCCGCAGCCGAAAGGCTCCAGGCCGGGAGATCCTCTTCCGTCTCGTGCGCGAGGACTGCCACTCGCCGATCCTACGCAGTAGCCTCCGGCCCGTGGCCGACGTCACGACAGACGCCGAGCTCGTCTCCCGCTGCCGGAGCGGCGACCAGGCGGCGTGGAACGAGCTCGTCGAGCGGTTCTCGCGCTACGTCTACGCGATCTGCCATCAGGCGTTCCGGCTGCCCGCCCAGGACGCCGAGGATGTCTTCCAGGAGGTCTTCGCGCGCGTCTACGAGCATCTCGGGCGGCTGCGCTCCGACGACGCGATCCGGCCGTGGATCGCCCAGCTCACCCGGCGGCTCTGCATCGACCGGCTCCGGAGCGGCGGCCGCGAGGGCCCGGCGGACGAGGAGCTCGAGACGGGCGCAGTCGACGAGGAGCTCGCAGGCCTCGACGAGGCGCTGACGGTGCGGGCCTGCCTCGACGCCGTCGGCGACCCGTGCCGCGAGATCCTCGACCGGTTCTTCTGCCGCGACGAGAGCTACAAGGCGATCGGCGACGCCCTCGGCCTGCCCGCCGGGACGATCGCGAGCCGCATCTCCCGCTGCCTCGTCAAGGTGAAAGCCGAGCTGGAGGGAAGAAACTGACGGCCCCGGCCGTCTAGTCGAAGATGAACGGCTACGACCCGGAACGGATTGCAGCGTTGCTGGGGCTTCTGGCACCGGCGCCCGAAGGATGGGTTCGGGCGGCGCAGGAGCTGCCGCAGGCGCGCGCCGAAATCGCCGCGCTCGTGACGCGCGCCGAGGAGGACGCTGCCTTCCGCGCCCGGGTCCTGGCCGATCTCGAGGCCGCGCTCGAGGCCGAAGGGATCGACGCGACGCCCTCCGTCGTCGCGGTCCTGCGCACCCGTCTCGGCGTGGACTGACCCGACCCGGTCGCGGCGGGCGCTGTCGCAGGCGAGAATCCCGCGATGGCGTCGCCGCGCGGATACCTCGACCTCACGGTTGCCGAATGGCTCGACGAGCTCGCGCGGTCGCGCGGGGCGCCCGGGGGCGGCTCGATGCTCGCGATCGCGGTCGCGACCGCGGCCTCCGTGCTCGCGATGGCCGCACGCGTCTCCGAGGACGGCGGCCTCGCCGCACAGGCCGACGCGCTGCGCGCGCGCAGCGCGCCGCTCGCCCAGCGCGACGCCGACACCTACGACGCCGCGCTCGCGGTGCGCGACGCGACGGAGGCTCTGCGCCCCGACCGGCGCGACTGGGAGATCGGGCAGGCGTTCGCACGTGCGGCCGAGCCGCCGCTCGAGATCGCGCGCGTCGCCGCGGACATCACCGAGCTCGCCGCGCAGCTCGCCGAGGCAGGCGACCCTCGCGTGCGCGCGGACGCCGTGGCGGCGGCGGCGCTCGCCGCCGGAGCGGCACGCGGAGCCGTCGCGCTCGTGACCGTCAATCTCACGGTCGTCGACGGCGATCCTCGCGTGGCGGAGGCGGAACGACTCGCGCGGGGTGCCGGCGAGACGCTCGCTCAGCTCCTGCAACCGGGCGGGGGGTAGGCCTGCGCGCGACCGGGCCTTTCCGGCCGGAAGGGCGCCCTTGATATCTTCAGACCTCGATGCCGATCTACGAATACGTCTGCATGGAGTGCGAGTCGCACTTCGAAGAGCTCGTCCGCGGTGAGGAGCAGGTCAGCTGCCCGGACTGCTCCGCGGCCAACGTGGCGCGTCAGTTCTCGTCGTTTGCGGTGCACGGCACGACGAAGGTGCCGTCGTCGGGCGGCGGCGGTGGGGGCGGCGGGTGCTGCGGCGGCTCCTGCGGCTGCGGCCACTAGCGGATGGCCGAGGAGCGGGGGGAGCAGCTGACGCGTGCCGAGCGCGAGCAGCTCGAGGGTGAGCTCGCCGATCTCGAAGGGCCGAAGCGGCGTGCGGTCGTCGATGCGATCGCGACCGCGCGCGGGCACGGCGACCTCTCCGAGAACTTCGAGTACCACGCCGCGAAGAACGAGCAGGGCCTGCTCGAGCGGCGGATCGCGATCCTCCGCTCGCGGCTCCAGCACGCGGAGGTGATCGACGAGGACGCCGCCGCCGCGAGCGGTGTCGTCACCGTCGGTGCCACCGTCGACCTCGAGCGCGAGGACGGCGAGCTGATGACCGTCGAGATCTCGAGCGTCGGCGGCGTCTCGCCGGAATCGCCCGTCGGCCGCGCGGTGCTCGGCAAGGCGGAGGGCGTCGAGGTCGAGGTCGAGGCGCCGCGCGGCGCCTGGCGCGCCCGGATCGTCTCCATCCGCCGTTCGTCGTAGAGTTCGCTTCCGTGAGCGCCGTTCCGGTGCAGCAGCTCGACGAGCTGCAGGAATACGCCGACGCCGTCGCCGGCTGCACGCGCTGCCGGCTCGCGCAGGGCCGAACGCAGGTCGTGTTCGGCTCGGGCAACGCACGCGCCGACCTGATGTTCGTCGGCGAGGCGCCCGGCTTCCACGAGGACAAGCAGGGCGTGCCGTTCGTCGGCCAGGCCGGCAGGCTGCTCGACAAGCTGCTCGCGGGCATCGGCATGGCACGCGGCGACGTCTTCGTCGCGAACGTGCTCAAGTGCAGGCCGCCCGGCAACCGCGACCCGCAGCCCGACGAGATCGAGGCATGCGAGAGCCACCTCTTCCGGCAGATCGCGCTCATCGAGCCGGTCGTCGTCGCGACGCTCGGCAACTTCGCGACGAAGCTCCTCTCGGGCCGCCAGCTCGGCATCACGAAGGTGCACGGCCAGGAGCAGAAGACCACGATCGGCGGCCGCGACGTGTTGCTCTATCCGATCTACCACCCCGCCGCCGCGCTCTACACGCCGGCGATGCTGAAGGTGCTCGAAGCCGACTTCGCACGGCTGCCGGAGCTGCTCGGCCGTGCGATGGAGCCGCCGCCCGCGCCCGTCGAGCCCGAGCTCACGCTCGTGGCCGCCGGGGTGCCGGCGGAGCAGCTCGGCCTCTTCTAGACGCCTTCGACCGCGACCACGCGGAGCTTCGCCGCGCCCTCGCGGAGCTTCTTCGCGTCGCGGTAGGTCTCGGACTCGTACCAGCGCTCGGCCGCCTCGAGGTCGGGGAACTCGAGCACGACGAGCCGCGTGGGATTCCAGTCGCCCTCGAGCACGCGCAGCTCGCCGCCGCGGACGACGAAGCGGCCGCCGCCCGCCGCGACCGCCCCCGGCGAGGCGGCCTTGTACTGCTCGTACTGCTCCGGGTCGTGGATCTCGGTCTCGACGATCACGTAGGCAGGCATGGGCGAGACTCTACGCTTGCGGGGTGGAGACGAGCTCGCCCGAGGAGACGGAGGCGCTCGCGGCGGAGCTCGCCGCGCGACTCGAGCCGGGAGACGTCGTGACGGTGGCCGGTGAGCTCGGCAGCGGCAAGACGACCTTCGTGCGCGGCGCGTGTGCCGCGCTCGGCGTGCGCGAGCGCGTGACGAGCCCGACGTACACGATCGGGCACCGCTACCACGGCGCGCTCGGCGAGGTCTCGCATCTCGACCTGTACCGCTTCCACGGCATGTCGCCCGCCGAGTGGGGCGACCTCGAGCCGTACTTCGACGACGCGATCGCGTTCGTCGAGTGGCCCGAGGCGGGGGCGGGCGTGCTGCCACCGGCCCGCTTCGCGGTCGAGCTGCGTCATGCTGACGGCGAACGGCGAAAGGTCTCGATCCACGAATGCTGATGCTTGCCTTCGATACCGCCACGGAGGTCGCGACGAGCGCGCTCGTCGACGACGGCGAGGTGCTGGGCGAGCGCTCGTCGCGCGCGCAGACCCTGCTCGAGGACGTCGACGCGCTGCTGCGGCAGGGCGGCGCGCATCCGCGCGACCTCGACGGGCTCGCCGTGGGCACCGGGCCGGGAAGCTTCACCGGGGTGCGGATCGGGCTCGCGGCGGCGCGCGGGCTCGCGCTCTCGCTCGAGCTGCCGGGCGCAGGCGTCTCGACGCTCGACGCCCTCGCCGCGGGCGCGCCCGGGGCGGTGCCGGTGATCGACGCGCGGCGGCGCGAGGTGTTCACCGTCGCCGCGGGCGGCGAGCGGGTCGTGGTCGCGCCGGGCGAGGTGCGGGTGCCGGGCGGAACGGTCTGCGTCGGGAGCGGCGCCGTCCGCTACCGCGCGCTGCTCGAGGAGCTCGGCGCGGTGGTTCCACCCGACGACGACGAGCGGCACGTCCCGCGCGCACGCTTCCACGCGCAGCTCGCACGCGATCTCGGCGACGTCGACCTGATCGAGCCGTTGTACCTGCGGCGTGCCCGACGCCGAGCGGAGTGCGCGGTGACGACGATCGAGCTGCGGCAGCTCGGGCTGACCGACCTGCGGGCGATCGAGTCGATCGAGCGGCGCTCGTATCCGACGCCGTGGTCGCGCTCGATGTTCGCCGGCGAGCTCGCGAAGCCGAGCTCGATCTGCCTCGGTGCATTCGACGTCGACGGCGAGGACGGGACGCTCTGCGGCTACCTGATCGTGTCGCGCTACGTCGACGCGTGGCACGTGATGAACGTCGCCACCGATCCCGATCATCGGGGCCGGGGCATTGCGACGATGCTGCTCGAGCGGCTGTTCGAGGTGACGGCCGACGACGTGCGCCGCGGCTACACGCTCGAGGTCCGCGTCTCGAACGCGACCGCGATCTCGCTGTACGAGCGGCTCGGCTTCGAGGCGCGCGGCATCCGCCGCGGCTACTACACGGACAACCGCGAAGACGCGCTGATCATGTGGAAGGACCCGGTCGGCCACGACGCCGCCTGACGTGTCGGAACCGAGCGCCGGCAAGTGTGCCGGCTTCCTGGCGGATCTGTCACGTCTGACGTCGGGGCATGTCCGCACGGCAGCCGTCGCCGGCCTCGCGCGCGCCGTTTTGCAGCGTGCGGGCGCGGCGTCTCTGTGTGCCGACTTTGTCACGTCTGACGCCGGGACAGGTACCGCATGGCCCCGCTGATCCTCGGGATCGAGACGTCGTGCGACGAGACGGCGGCTGCGCTCGTCACCGGCGACGGCGCGATCCGCGCGAACGTCGTCGCGTCGCAGGCGGAGCTGCACGCGCGGTTCGGCGGCGTCGTCCCCGAGATCGCCTCGCGCCGGCACCTCGAGCTCGTCGCGCCGGTCGTGCGCGAGGCGCTCGCGCAGGCCGGTGCGACGCTCGACGACGTCGACCGCGTCGCCGTCACGCAGGGGCCCGGCCTCGTCGGCGCCCTCCTCGTCGGCATCGCGGCCGCGAAGGCGATCGCGTGGTCGCGGCGGCTCCCGCTCGTGCCGGTCGACCACCTGAACGGCCATATCGCGTCGCTCTACCTGCAACCCGACCCCGTCGAGCCGCCGTTTCTCTGCCTGCTCGCGAGCGGCGGCCACACGATGCTGATCGACGTCCGCAGCCACACCGCGCAGCAGGTGCTCGGCTCGACGCTCGACGACGCCGCGGGCGAGGCGTTCGACAAGGGCGCGCGCCTCCTCGGCCTCGGCTACCCCGGGGGACGCGAGATCGACCGGCTCGCCCGCGAGGGCGACCCGACCGCGTACGACTTCCCGGTCGCGCGCGTCCCCGGCCTCGACTTCTCCTTCTCCGGCCTCAAGACCGCGCTTCTCTACGCGACGCGCGAGCTCGGCCCCGAGGAGCTCGACCGCCGCCGCGCCGGACCTCGCCGCCTCGTACCAGCGCGCCATCGTCCGCGCCCTCGTCGGCCGCGTCCGGGAGGCCGGAGCCTCGCGGATCGCCGTCGTCGGCGGCGTCGCGGCGAACTCCGAGCTCCGCGAGGCGCTCGACGACGCGGCGCTCGCGCCACTCGCCCTCACGACCGACAACGCCGCGATGATCGCCTCGGCCGCCCGCTTCACGGACCCCGTCCCGTATCCGGGTTATCTTGGCCTGGATGCGTACGCCTCGCGCTGAGCCGCGGCATGCACTGCTGCTGGCGCTCGTCGCCGCGGCTGCAACCGTCGTGTTGCTCGCCACGGAGGGGAAGAGCGCGGGGCAGCTTCCGCAGGCGCCGACGAGCGCGGCCGACTGGCGCGGGCTCGTCGGCTCGCGACCGCGCGTCGCGATCGGCCAACGGGTCGTCGTCGTCCTGCGCACCCCGTCGCTCGCGCAGCGCGTCGCCGCCGCCGGCGGGATCGTCGGCACGCGGCAGGAGAGAACCTGGACAAACGCGACGCTCTCGGCGCAGAAGCTCCTCGTCTCGAGGCTCGCGCTGCAGGGAGTGGAGGTGCGCCCCGACTTCAGCTTCGCCCGCGTGCTCGACGGTTTCTCCGCGCTCGTCGATCCGAGCGTCATCCCGATCATCGAACGCGACGAGAACGTCGCCGGCGTCTACCCGGTGCGCGTCGCCTACCCGGCCGCGATCTCGACGAAGGTCCTCGCGCGCGACGACTTCGGCCCGCTGTCCGGCCACCGCCCGGACGTCGCCCTCCCGGGCGTCGACGGCAGGGGCGTGACGATCGCCCTCCTCGACACCGGCGTCGACCCCGCCGTCCCCTATCTGCGCGGGCGCATCCAGAAGGGCATCGACGTGATCGGGGGCAACCCGAACGCGCTCGCGGCCGCGAAGCCCGACGACCCGACGCAGGTCGAGCGCCACGGCACGCAGATGGCCGGCCTGCTCGTCGGCGGCGGCGGGCCGTCCGGCCTCGCCGGCGTCGCCACCGGCGCCTCCGTCCTGCCGATCCGCGTCGCCGGCTGGCAGCCCGACGCCTTCGGGCACTGGGCCGTCTACGCGCGCAGCGACCAGTTGATCGCCGGGCTCGACCGCGCCGTCGACCCGAACGACGACGGCGACGCGCACGACGCGGCCCGCATCGCGCTCGTCGCGCTCGCCGAGCCGTTCGCCGGCTTCGCCGACGGGCCCGAGGCGCGCGCCGCGCAGGGAGCGCTGTCGCTCGACACGCTCGTCGTCGCGCCGTCGGGGAACGACGGCAACGCGGGCGCAGGCTACGGCGACATCGCCGGCCCGGGCGGAGCGCCCGCGGCGCTCACGGTCGGCGCGGTGGACACGCGGACGCGCACGGACCGTGCGCGCATCGTCGTGCGCGCCGGGCTGACCACGCTGCTCGACGGCACGACCGCGGTCGCGGGCGTCGTGCGCCCCGCCAGGCGGCTCGACCTCCAGGTCGCCGCTGCCGCGCGGCACGCTCGGCGGGACGCGCCGCACGGCGCCGCGCATCACCGACTTCTTCACGCGCTCCGGCCTCAGCCTCGTCGCGGGCCGCGCGGCCCTCGTCCCGATCGGCGCGTCGCCGGTGCCGGCCGCCGCCCGAGCCGCCGCGGCCGGCGCGTCCGTCGTGCTGCTGTACGGCGCGCGGGCGACGCTGCCCGCGGGCGGTCTCGGCCTCGACGAGTCGATCGGCATCCCCGTCGTCTCCGTGCCGACGGGTGCAGCCCGCGCCGCGATCGACCGGATCGCGCGCGGCGAGCCCGTCGCCGTCGCGCTCGGCGCGACGCCGGCGAGCGCGAACAGCGCACAGGGGACGAGTCGCGAGCTTCTCCTCCGCCGGCCTCGCGTACGACGGGCGGGTCAAGCCGGATCTCGTCGCACCGGGCGTCGGGCTCGCGACCTCCGACCCCGGGATCAACGCCGACGGCTCGCCGCGCTTCGTCACCGTCAACGGCTCGAGCGCGTCCGCCGCGACGGTCGCGGGCGCGGCGGCGCTCCTCGCGCAGGCGCGCCCGTCGCTCGGGGCGAGCGCGCTCCGCGGCCTTCTGATCGGCAACGGCCGGCGTCTGGCCGACGACGCCGTCACCGAGCAGGGCTCCGGTCTCGTCGACGTCGGCGCGGCCGCCGCGGGAGAGGTCGCCGCGTCGCCGGGCACGCTCGCACTCGGTCGCTCGACGGGTGCGGGCTGGCGCGTCAAGTCGTCGTTCACGCTCACGAACCTCTCGAACCGCACGCTGCGGCTGACGCTCGGCGTCCGGACGCAGGACGAGGGCGCCGCGGCGGTCGACTTCACGCTCAGTCCCGGCCGGGTCAGCCTCCGGCAGGGGAAGAGCGTGCTCGTCCGCCTGCGCGCGCTCACGGCGTCGGCGCCGTCGGGCTCGGCGACCGCCGACGGCTCCGTGCTCGTCTCGGTCCAGGGCGGCGGCGGCATCCGCGTGCCGTGGGCGATCGCGTTCGGGCCGGGCAGCACGGACCTGATCGGCGCCGCGACGCTCTCGGCGCGGTCGTTCGGCGCTTCCGACACGAAGCCGGCGCTCCTCGCGGTCGACGCCGGCCGCGTGCTGACGGTCGCGGGCCATCCCGAGATCCAGCCGATCCGGAGGCTCGACGTCGTCCTCTGGCGCGCCGACGGCACACAGGTCGGAACGCTCGCGCGGCTCCGCGACGTGCTGCCCGGCCGCTACACCTTCGGGCTCACCGGCCGCGGGCCCGACGGCCAGCGCCTGCCGCCCGGGGCCTACGCAGTCCGCGTCGTCGCCTACCCGGTGCAGCCCGGGCCGCCGAGCCGCAAGCGCCTTGCCTTCGTCCTCCGTTAGAGTGGCCACTCGGTGACGGCGGTCGAAGCACCGATCTCGCACCTTCGCGAGAACCCGTTCGAGATCGCGAAGGAGCAGCTGCGACGTGTCGCAGCGACCTTCGACATCGATCGAAGCCTCGTCGACGTCCTCGGCGCCTGCAAGAAGGCGGTCGAGGTCTCGATCCCCGTCGGCATGGACGACGGCCAGACGCGCGTCTTCCAGGGCTTCCGCGTCACCCACAACATCGCGCGAGGCCCGTCGAAGGGCGGCATCCGGTATCACCCGGACGTCACGCTCGACGAGGTCAAGGCGCTCGCGATGTGGATGACGTGGAAGTGCGCGCTCATGGGCATCCCGTTCGGCGGCGCCAAGGGCGGCGTCGTCGTCGACCCGAAGCAGCTCTCGCGCGCCGAGCTCGAACGGATGACGCGCCGCTACACGAGCGAGATCATCAACGAGATCGGCCCGGAGAAGGACATCCCCGCACCGGACGTCGGCACCGACGGCTCGGTCATGGCCTGGATCTTCGACACGTACTCGATGAACAAGGGCCACTCGGTGCTCGGCGTCGTCACCGGGAAGCCCCTGACGATCGGCGGGTCGCTCGGCCGCGAGGAGGCGACGGCGCGCGGCAGCCTCTATTGCATCCGCGACGCGGTCGCGAAGCGCGACGGCCGGCTCGACTCGATGACGGTGGCCGTGCAGGGCTTCGGCAACGTCGGCTCCCATCTCGCGAAGCTCCTGCACGAGGAAGGCGCGACCGTCGTCGCGATCTCCGACTCGAGCGTCGCGCTGCACAACCCGAAGGGCATCGACGTGCCGGCTGCGTTCGCGCACAAGCGCGAGCGCGGGACGCTCGCCGGGCTTCGCGACGCCGAGGAGATCTCGAGCGACGAGCTGCTCCTGCTCGACGTCGACATCCTCGCGCCGTGCGCCCTCGAGCAGGTCATCACCGAGGTGAACGCGGACCAGGTCAAGGCCTCGATCATCTGCGAAGGCGCGAACGGGCCGGTGACGCCCGCCGCCGACTCGATCCTCGAGGGCAAGGGCATCCTCATCCTTCCCGACGTGCTCGCGAACGCGGGCGGCGTCGTCGTGTCGTACTTCGAGTGGGTGCAGGGCCTGCAGGAGTACTTCTGGAAGGAGACGGAGGTGAACGCGAAGCTGAACGACATCATCAGCCGCGCGTTCGACGAGACGTGGGAGACCGCCCAGACGCGGAAGCTGCCGATGCGGCTTGCCGCCTACGGCCTCGCGGTGCAGCGCGTCGCCGAGGCGACGATCACGCGTGGCATCTACCCGTAAGCCGCAGGTCGCGCTCTTCCACGCGCAGGGTTGCCATCTGTGCGAGCGCGCGCTCGAGCAGGTGCGCGCCCTTCGCGGCGAGCTCGAGTTCGAGCTGACCGAGGTCGACATCACCGGCGATCCCGCCCTCGAGGCCGCCTATCGCGAGTGGCTGCCGGTCGTCGAGATCGACGGCCGGCGCCGGTTCACCTACCACATCCAGGTCGAGCCCTTCCGGCTGGCGGTTGCACAAGCGGCCGCCGACACGTAGCTGCTAGAACGGTCGTGGCTGTCACAAGCCGGACAACTGCAAGCTTCGAGACGTAGGAGGACGTGGTGGCGGATCGCCTGACGGTCGGCGTCGCGGCTCGCCTGTCGCGGTACCTCCAGGTACTGACGCAGGCGCGCAAGATGGGCAAGCAGCGCATCTCCTCGCAGGAGATCGCGGAGTACACGAACATCAACGCGACTCAGATTCGTCGTGATCTGTCGGCGTTCGGCAAGTTCGGGAAGCGCGGCGTCGGCTACAACATCGACTCGCTGCTCGGCGAGATCCGCAAGATCCTCCGGACGCAGGGCCAGCACAACATCGCGCTGATCGGCGCGGGGCGGCTCGGCCAGGCGATCGCGAGCTCGCCGATCTTCGCCGAGCACGGGATCAACATCGCGGCCGTCTTCGACAAGGATGAGGCGAAGATCGGCACCCCGGTCGGTCACGTCACGGTCAGCGAGTACTCGCTGCTGCCCGACACGGTGCGCGACAAGAACATCATCGTCGGCGTCCTCGCCGTCCCCGCGACCGCGGCGCAGCACGCGGCCGACGACCTCGTCAGCGCCGGCGTGAAGATCATCTTCAACTACTCGGAAGCGCTCCTCGAGACCCCGGCCGACGTGACGGTCCACACGTCGAACCCCGCGGTCGAGCTCCTCTACGCGCTCTACTTCCATCTGACGTAACCTCCGCCGCCGTGCGGATCGTCATCTGGCACGGCTACTACCTCGCCGGAACCGGGTCGAACATCTACACGCGTGCGCTTGCGCGCGAGTGGAGCCTCGCGGGCCACGACGTGACCGTCGTCTGCCAGTCGCGGCATGCCGAGCAGTTCGATCTCGGCGGGGCCGCGGTCGTCGTGCCCGAGCTGCCGGAGGGGCTGCTGCCGGTGTTCGTGCTCGACGCCTACGCGGGCCTCGACGCCCGCCTCCTGCAGGACTTCACCCCGGAGGAGCGAGACGCGTACGTCGAGGCGAACGCCGCGGCCGTGCGCGCGCTGCTGCCGGCCGACGTCGTGTTCGCCAACCACGTCTTGATGGGCGGCGCCGTGGGCCGCGCCTCGGGCGCGCGCTACGTCGTGAAGGCGCACGGCTCGGAGCTCGAGTACTCGATCCGCGGCAACGAGGAGCTCGTGCGGCTCGCGGCAGAGGCGCCTCGCAGGCGCCGCCGCCGTCTACGTCGGCTCGGACCACATCCGGAGCGTGCTCGAGGACGTCGTCGGGCACGTCGACCGCGTGCACGAGATCTCGCCGGGGGTCGACGTCGACGAGTTCGTCCCGCGGCCGCGCGAGGAGGCGCTCGCCGCCCTGCTCGCGGAGGCGCGCCGCGACCCGGACGACGGCGACGTGCGACAGCCCGACCGCGGCAATGCCGAGCGCTTCGCCGAGTTCTTCGCGAGCAGCGAGCCGACCGTCGTCTACTTCGGCAAGCTGATCGAGAACAAGGGGGTGCAGCTCGTGCTCGAGGCGATCGAGGGCCTCGATGCGCGCGCGCTCGTCGTCGGGTTCGGCGACTACCGGGAGCAGCTCGAGTCCGCCGCTCCGGCGGGGACGCTCTTCACCGGCGCCCTCGAGCACCGCCACCTCGTGCACCTGCTGCCGCTCTGCGACGTCGCCGTCGTGCCGTCGATCTTCCCCGAGGCGTTCGGGATGGTCGCCGCGGAGGCGGCCGCCGCCGGCGTCCCGCCGCTCGTCGCCGACCATTCGGGCCTCGCCGAGGTCGCGGCGGGCATCGCGGCGGAGTACCCGCCGGAGCTCCGGCACCTGACCGCGTTTCCGAGCGGCGACGTCGCCGCGCTCCGCGGGCGGCTCCGCGAGCTGCTCGCGCTGCCGGAGCGGCGCGCGCTCGGGCTCGCGGCCCGCCGCGCCGTCGAGCGCAACTGGAGCTGGTCCCGCGTCGCCGAGCGACTGCTCGAAACCGTTCGGTGAACGACGAGGTCTTCGGTGTCGACCGCCGCAAGGCGATCCTCACGGCGCTCGTCGCGCTCGTGCTGCTCGCCGCGGTCGTCTGGCTGATCGGCCAGATCTCGAGCTTCGGCGACATGGGCCGCGCCCTCGAGCAGGCGCACCGCGGCTGGTTCCCCGTCTGCCTCGCCGGCGAGATCGCCGCGTACGCGGGGTACATCGCGGCGTATCGCGACTTTGCCCGCGTCGACGGCGGCCCGCGCTTCTCGCTCTGGACGGTGACGCGGGTCGTGGTCGTCGGCTTCGGCGCCTTCGTCGCGGGCTCGTCGGCGGGCACGCTCGGCGTCGACTACTGGGCGCTCAACAAGGCAGGCGACGAGCCGCATCGCGCGGCGCGCCGGGTGCTCGCGCTCAACACGCTCGAGTGGGGAGTGCTCGCGACCTTGGCGTGCGCCGCGGCCGTCGTGCTGCTCGCGGCCGGTGGCACCGCGCCCGTCGAGATGGAGCTCGCCTGGCTCGTCATCGTGCCCGTCTGCGTCACCGCCGGCCGCCTGGGTGAGCTCTCCCGTCCGCGCGGAGCGGTTCACGGCGCTTCCCGGGAAGCGCCACCCGCTCACGCGCGATCCGGGCACGTGGGTGCCGTGGCTGCGCCGCGGGGCGCGCATCGCGTTCGCCGACGCGATCGGAGGCGTCGTCCTCGTGCGGCGTGTGCTCCTGCAGCCGCGGCGCTACCCGCTCGCGCTCGCCGGCTTCCCCGTGTTCTGGGCGGGCGACATCCTCGGCATGTACGCGGCGCTGCGGGCGTTCGACGTCCACCTGTCGCTCGCGCCGCTCGTGCTCGCGTACACGACGGCATACGTGATCACGTCGCTGCCGCTTCCCGCCGGCGGAGCGGGCGGGGTGGAGGCCGGGCTCGTCTTCTCGCTCGACTCGGTCGGCGTGCCGCTCGCGCCCGCTCTGCTCGCGACCCTCGTCTACCGGTTCTTCACGCTCTGGCTGCCGATCGCGATCGCGGCGTTCGCGGTCACGCAGGTGAAGCGCCTCGCCGAGGAGCTGCCGCGCGTGGAGCGCGAGCCCGCACCGAGCCAGGGGCTCACGCTCTAGGCTTCCGGCGTGGGCGACGAGCAGAAGGTCGGCTACCAGGAGCTCCTGGCGGCCTCCAAAGCGTCCTTCGAGGGCGTTCCGGACTTCACCGTCGCGGTCGAAGAGGAGTTCGCGCTGCTCGATCCGGCGTCGCTCGACCTCGTCAACCGCTTCGAGGAGGTGCAGCAGGCGGCGAAGGGGACGGAGCTCGAGCCTCACCTCGTCGGGGAGCTGATCGCGTCCGAGGTCGAGATCCGCACGGGGCGCTGCGAGACGTTCGCCGAATGCGCCGACCGGCTGGGCGAGCGCCGCGCGCAGCTGCGCACGCTCGTCGAGCCGCTGGACATCGAGCTCTCGGCGGCGGGGACGCACCCCTGGAGCCCGTGGCAGGACCAGCGGATCATCGACACGCCGCACTACCGTCGAAACGACGAGTACCTGCGCTACGTCGTCTGGCGCAACAACACGTTCGGCCTGCACGTGCACGTGGGGATCAGCGACCCCGACCGCGCGATCCGGGTCATGAGCGCGCTAAGGAACTATCTGCCCGAGCTGCTCGCGGTGTCGGCCAGCTCGCCGTTCGTCGAGAGCGCGTTCACGTATCTCCACTCCGCCCGCACGCAGATCTTCACCCGCATGTTCCCGCGCTGCGGCATCCCGGACTGGTTCGGCGGCTGGGAGGACTGGGAGCAGTACGTGCGTTTCCTCTACGAGACCGGCTCGATCACCGAGCACACGCAGATCTGGTGGAGCGTGCGCCCGCACCTGCAGTTCCCGACCGTCGAGGTCCGCATCTGCGACGCGCAGCCGGATCTCGCGGACGCCCGCTCGCTCGCGGCGCTCATCTACTCGCTCGCCGCGCGCATCGCCCGCGCGCTCGACGAAGGCGAGCCGCTGCCGTCGTGGCCGCACCGGCTGCTCGAGGAGAATCTCTGGCGTGCGATCCGCCACGGGCTCTCGGGCGAGCTGATCGACCTCGAGCGCGGTGAGTCGATCGCGGCGCGCGCACGGCTCGAGCAGCTCGTCGAGTGGGTGCAGCCGATGGCGGACGAGCTCGGCGCGTCTCCGTGGCTCGCGATCCCCGAGCGGAACGCCGCCGAGCGGCAGATCGCGCGGCACGACGAGGGCGCGTCGATGCAGGAGATCTTCGCCGAGCAGGTCGCGGCCGACCATCTCGCGACGCCGTGAGCGACCCCTCGAACGAGCCGACGGCAGAGCAGCTCGTCGAGGAGCTCCAGAAGGTCAAGGTGGCCGACCTGCTCGTGCACACGAGCTCGCTTCTCGCCTCGCTCGCGTACGGCAAGCTCGCGCCCGAGACCCGCGACCTCGCCGACGCGCAGCTCGCGATCGAGGCGCTGCGCGCGCTTCTGCCGGTCTTGCCGGACGAGCATCGCTCGGGCATCCAGCAGGTCGTCTCGAACCTGCAGCTCGCGTATGCAGACGCCGCCGGCTGAGCTCGCCGCGCGGCTCGTCCGCGCCGACAGCTCGCTGCAGCAGCACGTGACCGCGAAGGCCGCGGTAGCGGAGCAGCTCGTCGAGCTTCGGCTCTCCGACGACCCGGCGCTCGCGAAGCGCGTGTTCCGCCTGCTGCCGGCGCGACTCGCGCGCGACGTCGCCGACGACGTGCTCGCGCATCGCGAGCTCGCGCGGCTGACGCCGGCGCGTCCCCGCTCCTCGTTCCACGTCGGGCCCGCGGCCGCCGCCGCGCGGCTCCGCTCCTACTACACCGAGGCCGAGCGCCGCTCGGGGATCTCCTGGCAGCTGCTCGCCGCGGTCAACTACGTCGAGTCGGACTTCGGGCGCCTCCGCGAGGCGAGCGTCGCGGGCGCGCAGGGCCCGATGCAGTTCATGCCGTCGACCTGGGCGAGCTACGGCCGCGGAGACGTCCACGACCCGCGGGCGGCGATCCTCGCCGCGGCCCGCTTCCTGCGCGCCGCGGGCGGCCCCGGGGACGAGCGCGGCTCCCTCCACCGCTACAACCCGTCCTGGGCCTACGTCGACGCCGTCCGGCGCTTCGCCGGCCGCATCCGGCGCGATCCGCGGGCCTTTCTCGCCTTCTACGCCCGGGCCCTGATCGTCCGCACACCGGCCGGTTACCGGCGGCTGGAGTAGCCCCTTGTGATACATAATCGCCCGCGCCGAGCCTTCCTCGGCGCTGACTTTGTAACGGACCGCGAACAAGGGGAATCCCGAACTCATGAGCTGGTTTTCAGACCACGCAGTCCTCTTCGCGCTTCTTTGCGCCGGTGCGGCGGTCGTCTACGGCCTCTACCTGACGAGCTGGCTCCTTCGCCAGCCTGCGGGAACGGAGCGCATGCAGGAGA
>CAWHPX010000002.1:0-304559 GCA_963831405.1 uncultured Actinomycetes bacterium
ATCGTCCGCCAGGGCTGCGCCGCCCGACTCGTTCATGGTCGAGAAACCGCATGCTCAGGGCTCACGGTAGCCCAGCTTCCGCCTCGCGTCTCGGGTTAGCGTGCGGCGATCGCCCCGGCGTAGATCGAGGCCGCGTCCACGAGCTGGTCGAGAGCGACGAAGTCGTCGCCGCACACCGGTCGTGTTGAGCTCGCCCGAGAGCGGCCCGCACATCACCGCCGGCACACCGAGGGCGCACGCGTAGCCGGCGTCGAAGGTCGAGCGCGGGATAGAAGGTCTCGAGGCGGCGGCCGAGGGGCGGATTCTGCTCGGCGCCGCGCCTTGAAGCGCGGTCACGACCGTCGCATCCTCGTCGACGAGCGCCGGCAGCATCGTCGCGCCGTGGCGTACCGTGACCTCGAGCCCCTCCAGGGCCACCGGCGACCTCGGCGACCGCCTGCTCCGGCTCGTCGCCGGGCAGGAGCCGCCGGTCGAACACGAGGAGGCACCACGCCGGGATCGTGTGCGGAGCGATCGGGCCGCACGTGAGCTTGTAGGGGAGAATCGACCGGCCGCCGAGCTGTGGATGCGTCGAGGGGTGGCAGCTCGAGCGAGTCGATGCGCCGCTGCACCTCCGCAACCACGGGAATCGGGTTGCGCGCCCGACCTCGTCCGCGACGCTCGAGTGCGTCGGCTCGCCGTGGATCTCGACGACGACGTCCACCCTGCCGCGGTTGCCGAGCGAGATCTGGTTCCGCGTGCCGACCGTGAGGACTCGCCGGCGGGAAGCGGGTCGAGCGACTCGTAGAGCACCGTCGAGCCTCTCGTGCGTCGAGCTGCCCTCGGAGCAGACCCCCGGCGAGCAGTCGCCCGGCCGGGTCTCCCCCGCCCTCGCGGAGCGCGGCGACCGCCGCGCAGATCGCTGCGAGGCCGCCCTTGCTCTGGCTCGCACCGAGACCGGCCCAGAGTTCGCGCCCGTCCCGGCCGGTCGACGCGCCGGGCGCGCAGCGGCTCCGGCATCGCGTTGCCGTGGTGGAGCGCCGGATAGCCGAGAAGCAGCAGCTCCTCGCCCGTACGCTCGCCGAAGCGCGCGACGACGTTGTTCAGGCGGTCGACCTCGACGGTCGCGCCGAGCTGCTCGAACGCCGGGGCCGCGACCTCGCACGCGAAGCGGCCGAGCCGCGGATCGAGGGGGTCGATGCGGTTCTCGCCTTCCGGGACGAGCGTGTCGGCTGCGACGAACGTCTCGAACCAGTGCCAGAGCCGGCCGACGTCGATCGGGCTGCTCACGCGGCGAGTGACGGGATGATCAACTCGCCGTACGCCGCGAGCACCTGCTCGGGAAGCGTGTACGACGAGAAGTGGCGGACGTAGATGTTCGTGGCACCGGCCCGCGCCGCACGTTCGAGCCGGTCGCGGCAGTGCTCGGCGCTGCCGACGAGGCAGAAGGCGTCGGCGTAGCGGAGCGCCAGCTCGTCGGTCACCCACTCCTCGGCGGCGTCGGCCGCGGCGTCCCAGTCCTCCGCGTGCGAGATGTCGGGATAGATGCCGCCGACGACGGCGGGCGGGTCGATGTCGATCCCGATCGAGCGAAGCGTGTCGCGTCCGCCGACCTGCGCCATGGCGACGACGTACGGCTTCACGATTCGCGCAGCCTCGCGCTCGTCGTCTGTGACGTGGCAGAACGTACCGAAGCAGAGCTCGATCTCGTCGAGCGAGCGTCCGGCGCGTTCGGCCCCGAGCGCGACGCGCGACCGCATCCGCTCGATGAGGTCGGGCGCGATCCCCGCGACCGTGATCACGCCGTCGGCGAGCTCGCCCGCGAGCTCGAGCGCCTTCGGCCCGTTCGCCGCCATGTAGACGGGCATCGGCCGCTCGAGCGACGCGTGCAGGTGCATCGATCGTCCCTCGAAGTCGATGGTCTCGCCCGCGGCGAGCCGCCGGATGAGCTCGATGCCGCTCCGCATCCCAGCGAGGCGGGTCGGCTTGAGGCCGAGCGTCTTGATCGAGCTGTCGCCGCTGCCGACGCCGAGGATCGTGCGGCCCGGCGCAAGCTCCTCGAGGGTGACGGCCGCGGCCGCCGTCACCGACGGATGACGCGTCTCGAGGTTGGTGACGCACGGCCCGAGCGTGATCGTGTCCGTCGCGTCCGCCGCGAGCGCAAGGCTGGCCCAGACGTCGCGCCAGAGAAACTGCGAATCCGGGAGCCACGCGATGTGGAAGCCCGCCCGTTCCGCATCGACGACGCAGCGCGCCACGTCGCGTGCGTTCGCACAGGGCGGTATCCGAAGGCCGAAACGCACGAGCAAGCGCAACCCTAACGAAGGCGCCGAGAGCGCCCGGCACCGTCGCCGTTGGCGCTACGGTCGATGACGTGGCTCGGGGTCGCTTCTTCCGGAGCGGGCGTTAGATGCCCGCATGGCCGTCGCGGTCGCAGCTCGCCGTGGACCTCGGCACTGCGAACACGGTGGTGTACCAGCGTGGGGCCGGGATCGTCCTCTTCGAGCCCTCGGTCGTCGCAATCGACGAGCGGACGGGCGAGGTGCACGCCGTCGGCGCGGAGGCGCGGCGGATGATCGGCCGCACGCCGGCGCACATCTCCGCCACGCGTCCGCTGCGCGACGGCGTGATCGCCGACTTCGAGGTGACCGAGCAGATGCTGCGCCACTTCATCCGGAAGGCGGCCGGGCGTGCGCGGTCGCGTGCGGACGTGATGGTGTGCGTTCCGAGCGGGATCACACAGGTCGAGCGCAACGCCGTCACGCGAGCCGCGCTTGCGGCGGGCGCGACGCATGCCTTCCTGATCGAAGAGCCGATGGCGGCCGCGATCGGCGCCGGCCTACCGGTTGCCGAGCCTGTCGGCGCGCTCGTCGTCGACATCGGCGGCGGCACGACCGAGACCGCCGTCACCGCGCTCGGCGGGCTTGCCGTCGTCAACTCGATCAAGGTCGGGGGCTATCAGCTGGACGACGCGATCGTCCGCTCGATCCAGCAGCGAGAGCGCCTGCTGATCGGACAGGAGCAGGCGGAGGCACTCAAGATCGAGATCGGCTCTGCGACGGCGGAAGCGGTGGTTGACCAGAACGCGGACGTTGCGGGCCGCGACCTCTCGACGGGCCTCCTCCGGCGCACGACGGTGACGGCCGCGCAGCTGCGCACCGCGCTCCAGCGGCCCCTCGAGCACATCGTCGCCGCGGTGAAGGACCTCCTCGACCGGACCCCGGCCGAGCTCTCGGCCGACGTGATCGAGCAGGGCATCACGCTCGTCGGAGGCGGCGCGCTCCTCCGCGGGCTCGACGACCTCCTCCATGCCGAAACCGGGCTGCCCGTCACGATCGCCGACTCCCCGCTCACGACCGTCGCCCTCGGCGCCGGCCAGGCGCTCGAGGAGCTCGGCGCCCTCAGCCCACGGCGGCGGAAGCGCCGCCGGAGCTGACCGCCCACGCACCTTTCGAACGGGTCTAGATGAGCCGCAGAAGGTCGCCGAGACCGACGCCGACGCCCGTGTAGGTTGCAGCGAAGCCGATCGAGTACGCGAGGGACGCGAAGACGACACGCCGATGAGCGACGGGCTTGCTGCCGGCGAGCCGCGCGACCGCGACGACGATCACGGTCCCGATCAGACCGCCCGCGATCGTGAGCCACATGTCCGAATCGCGCGTGACCCAACCGAGCGGGCGCCTGAGCAGACGGCGGCGGCGCAGCCGCTCGAGCCGCGCCTCGAGCCTCGCGCCGTGCCGGTGGATCCAGCTGTCCCAGCGCCGCTGCATCCAGTTGCAGCACGCGATGTTCACGAGCGTGAGCAACCCGCCTGCGACGCCCAGCGTGAGGTACCACGGGAACCACACGGCTGCGCCCGCGAGCACCGGACCGAGCAGGAGATCGTCGAGAAACGCGTAGACGGCCACGGCCGCGCCGATCACGCCGTTCTCGAGTCGGGCGAGCCTTCGCGATGTCGCACGGGTAGACGCGGAGCGCGTTCGCATCCCATGCCGCGACGGCGCGGTCGGCCATGACCCCGAACCCGAGCCGGCGCGCGAGATCCGGCTGCGACTGCGAGAGACGAGCGAAGAGATTCGCGGCGGTCTCGCGCGAGTCCTTCGGCTCGCTCACGCGTGCCACCAGCTTCACGCAGAACTTCAGTCGCCGCATCGATTCGCCGTCGCCGCGCTCGATGCTCACGGCGCAGACGTAGCCGCGCTCGACGTCGACGGCGTCGGCGCAGAACCGTGCGAGCGCGGCGACATACTCCGCGGGAACATCCTCTGCGGAGGTTTTGAGAAGCCGCTCGACGTGACCGCCGGGCAGCGGCGGCAGCGGGGTCTCGCCCATCGCTAGGCGCGTTGCGAGGCGGGCGGCCAGGCCGCGTCGCGCGCCGGCAACATGCGGGTGCGAATCTGCATCTCGTGCTCCTTCCGGCTCAGGCCGCCTCCGGCCCGCCGGCCTCCTCGCACTCGAGGCAGGCCCAGTCGCCGCCGCGCTCGCCGCGCGCGCTCAAAGCCGCCGGCACCATCGTCACGCCGCAAGCCGGGCAGATGGGCGGGCGCTCGTCCTCCACACACGGAGTATGCCCCTGCGCGGCCGCGGCGATCGGTCAGGGCTCGTGTCTGAGCCGCCACGCGGTGCGCGGGTCGAGGCGCGGACCGCTGTGGAGGAGGCCCTGGGCGTAGACGCGGCCGGCGAGGCGAACGAGCGCGTAGATCGAGCCGAGGACGAGCACGACCGCGAGGACATGCTCCCAGAGAGGGACACCGACGAGTGCGCTTCGGGCGGGCAGGACGAGCGGTGCGGTGAGCGGGAAGAGCGTGAGACCGTGGGCGAGCAGCCCGTCGGGAGAACCGGAGAGCGTCAGGTAGCCGACGAAGTAGGCTGGCGACGAGCGTGAGGCCGACGGGCTGTCCCGCGGTGCTCGCGTCCTGCTGCCGAGAGGTGAGGGCGCCTACGGTGGCGAAGGCGACCGCGTAGAGCGCGAAGCCGAGCGCGAACCACGGGATGACGAGTGCGAGGCTCCCGCCGAGCGAAGCCGGGGCGTCGAAGACGCCTGCAGCGAGGAGGGTCGCTGCGAGCCCGGCGACGAGCGCGAGCTGCGCGAGCCCGAGCAGCCCGATCCCGATCACCTTGCCGGCCAGGAGATGGCGAGGACGAACGGTCGACAGGATGAGCTCGACGACGCGGTTGCCCTTCTCCTCGACGACGCCCACGAGCACCCACTCGCCGTAGACCCAGAGCGAGAAGAGCATGAGCCCCGCACCGAACAGAGCGACCGCGACCTCTGCGTCGGACGTCTCGGCGGACGCCGGTTCGAGCGTTGCGGTCGTGAGCTCCGGCGCCGGTGGCAAGTGGCGTCGAAGAGCGCGCACGGCCGTGTCCACGACTGCGGCGAGCTTCGGGTTGACGTCCGCGCGGAAGATGAGACGATCTCGGTGCAGGAGCAGCAGGGCGTCGGCGCGCTTCGCTGCGAGCGTCTCGCGTCCGGCTGCCGCCGAAGGCACGGTGCGAAGCCGGACTGTCGCGTCGAACGGCCCGGCGGCGCGCTCGAGCGCAGCGGCGAGTCCGGGCGGGGCAGGCGACGTCGTCACGACGCGGTAGGTCTTCTCCGCGGAGAACGCCGCGCTGAACGCGGTGGATCCTCCGACGGCGAGGAGCAGGATGACGGTGGCGACGACGAAGGCGCGGCTGCGCAGGCGCTCGCGAAGCTCGCGCCGGGCGACGAGCAGGATCACGCGCCGCGCGCTCATCGTTCGACCAGCTCGAGGAAGAGCTCCCCGAGCGACGGCGGGCCGTAGCTGAACTCGACGACCCGCGCCGTCCGCTCGACCGCCGCGAGCACCCGCTCCGGGTCGACGTCCCGGCTCGCGACGAGCCGCAGGTCGCCGTTTCGCCGCTCGACGAGCTCGACACCGTCGACGTCCGGCAGCCACGCCGGCGACGCACCCTCGAGCCGCAGAGCGATTCTTCTTCGCCGAGAGCGTCGCCGCAGCGTGTCGACGTTCCCGGTCGCAAGGATGCGGCCGCGGTCGACGATCGCGACCTCCTCGCAGATGTCCTCCACCAGCTCGAGCTGGTGGCTGGAGAAGATGACGGCTGCGCCGCGAGCCGCCTCCCCGCGCAGCACGTCGGCGAGCGTGCGCACCGCGACCGGATCGAGCCCCGCGAACGGCTCGTCGAGGACGAGGAGCTCCGGTTCGTGCAGGAGGGCAGCCACGAGCTGGGCGCGCTGCTGATTGCCGTGCGAGAGCTCCTCGATCGTCGCACCGGCATGGTCGGCGAGGTCGAACCGCTCGAGCCAGCGCGACACGGCCGCCTGTGCCGCGTGGGGCGCGAGCCCGTGCAGGCGCCCGAAGTACTCGAGCTGCTCGCCGACCCGCATCCGCGGGTAGAGCCCACGTTCCTCGGGCATGTAACCGAAGCGCAGCCGCTCGTCGAGGCCGACCGGCCGCCCCTCCCAGAGCAGCTCGCCGGCGTCGAGCCGGACGAGCCCGAACACCGCGCGCATCGCCGTCGTCTTGCCGGCGCCGTTCGCGCCGAGGAAGCCGAGCATCTTCCCGCGCGCGACCGTGAACGAGCAGTCCGACAGCGCCTGCACGCTTCCGAAGCGCTTGCTCGCATGCCGGAAGGTGAGCGCTCCCTCGCGGTGAGCAGTCATGCACGTCTCCCTTCTCGTTTCTGCGCACGCGCCGCTCGACGCACCCTTCTTCTCCCCGTTCGTCCCCCCTCGCCGATCGGGGCAGACACTGATCGATGCACAGCCGCCGATGCATAGAGTTGGCCCCATGATTCGCGTCGGCTCGATCGTTCTGCGCGTGGACGATCTCGAGCGCCAGGCCGCTTTCTGGGAGGCGGCGCTCGACTACGTTCGCCGGGAAGGCGACGACGACGATTTCGTGCTGCTCCGCCCGAGAGACGGCGTCGGGCCGAACCTCTCGCTCGACCGGGTCCGGTCGACGCTGCAGATCCCGCCGCGCATCCACCTCGACCTGTACGCAGAGGATCAGGCGGGCGAGGTCGCGCGCCTGCTCGGGTTGGGTGCGACCGAGATCCACTGGAGCAAGCGGCCCGCGGACGCGGACTACGTCATTCTCGCCGACCCGGAAGGCAACCGGTTCTGCGTCGTGGACACGGGCTAGCCCGTGTCAGGCGCGGAGCGCAGATCGACGCACATCGACCGGCATGTCAGGGCGCCGCGCGCACGGGTGTACGCGGCGCTCGTCGAAGCGAATGCCGTCGCGGAGTGGAAGTTCCCGGCCGGGATGAGCTGTCACGTGCACTCCTTCGACGGCCGGGAGGGCGGCACGTTCCGGATCTCGCTCACCTACGACACCCCCGCAGGAATCGGGAAGACGACCGCGCACACCGATACGTACCACGGCCGCTTCGTCGAGCTCTTGCCGGGCGAGCGGGTCGTCGAGGTCGACGCATTCGAGACGGAGGATCCGGCGCTCCAGGGCGAGATGACGATCACGATCACCCTCGCCGACGCCGACGGCGGCACCGACGTGCACGCCGTCCACGAGGAGATCCCGGCGGGCGTGTCGCTCGCCGACAACGAGGCCGGCTGGAGCTCGGCCCTGGCACGGCTCGCCGCGCTCGTCGAGGCCGACCGGCGGGAGCGATGACGTCGGTGACACTCCTCCGAACGGCGTCAGCCGTGAAAGCCGACGGTGCCGTCACGGTGCACCCGTGCGTTGTCCGGAACGGGAATCACCCGGCCGCTCGGAACGGGCCCGCGCCAGCTGGAGACCGTCCCGGCCCGCCACAAGCCGAACACGGCGAGGATCTTCCCGCTCCCCAGGATGAACTGGATCGAGCAGCCGCGGCTGCTCGTCGACGTCGCGCCGACTGCCTTCGTCCAGCTGTCGATGCCGACCGAGACCCCCGCTTTGACGAACGCCCCGCGGGCACGGCTCTTGACGACGAGAGCACGGAGCGACGGTTGCGCTCCGTGATTCCAGGCGACGGCGCAGGCGCTCGGCGAGGGTGCCCGCGCTGCCGCAGCGGCGCCCTGAGAGAGAAGGAGTGCAGCAGCGGCGAGAACGAGCGCTGAACGCACGGGCCACACGATACGCCACCCACGCGGCGCCGCAAACGAGGAGTACTGTTCGGCGATGAACCTCAAGGCCGTCCTCTGCGTGCCTCTCGGTCACCGCTGGAGCGAGGCGACAGACGTCGTCGAGAGCTATCCGGTGCTGCGCTGCAAGCGCTGCGGGAAGCGTCGGAACATGGGCGGCGAGACGCGCGGCTTCACGCCGTGGACCGCGCGCGGCTCGAGCCCGACGGGCCACCTGAGCGGCCGCGTCGGGCGCGACGGCCGGCCCGAGTAGCCGCGAGCCTGTCGAGCCGTCGCGCGGCCTGAACCCACGGGCCGGCGTGAGCGCCCCCGGCCGTCATGGACGGGCGAGGAAGAGCCGTTTCTCCGTCGCCAGGTGGTGCGCCCAGTCCAGGCGGTCGACGCCGGCGAAGTGCAGGTACGCGCGGAGCGCGTCGCGCATCGCGTCGACGAACCCGTCGGCGCGGCGCGGCGCGAAGCCGTCCTCCCACCAGACGTCGAGCACCTCGACGCAGGCCCGGTCGCGGTCGATCCGCGGTTCGATCCGGCCGACGAAGCGGTCGCCGAAGACGATCGGGAGCACGTAGTAGCCCCAGCGGCGCTTTGTCGCCTGGAAGAAGCCCTCCCACACGTAGTCGAAGCCGAAGAGGCTGGCGAGCAGCGCCGTGTCCCACAGCAGCGAGTCGAACGGGGCGATGAACGCGACGGAGGGCGGCGGCTCGGGCGGCGCCTGCAGCAGCGCCAGCTCGTCGGCCAGGACGAGGCGCTTGCCGCGCATGCCCTCGACGTCGACCTGCACGAGCGAGCCGAGCTCTACGAGCTCTTTACGGAGCTCCGTGCGCTCCGCCGGGTCGGCGATGCGGGCGAACGTGCCGCCGGCGCCGCCCCCGCCGAGCAGGCCGTGTGCGCGGTACCGGGACAGAAGCTTGTGCCGGAGCTGCTCCCGCTCGGGCACCTCGCGGGCGAGCACCTCGGCGGGAAGCAGCCGTTCGAGCACGTCGTAGTACCGGAGGTTGCCGTCGCGCCGTGCGAGCCCGACGACGCCCGCGACGGTGTACGCCTCGAGCACGGCGCGGACGGCGTTCTCGGGCATCCCGAACCAGTTCTTCGTCGGGCCGGCCTCGCGCTCGAAGTCGCGCGACGACAACGGTCCATCTGCGCGGATCCGCTCGAGCACGCGCTCGGCCACGACGGCGTTCTCGGTGAGGGCAGCGGAGTGGAATCGCGATCCCTTGCGGCCCGAGCTCAGACGGAACCAGGGGAACTCGCTCGTCGGAATGAACGAGAGCGCCTTGTTCGTCGTCTCGAAGATCTCCCGGCGCTCGTAGAGCGCGTCGCACCAGGCGGGCTCGTAGCCGGCGACGCGAGCGTGCAGCACGAGGTCGTGGTTCCGGCCGGCGACCGCGATCGGGTCGAACTGGATCGACCCGAGCCTTCGGAAGACCTGAATGCACGCCCTCGAGGCCTCCCGCGACAGACCGCGCAGGCGCGAGGAAGTGCCGCGCGACGAGAAAGCGACGCGCCTCTTCAGCACTGACCTCCACCCGGGGACACTAGCCGGCGAGCCGGCGCGGTTACGTCGAGAACGTGCGTCCGGCCGCTACGGAGAGAGCGATCTCGAACTCGGTCGCGGTGATCCGGACGACGCCCGTGTCGAAGTCGGCCCTGGCACCTTCCGCCGGATCGATCCGCGGCAGCACCGCGCTCATCGGCACGGGCGGGTTCCACTCGTCGACGTGAGCCAGCAACACTCCGCTCGCGGCGTCGCCCGGGTACAGCCGTGCCTCGGACGGCGTCCAGTCATGAACCGCCGAGGCAAGCTCGGCGCGGCCGACGAACTCCCGGCGGGGCGTGCCGAGATACACGAGGACGAGGTCGCCGGCGGCAAGCGCGTCGCGGTGCGGCTCGCCTGCGTCGACGCCCCACATCCGGGCCTGCAGGAACCCGGCGGCCCGCTCGCGCTGCGCTGCCTCCTCGTCCACGAGGTTGAAGAGGTAGTGGGCCATTCCCGAGCGTAACGCGGGTCGGCCTTCCGAAGCTAGAGGCGCGCGAGGACGCGGTCGAGCGGGCGCGGAACGCGCTCGAGATCGAGGGCCTCCACCAGGAGCACGGCGTACTTCTGCTTGCGGTTCCACATGAAGCCGTGCAGCTGCTCCTCGAGGGGGCGGTCGCGGTGCGCGGGCTGCTTCTGGTACGTCCGGAACGCGCGCAGGTCGCCTTGCTGCGCGAGCACGCGCTCCATTCCCTCGGGCCCCACCGCGCGCGTCAGCTCGTCCTCGAGGTCGCGCGTGCAGGCGTAGAACCCGACGCGCTCGAGCTCGCCGCGGTGGTCGCATCCCAACGCGCGCAAGAAGTGCCGCTCCTCCCCGACGTCGTAGAGCCCCGCGAGCGGAAGGCCGCGGTACTGCCCGAGGAGTCGCGGCAGGCTCCCGTAGCCGCCCATCGGCACGATGGCGACGCCTTCCGCCTGGAGGTCGCGGCCACGGCGGCGAGCAAGCGTCTCGAGGGCGCGGCCGTCGCTCGTGCCCTCGACGAGTACCACTCCGCGCAGTTGCATCGTGGAGAGGCCGCTAGAAGTCGATGCGCATCACGACGCGGCGCAGGCTCGGACGACTGACCTCTGCGAACCCGGCTGCGGCGAAGACGCTGTGGTGGCCGACGTGGAGCTCGCCCCAGGGGATCTCCTTCCCTCGCTCGGGAAGCATCGGGTAACCCTCGAGTGCACGGGCTCCGCGCTCGCACGCGAAGCGCACGGCCGCCTGCGCAAGCGCATAGGTGACGCCGCGGCGACGGAACCCTGACCGGGTGACAAAGCAGGGCGCGGCCCAGATGCCGGCGTCGGTTCGATCCTCCGAGCGCTTCCGCCACGGCACGCTCCCGAGATACGGGTACGCGGGGCGCGGCTCCACCGCGCACCACGCGGCAGGGTCACCGTCGATGTAGGCAACGAGGCCGCTTGTCGTGTCCGACGTCGCATTACCGCAATCTGTCTGCTCGCGCAGCATGTGGGAACGTTCGAGATCGTCGCCGGGCCAGGCGTTCCGCCCCAGCTTGAAGCGCTGGCAATAGCAGCGCCCTCCGTGACAGCCGGCGCCTCCGAGGATCGCCTCGAGGTCATCCCAGGATGCCTTGTTCGCCGGGACGATCCTCGCGTCGGTCGCTGCATCCTTCACGGCCGTATCTTGCCGAAGCGACAAGGGCTCCCCACGGCACTGCGGCCGCGGAGCGAGTGGGCTGCTAGGAGCCCTCGTCGTGCTGCGCTGCGCCCTCGACCGGCGGGATCCAGCTCTCCCGCCGCTTCACCCAGACCTCGTGTTCGGGCCTCAGCTCAGAGGGCGCGTCATCCAGACTTCCGATCCGGATCTCGATGTGCGAATCGGTGTGGGTGGTGTCAAGGACCCGAGACCCGCAGCGGGGGCAAAACCCGCGACCGTCATAACTCGAGATCTCGCCGCTCATCTCAAACGCCTCGGCGGGCCACCACGCATACACGGTGAACGCGCTACCGGACTCCTTTCTGCAATTCGCGCAGTGGCAACGAATGACATGCAGAGGGTCACCACGAACGCTGTAGCGAACCGCTCCACAGAGACATCCACCGGTGCGCACTCCTGCCTCCACGCGCGCAGATGCTACGCCAACACTGCGGTGGGCAAGTGTTCCGCCATGACGCCTGAGGCGGTGCGTTCACCATGCTGCGGTTGCGGCGATTGAGGTACCTCCGTCCTGGCTGGTCAGAATCGCGAGCGACGTGCTCGCCGGCTTCGCCAATCACGGAGGTCCGCCCCGCCCGGCTCGTGTCACCCCGTGGGTCTCGTCGTATACGTGCTTGATTCCACCCGCGACGAGCACGAGCCCCGCTGGGAGAACGAGGGTGAACGGCAGCGCGGCCAGACTGTCCCAGGGCTTCCACGGAACGATGCGGTCAGGGGTGGGATTCACAATCTCGCCCCAGTGCAGCAGCTGGTCGGCTGCCCACACGGTCCCCACGAGCCCGATCGCAGTCAAGGTGACACCGCACGCAACCTCGCCCCATCCGGGCGAGTGGTTCGCCACCCCCACGCACACCGCCGCAACGATCGCGACCATCACCAGATAGACCATGAACCCGCTGTGGGCGTCCGCCGATCGCAGCCCAGCGTCGCGCGCCGCCCAGACGAACCAGACGAGCGCCCACGCGAACCACGCGAGGAGCACAGCCACCGCCACGCGCACGTCCCACGACATCGACTGGCGCACTCTCATGCGATCCACCCGCTTCCACTCCTAATCATTGCACCGTGTCGTAGGCGGGTGTGCCATCGTGTGGCGCGATCCGTTGGCCGACCATGTACGCGCCGTCCGCGACGGTCTGGACTTGGGGCAGAAACGGGACGCCGGTGGTCAGTAGACCTTGACGATCTCGACTTTCCTGCACACGAAGCCTGAGCCCGTGGGGCGACAGCTGGGGACGACCTCGAGTCTGTGACTGGCTGAGCCGGAGATTCGATAGCTCGGCGCATCACAGCTGCCTCGGCAGGTGGAGTCGATCCGGGCCTTGACACGGTAGAGGCCGCCGCCGTTCTGCTGGAGAATAGTCAGGGGCTTGCTCGGCCTAGCAAGGCCTCCCGCCGAAGCGCTGCCGTTCTGGCTGATCAGAACGAGGACGGCAAGCTTCTTCTCGGCTGCCGGCGCCATGGTCCTCTTGACTGCCACGATCAGCTTGTGGGTGCCAACCGTCTTACTCGTCTGCGCCGCCGCCGGCAAGACTGCCGCCGCGCTCGAGACGAGCCCGAGAGAGACGACAGCTGCGACGAGAACGCGACGGAACACGCCCCAAAAGGTACTGCGCGGCGTCGAAGTGGCTCGCTAACGAAGTTTCGCCTGCCGGGATCGATGCTCAAGGCGGTTGGGATTGTCGGCCTCCGGAAACACTCGCCGGGTGATCGTCAGCGCGCTTCGAACACGCTGAGGCCCGCACCGATCGGCGTCGCGCCGGCCGGCTCGAGGCCCGCGGCGCGGAAGAGCGCCGCGTACTCGTCCTCGGTGCGTTCGCGCCCGCCGAGCATGACGAGCATCTGCAGATCGAGCCACGATGCGGCCGGATCGGCGAGGTCGCGCTCGATCAGCAGCAGGCGCGCACTTGAGCACGTACGCGTCGCCGCCACGCGGCACGGCCTCGAAGAAGCTCCCGCTGACGACCTCGATGCCGTCTATCTCGACGTCCGCAACGACGTGCGCCTGGTCGAACAGCGTCCCCTGCACGTCTGGGTGCGCGCGCACGATCGCCCCGAGAAGCGAGCCGCGCCCGCCCCCGACGTCGATGACGTGGGCGAACCGCGAGAAGTCGTACGTCCCGGCGATGACGTCGTTGATCGTTTCGGTGTTCGCGGTCATCCAGCGGTCGAAGATGGCCGACTCCTCGGGCGCTCCGCGCGGTACTCCCAAACGGACATGCCGTACAGGCTCGGGAATGCCGGCTCTCCCGTCCGCACGCTGTGCTCCAGCTGCGACCAGGCCTTCCAGTGATAGTCGCGGCGGCCGATGAACACCGCATGCGCGTGCTCAGAGCCCGGCACGTCGCTCCGCAGTTCCTCGCCCGTCTCGGTCAGCGCAAAGCGGTCGTCCGGCTCCGCATCGAGCACGCCGATCGAGGCGAGCGCGCGCAGCAGGCGGCGCAAGGAGTCCCCATGGGCGCCGCACGCGCCGGCGAGGTCGGCGGTCGACCGTGGGCCGTCCGCCAGGAGGTCGGCGATCGCGAGCGACGCGGCGACGTGCAACGCCTGCGACACCTGGTAGCCGTTGACGGCGCGGCGGAGATCCACGACCGCCCGATTATGGTGGCCAGGGTTCGGGAATGTCACCCGAGCCTCTCGCATCCGCGGTGGGCTACTCAGTGCCGACGATCTTGTCGCCTCTCGCGATGGGACCACCGCGAACGATGTCGGCCCTGAGTCCGGCTCGGTGTATCAGCGGCCGCATGAGGCCCGGTCTGGTGAGCCGTTCGAGATGGGCACACGGCTCCGCGAGCCGACGCCCAACGAACTCGACGGAACCGATCGTGAAGCTGCGGCCGACGAGCGCGTTCAACCGAATCCCGCGCGTCACGATGTTCCGGCGCGCCTGCTCCCACGGGAGATCGAGCGTGTCGAGAACCTCCGCCTCGACGAGCGTGACCTGATAGCCGCGTCCCGTGCCGCTGAACGTGCCGCGACCCTCGTAGTAACGATCGCCGTCGAGGCCGCGTCCAGCCACCGCGTCCACATACTCTCGACGCGTGAGGGGGCCTTCAGCGTCAGGTGCGACCATGATCGCTTCGACGTGACCGGGGCTCTGCTCTTGCGCGGGCGGCTCTGCGATCGGAAGCCGCACATCGAGTCGGGCGAGTAGCCATCCCTCCTCGATGATCCCGCCAGCGGCGAACGCACCGCTCGGATCGTGAAGCTGGCCCGACGGCGAGCCGAACATAACGACCGCATGGTCTGCGTCGGCGACGCGAACCCGGGCGAGCCAATGGCCGGGCCAATCGAACTTGCTCGCGTTGGCAATAGGCACGAGGCCGAGATTCCGTTCCGCTAGCCACTGCTTGAAGAAAACGACCGGCTCGTAATCAGGCGTAGGAAGGGCCGCACCGAAGACGAGACCCAGGCACTCATGCAGCTCATGCTCATACGGCGTCACGCTCGGAAGCTACCGGCGGAGTGACCGATCGGGGGCCGCGAATCGAGTATGCGGGTCGCACCGGAGGAATCCGGTGCGACTTCCTCAGCGCATGTGCAGCCGCCGTTCGGTCGCGACCAGGTAGCTGGTTGCCGCCCCGACCAACTGCCGCGTGCCGGCGGGGAACGGATCGTTGTGGTGGATGAAGCCGACGAAAGGTCGACCTCGAGTTTGTCGACGCGGGCGTGGATCCCGAGCACGTAGCAGGGGCGGCGGCCGTCTCCGCAGTCGCGCAAGCGACCACGAGACGGCCCACAAGAGCAGGCGAAGATCCCCAGACTCAAGGACGACCGCCTGACCATTTGGTGAGTCTTGCACGCGGGACGCTTCGCGCCGGCGCGCGTCCCGACACTGACGCTCAGAATGCGTTCGCGGCCGACTTGCCATTCCCGGAGGCGCTGCGCGATGAGCTGGGCGCGCTCCTCCTCGCCCCCGCCGTCCAGCACCTGGAGCTCTGAGGGGTCGGCTCGGAGGTAGACGCCGGCGGTTCGGGCATTCAGCCCGGGGTCGCGATCCGACCGTGTCGTCCAGTAGCCGGTGGCCCGGTCCGCGGTCTCCACCCTGATCTCACCGGTGCCTTCGAGCTGGGGGGCATTCGGGTGTCGAGGTCGCTCGCCCTTCCAAAAGTAGAAGATGCCGGCCGGATCCCTGCGCTCCTTCGCAGCCTCGCTCCAATAGCGGGCCGACAGGGTGCCGTCCTCCTGCCAGGCGCGGCCGTTCACGTTCAGCCCGCCGTCGTGGTCTCGGGAGATGTGCAGGAGGCTCACCGCCGACGGTTCAGCCTCGCTCCGCATGGTCAGCGAGAGCTGCCACCACAGCCCCTCGACCGGGGCGCGGCGACCCTCGGTCTCGATCGCCTTGCGAAGCTTCTGGTTGATCGCGCGAACCTCCGCCGGACTGGTGGCCGGGTCGTAGCGGACGGAGGTCAGTCCGAGCAGGTCGCTCGGCAGCTTCGAACCGTTCGCGTGCAGGATGAACGTGCGCCGGATGCCGAGCCCGCCGCCGAAAAGCCCGGCCTCGAACACGACGTTGTCGCGGGGCGACGCCTGGCCGGACTGGGACGCATCGGTCGTGGTCCAATCGTCCTGGGCGAACACGAACGCGGCGAAGTCGACCTCCTGGGAGAGCTCGACGAGCCGGTCGAGGGTGGACCGCCCCGGGTTGAACGTGGTCGTCCAGGGTTCGACGTCGGCGACGTCCTCGAGCCCGCGCGCGATCGCCTGGAGCAGCTTGGCCTGCTTTCCTGACGACCCGAGGAAGATACGCGGCTTGTTCATGCGATTCGCCTTGTCGGTCAAGAGACGAGCGGCCAGCGTACTCGACTCGATCCCGTCGTCCAGGCCGGTAGCAGTCGAGTGCGCGAGCGTTGCGGAGTCTCCCCTGACGACGGAACGCTCTCGGCCGTGCTATGCCCGTCCTCACGTAAAGCGCCGGACTCGCGCCTCGAGGTTCGCAAGCGTCACGAAGTTGGAGTAGCGTGCATTGGTTGATCGAGTACGCAGTGAATTCCCATGCCTTTGCGTCGCTCGTCGCGGCTCACTTGCGCGAGCAGGGCTACGAGGCGTCGAGCCGCGGTAGGCACCTCTGGGCGGCACATCCCGATGCCGCCGATCCCAGCGAGGAGCGCCTCGTACTCGGCGGTGTCATCGCCGCGTGGCGCCGCGAGAATCCCGACGCGCGCATCGCCCCAGCTGACTACGAGCCGCCGCCCGACAAGAGCAGCCGATCAACGTGACGGCTCGCGCTTAACGGTCAGCCGCGGGCTGAACATCGAGATTCGCCGCCTGCGCGAGTGTTGGGCAATGTCCCCTGGCGAGCGGAAATCGGCATCTCGACACGGCGCTGTACAGTCGAAACGGACAGTCGCCTGTTGAGTGGCTCGAGGGCCGGACTCGAACCGGCAATCGTCTTCGGAGCCGGGCGCTTACGCCTTCATCGCGGCGCACAGTATTGTGAAGCTAGATACAAACGCGGGTAAGCGTCGCTACGCCGCTGCTCTGGGGTCGTCCCTGCTGAGCATTGGTGACGCCGGCGTTCTCTTTCTCGTGTCGTGCCCGGAATGTCGGCCAATTTGGGTGCCCGTCCACTGATGGGAGGAAGAGATGAGAGTGTGCATCGTCGGGGCTTCTGGGAAGCTTGGGCAGTACATGGTCCAGCAGTCGCTGGATCGCGGTGACGAGGTGGTTGGGGTATGCCGCGAGCAAAGCGTGGGGAAGCTCGACGCGTTCAAGGGGCGCATCACTGTCATCCCGGGAGCGACCGACGACCGCGAGGTCATCAAGCGCGCTGTCGCGGGGTGCGACGGGGTTCTCGTCGTGATGACCCCGCGAGGCGTCCATGGGTACTCGACGGGAACGACCCAGGCGGTGCTCGACTATGCGCCTCCAGGCGCCCGCCTCATCTTCTCGTGCGGCTGGCACATCACCCTCGACGGCCAGGACGTGTACTCGCTGAAGCTCAAGACCCTCGTGAAGGTCTTCGGCCCGCTGGCGCGTCTCGCTCGCTTCGCCGATCTCGACGACCAGGTGGAGGCGGCCCGGCGCATCTTTGCCAGCGACACGCGGTGGACCGTCGTACGCGGCAGCGACCTTGAAGAGGGCGAGAGTCAAGGCCTGCCCGTGTGGAGCAGGCACGTGGGTGATCCCATCCTCGAGAGCAACCTCACGCGCCGCGTCGACTTCGCCCTTTTCATGGTCGAGGCTCTAGACAACGACGAACTGGTTCACCAGGCCCCCGCGATTGTGGGCCGCCAGACGCCCTCGGCGCTCGCGTACGCCACCTAGCGAGTACACCCTCCGGTGCGCGAGTGTTCCCGAGGCACCCTGAGCGGTACGATTCGTCTCTCAGTGGACAGCTGGCTCTTGGTGAGCTACCCGAAGGCCCGCCTTGCGGCGGGCCTTCGTTGTCCATGGCCCCCGAGGGCCGGAGTCGAACCGGCATCTCTGCAGTGGACAGCTGCGTGCTCTACCGCTTGAGCTACCTCGGGGTCGTGCCTGAGATGCTGCGGACGCCGAAGGGCCGGCGCAAGATGACTGAATTGGACACGGCCTCGCTTGGATCGGAGAACGGCGGCGGAGAGATGCCCGCGCCCCGTCGCAGGATCGTGGATCCTCACATAAGGAGATGCGGATGATCACCCTCGACCACGTCGGCTTCGCTGTCGCGGATTACGCACGAAGCAAGGCGTTCTACGAGCAGGCGCTCGCGCCGCTCGGGATGAAGCTCCTCATGGAATTCTCCGGTGCCGCAGCCGGGTTCGGCAGGAACGACGCAGAGAGACCGTCGTTCTTCATCGAGGCGCACGGCGAGCCTCTGCGAGGTCGGCTCCACATCGCTCTCCGCGCCGAGGATCGCGCGCAAGTGGACGCCTTCCACGCCGCAGCAGTCGAGGCAGGCGGAACCGACAACGGCGCACCGGGGCTGAGGTGGTACCACGACAACTACTACGGCGGCTACGTCCTCGATCCCGACGGCAACAACATCGAGGCCGTCTGCCACGACCCGGCTTAGCCACCCCGCGCCTGCCGTGACGCACCAATGACGCCTGATGGGGGTTTCTAGTCGTCGGAGATTGGCGGCCCGAGGAGCGTCATGTCGTACTTCTCGAAGACGGCGGCGACGGCTGCGCGGTCGGGTGTTCCGTTCCGGGTTAGGGGCCCCAACTCTTCGTAGAACTTGTGACCGCCGCCGGGGGTGTAGACCACGACGATTTCGCCCGGGTCGTCGGTCGTGTTGAGGAATGCGTGCGGAACGCCCGATGGCAGGTAGGCGAAGCCGCCTTCGCCGCAGTGGAATGTCTCTTCGCCGATCCGGATCTTGTATTGGCCCCGAAGGATGTGGATCGTTTCCTCTTGCTTGTGATGGACGTGGAGCGGCGGCCCACCTCTTGGTGCGACCTCGACGATGAAGTAGTCGAAGGCGCCGCCGGTGTCCTCTCCGGTGACCTTGAAGACGAGATCTCGTCCGGGGCCGGACTGGAGTCGCAGTCCTTCGTTTGGTTCGAGGACCTTGGGCATGAGCGATGTCATCGCCATCTCCTTTGGATGGGCCGAGCGATGGCCCGACCGATATACTTCACACACGCAAACAGATCATGGAGGGTTTAGTTCACTGTGTCAAGTAATCTGCGGGACTCGGAGCGCTGGCTCGACGAGCTGCCGGAGCCGCAGGCCTTCAGTCCGGAGGAGTTCCAGGCATGGCGTGGACTGATCCGCCTGCGAGAAGCCGTGATGCGCGAGATCGACCGTCGCCTCCATCACGACGGCCTGATCTCACTCGCCGACTACGGAGTCCTGATCACGCTGGTCACCGCCCCCGGGCTGAGACTGCGCATGAGCGACCTCGGCGCGCGACGGATGCTCACGCCGAGCGGTATCACCCGAGTGGTCGTTCGCCTCGAGGCACAGGGTTTCGTTCGCCGGGAACCCGATCCGGCAGACGGACGCGCCGCGTTCGCTGCGCTGACCCGGCCCGGCCTCGAGGCGCTTCGACGCGCGCAGGTCGTTCACCACGCCACGGTGCGCGAGCTCTACCTCGGCCGGCTCACCAAGCACGAACTCGAACGCCTCGCCGCAGCCTTCGAGAAGGCGCTACCCGGCGTCGTCAGCGCTTCCATCTGGCCTCCGCCACAGACGAGCGCCTAGCTCCAGCGAAGCCGCTCTCCTTAGCCGCGAGAAGCGAGCCGGGGCACAGCAAGATCGAAGTGCGCCAGTGTTCCGCAATGCACCCTGAGATCAGGAGCGACGCGTGGCGATGCGCAACCGATTGCCGTCGGGATCTACGAGCGCGCACTCCCGTCCGGCGAGGCCCTCCTCGTCGACGGTGACGCCGAACTCCTTGGCTACGTCATCGACGTTCTTTACATACAGATGGATCAACGTGTCCGGACGGGCGTCGCCCTTATGCTCTGAGAGGTAGAGGCGGACATCCCCACGGGCGACGGAGAGGAACCAAGGGAACCCGGGTTCGAACTGATGCTCCCACTCCTTCGCGAACCCGAGCCGCTCATACCAGGCGACAGCCCGCGCCGCATCCTCGACGTAGAGAACGGGCACTACCTCCTCGTCCATGCCTCCGACACTAAACGAGCCCTGGGGAGAGGTGAGCCTCGCCTGCGCCAGTGTTCGGCAATGACCCCCGAACGGTCTGCCTCCGCCGCGCGGCTCAGTGGTTCACGTTATGACGCCTGCCAAAGCGTGAACCAGCTGCCGAGTGCGTGATGGATGCCGAAGATCAGGTGCAGTGAAGAAGCCGCGCGAGGGCCGAAGTCGCCGACGCACGCCGTCATCTCTGCAGGCGTAGCCTGGACGAGTCTGAAGTTGTCGCTGTACCGGGCGAGCACCGCGACTGGAGTGACGAGGGGCTGCGTGCGAGCACATCACCGAGCTTCGGGTCACGAACGGGGCCGCGCTCAAACGCGATCGACCACGCGCGCTGGACGCCTCCGCTGCGTCGGAAGATCACCTCGACCGCGAAGTTGCTCCGGTCGCCCAGCGGATCCGGTAGCGCGATGTCGGCCCGACGAGGCGGAAGTCGGGCCGACCGAGGCCCGCGGTGACTCCCGCGATGGTACGCCCGAGGACGCGATGGCCATCGACGTAGCCGGTAGCGAGATCGACGGTGCGCACGCTTGAGGCCGCAGCTCCGGCTGCTGCCGGAAGGGTCAGGACGACGAGCATCGAGAGAACGAGCAGACGTCTCATCGCACATTCGATATGCCCGCTCGCTCCAGAAAGCATCGGTAGAACTCCGAAAATGACGAGGGGGTATTCGCACCAGGGCCCGGTCGTGTGCAGCGACCTTCGCATGCGCGAGCATCCTCTCGCCTGACCACCCCGGATGCACGCCTCGAGCGCTGCGCCGGTCGAGCTTCAGCGGTTGACGTGGATATTGGTGATCGCGGTGAACTGGCAGATCAACGCCGCCGCGAGGAAGACGAGCCCGAGCGCGATCTCGTTGAAGCGCCGCAGCTCGCGGCCGCTCGCGGCGAAGGCGAACATCACGAGCGCGGCGGCGGTCAGGATCAGGGCGAGAACATCCATTCAGGCTCCCTCGTCAGCCCCAGAGATCGGGGCGGTAGCGATTCTCGGTCAGCTCCAGCTCCAGCAGGCGCGCCTCGGCGTGCTCGCGCGGCAACGAGCCGCAGGCGGCGATGACGTCGACGAACGCGGCGCGAACGCCGTCGCGCATCGGCTGCGAGCCGCAGACGTACACGTAGCCGCCGGCCTCGAGCAGGCGCCAGACGAGCGATCCGTGCTCGCGAATCCGGTCCTGGACGTATTCGTGCCGGTCGGCCGGTTCGCGCGACGTCACGACATGAACGTGGTCGACGACGCCCTCCGCGGCGAAGTGCTCGATCTCGTCGCGGTAGATGTAGTCGAGGTGGCGCGCGCGAATCCCGTTGAAGAGCGCGGCCTCCGCCAGGGGGACGCCCGCGCCCTTCATCGCCCAGCGCTCCCAGAGGAACGCCCGCATCGGCGCGAAACCGGTGCCGGCGGACACGAAGATCATCGGCTTCGTCACGTCTTCCTGGAGATGGAAGCCGTCGGCCCGATCGAGGAACACGTTGAGGCGGTCGCGCTCGCGGAGCGCGTGCACGTAGTGCGAGCTCATGCCGCGGAACTCGCGGTCGGGCATCCCCGGAACCTCGGCGGCGTCGAGGCCCACGGTGATGTGCGCGACCTCGTCGCCGTGGACGCGGGGGCTCGAGCACGTCGAGTAGTAGCGCGGCCGGAGCGGCTGGGCGACCTGGAGGAGCTCGAAGATGTTGATCGAGCACGACGAAAACTCGTCGAGCAGCCGCACCAGGTCGTAGCCGCCGCCTTCGAGCGCGGCGCGGAGCGGTGAGGCGGGGCCGCCGGGCGTCTGCACGACGACCCGCATCTCCTCCAGCCGCGAGCGCTCGCCGGGGTCGCCCGCTTTCGACGCGAGGAGGTCGAGCAGCGCGGCCGTCGGCAGGCCGTTGATGTCGACGAGGCTCGTGAGGACGTTGCGCACCTGCAGCACGACGCCCTTCGGCACGACGTGGACGTTCAGCGTCCTCGGCACCATGAAGAGACCGTCGAGCGCCGCGCCGAGGTGATGCGCGAGCCGCTCGACCCGCTCCTCGTCGTTCTTCGGGCAGATGCCGAGATGGTCGCCCGCCGTGTACGCGAGGCCCTGCGGCAGCGCAACCTCGAGGTGGCGCGTCCGCTTCGGCGAGTCGCCCGCCTGCAGCTCCCGGCAGACGCGCGCGTGGACCTCCACGGTGTCGATCCCGACGGCGTTCGTCAGGATCTCGGGGACGAGCAGCACCCGCGGGGCGTGGTCGTCGACGTTCAACGACATCGCCATCGCCGTGTTCGAGTCGACGCTTGCGAGCGCGCCCGCGGCAGCCTGCTCGGCCGCGACGCGCGCAGCCGCCGCCTCGCTCGGCCGCGCGCCCGACAGCTCGGTGAGCACGGGCCAGACGCGATCGTTCCAGTCGGCGTGCACTCCCTCCCAGACGGGCGAGCCGACGTCGCCGAACGCAAAATCCGTGAGCGGCGTCGCGCCGAGCTCGGCGAGCTTCGCATGGATGTAGCGCGGGAAGGCGAGGAACGCGTTCCACTGGCTGTTGCCGAGCCCCCACACGACGTAGCGGCAGCTCCGCCATGTCTCGGCGCCCGGCATCGTCCGCTCCAGCATCGTCTTGAACGCAGTCGCGTTCGACGGCGGGTTCGACGTATAGGTGGACGACATGACGACGAGCAGCCAGGGATCCGTGCGCGGCGGCGCGGCGGCGAGCTCGTTCAGCGTTACGACATCGCTCGTGTAGCCGTGGAACTGGCTCCGCTCGGCGAAGCGCTCCGCCAGCTCCTTGTTCGCGCCGAAGTTGCTGCCGTACGCGATGACGAGATGGCGATACGCGCTCGTCTCCGGGATCTCCGTCGGCTCGCCCCAGCTCCGCCCCACCGGCCGGCGGGGTGCCGGAGGTCGGTCGCGCAGGAGGTACGTGTCGTCGCGGACGCCGTCCTGCTCGCGCGGCACGCGGACGATCGGCACGCCGGCGGGCTTCGTCGTCACGACCGTGTTCTTCGTCACCGTCGCGCCCGGCGCGAGCCGCAGCCGGTAGCGCCGGTAGATCTCGAAGAGGACGACGCGCAGCATCATGAACGTCACCTCTTGCGCCATGCACTGCCGCTTCCCGATCGAGAACGGGATGAAGGCGTGGCGCGGCCGCTCGACGACCTTCTCCATCGCGAACTGCTCCGGGTCGAACGCGCCGGCATCCGGGCCCCAGTAACGCGGGTCGCGGTGGGCGGCGAGCGCGCCGACGAAGATGATGTCGCCCTTGCGGATCCGGTAGCGGCCGAGCATCCCGTCCTTCAGGCTGCGGCGGATCGTGATCGGCATCGGCGGATAGACGCGCAGCGTCTCCTTGATCACCTGGGTCATGTACGGCAGCGCCATCAAGTCCTCGTAGCGCAGCTCGTAGCCTGGGTCGCCGCCCGTGATCCCGTCGATCTCGGCGATCAGCTTCTCCTCCACGTCGGGGTGCGTCGCGAGGACGTACGCGAGCCATGCGCCGGTGATCGACGGGCCGTTGAAGCCGTTCGAGAGGTGCATGAGGATCTGGTCGCGGACCGTCTCGAGGTCGAGATGCTCGCCCGTCTCCGGGTCCGGCGTGCTCACGAGCCGGCTGAGCAGGTCCGTCTGCTGTCCGAGCGGGCGCGTGTGCCGGCGCGCGCGGACGAGCGCATCCGCCGTCTCGAACAGCTCGCGGTTCTGGCTCCGGTAGCGCTTCGTCCGCGCGCGCCGGGCGCGCCCGGCGAAGAGCGTGAAGTCGGGTCGCGGCTCGGCCGTGCGGAGGATGCTCTCCTTCGTGCTCTCGGGGACGGCGGCGGCGAATGCGTGCGGGCACGCCTTCGCATCCTCGAGCAGGCCGAAGTCGTAGTTGCAGGCCCCGCGGCCGGAGACCTCGAGCGTGTAGCGCTCCATCCACGTTCGCGCGTCGAGCGGCTCGTCGTCGGGAATCGCCGCCCAGGCCGCGACGAGCTTCCGCGCCTGCTCCTTCATCCGCTCGAGCTGCGTCCGCTGGTGCGTCGGCGCGTACCACGGCAGCATGACGCGGCGCACCTGCTCGTAGTGCTCGCCGTCGCCGATCACCGAGATGCCGCCGCCGCGCGAGCGGCTGAGCTGGTCGAAGAAGTTGATCTCCTCGACGCGCTTGCCGAACTGCTCTTCGTTTCCCGCCACCTCGTCGAGGAGCTCGGGATCGGAGACGACGACGATCCGCCACTTCTTCGTCGGGACACCGACGGCGTAGATGTGGCCGAAGCGCCGGTAGTAGTCGAGCTGCGTGTCGTTGTCGTTCAGGACGTCGAAGTTCGCGAAGCGCTCGCCCCTCGGCACGAGCCAGCGAACCGCGTACGGAATCTCGAGCACGGCGTCCTCGGCGGCTCCCGCCGCAGGCCCAGCGCCGGCGCGGCCGATCTCGAGCGACTCCGCGGCTGCGCCGCCGCCCGAGGCGGCAGCGCGCGACGGCGTGCGCACGGTCTGATCTCCGAGCGCCACTACGACCTCACCGCCGGCCCCGCCCCACCGCTCCGAACTTAGCGTCGATCGCGTTCCGCTTCAACTCGGCCACACCTACGAGACGCGGGAGACGCGGCCGCTCTTCCGTCCCGCCGCCCCGGCGGCTACGGGCTCATCTTCTCCATCTGCTGCATCGGGCCGTGACCCGGGATCGTCAGGCCCGGGACGGCGTCGGGGGCCGCGAGCAAGAGCACACCGAGCGCGAGCAGGAGCGCGGCCGTCCCGAAGGTCGCGACCCGGCGCCAGGGCAGTGTCTTCTCGGCCGCGATCAGCCCGGCGACGAACGCCATCCAGGCGATGCTCATGACGCCGAGCGCGAAGAGCGACGCCATCAGCGCCCAGCAGCACCCGACGCACCAGGCGCCGTTTCTCGCGCCCATGCGAAGCGCGCCCGACGCGACCGCCGCGCCAGGACCCGAGGAGCGAGCCGAGCGGGCTGCGGCACTTGCCGAGACAGACGTCCTTGAGCGGCGTCAGCTCGTAGACCGCCGCGAGCAGGAGCGTCGCGCCTGCCGCCCACCGGCCCGCACGATTCCAGGCGAGCACGTCCCCCGCGATCCAGTTCCCTCCGACGGCGATACCGAAGGCGAGCGCACCGACGCCCGCCCACGTGACGAGATAGCCCACCCCGAAGAGGAGCCCCGGAAGCGGCGAGCGCTCGCGCGTCATGCGCGCGTAGAGCGCAACCGTCGGCATCACCGACGGGAACATCATCGCCCCCATCATCACGACCCAGACGCCGAGGAACCAGCCGAGTGTCCCGAGACCGGTCCACGGGCCGTTGTCCATGCCTCGCATCTCTCCCACGGTCCACCACCAGCCGACGCCGGCGAGCGTCAGCAGCAGCGCGACGAGCCCGAGCCTCGCCCTCGCGGCGGCAAACGCGGGCGCGAGGCCCGTGCCTCCGGCGGCCCCGGCCTGCGCCGTCGCAGTCACGGCTTCAGGCGGCCCAGGAGAACTCGGCCGTGGAGAGGCCCGTCTTGCCCTCGTACGCGATCCCGAAGGCGTTGATCCGCGAGCGCTTCGCCTCCGCCATCGTGAGGTCGGACGCCACCGGGTGGAACATGCCCGAGAACCGCACCGGCTCGCCCGTCTCGACGCCGAAGGGCACGACGTCCTCGATCTCGAAGTCGATCGCGTCCCCGACGCGGACGCTGTGCCGCACGCCGTCGTCCTGCACCTCGATCCGGGCGCGCTCCACGCCGAGCATCTCGCCGACGAGCGGTGCGAGCCCGGCCATCGGGCCGCCGAGCTGCCCCGTGAAGACCTTGACGAGCTTGTCCGCCTGCTCGTCGGTCGCCTGCTCGTCGACGAACACCCCGAGGCGCCAGTTCCCCTCGGTCATGACCTTCGGCGTGTCGGCGATGGCGGCAACCTTGAGCCCGCCGATGTCCGTGCCCTCGACCTCTCCCTCGTGGATGTTGAAGACGAGGGTCACGCGGCAGAAGTCGTACGTCGCCCCGTGGTCGAAGGACAGGTTGCACGGGCACATGAGCTCACACGAGCACGTCTCGACGTAACTCCCCTTCAACTTCCAGGACATCGTCGGCACCTCCGGTGTGGGGACACGATTCTCCGGCTCCGAGCCGCGCCCGTCAACCCGGGACGGGGAAACCGCTCGCGGGCTACGGCGTCCAGCCGCCGGCAAGCGGGCTGCCGAGGCGCAGCCCGAAGCGCTCGACGAGCCGGGGAACCGTCTCCGGCTGCATCTCGAGCCCGTACCGCCCACTGAGCTCCGCGAGCGCGTCCGGGCTCGCCTGCGCGACGCCGCCCATCCCGACGAGCTCGCGGAAGAAGCGCTCGAAGCCGGCCGGGGAGATGATCTCGAGGATCCGGCACGGCTCGTCGCCCGCGTTCCAGAAGGTGTGCCACTGGTCGCGCGGCTTGAAGACCAGGTCGCCCGGCCCCGCCTCGACGACGTCGTCGCCGAGGAGCGCACCCATGCGCCCCTCGAGGACGAAGCTGTACTCGTCCTCTCGCGTATGCCGATGCAGCGGCGCAGCGAGCGCGCGCGGCGACATCGGATGCTCGACGAGCGAGAAGCGCTCGCCCGCCTCGGCCCCGTCGATCATGAATCGAACGCCGATGCTCCCGAGGAAGCCCTGCTCCGCGTCGTGCGGACCGACCATCTTCACGCCTGCGACTACAGCCTCCATCTCCCCTTCTCCTTTCATCGTACATCTCTGTCGCGCGAATACTACGCGCGAAGGCCGGCCTCTGTCAATATGATTGGACAGATATGTCCGATCGAAAGCGTCCATACCGGATGACGCGCCGCGCGGAGCTCGAGGCGGAGACCCGCCGGCGGATCACCGAGACGCACGATCGCGCTGCACGAGGAGCTCGGGCCGGCGCAGACCTCGATCAGCGCGATCGCCGAGCGTGCGGGCGTCCGCCGCTCCACCGTGTACCGCCACTTCCCGAGCGAGGACGCGCTCTTCGCGGCCTGCTCCTCGCACTGGCGCGCGGCGAACCCGCCCCCGGACCCGCGCGGCTGGTCGGCGATCACGGACCCGGTGGAGCGGACGCAGACGGCGCTCCGCGAGCTCTACGGGTTCTACCGCTCGACGCGGGACATGTACACGAGCCTGCTGCGCGACGAGCCGCTCGTCCCCGTCGTCCGGCGCCTGCTCGGCGACTTCCACGCCTACCTGCGGAGCATCCAGGACGTCCTCGTTGCGGGCCGTGGCCTGCGCGGGCGGGCGGCGCGCTCGACCCGCGCGGCGGTCGGCCACGCGGTGGCGTTCTCGACGTGGCGGTCGCTGACTCAGGAGCAGGGACTGGCCGACGACGAAGCGGCTGCACTCATGGGCCTGCTCGTCGAGGGTGCGACGGCGGCGCGTTCACGGCAGGCCGACCTGCGACGCGCGGTGCCGCCTGACGAGGTCGCGGGCGAGCTCCACTGACGCAGCTTCGGCACGGCTCCCGCCGGCGTTCGTCATGACAATCACCGCCGAGTCCCGTTCCGGCTGCACGGCGACGAGGGCGTAAAACGTCCCGGCACTCCCTGCGTGAACGCTCGTCCGGGCGCCCTCCCACTCCTGGACGCCCCAGCCGAGCGCGAACGGTCCACGAAGCGGCGTGTGCAGACGCCGGAACGACTCGCCCGTCAGCAACTCCGGACGGCCGCGCAAGCCCCGCAGATGCAGCTGCACGAACCGCGCATAGGCCGCCACGCCCGCGCTCACGTCGCCGGCAGGAGCTATCGCCGCAGGCACGCGGTAGCCGTCTTCTCCATCGTGCCGAACGAGCGCACCGTCCCGCTCGTAATGCCCGGCAAGCCCGGTCGGCCAGCCGATGCCGAGCTCGATCGACAGAGGCACGGCGAGCCACGTCTGGAGCAGTGCCTCCCATCGTGTGCCGGTCACCTCCTCCAGCATCGCCGCCGCCACCGTGTAACCACCGTTCGAGTACACGTTGTCCGTCCCCGGCTCGAAGAGCGGGGGCGCGGAGAGGAGCAGACGGGCGGCCTCGGCGCGCCGGGTGGGCATGAGGGCGAGCTCTTCGTCCTCGACGAGCGGCCGGATCCCACCGGCATGCGCAAGCAGCCGCTCCAGGGTGATCAGGCTCGAGCCCTTGACGTCGAGGACGTCGACGGCCGGGGTCGTCCAGTCGAGCAGTCCGCGCTCGACGGCGACGGCCGCCAGCGTCGCGGTCATCGCCTTGGCGTTCGAGCCGAGGTGGAAGCGATCGTCGAGAGACGCGCTGCCGGCTACGCCCGTGTCGATCGCGTCGCTACCGATGAACGCCGCCGCGAGAGACGGCAGACCGTCGGCGAACCGGCTGATGTCCAAGGAGAGAGCATAGGCAGGTTGGCGCCGGCGTCGATCGCGGCAGCCGCCGCTGCCGCCTGCTTTGCTGTGACCTCCGCTCCTGTTTGAGCGCGCGCTTCTCCTTGAGCTCGCGCTCGGAACGTCCTCTCGTCGATGTGTACGGCCGTCAGAAAGGCCCCGTTTCCGCGTTGTGAACGACTTCCTGCGACCGCGTTCCGCATCGAGGAGGTGCGACGCCTGCAGCCGCCTCGCCTTCCCTGACAGTGAGCGGCACCGCCGCGCTCCCTCGTGCCGCGAGCCGGCAAGAGCCCGGCGAACACCGTAGGTTCCCGTGGTGCGCGAGCTCGAGACGGACTATCTCGTTATCGGTGGCGGCGCATCGGGGATGGCCTTTGCCGACACGCTCGTCGCCCACTCGGACGCGGACGTCGTGCTTGTGGATCGGCAGCACCGGCCCGGCGGCCACTGGCACGGCGCATATCCGTTCGTGCGCTTCCACCCGCCGTCGGGTTCTCGGCGTCGAGTCGCGGCCGCTCGTCCACGACCGGATCGACGAGCACGGACCGAATGCCGGCTTCTACGAACGTACGTCGGCAGCGGAGATCTGCGACTACTACGCGCACGTGGTCGACGAGTCGCGGATGCAGACGGGCAGAGTACGGTTCCTGGGCCTGAGTGACTACCGCGGCGAGGACCGCGTTGTCTCGCTGCTCGACGGGACCGAGACGCAGGTGAGGGTGCGCCGAAGGTCGTCGACGCGACCGACGTCCAGCCGGAGATCCCGTCGCGACACGCGGCTTCACGGTCGACCCGGGCGACGCGCTCGTACCGCCGAACGCCCGAACAGCAGCCCCGGTTCACCGAGGAAGACCGGCTCGTCGTCGTCGGTCGGCTGACTCAGCTGTCGTACCCCGAGAACATCGCGGTACCAGGCAATCGACCGCGCGCGATCCATGACGTTGAGCGACACGTGATCCAGTCGCCGGAGCCGGAACGCGCGTCATCGGTCCTCGACCGGCGGCGCGGTCGGCGCGAGCGGCGGCCCGACGATCTCCTGACCGAAATCGGCGCCGACTCGCTGGAGGAGCGCGACGTCCGGCGGCTCGTTCGCCGGCATCTCGTCGTTCTCGGCGGGACGCCCGGCGGCAACGAGGAGGTCTTCGACAGCGGACGCATCACGATCCAGTTCGTCGCCGTCGGGTTCCTGCCGTGGTCGGCGGCCACCATCGCTTTCGTCGAATCGACGGAGCTCGCCGAGGACGAGAAGAACCGCCTCTGTCCGCCGGTCGTGTTCAGCGGCGATGTTGCCGATCTGCCCGAGCTGGCGTTCACCGCGATGCAAGGGCAGGTCGCGCGGGCGCGAGCACGAGCTCGTCGCGCCGTGGAATGCCGCATCGAGGCTGAACCCGGCCAGAGCCGTCCTCGAGCACATCGAACGACCCCGATGTCACCGCGTCGCTCACGTCAGCGATCGAGCACACCCGTGAGGCGCTCGAGAGCCTGCAGCGGATCGCCGTGGCTTCGGGCGCCCGGCTTGCCTCGCCAAAGAAGTAGGCCCCGTCTCCGGGGCCTTTGAGTAGCGGGGACGTGTTGTAAACGACTTCCTGCGACGATCTTTAGGATCGAGGAGCTGCGTCAAATGCAGTCGGTTTCGACCGAGCGTTCACTCCGACCAGGAACTCCCGGAGAACGTCGTTGAACGGCTGCCCGAGGAGCGCGGCGTTGTGCCGCATCCGCGGCAGCAGACGGCTCGCTGCGCGGCGAGCCGCTCCTCGAGCACGTCGCAGACCGCGTCGAAGCCGGGGCTCCAGCCGCCGGACACGACGAGCTTCGGGTACGGAGCCCTCGCGAGCTGGTCGAGCGGCGGCTGCGCCTCCCACGGCCCCCGCTCGATCATCAGGATCTGCGCCCCGCTGGTACATCTCCGGCGGCAGCGGGTTCGGGAGCTCGACGTCGCGGCCCGCGACCGCGGCGTAGAACGCGCCCAGGAACGCGTGCGGCTCCCGCGGCCCGGTGTTCCAGAGCGGCGTGATCTTCGCGAGGAACTTGTCGGCCGCGCGGTCGGCCGGCGGCAATCGCTCGAACGCCGGCGGCTCCACGACCGTCAGCGACCGCAACTCGCGCGCCGTGCGGCTGCTGCGTACAACGCACACTACGGCGCCGTACGAGTGGCCGACGAGGTGATCGCCCGGCTGCATCCGCTACGACAACCCACTCCGCATGCTCCTCGAAGTCGACGCGGTCGACGAGCGGGCCGGGCGGGAATCCCGGTCCGATTCAGGATCACCAACTCGAACCCGTCTGACAAGCGGCCGACTGCTCGACCCAGGCCGAATCAGCCGTTTCCGACACTGCCGTGGACGAAGACGATCCGCTCCATTGCGGCGTTTTTACCCCAGACTCAGCCGTGGACTGCAACGGTCTGCGCCGACGCCGACGGCCGTTTGACGACGACGAAAGACAACGGCCGCTCGAGGCGGCCGTTCGCAGCAAGTCATCCATAGCGGGGGCAGGATTTGAACCTGCGACCTCCGGGTTATGAGCCCGGCGAGCTACCTGACTGCTCCACCCCGCGTCGCGGTGCGGATTGTAGCACCGTCGTTACGATCGTCTCCATGGACTGGGCGATCTACGGGGCCCTCATCGTCGGCTTTTTCGCCTGCGTCGGGGCGATCGCGTACCTCGTCGTCCGCGCGCTCCAGGCCTGGCGCTCGCTGAAGCGGCTGCGCCGGCGTCTCGGCAAGGAGCTCGACCGGCTCGGCCGGCTCACGGAGACGGCGAGCGAGAGCGCGGCGCGCGCAACCGACCAGGCGAAGCTCGCCGAGAGCACCGGAGGGCTCCGCGTCACGCTCGCCCGGCTCGCGGTTCTCCGCAGCGCGCTCGACGAGGCGACCGACGCGGTCGGCCGCCTCACGTCGGTGTACCCGCGCAAGTGAGGGTCGCCGCGGTCGACATCGGCACGAACACGACCCGGCTGCTCGTGGCCGACGTCGACGGCGACCGGGTCGAGGAGCTCCACCGCGAGACGCGCATCACACGCCTCGGCGAAGGCGTCGACGCGCGCAAGCGCCTCCTCCCCGTGCCCGTCGCACGCGTGCGAAACGCGCTCTCCGACTACCGGCGGACGCTCGAGGCGCTCGGCGCCGAGCGCGTGCTCGCCGTGGCCACGAGCGCGGTGCGCGATGCCGACAACGGCGAGGCGTTCCTCGGCGAGGTCGAATGGAGCTACGGCTTCGCGACGCGGCTCGTTTCGGGCGACGAGGAGGCGCAGCTGACGCGGCGCGGCGTGCAGCCGAGCCCCGGCACGCTCGTGCTCGACATCGGCGGGGGCTCGACCGAGCTGCTCCTCGACGCCTTCCACGTCAGCCTCGACGTCGGCGCCGTGCGCTTCACCGAGCGGTTCGTGCACAGCGACCCGCCGACGCGCAGCGAGCTCGACGAATGCGCCCGCGCGGTCCGTGCAGCCCTCGAGCGCCACGCCGTTCCGCCCCCGCAGCGCGCCGTCGGCGTCGCCGGCACCGTGACGACGCTCGCCGCACTCGATCTCGGGCTCGACGCGTACGACCGCGAGCGCGTGCACGGCCACCGCCTGTCGCTCGACGCGGCGCGAACGCAGCTCGCGCGCCTCGCCGAGTTGCCGCTCGCGGAGCGGCGCAGCGTGCCGGCGCTCGAGCCCGAGCGCGCGCCGGTCATCGTCGCGGGCGCGGTGATCCTCACGGAGACGCTCGCGCACTTCGGCCTCGGGGAGATCGAGGTGAGCGAGCGCGACATCCTCGACGGCATCGCGCTCGCCGCCGCCGAGCTGCCGGCGCCGGAAGAAGGCGCCGCGCCACCCGGCGCCTACACCTGCTGCTAGCGCGCGGGCGTCAGAGGACGAGCGAGCCGGGATCCGGGTCGAGCTCGGACGGCTCGTCCTCGGCGAGGCGCCGCTGCACGACCGCGCGCGAGAGCACGCCGACGAGACGCCCCTCCTCGACGACCGCCACCCGCTCGAGATCGTTCTCCTCGAGCTGACGGAAGCCGTCGTCCAGGGAGAGCGACGCCTCGATCGTGAAGCGCGGCGGCTCGGCGATGTCGCGCAGCTGCACGTCGCCGGGGTTCCGTCCCGCCGCGACGACCTCGCGCACGAGCGTCTTCCGCGTCAGCACGCCGACGAGGCGATGATCCGCCTCGACGACGAAGAGCGCGCGTACGTCGTCGTTCTCGGCGAAGCTCCGGCCGGCGTCCTGCGCCGTCGCGTCGACCGCCAGCGTGGTCGGCTCCGGCACCATCGCGTCGCGCACCGTCTGCGTGCTCACGGGTAGATCCCCCGCGTCTCGAGCGCGCCGCCGACCTCGCGGATCGCCGCGACCATCGCCGACTGGCGCAGCGTGATCTTCTTCTCGTCGGAGACGTCCCACACGCGGTCGAATGCGTCGTGCATCTTGTCGGCGAGACGGCCGCGGATCTCCTCGCGGTCCCAGAAGAGACGGCCGAGATCCTGCACCCATTCGAAGTACGAGACGGTGACGCCGCCGGCGTTCGCGAGGATGTCCGGCACCACGGGGATCTCGCGCGCCGCGAGGATCGCGTCGGCCTCGAGCGTCGTCGGGCCGTTCGCGCCTTCGACGACCAGCCTCGCCTGCACCCGCCCCGCGTTCTCGCCGGTCAGCTGGTCCTCGCGGGCGGCGACGATCAGGATGTCGCAGTCGAGCTCGAGCAGCTCCTCGTTCGTCAGCCGCTCGCACGGCTCGTAGCCCTCGAGCGAGCCGTGCTCGACGACATAGGCGTGCAGCTCCGGGACGTCGAGGCCGTCTGCGGCGTAGACGCCGCCCGAGATGTCGGAGACCCCGATCACCGCAGCGCCCTTGTCGTGCAGCTCCGACGCGGCCACGCCGCCGACGTTGCCGAAGCCCTGTACGACGCAGCGCTGCCCGGCGAGCGCTCGCCCGAGCCGGTGGCACGCGCGCTCCGCCGTCATGACGACGCCGGCGCCGGTCGCCTCGCGGCGGAAGATCGACCCGCCGACCGAGATCGGCTTGCCGGTGACCACCTCGGGCACCGCGTGCCCTTTCAGCATCGAGTAGGTGTCCATCATCCACGCCATCGTCTGCTCGTTCGTCGCCATGTCGGGTGCGGGGATGTCGGTCTGCGGGCCGATCTCGCGCACGAGCTCCGAGGTGAAGCGCCGCGTCAGCCGTTCGAGCTCGCGCTGCGAGAGCGCGCGCGGCTCGCAGCGGATGCCGCCCTTCGCGCCGCCGTACGGCAGGCGCAGCAGCGCGCACTTCCAGGTCATCCACGACGCGAGCGCCGCGCACTCGCCGAGCGACACCTCCGTGTCGTAGCGGATGCCGCCCTTCGTCGGGCCGAGCACGGTCGAGTGCTGGACGCGATAGCCGGCGAAGATCTCCATCGTGCCGTCGTCGCGCCGCAGCGGCACGGCGACGATCACGGCGCGCTCCGGGAAGCCGAGCCGCGCGGCGACCATCGGCGAGACGTCGGCGTACGGCAGCGCCTGCTCGTACTGCGCGCGCGCCATCAGGAAGAGCGGCGTGTCCCACTCCAGCGGGTGCTCCAGGGGCTGTGCCTCCAGGCGGGCCACGGGCGTCGAAGTCTAGGCTCAGGTGGCGCCGAGGGCGCGCTCGAGCCGGTGGCGGACGCCCGCGACGCCCGTCACCGCCAGGGCCTCGCCGAGCACGCTGCCGAGGAGCTCGCTCGCCTCGCGCACGATCAGCTCGCGCTCGCCTGCGAGCGCCGACCGTTCGAGCAGGAGCGCACCGCGTGCACGCGAGGCCCATTCGACGGCGCCGTCGAGCCCACCCGCGGGGGCGGGCGCGTCCCGCACGCGCGGGCCGAGCTCTGCGGCGCGCGCCTCGAGACGCTCCGCCTCGGTCCGCCGCTCGCCGGCCTCCCGCTCGAGCGACTCGACGGCGCTCCGTGCGTCGGCTGCGAAGCGGTCGGCCGCGTGCAGCGCGTCTCGGGCCTCGAGCGCAACGCGCTCGGCGACGAGCCGCTCGTCGTCGCGGCGCGCCGAGCCGACGGCGGCGTCCGCGTCGCGCACGGCCGCCGCCGCGCGCTCGCGCACGTCGAGTGCGGCGCGCTCTTCGGCGGCGCGCTCGGCCCGCGCTGCCGGAAGCGAAGCGAGAAACGCGGCGGCGGCCGCGCCCGTCACCCGCATGTCGTCGACCTCGCGCGCGAGGCGCTCGACCTCGTCGAGGGAGCGCGCGAGCTCGGCGTCGCGGCGTTCGAGGTCGTCGGCGAAGGCGAGCAGCGATTCCACGGAGGTGCCGGGGGCGGGACTCGAACCCGCATGCCCGATGGGCACCCGATTTTAAGTCGGGCGCGTCTGACCAGTTTCGCCACCCCGGCGCTGTCCAGGTTAGTCAGCGGGCGCGGGCGAGGTCGCGCGCGTCGCCGACGTCGCGCCACGCGAGCATGATGTCGGAGAGCTCGCCGACCGCGATCTCGATCCTCGGCAGGTGCTCCCGCACCGTCGAGAGCGCCCGCTTGTCGGTCGGGTCGGCAAACGCGACCTGCACCGCGTCGCCGAGCGTGCGGACCGGGATCGCCGCCGCGGCCTTGCCGACCGGTGCGGGCAGGAGGCGGGCGACGAACGGGTCGAGGCCGACCCGCATGATGCTGAGGTACGGAATCGCGAGCTGGTCCGAGAGCGTGCGCGCGAGCTCGTCCTCGTAGATGAGCTTCGCCTTCAGCAGCGTGACGCCGAGCAGCTCCCCCGTCGCACGTGCCCGGTCGAGAGCCCACTCGAGCTGCTCCGGCGTGAGGAAGCCCTTGCCGATCAGGAGCTCGCCGAGCCGCGGCGTCTCCTTCTCGGGCGGCGGCAGCAGCATCTCGGGGCCTGCGTCGAGCGGGACGAGATCGAGCGTCACGCCGGTGACCTTCGCCCAGTCGCGCACGTGCGCCTCGACGGCCGCGGCCGGGAGCTCCGCCTCGACCTCGACGATCGTCGGGCCGCGAACCTCCGAGCGCAGGCCGAGCCGGCGGAAGAAGTCGCGCAGCTGGAAGACGACGTCGGCGCGCTCGAGCGTGTCGATGCGCCAATGCGTCGTCTGGGATCCCGGTCTCGCCGCGGTAGACACGATCGAGGTTGTATCGGCAGGAAGCGGGATGGGCCTTGACCCCCACTTTGGTGACGACAGGGCGCGTGTGGCAGGCTCCGGCGTATGACCCACGACGTGATCGTGGCGCTCGCCGCGCTCGGCGTCGCCGGCCAGGTCCTCGGAGGCGCGCTCATCCTCGTCGGGCTCGCCGCCGCCGCGGGCCTGCGCGCGCCGTTCCGCGCGCTCCGGGACGCTCTCTGGGGCTACGAGCTCTGGGCCGCGTTCGTCGTCGCCGCGGTGGCGACCGGGGGCAGCCTCTTCTTCTCCGAGACGGCGCACTTCATCCCGTGCGAGCTCTGCTGGTTCCAGCGCATCTGCATGTACCCGCTCGCCATCACGACGCTCTTGCTCGCACTCGCGGGCGACCACCGCGCGGCCCGGTACCTGCTCCCCCTGCCGGTCGTCGGCGCCGGCGTCTCGGTCTACCACCTGCTCGTCGAGAACGGCGTCGTCGAGCAGGCGAAGGCATGCGTGATCTCTGCGCCCGGCGGCTGCGCGACGAAATGGATCAACGAGTTCGGGTACATGACGATCCCCACGCTCGCGCTCACCGCGTTCGTCCTTCTCATCGGATTCTTAGCGCTCGCGGCCGCCGGGGCGAACGACGACCCCGCTACGCTTCCGGCCGATGCCGAGCGGTAAGAAGTCGAAGCAGGCACGGCGGGCCGCAGTGGCGGCCCCGCCGCCCGTCGTCTCGAAGGGCGGCGTCCGCCGGCGCCAGGCCAACCCGCGCGTGCTCGCGATCGCGGCCGGCGTGGTCGTGCTCGCGGCCGTCGGCATCGGGCTCGCCATCGCGCTCTCCGGCGGCAAGAGCACGCCGTCGAACGTGCCGTCGATCGGCAACGCCGCCACCGGGCTCCCCGGCTCGACGGACATCGCCGACCAGCTGAAGGGAGTCCCGCAGCATGGGATGACGCTCGGCAAGCCGACGGCACCCGTGACGCTCCTCGAGTACATCGACCTCCAGTGCCCGATCTGCCGCGAGTTCGAGACCTCGGTCATGCCGGACGTGATCGCGAAGTACGTGAAGACCGGCAAGGTGAAGGTCGAGGCGCGCGTGCTCCAGTTCATCGGCCCCGACTCGCTCAAGGCGCGGAACGCCATGCTCGCCGCCGCCGAGCAGAACAAGGCCTACAACTTCTCGCAGGTGCTCTACGCGAACCAGGGGACCGAGAACACGGGCTGGGTGACCGACGACATGCTCGCCCAGATCGCGGCGAGCGTCCCCGGCATGAAGGTGCCGGAGCTGCTCGACGCGCGCAGCTCCGCCGCCGTCAAGGCGCTCGGCGCGAAGTACGACGCGCAGGCCGCCGCCGACCACGTCCCCGGCACGCCGACCCTCTACGTCGGCAAGAGCGGGACGAAGGGCCAGGTCGTGAGCCTGACGAGCGGCACCGACGAGCAGACGCTCACGAACGCGCTCGACGCGGCGCTCGGCTAGAGGCCCGCAAATAGCGGCTTTTTTCGGCTTGACCGAATCCGGCACGCCCGGATAGGCTCCGCGGGCCAGATCCGATGGACTCACGGGTTCGTTGGATCTGGCATTTTCGTGGTCCGAGGCGGTGCCGTCCGACGGCTGCTCTAGCGTTCGTCGGCCCAGTGGTCATCGCCGGAATCCTCATCGGTCTCCTCGTCGGCGCCGCCGGTGCCTGGCTCGCCCTGCGCGGCCAGTACGCGTCGAAGCTCGGCGTGCTCGAGGACGCGCGCGGCTCGCTCGAGACGACGATGAAGGCGCTCGCCTCCGACGCGCTCGCCTCGAGCAACGAGTCCTTCCTCCGGCTCGCGAAGTCGCAGCTCGAGCAGCTGCAGCAGAAGACGACGCTCGACCTCGAGCAGCGCAAGCAGGCGGTCGAGCACCTCGTCGCGCCCCTGAAGGAGTCGCTCACGAAGGTCGACGGCAAGCTGCAGGAGCTCGAGGTCGCGCGCACGCGTGCCTACTCGGAGCTCTCGACGCAGGTCCGGCAGCTCGCGGAGACCCAGAAGGAGCTGCGGAGCGAGACCGGCAACCTCGTCAGCGCGCTCCGCGACCGGCCGAACGTCCGCGGGCGCTGGGGCGAGATCCAGCTGCGGCGCGTCGTCGAGATGGCCGGCATGCTCGAGCACTGCGACTTCGAGACGCAGCACCACGTCGCGACCGAGGACTCGCGCCTCCGGCCCGACCTCGTCGTGCGGCTCCCCGGCGCGAAGACGGTCGTCGTCGACGCGAAGTGCGCGGGCCAGGCCTACATCGAGTCGCTCTCGTGCACCGACGACGTCGCGCGTACCGCGAAGCTCCAGGACCACGCACGCCAGGTGCGCGACCACGTCATGAAGCTCTCCGCCAAGAGCTACTGGTCGCAGTTCCCGGAGACGCCGGAGTTCGTCGTCATGTTCATGCCGGGCGAGACGTTCCTGAGCGCGGCCCTCGAGCAGGATCCGTCGCTCCTCGAGCACGGCTGGAACCAGCAGGTGATCATCGCCACGCCCACGACGCTCATCGCGCTCCTCCGCGCCGTCGCCTACGGCTGGCGGCAGGAGACGATCGCCGAGTCGGCGAAGGCGATCAGCGACCTCGGCCGCGAGCTCTACTCGCGCCTCGCGACGATGACCGACCACTTCGCGAAGGTCGGCCGCGGCCTCGACACCGCCGTCCGCTCCTACAACGAGACGATCGGCTCCCTCGAGACGCGCGTCCTGCCGAGCGCCCGCAAGTTCAAGGAGCACGGCGTCTCGCCCGCCGGCGAGCTCTCGCCGCTCGGCGTCGTCGAACGCAGCGTCCGCACGGTCACCGCGCCGGAGCTCCCGGCCGCCGACGCCGACGCCGCCTAGGGAACCGCCCCCGGCGTTCAGGGCCGCGCCCGGCCGCCCGGGCGCGGCAGAGTCACGCCGAACGATCGACCAGAGTCCGAGTCAGATCCGCCGAGCGAGCAAAGCGAAGCGGTCGCGAAGGCTGAAGACGCTCACGGCCGCGCCCGGCCGCCCGGGCGCGGCAGAGTCACGCCGAACGATCGACCAGAGTCCGAGTCAGATCGCCGAGCGAGCAAAGCGAAGCGGTCGCGAAGGCTGAAGACGTTCACGGCCGCGCCCGACCGCCCGGGCGCGGCAGAGTCACGCCGAACGATCGACCAGAGTCCGAGTCAGATCCGCCGAGCGAGCAAAGCGAAGCGGTCGCGAAGGCTCAAAAACGCAGCAGCGCCGCGACGCCGCCGACCGGCGCGAGGTCCTGACGGTCGCGGAGCACGTGCACGGTGCCGCCGTGCGCGAGCGTCTGGTGCAGCGCGAGGTCGAGGCCGCCGTCGCGGCTCTCCATCGTCGTCCCGTCGAGCGGGCAGCTGCCGTTCGAGATCTGGGCGCGGCCGCACTGCGGGCACTGGAACGCCGCCTGGTCGGTGCCGTCCTGGACGAGCAGAAGCTCGACGCGCCCGTCCGACGCCGCCTCGAGCGTCTCCTCCCAGCCGGCTGCGGCGCGGCCGCTGCGGCCCGCTTCCTCGCGCCAGCGGTCGAGGAACGCCTCCTCGCGCCCCGCCCACCAGCCGTCCAGCACGGGCTGCACCGCCTCGAGCAGCGCGGCGCCCTCCGCGTGCGCCTCCGCCGTCGTCCACCCGGCGAGGCACCCCTTCACCTCGTTCGAGAGCACGTCCTCGAACTCCGAGCGCATCTCCGCCGCACCGACGAGCACGACGCGGGCGCCGTGGAGCTTCCGGACGCAGCCGTCGAGCGTGTCGGCCACCCGGCGCCAGTGCCGCTCGACGAGCTCGTCGATGTGCCGCTCGTAGCGCCCCTGCGACCAGCCGCCCTGGTCGTGCTGCCCCGGCACGGTCTCGCTCTCGTCGGCGATCTCGACGAGCTGGGAGCCGCGGAGCCGGTAGACCGTGCCCCGCTCGCGCCCGACGGCCGCGACGAGCGTGGCATCCGTCCGGCCGACGAGGCGGGCGAGCGGTGCGAGGTAGAGCTCCCCGGCGATCCTGACCTCGTCGGCGACGGGATCGGCGGTCGTGAGCGTGCTCCAGAAGTTGTCGAGCCCCGCGGCGAAGACGGCGACGCCCTGAGCGCCCTGGCGGTCGAACCCGTCGTCGAACCAGGTCTTGATCCGCTCGAGATCGCCCTTCAGGGCCTCCCGCTCGCCGCGGCCGAGAGCCCGCTTCCGCTCGTCGAGGATCCGCTCCCCCTGCCCGAGGAGCGAGCTCACCCGGGACTCGACGGCCGCCGGCGTCGGCGCGTCGCTCGGGTCGAGGGCCACGTAGAGGCTGACGGCGCACCCCTGCTCGGCGCGGAAGCCCGCCAGCTCGCGAAGCTGCTCCCAGCTCACCATCCCTGCCACGACCCGCCTCCAATGCCCGGGGCACGCGATTCTATTCCTGCCCTACCCTGGCCTCCACGGGGGAACGTCCCGCCGACCTGAATCGTTAAATACAGCAGAACACTGTTTCCCGAGGAGACGAAATCGGACATGGATGACGTACGTGAGCTGATCATCATCGGCGGCGGGCCTGCCGGCTACACCGCGGCCCTCTACGCCGCGCGCGCCAACCTCGAGCCGCTCGTGATCGAAGGCTTCCAGTGGGGCGGCCAGCTGATGATCACGAGCGACGTCGAGAACTACCCGGGCTACCCGAACGGCGTCATGGGGCCGGAGATGATGGCCGACTTCCGCCGCCAGGCGGAGCGCTTCGGCACCGACTTCGTCATGGACGACGTCAGCCGGGTCGACTTCGGCGAGCGGCCGTTCCGCGTCTGGGTCGAGGACACCGAGTATCGCGCGAAGGCGGTCGTCATCGCGACGGGCGCGAGCGCCCGCTGGCTCGGCCTCGACGGCGAGCAGACCTACCAGGGCCGCGGCGTCTCGGCGTGCGCGACCTGCGACGGCGCCTTCTTCAAGGGCCGCGAGCTGATCGTGGTCGGCGGCGGCGACACCGCGATGGAGGAAGCGACCTTCCTGACGCGCTTCGCGACGAAGGTCACGGTCGTCCACCGCCGCGACGAGTTCCGCGCGTCGCCGATCATGCTCGACCGCGCCCGCCAGAACGAGAAGATCGAGTTCGTCACGAACGCCGTGATCGACGAGATCAAGGGCGAGGGCAAGGTCGAATCGGTGGTCTTGCGCGACACGAAGACCGGTCGCACGTGGGAGCAGCCGGTCGGCGGCGTCTTCGTCGCGATCGGCCACGATCCGAACACGAAGCTCTTCCTCGAACAGCTCGACCACGACGACGCGGGCTACCTGATCACGCAGTCCGGCTCGACGGCGACGAACATCGCCGGCGTGTTCGCGGCAGGCGACGTACAGGACCACACGTACCGGCAGGCAATCACCGCCGCCGGGTCGGGGTGCATGGCCGCCCTCGACGCCGAGCGCTTCCTCGCCGCCGAGGAGGGCCACGAAGGCACGGCGCTGACGGCCCCCGGCCCGAGGTAGCGCAGCCCGAGGCAGCGCAGCCCGAGACGGCGGAGGTCTAAGGCAGCGCGCGTCGAAACCGCGGCCGTATGGCCGCGAGCTGGACCGATCTGCTCGACCCGAGCCACGATGCGCTGGCGGCGGCGGCGCCGCGCAAGCTCGAGGAGACGGCGGTGCAGATCCTGCTCGGCCATCCCGAGCACGACGACGAGCCGCGGCCGACGCTCCAGGGGCACGGCGACTACGTCTTCGGTGTCTTCCTGCTCGCCCGTGCGGCCCCGGCCGAGGACTGCATCTTCTACCAGGAGATCGGCCTCGTCCTGACGCACGACACCTTGCTCACGGTGCGGAAGACTCCCCCGGGCCGCGAGCCGTACCCGCTGGAGAACGTCCGCGCGGCGGCGCGCGCCACCGACTCGCCCGGGATGATCGCGTTCCGGATCGTCGACGACATCGCCGAGCGCTATCTCGACCTCGTCGACGACGTCGACGCCGAGATCGACGAGCTCGAGGATCTCGTCGACACGCAGAGCTCGACGACGACGCGGCAGCGCATCTCGGAGCTGCGCCACGACCTGCTGCACATCCGCCGCACGCTGGCGCCGATGCGCGACGCGGTGCGGCGGGTGGTGGACGACGTCGTCGAGGTCGAGAAGGGCAAGGACGTCTTCCCCCATGACGTCGAGGTGGCGTTCAACGGCGCCTACGACAAGCTTCTGCGCGCCCTCGACGGCCTCGAGCTCACCCGCGACCTCCTCTCGAGCGTGCGCGACTACCACCAGTCGAAGATCGCGAACGACCAGAACGAGGTGATGAAGCGGCTGACCGTGGTCGCGTCGCTCATCCTCCTCCCCACATTCATCGTCGGCCTGTACGGCCAGAACTTCGTGCACATCCCGGAGCTCCGCTGGCACTACGGCTATGCCTACTCGTGGGCGCTCATCGTCGTGACGACCGTCCTGCAGCTCGTCTGGTTCCGACGCAAGGGCTGGCTCTAGAACTACCCTCGCGGGGTGCCGCCGCGCGTCTACCGGATTCCGTTCTCGACGAACGTGGAGCGCGTCGCCCTCGCCGCCGGGCACAAGGGCGTCGAGGTCGAATGGATCGACGTCGACCCGGCCGACCGCTCGTCCGTCGAGGCCGTGAGCGGGCAGCCGCTCGTGCCGGTCCTCGTCGAGGGCGACGAGGTCGTGTCGGACTCGCCGCGCGTCCTCGACTGGCTCGAGCGCCGCTTCCCCGAGCCGTCGCTCTACCCGCGCGAGCCCGCGCGGCGCGCCGAGGTCGAGATCTTCGTCGACTGGTTCAACCGGGTCTGGAAGCGGCCGCCGAACCTCATCGCCGACGAGGAGGAGAAGGCACGGCCCGACGCCGCGCAGATCGCACGGTGGAGCGGCGAGCTGCAGGCGTCGCTCGCGCTCTTCGAGAGCCTGCTCGACGGCCGCGACTACCTCTACGGCGACTTCGGCGCCGCGGACGTGATCGCGTTTCCCTTCCTGAAGTACCCCGTCTTCGGCGTGCCGGCGGACGACGACGAGCGCTTCCACGCGATCCTCGTCGAGCACCAGCCGCTCGGCGACGGCTACCCGCGCCTGCGGGCCTGGGTCGCGCGCGTCGACGGGCACCCACGGGCCTGACCGCTCGCTAGCCTGAATAGGTGCCGTTCTTCATCTGCCCGAACTGCAAGCAGCGCTCGATCGACATCGACGGGGCGGAAGGGTTCTCGACCGACGCCGTCTCCTGCCACCACTGCGGCTTCGGCTTCCTGTTCGAGCTGATGGACGACTACTACCCCGCGCCGGGAACCGGCTTCGTCGTCACGGACCGGAGCGCGCGCATCCTCGCCGTCGGCCGCGGCGTCTTCGAGCTGACGGGCTGGGGGGAGGGCGACCTGCTCGGCGCCGACCTCGTCACGAGTCTCGGCCTCGCCGGGTTCGACGACGAGCGCAACCCCGCGAAGCTCGCGCTCGAGTGGGGCGTCCGCCGTCTCGACGAGAAGCTCGAGCTGCGCACGCGCGCCGGCCATGCCAAGCCGGTCACCGCGGACTTCTTCCCCGCCTACGACGACGACGGGGGGCTGCTCGTCGCGTTGACGCCGAGATAGCGTGGAGTCGCTCGAAGGCCAGCTGCTCGTCGCGTCGCCGGCTCTCCACGACCCGAACTTCCGCCGCGCCGTGGTGCTCGTCACCGAGCACACGGACGAGGGTGCGGCCGGCCTCGTGCTCAACCGGCCGTCGCCGTCGCCGGTGGCGGAGCTCGTGCCCCAGCTCGAGGAGCTCGTCGACGTCGGCGAGCAGGTCTGGCTCGGCGGGCCGGTGCAGCCGAACGCCGTGCTCGTGCTCGGCGAGTTCGTCGACCCGAGCGACGCAGCGGTGCCGCTCTTCGGGTCGCTCGGATTCCCTGCGCTCGACGAGCCCGACGAGGTGCTGCCGGTGACGACGCGGCGGCGCGTGTTCGCAGGCTACGCGGGCTGGGGCGCGGGGCAGCTCGAGACCGAGCTCGAGCGAGACGACTGGATCCTCGAGCCCGCAGAGAACGACGACGCGTTCACCGACGAGCCCGACGCGCTCTGGGCCGACGTGCTCCGCCGCAAGGGCGGCATCTACGAGCTCGTCTCGCGGATGCCCGAGGATCCCTCGGTCAACTGACGTCCCGCCGGAACCCGAAGTAGACCTCGGTCATGTACGGCAGCCGGACGGGCTGCTCGAGGCCGCGCACGAGCGCGCGCACGCGCGCCTCCGCCTCGGCGCGCACCGCCTCGGATGCCGCTGCGATGAAGCTGATCGACAGGACGCGGTCGACGACGCCCTGCTCGTCGACGACCTGCTCGTGCTCGAAGAGCTTCCGCTCGCACCGCTCGAAGAGCCCGCTGTCCGCGAGCATCGTCTTCCAGCTCCTCTGCTTGCGGCGCGGCGTGTCGCCCTCGAGCGGGTCGATGATCTCCGAGAGCGCGGCCTGCAGCGGGTTGCGCTCGTCGCGCGCGTTCCACACGAGCGCGACCCCTCCGCCGGGACGCAGCACGCGGTGGATCTCCCGGAGCGCCGCGTCCGCCTCGAACCAGTGGAAGGCCTGGCCCACGGTGACGGCGTCGACGTACGCATCCGTGAGCGGGATGCGCTCGGCCGTACCGCTGAGCGCTGCGACTCCGCGCAGCCGCCGCCCGAGCTCGAGGCGCATCTCGCGCATCGGCTCGACCGCGACGACGTTCGCGCCGCTCGGCACGAGGAGCCGCGTCAGCTTGCCCGTGCCGGCGGCGAGATCGAGCACGGTGCGCCCGGGCCGCAGCCCGAGCAGCTCGACGATCCGCGCGACCGCAGCGGCCGGATAGTCGGGCCGGCCGCGCTCGTACACGTCCGCGGCGGCAAAGCCGCGCGTCGCCGGATGGAGGTCAGACACGACTCGACGGGCAGAGGTCGTTGACGACGCAGTCCTCGCAGCGAGGGCGCCGGGCGAGGCAGACGCGGCGCCCGTGCCAGATGAGCAGATGCGGGAAGCGCCCCCAGTCCTCGCGTGGGACGAGCTTGACGAGATCGCGCTCGATCTTCACCGGGTCTTCCTGCTTGGTGAAGCCGAGCCTCTGCGACAGGCGGCGCACGTGCGTGTCGACCACGACGCCCTGTGGGTGGCCGAGCTCGGACGAGACGACGTTCGCCGTCTTCCGCGCCACGCCGGGAAGCCGGACGAGCTCGGGCAGCGTGGCCGGCACCTCTCCCGCGAACTCCTCGAGGAGCATCTGCATCGTGCCGCGCAGCGATCGCGCCTTCTGGCGGTAGAAGCCCGTCGCGAAGATGTCGCGCTCGAGCTCCTCCTGCGGCACGGCGAGATAGTCCTCGGGCCGGCGGTACTTCTGGAAGAGCGTTGCCGTCACCTTGTTCACGTTCACGTCGGTCGTCTGCGCCGAGAGCATGACCGAGATGAGCAGCTCGAGCGGGCTCTCGAACTGCAGCGCGATCGCTGCATCGGCGTGCTCGACCGCAAGCCGCTCGATCACCGGGCGCACGCGCGCCTTCTTCGGCCCGACCCGCCGGCGCGCCTCGCCGACGAAGCTACGAGGCACTGAATTCGAATGCCGCAGCCGGCTCCCGCAGCCGCGGGCCCGCGCAGACGAGATCGAGTGCGGGGCAGCTCGAGCACGCGAACTCGCTCGGAGTGGGCCGGAACTCGCCGGCATGCACCCTCGCGATGCCCGCCGACAGCTCGGCCTCGAGCGCGGCGATCTCGGTGCGCGCGAACGTCGTCGCGACGACTGCATCCGGCCGTTCGAGAAAGTGGTAGACGACCTCCACCTCGTCGACTCCGGCCCGGAAGCAGGCCAGCGCGTAGACGAGCCGCTGCAGGCGATAGTCGGCCTCGACGATCTCCTCCGGCGTGGACTCGCCGAGCAGGTTCGTCTTGTAGTCGACGACGAGCGCGCGCCGTTCGCCGACGTGCAGCACGTCGAGGAAACCGTGCAGGAGCACGCCGTCGTGCTCGAAGGTGAAGTGGCGCTCCTTGTCGACCGGGGTGCAGGCGGCGACTCGGCCGGCGAGCTCGGAGTCGCAATACGACGCGACGTAGCCCCGGATGCGCTCGAGCTCCTCGTCGCTCACCGTCGGGTACCAGACGCGCACCTGCTCGAGATCCGGGAGCGCGGGCGCCTGCAGGTCGACCTGCTCGAGCAGCCGGTGCACGGCGTCGCCGATCTCCGTGCCGCGGAGGCCGCCGTCGCCGCCCCGATGCTCCGGCCGCCGCTCCTTCATGCCGGACACGTAGAGCGCGTAGTACTTGTAGGAGCACTGCTCGAACGTCGAGAGCGCGGTGAACGAGAGCCGGCGCAGCCGGTGCAGCGGCGGCTCTGCCGGCGCGACGAGCGCGGGCAGCACGGGCGCCGCCGCGGCGGCTGCGGCTTCCTCGAGCGCGGCGAAGAGCTCGAGCTGCCCGAGTTCCGGCCCGACGTCCGGCTCCGGCTCCGCCGGCGCCTCGCCCTCGGCCGGCCACAGCTCGGGATCGAAGCGGTCGACGCGCACGACGAGCCGGGCGCCGGACCGCTCGATCTCGACGGGCCCGTCGTCCGCGGCCGCGAGCTCGTCGTCGGCGTCGAGCCGGCCGAGCACCCAGCCGATCGGCGTCGACGCGTCGGCGCGCCGCTCGCGATCGATCGAGCCCGAGACGATGAGCCGCTCCTTCGCGCGCGTCATCGCGACGTAGTAGAGGCGGAGCTTCTCGGCCTCCTCCTCGATGCGCCGGGTCTCGCGCACGTCGTCGTAGTCGAACGCGCCGCGGCGCTTCGTCGTCACCGGGTCGGCGACGCGGAAGCCGAAGCGACCGTCGGAGAGCGCGAGGATCTCGTCGGGCGACGGCGGCGCCTTGTCGCGGCCGGCGTCGGCGACGATCACGACCTTGAACTCGAGGCCCTTCGCCGCGTGGATCGTGAGCAGGCGGACGGCGTCGGCGCCCTCCTCCTCGGCGACCGCCTCGAGCTCGCGTGCGCCGACGGCCTCCTGCTCGGCGACGAAGCGCACGAACCCTTCGACGTCGGGCCCGCGCAGCTCCTCGTACGACCGGGCGAGCCGCGCGAGCTTGCGCATGTTCGCGTAGCGGCGCCGCCCGTCCCACTGCGCGAGCACCGCGAGGTCGTAGTCGTGCTCGGTGACGATGCGCTCGCAGAGCCGCTCGAGCGAGAGCCGCGACATCGCGTCGCTCAGCCGGTCGAACCGCTGGCGGAACGCGCGCAGCAGCCGCGTGTCGCGCTCGTCGAGAGCCGACGGCAGCGCGTGCTCGATGCCGGCGAAGAGCGGCCGCTTGCGATGCCGCACGGCGGACGAGGGCAAGACCGTCGTTCGAGATGCCGACGAACGGCGAGGCGAGCACCGTCAGGAGCGCGCGTGTCGTCGTAGCGGTTGTGCAAGCAGGCGCAGATACGCGAGCAGGTCGACGACCTGCTGCTGGCCGAAGTAGCCCTTGCCGGTCGCGCGGTACGTCGGCAGCCCGGCCTTCCGCAGCTCGTCCTCGTACCACTCGGCGTCGGTGCCGGCGGCGAAGAGGAGGACGATCTCGCCGGCCGTCGCGGCGCCGGAGTCGACGAGCTCGCGCACGCGTCGCGCGACCGCGCGCGCCTCGGCGCGCCGCCAGTGCACGCCGCTGTCGGCGTAGCTCGCCTTGTCGGTCACGAGCAGCTCGACCGGGTGGCCGAAGACGGGGTCGGGGAACTCGGCCGCCGCCGCGAGCGGCTGGAACTCGTCGCCGAAGTGCGAGCCGAAGAGCTCGTTGACGGCGGCGAGCACTTCCGGACGCGAGCGGTAGTTCAGCGTCAGCGGCAGCAGCTGCGCCGCCTGCGCGCGCCGCTCGCGGAAGACGGCGACGTCGGCGTGGCGGAAGCCGTAGATCGACTGGAACTCGTCGCCGACGAAGAAGACCTCGGACTCCGGCGCGCGCAGCAGATCGACGAGCTCGCACTGCAGGCGGTTCGTGTCCTGGAACTCGTCGACCATGATCGAGCGGAAGCGCAGACGCTCGCGCTCGCGGATCTCCTCGTGGTCGCGCAGGAGGTTGCGCGCGTGCAGCTGGAGATCCTCGAAGTCGAGCGCCGACTCGCGCGCCTTCGCTTCGGCGTACGACGCCGCGAAGCGCTCGAGCAGCTCCTGCAGGAGCGCGCGGTCGCGCGCCGCCGCCTCGTCGAGCGCGGCCTGCTCGACGGCGCGCCGCGCCTCCTCGTACGACGCGGCCCGCTCGCCGCGAGGCGCGGAAGCCCGAGAGCTCCATCAGCCTGTCGGGCCGCGTGTCGCGGTCGAGCAGCGCGAGCAGCTGCGTCGCCGCCGAGCGCTGGTTGTCGGTCGCGGCCGCGTCGTCGGCGAGGCAGCGCGCGGCATCGCGCAGCTCGTCGACCGCGGCCGTCGAGCCCGGCCCGGTCGCCGACCTCGAGCGACGAGCGGCGCGGCCCGCCGACCGGAGCGTCTCGTAGACGCCGGTGAGCATCCGCCGCAGGCCGTCGGCGCCGTAGGTCGCGAGCAGGCGGAGCCGGTCGGGGTCGCCGTCGCCGCAGAACTCGTCGAGCGCGCGTGCGGAACGCCTCGCCGCGGAGCACCGCGCCCTGCGCGTCGTCGAGCTCGCGGAAGCGCGGGTCGAGCCCGGCCGCGAACGGATACGCCTTCAGGAGGCGGAGGCAGAAGCCGTGGATCGTCGAGATCCATGCGCCGTCGAGCTCGCGCGCGAGGTCCTGCCGCCCGCGCTCGGCGAGCGCCGCGCGGATGCGCGTGCGCAGCTCGCCGGCCGCGCGACGCGTGTACGTGATGACGAGGATCGAGTCGACGTCGAGCCCGCGCTCGCACACGGCGCGCACGAAGCGCTCGACGAGCACGGCCGTCTTGCCGGTGCCGGCGCCGGCGGAGACGAAGACCTCGCCCGTCGCCTCGACCGCTGCGCGCTGCTGCTCGTTCATGCGCGCGGCATCCGGCAGATCGTCCAGAGGTCGCACCAGGCCGGGCACTCGCCGCCCTTCGGGTCGTGCACGACGTCGCCGCCGCGGATGCGCTGCGCGAGCGCGCGCGCCGTCTCGCGCGCACGGTCGACCGCGCCCCAGAACGCGTCTTCCTCGAGGTAGTCGTTGCGCGAGTAGCCCTTCAGCGTGTCGCCCTCGCTCGCGCGCAGGAGGCCGCGCGCCTTGCGCTCGCCGGCGAGCGGCCGGTAGAGGCCGCCGAGCGGCTCGAGCCCGACGAGGTCGCGCAGGACGAGCATGTAGAGCGGGATCTGCAGGCGCAGCTCGCTCTCGATCTCGCGCGCGCTGTGCGCATGCTTGCCGGACTTGTAGTCCTGCACGATCCCGCGCGCGCCGAACGGGTCGACGTCGATGCGGTCGATCTTCCCGGAGAGCGTGAGCCCGTCGCCGAGATCGAGGCCGCGCTGCAGCTCCGGCGCCGCGCGCTCGCCGCCGAACAGCACCTCGAACCGCCGCGGGACGAGCGTCAGCTCCGACTCGCACTCGGCGCGCACGACCGCCTCGAGGTCGCGCCAGAGCGTCTGGTCGAGCTCGCGCGCCTGCATCTCCGTCATGTCCATGCGCACGCCCTGCACGGCCTCGTCGAGGCACGCGCGCATCAGGCGCACCGCGTCCTCGACGACGCGCTCGTCGAGCTGCTCGACGCCGAGCTCCTTCGGCAGCCGCGTGAAGAACTTGTAGAGCGCGTTGTGCGCGACCGAGCCGCGCAGCTTCGCGTCGACCTCCGCGTCGATCGACCGCGGCGAGAGGAAGCGCTCGACGAACCAGGCCGACGAGCAGTCGGCGAAGCGCTCGAGCTCGGTGACGTTGAACGTCGATCGCGACTCGAGCTGCTCGAGCACGAGCGGATGCGTGAGCCTCGTCGGGCGCCGGAAGGCGCCGGCGCGCGCTCGAGGCGGCGCTCCCAGCCGTTCGCGCGGGCGAGCGCGTCGGCGCCGGTCGCGGTCGTGCGCCGCGAGCTCCGCGAGCGCGCGCAGCCGCTCGCGCTCGGTCGGCGCCGCGTCGATCGACCAGGTCAGCGCGGAGAGCGGCCGGCGGCGCGTCCAGCGGCGCACGTCGTCCGGGTCGAAGACGCGCCTGCACCTCGTCCCAGAACGGGCTCGGCTCGCGCGGGCTGCCGTCGTCGGTCGCCGCCTCGCGCACGAGATAGAGCCGCTCGAGCGGGCGCGTGCACGCCGTGTAGAAGAGGTAGCGGTCGCGGCTGACCGGGTCCGGGCGCTGCAGGCGCGCGCCGCGCTCGTCGAGCAGGCGCCGCGCGTCGTCGTCGAGGAACGGCGACGACGCGCCGCGCCGCGGCAGGCTCCCCTCCTCGAGGCCGAGCACGAAGACGACGTCGAAGCGCCGCGTGCGCGCGCGCAGCGAGGTCGACGACGGCGACGCGGCCCGGCTCGTCGCCGCGCAGCGGCCGGAGCGTCTGCCGCTCGAGCGCCGCGACGACGTCGTCGCGCGACAGCTCGCCGACGAGCGCGCGCCAGCGCTCGAGCTCGGTGAGGAGGCGGTTCAGCGGTCTCGTACGCGCGCAGGTCGAGCCGCGACGCCTCGCCGACCGGCGGTGCGTCGAGGCCGTAGGCGTTCCGGAGCATGCGCGCCGCGAGCGCGCGCACGGCGTCGACCGGGTCGTCGGCGTCGCGCAGCTCGGCGAGCGCCGGGAAGGGCGCGGCCGTGCAGCTTCTCGCCCTCCTCGACGACGCGGTCCGGCGCCTGCACGGCGCGGCCGCGCAGGCGGCCCTCGACGAAGTCGACGGCCCGGCGCTCGACGCCGGAGAACGGCGAGCGCAGGAACGCTGAAGAGCTCGCCGCGCGCCGCCGCCGAGCCACGCGAAGCGCAGCAGCGCGGTCGAGCGCCTGGCCGAACGGCGTCTGCGCGAGCGCGGACCTCGCCGTCGACCGCGTACGGGATGCCGAGCGTGCCGAACGCGGTCTCGAGCGGCGCCCGCAGGCGCTCGACGCTCGGGCAGACGATCCCGATCCGCTCCGCCGGCGTGCCGGCGCGAAGGAGCGCGAGGAGCTCCTCGCCGACGAGCTCGAGCGCGCCGCGCGCGCCCGGCGCCCTCGAAGAAGCGCACGGCGCCGTCGATCGGCACGGGCTCCGGCGTCTCGTCGGCGAAGAGCGACCGCTCGAGATGCGCGAGCGCGGGCTGCGCGACCTCGGCGTAGCGCGGCGGCAGCTCCTCGATGCGCCCGGCCGCGAGCGCGCTGGAGGTCCTCCGCCGTCCGGCGGAGCGACGCGAACGCGGGCCGGCCCGGCTCGTACGGCAGCGAGACGCTCACCTCGGCCCGCCCCGCGAGCGCCTCGAGGAGCGCCCACTCCGCGCCGGTGAGGTCCTCGAAGCCGTACGCGAAGACCGGCTCGCCGTGCCAGGCGTCGAAGTCGGACTGCGAGCCGCTCGGCGGCGCTGCCGGCGAAGCAGGTCGCGATCCCAGAGGCCGAGCCGGTCGAGCTCGGCGCGATACGCGGCGTAGAGCGCCGCGAGGTCGCCCTCGAGCTCGGCCGGGTCGAGGAGGCCGGACTCGAGCTCGCCGAGCGTGCGGAGGAGCTCGTCGGCGAAGCCGCCGAAGCGGGCCGAGGCCGCGAGGCCGTCGAGCGGTGCGTCCGACGAGCACGCGCCGCACGAGGAGCGCGCGCTGCGCCGTCGAGACGACCGGCCGCGCCTCGCCGCCCGCGTAGGCGATGCCGCTCGAACAGGTCGTCGAACGTGTCGATCGACCCGCCGAGGAGCGCGGGCCGGCGCCGGATCAGCTCGCGGTCGACGCTGCTCGACGTCCGACCGGTTCGGCACGATGAGCACCGGCTCCCGCTCGAGGGCGGCGAGGTAGCGGTCGAGCAGCAGCTCGACCTTGCCCGCGTTCGCAGGCCCCGCGATCAGGCTGAGGGGCACCGCTCCATCGTAGAGCGGCCCCCTGACGACTCCGGGCGCGCGTCAGCCGCGCGGCCGCAAAGAGCGAGAACTTACGACGCGGCCTGGGCGGACTTCGGCCGGCGGCCCCGCCGCGCGGCCGGCTGGCCCGGCATCGACCCGGCGCACTCGCCGCAGAGATCCGCCTGCTTGGCGCCGCGCCGCGCGTCGGAATACGTGATCCGCATCACGGCGCCGTTCTGCTCGTCGACCTCTTTGCCGCAGTTGTCGCATACGAGAATTGTTCTCCGTGCCATGTCGAAAACTGTAGCGAAAATGCGCCGGGAAATCAGGCCGCCGCGCGTGCCTGTCGAATGCGCCACGAGCGCAGGAGGCTCAGGAGCGCCAGTTCCTCCGCATCGAGGCCGAGCTCGCGTGCGCCGACGACGCGCAAATGCCGTGGCCGGAAATCCTCGAGCGTTCTGCCCTTCGAGATACTGGTCGACGACCGCCGGCGAGACGTACGAGGCCCTGCACACCGCCGGCGTATTCCCGAGCTGGTCCGCCACCCGCCGCATGACGGCGGCCACCGAGCGCTTCTCGTCGGTCGCCGTCTCCGGGAACCCGTGGCGCCGCGCGCGCTCGGCGAACGCGACCGCCGCGGTGAGCGTCCCGCCCCACGTCCGGAAGTCCTTGGCCGTGTAGTCAGCGCCCAGGTAGAGCTTCACGTAGTCGTTCAGCCGCTTGCTCGTCAGGTTGTAGAGCGCCCCCTCCCACTCGTACTCGAAGACGCGCGCGCCTTTCACCGCCAGAAGCTCCTTCATCGCCGCCGCGAGCTCCTCGTCGACGAGCGTCGTCCGCACCTGGATCTTGTGCTTGCCGCGAAACGACAGCGCGATCCGGTTGCCGCGGACGGAGACATGGCGCTTCGTCAGCGTCGTGATCCCGTACGTCCCCGACTCGCGCGCGTAGCGCTCGGAGCCGACACGGAACCAGCCGAGGTTGATGAGCCGCAGCGCGATCGCGGATACCCGTTCGCGGTCGAGGCCCTCGTTGTCGAGGTGCTCTGCCATCGTCGCGCGCAGGTCGGGCAGCTTCTCCGCGAAGCCGATCAGGCGGTCGTACTTCGCCTGCTCCTGTGCGGCGCGGAAGTCCGGGTGGTAGAGGTACTGCTTGCGTCCCGCCTTGTCGCGGCCGGTCGCCTGGAGCTTCGCGCGCGCGCCCGGCGAGATCCAGACGTCGCGCCAGGCCGGCGGGATCGCCAGCCGCTCGATCCGCTCGACCTTCGCCGGATCGGCGATCAGCCGCCCGCGAGCGTCGTAGTAGCGGAACGACCCCTTTCGCCCCTTCCGAGTCCACCCCATGCCGTGTCTACACTGCCCACCCGATGCGGGACGACACAACGATCGTCGTACTCGAGGGGGACCAGACCGGCCAGGAGCTCCTCGAGGAGGCTCTCCGCGTCCTCGCCCCGGAGGTGATCGGGGTCGAGCTCGCGTTCCCCCGCTTCGACCTCTCGCTCGAGAATCGCCGCGCCACGGGAAACCAGGTCGTCCACGACGCTGCGGCCGCGATCCGCGCGCACGGCCTCGGCCTGAAGGCCGCAACGGTGACGCCCGAGGGCCAGGGGGACATCGGCTCGCCGAACCGGATCCTCCGCGAGGACATCGGCGGCAAGGTGATCGTGCGCACGGGCCGCCGGATCCCCGGCGTCGTGCCGCTCGGCGGCGTGTTCTCGCCCATCTCGATCGTCCGCATGGCGGTCGGCGACGCCTACGGGGCGACGGAGTGGCGCGAGGGCGAGGGCGACGACGAGGTGGCGTTCCGGACCGAGCGGATCGAGCGCCGCATCTGCCACGCCGTCGCCGAGTTCGCCTTCCGCCAGGCGGAGCGCACGGGCGCGAAGGTCTTCGGCGGGCCGAAGTACACGGTCAGCCCGACCTACGAGGGGATGCTGAAGGAGGAGATGGACGCGGCGGCCGTGCGCCACCCCGAGGTGCCCTACGAGCCGCAGCTGATCGACGCGACGTTCGCGCTCCTCCTCTCCTCCTCGGGCGACCCCCTCGTCATCCCGGCGCTCAACCGCGACGGCGACATCCTCTCCGACCTCGTGCTGCCGCTCTTCGGCTCGATCGCGGGCTCCGAGTCGCTCCTCGTCGCCTTCGGGGACGAGGACTTCGAGCCGACGGCGATCATGGCCGAGGCCGCACACGGAACGGCGCCGTCGCTCGAGGGCAAGGACGTCGCGAACCCGATGGCGATGATCCTCGCCGGCGCCGCGCTCCTCGCGCAGGGCGGCCCCGGCGTCGAGCAGGCGGGCCGCGCCGTCCGCGAGGCGTGCCTCGAGGCCGTCGCCGCCGGGCTCCGCACGTCCGATCTCGGCGGCCACCTCGGCACCCGCGAGTTCACCGGCGAGGTGATCGCCCGCACGCGGGCGAAGCTCGAGGTCTGGGCAACGCTCTAGCCGACAACTTCCGTATACTTACGTTACGTAATCATGCGTAACGAATCCCACCCGCCGACGAACCCGTTCACCTACGGCGCGCTCGCCCTCGACGACGCGTTCACGGACCGCGAGACCGAGGTGCGCGAGCTCGTCGCGGACATGGAGAACGGGCAGGACGTCGTCCTCTACGCCCCGCGCCGCTTCGGCAAGTCGTCGCTCGTCCTGCGGGCGTCGCAGCGCGCGCTCCGCCACGGCGTCCTCGTCGGCTACTGCGACGTCATGCGCACGACGACGAAGGAGCGGTTCGCAGCCGCACTCGCGCGGACGATCTACGCCGACATCGAGTCGCCCGGCGAGCAGGTGCTCGAGCGCGCGGCAGGGCTCTTCCGCGGGCTGCGGGTCCGGCCGACGATGGAGGTCGATCCGGACGATCTGACGCTGCGCTTCACGTTCCAGGCAGGGCGCCGTCCGGCCGACATCGACGACACGATCGAGCGCCTGCTCGAGCTGCCCGGGAAGATCGCCGCGGAGCGGGGGCGCCGTGTCGCGATCGTCTTCGACGAGTTCCAGGAGATCGTCGGGCTCGACCGCAACTTCCCGAACCTCATGCGCGCGGTGTTCCAGACGCAGCCGGAGATCGGCCACGTCTACCTCGGGAGCAAGCGCCACGTGCTCGAGCGGATCTTCAACGACCGGAACGAGCCCTTCTGGCGAAGCGCGAAGCAGGTCGAGCTCGGGCCGATCGCGCCCGCGAAGTTCGCACCGTTCATCCGCAAGCGCTTCGACCGGACGGAGAAGGCGATCACCCCCGAGGCGCTCGAGCGGCTGCTCGGCATCACGACGGGTCATCCCTACGCGACGCAGGAGCTCGCCTACGCGGTGTGGCAGCTCGTGCCGTCCGGCCATCACGCATTCCCGGACGACGTCGACACGGCGCTCGACCAGGTGCTGCGCTCCGAGCACAACCACTTCGCGCGCATCTGGGACGAGGCCCCCGCCGCACAGCGGCTGCTGATGCTCGCGCTCGCCGAGGAGCCTGCAGGCGCCGTGTACTCGGCCGGCTACCGGGAGCGTCACGACCTGCCGGGGCCGTCGTCGATCGGGATCGCCCTGCAGGCGCTCGAGCGGAAGGAGATCGCGGGCCGCTCACCGGAGGGCGAGCGCACGATCGTCGAGCCGTTCCTCGCCGAGTGGCTGCGCCGCGAGCAGCGTCCGGTCTGAGCGCCGCCTACGACGCGACCGCGGTCGGCCAGTGCTCGGCCTGCTCGCTCCAGACCGCGAGGAAGATCTCCGCGACGTTCGGGTCGAACTGCGAGCCGGAGCACGCGGCGACCTCGACGAGCGCACGATCGACCGGCAGCGCCGGCCGGTACGGCCGCGGCGAGGTCATCGCGTCGAACGCGTCGGCGACCGCGACGAGCCGCGCCTCGAGCGGGATCGAACGGCCGCGCAGGCCCGACGGGTAGCCGCCGCCGTCCCAGCGCTCGTGATGGAAGAGCACGTAGGGAAGCGCCGGGTGCGCCGACCGGATGGGCAGCACGAGCTGCGCGCCGGCGCGCGGATGGCGGCGGATCTCGTCGAGCTCCTCGAGCGCGAGCGGCCCGGACTTGCGGAGCACCTCGCGACGGATCGCGACCTTGCCGATGTCGTGCAGCGGCGCGCCGAAGCGCAGCGTCTCGAGCCGCTCGTCGTCCCAGCCGAGCCGCTGGGCCACGGGCTCCGCGAGTGCTGCGACGCGGGCGCCGTGCCCCTGGGTCTGGTCGCGCTCCTCGAGCGCCCGGTAGATGGACCCCAGCATGCCCGGAGGAAGTTCCGCGGCCCGCGGCCGATTCCTCTACGCGGCCGGCAGCCGCCTCGGCCGTGCGGGAGCGCGCTTCGGCGCCGCCCCCGAACCGGTTCAGAGCCGGTCTTCGAGCCGCGCCTTGCCGAAGTGCACGAGAACCGCGCCGACGATGAGCGAGCGCGACGACACGGCGGCCGCGAAGATCCCGTACTTCGTGATCGCGTCGGCCGCAGCCTTGCCGCCGTAGAAGGCGACGAGGCCGACGGCCGTCGCCCAGACGATGCCGCCGCTCGCGTTCCAGAAGAGGAAGCGCCACCACGGCATGCGGCCGAGCCCGGCGACCCAGGCGGCGGTGAAGCGGAGGACCGCGACGAAGCGGCCGAAGAAGACGGTCTTGCCACCGTGCCGGTTCATGATCCGCTCGGCCCGCGGGAGCACGCGGTCCGACCAGCGCTTCAGCCAGGCGGTTGCGCCGGAAGAGCGCGCGGCCGCCGAGCCGCCCGATCAGCCAGTAGCCGAGGTTGTCGCCGACGATCGCGGCCGTCGCGGCGATCACGATCACCGACTCGATGGTGTAGTAGCCCTTCGACGCGAGCACGCCGAAGAAGATGAGCGCCGTCTCGCCCGGAAGCGGGATCCCGAACGACTCGAGCATCACGACGACGAAGAGGAGCGGCAGCCCGTGATGGGTGAAGAAGTGCGTCACGCGGAGCGTCTCGGCGGTCGAATAGAGTTCGCGGCGATGAGGGTTGGAGTCGCGCGCGAAACGGTGCCGGGCGAGCGCAGGGTGGCACTCGTGCCGGAAACGGCGGGGAAGCTCGCCGCCGCCGGCTTCGAGGTCGTCGTCGAGCCCGGCGCCGGCGCTGCAGCGTCGTTTCCCGACGACGCGTACGCCGGCGGCGGGTGCGACGCTCGGCGTCGCCGTGGGACGCAGACGCCGTCGTGAAGGTGCGCAAGCCCGACGAGGCGGAGGCGGCGCGGCTGCGCGAGGGCCAGGTGCTGATCGGCTTCCTCGATCCGCTCGCCGACCGCGAGGGCGTCGAGCGGCTCGCTTCGCGCGGCGTGATCGCGTTCGCGATGGAGTCGATTCCGCGCACGACGCGCGCACAGTCGATGGACGCGCTCTCGTCGCAGGCGACGGTCGGCGGCTACAAGGGCGCGCTGCTCGCCGCCGAGCATCTCCCCCGCTTCTTCCCGATGCTGATGACCGCGGCCGGCACCGTGCCGCCGGCGAAGGTGCTCGTGATCGGCGCCGGCGTCGCGGGGCTGCAGGCGATCGCGACGGCGCGCCGGCTCGGCGCCGTCGTCACGGGCTTCGACGTGCGGCCCGTCGTGCGCGAGCAGATCGAGAGCCTCGGCGCGAACTGGCTCGATCTCGGCGTCACGGGCGCCGAGGCCGAGGGCGGGTACGCGCGCGAGCTGACGCCCGAGGAGATGCAGGCGCAGCAGGAGGCGCTCGAGGCGCGCATCGCCGACTTCGACGTCGTGATCACGACCGCGGCGGTGCCGGGCCGCGCCGCGCCGCGCATCATTCCCGCCTCCGCCGTGCGCGCGATGCGCACCGGGCTCGGTGATCGTCGACCTCGCCGCCGACACCGGCGGCAACTGCGAGCTGACGAAGCCGGGCGAGGTCGTCGAGCGCGACGGCGTGACGCTCGTCGGCCTGACGAATCTCGCCGGCGTCGATGCCGTACCACGCGTCGACGCTCTATTCGCGGAACGTCGCAGGCGCTGCTCCTGCACCTCGCGCCCGAGGGCGAGCTCGCGCTCGACTGGTCGGACGAGATCACCGCCGGCGCCTGTCGTGGCCGGCAAGAAGGAGGTAGCGAGCGGCGTGAGCCACAACACGATCCTGTCTTCGAGGTGACGATTCTCGTGCTGGCGATCTTCCTCGGCGTCGAGGTGATCTCGAAGGTGCCGACGCTGCTGCACACGCCGCTGATGTCGGGCACGAACGCGATCCACGGGATCGTGATCGTCGGCGCGATGCTCGTGCTCGGGCTCGCCGCACAAGGGCCCGTTCACGTGGGTCATCGGCTTCGTCGCGGTCGTGCTCGCGTCTGCGAACGTCGTCGGCGGCTTCGTCGTCACCGACCGCATGCTCGAGATGTTCAAGAAGCGCGACAAGCCCGAGCAGTAAGTGGGCTGACAACCTCTCGAACCTGCTGTACCTGATCACGATCGTGACGTTCATCCTCGCGCTGCGTTTCCTGTCCAGCCCGGCGCACGCGCGGCGCGGCAACCAGATCGGCGCGGCCGGCATGCTCGTCGCGATCGCGGTCACGTTCGCGAGAAGCGGCCTCACGAGCTACTGGGCGATCGCGCTCGGGATGCTGATCGGCGGCGGCTTCGGCGCCGTTGCCGCGCGCCGCGTGAAGATGACCGCGATGCCGCAGATGGTGGCGCTGTTCAACGGCGTCGGCGGCGGCGCGGCGGCGCTCGTCTCGCTCGCGGAGCTGCACGGATCCTTCCCGAGCCCGGCGCGCCGAAGGTCGACATCTCGCTCGCGATCGTGCTCTCGGCGCTGATCGGCTCGATCTCGTTCGCGGGCTCGGGAGTCGCGTTCGCGAAGCTGCAGGAGCTGATCGGCGGCCGCCCGATCACGTATCCCGGGCAGCAATGGGTCAACGCCGCCGTCTTCCTCGGCTGCCTCGCGCGCCGGGCTCGCGCTCGTCGCCGGGCGTCCAGGACGAGTGGCTGCTGTGGGCGCTCGTCGGCGGCGCCGCGATCTTCGGGATCCTCTTCGTGCTGCCGATCGGCGGCGCCGACATGCCGGTCGTGATCTCGCTGCTGAACGCGTTCACCGGGCTCGCGGCGGCAGCGACCGGCTTCGAGCTCGAGAACAACGTGCTGATCGTGAGCGGCATGCTCGTCGGCGCGTCCGGCACCTTGCTGACGCATGAAGATGGGCCAGGCGATGAACCGCTCGATCACGAACGTCCTCTTCGGCGCGTTCGGGCAGGTGAGCGCTGAAGCTGCGGCAGTTGCAGCCGGCGACGGAGGAAACGTGCGCAGCGCGAGCGCCGAGGACGTCGCCGTCATGCTCGCCTACGCGCACAAGGTCGTGTTCGTCCCGGGCTACGGGCTCGCGGTCGCGCAGGCCCAGCACGACGTGCGCCAGCTCGCCGACCTGCTCGAGTCCAAGGGCGTCGAGGTCGTCGTACGCGCATCCACCCCGTCGCCGGCCGCATGCCCGGACACATGAACGTGCTGCTCGCCGAGGCGAACGTCCCGTATCCGCAGCTGAAGGAGATGGACGAGGCGAACCCGGAGTTCGCGCGCACCGACGTCGCGGTCGTCGTCGGTGCGAACGACGTCGTCAACCCCGACGCGCGCAACAATCAGGGCAGCCCGATCTACGGCATGCCGATCCTGAACGTCGACAACGCGCAGGCGGTCGTCGTGCTGAAGCGGTCGATGAACCCGGCTTCGCGGGGATCGAGAATCCGCTCTTCTACAACCCGAAGACGGTCATGCTCTTCGGCGACGCGAAGGACTCGATCAGCCAGCTGATCCAGGACGTCAAGAGCCTCTAGACGACCGCACGGGGTCGACCAGGTCGACCTGCGACGCGCGCTCGCCGCGATCGTCGGCGACGAGCTCGCCGCACGCGAGCCGGGGAAGCGTTGCCGTGCGGGTAGCCGCCGGCGACCCACGACGCCCTCGCGCTCGGGTGCACAGGCCGACGACCGGCATCAGGTCGGGGTCAGCCCCGAACACACCCGCCCAGCGGTGCGTCACCGGCGGCTCCTGCCGATCAGCTCGCTCGGCGAAGCCGAGTCGAGCGCTCCCTGGATCCGCTCCGTCGTCGCCTCTCGCGCCGGTGAGCTCGGAGTCCATGATGGGACGTCGCGGAAGCCGCCGACGATCAGCGCGGCCGTCCGTCGTTCTGCTGCCAGTAGTCGTAGCCCTGGCGTGCCGTAGTGCGGGCGGTCGGTGACGGACGCTCGGGCGATGGGGCTCGCGTCGCGATCATCTGCCGCGGGTCGGGATGATCAGGCCCTCGAGCTGGGCGCCCAGCACGCCGCTCGGGTAGCCGTCGGTGGCGACGATCACCTCTCCGCGTCGAGCGCGTCGAGTCCTCGACCCGGTCGTGCTCGCGGATCTCGCGCCCGCCTCCGCCACCGCGCGGGCGAGTCGCCGCAGAGGCGGGCCGGCTGGAGGGCTGCCGTCGTCCGGTGGAGGATGCCGCCCGGAAACCGGCCTGCGAGAGCGGCCCGGGAGCTCGTCGCGCCACTCGGCCTCGACCCGTCCTCGCGCATCAGCCTCGTACTCGGAGCGGATGCTCGCGCCCGCTCGTCGTCGCCTGCGAGCCGGAGGCTGCCCGTCCGCCGGATCGTCGCCTCCGAGCGTCTCCATCCGGTCGGTCGGTCTCCGTCCACGCGCCAGAGTCCGCAGCGGCGTCGTGGCTCGACCCCGTACGCTCGCGTGCGCGTCGTACCCGGATCACCCCGCCGCGGAGCGCAAACCCGCCGTTCCGCCGCTCGCGCCCTCGGCGACCACCCGCGCCTCGCGCACGCGGACCGCGCTGGGCCAGCTCCGCAAGCCGGAGCGCGGCGGAGCGAGCCGGTGATGCCCGCGCCGACGATCTCGACGTCTGGACGCGTCCCCGGCGTGGCCGGACTTGCCGGGTGGCGGCGGCCTCGGTGACCTTGCCGAGCAAGGGGCGGCCGATGCGCCGATGCAGGAGCCTGGCAGGCCCGGTCAGTGACACGCGTACCCTCCTCGTTCACGGGTCACGCAGACTGCAAGAAGACCTCGAGCTCGGACGAGGGCCGGCCGCCACCTCCGCCGCCGAGAGGCCGGTTCGCGGCCACAGCTCGTCGGCGCCGTGGCTCCGGCACGGATCGCCTCGAGCACGGCAGCGGCCGTCGGACGCGAGCTGGTCGAAGCTGCCATTGGGACGGCGAGCCCGAGCGACTCCAGCACGTCCTGGGCGCACGTCGTGAGCGGCGTCGCGCCAAGCGCGGCAGCGCGTGCGCATCCGCCGAGAGCGCCGACCCGATCTCGCCCGGCACCGCGTAGACCTCTCGGCCTTCCTCAAGCGCGAGGTCGGCGGTGATGAGCGCACCGCTCCGCTCGCGCGCCTCGACGACGACGGTGGCGGCGCACAGGCCGGCCACGGCCGATTGCGCGCGGGGAACCGCCACGGTGCGGGCTCGACACCCGGCGCGTACTCCGACACGAGGAGCCCGGTCGCGGCGACCTGCCGCGCAAGCTGCGCGTGCGCGGCCGGATAGTCGCGATCGATGCCGCAGCCGAGCACTGCGACGGTCGGCTCGCCTGCTTCGAGCGCGCCGCGGTGCGCCTCGGCGTCGACGCCGCGCGCGAGACCCGACACCACGAGGAGCCCAGCGCGGGCGAGCTCGCGTCCGAGCATCCGCGCAACCGACGCGCCGTACCCTGAGCACGCCCTGGCGCCGACGACGGCGACGGCCTGGCGTGCCAGGATCTCGGCGCCCGCACCGCCGCGGAGGAAGAGCCCCGGCCGGCGGGTCGTGGATCGCGCGCAGCAGCGCCGGGAACGCGGCAGCCGGAGCGCGGGACGAAACGAAGGCCGCGGGCCGCGAGTCGCGCTTCGTAGGCTTGCGCGTCGAAGCCGCGCACGTCGAGAGCCACTGCCGGCCGCCGGGCGGACGGATGAGGTGGGCGCCCGTCTCCGACGCGAATGCGGCGAGCGCGAGCTCGCTCATGCGGCGAGCTCCGTCGGCGAGCGATAGGCGAGCGCCTCGGCGACGTGCTCGGCGTCGACGCGCTCATCCCCCGCGAGCGCCGCGATCGTGCGGCTCACCCGCGCCACGCGGGCCCGGCCGCGGCCGGAGAGCGGCAGTCGCTCGACCGCCCGGGACAGCAGCTCGTCGGCCGCGTCCGTCCGCCGCGGCGCGGCGGCGTCGAGCTTCTCGCGGGCGGCGGCCACACGTGCGGCGACGGGCGCGGACGCCTCCGCCGGGCCGGCCGCGAGCTCGGCGGCGCGCGGCCGCGGCATCGCGACGACGAGGTCGAAGCGGTCGAGGAGCGCACGCGAGAGCTTGTCGCGATACGCGGCGAGCCGCTGCACCGAACACGTGCACTGCGCGGCCGGGTCGCCGCGCGCGCCGCACGGGCACAGGTTCATCGTCGCCACGAGCTGGAACCGCGCCGGGAAGACCGCACGCCCCGCGGCGCGGGCGATCGAGACGACGCCGTCCTCGAGCGGCTGACGCAGCCCTTCGAGCGCGGGCCGCGCGAACTCGGCCAGCTCGTCGAGCAGGAGGACGCCGCGATGCGCGAGGCTCGCCTCGCCGGGACGGATCCCTGCGCCGCCGCCGACGATCGCGGCCGTGGAGGCGCTGTGGTGCGGAGCGCGGAACGGCGGCAGCCGGAGCAGCGGCTGCTCGGGCGGCAGCAGCCCGGCGACGGAGTGGATGCGCGTGACCTCGAGCGCCGCGTCGCTCGCGAGCGGCGGCAGGATGCCCGGCAGGCGGCGCGCGAGCATCGTCTTGCCCGTTCCCGGCGGCCCTGCGAGCAGCAGGTTGTGACCGCCCGCCGCGGCGATCTCGAGCGCGCGCCGCGCCCGCTCCTGGCCCCGGACGTCGGCAAGGTCGGGGACCTCGACCCCGGCGGCGGCGCGCACCGGCGGCGGCGGGGGATCCGGCTCGAGCTCGCCGCGGAGGTAGGCCACGGTGTCGGCGAGGTGGCGGAAGCCGACCGGCTCGACGCCGGCGAGTGCAGCCTCGGCGGCGCAGTCGGCCGAGCAGAGCACGCGCTCGAGCCCCATTCGGCGCGCGCCCTCGGCGACGGCGAGGATCCCGCCGACGCGCCGCAGCCGCCCGTCGAGCGCGAGCTCGCCGACCGACGCGTGCAGGTCGAGCGCGTCGTGCGGCAGCTGCCGTGACGCGGCGAGCACCGCGAGCGCGATCGGGAGGTCGTAGCCCGAGCCCTCCTTGCGAAGGCCGGCGGGTGCGAGATTGACGGTGACGCGCCCGCCGGGGAACTCGAGCTCCGCCGACGTGATCCCGCTGCGCACGCGCTGCCGCGCCTCGGCGCACGCGCGGTCGGGTAGCCCGACGATGACGAACGCCGGCGCGCCGTTCCGGACATCGGCTTCGACCTCGACCCGGCGGGGCTCGAGGCCGACGAGCGCATGCGTCACGGCGCGTGCGAGCACGCTCCGAGGCTACGGGCGAAGGTGCAACGGGTCTGTGCCGGCTCCGTCAGCGAAGACGAGCGACGAGCACGTCCTCGAAGTACTCGCCCGCACGCCGGCCCGTCCGCCGGTTCACGTGCCGGCGCAGGCGCGACTCGAGCACGAGGCCCGCGCGGTCGAGGATCTCGGGATAGAGATCGCGCCGGTCGTTGACGACGACGAGAAGCGGCGAGCCCGGTGCGAGCGCGGCGGCTGCGTTCGCGAGCGCCGCCGCGATGCCCTCGCGATACGCCTCGAGCGCTGCACGCGACGTGCCGGCTTCCGCCGCGCCGAGCTCGAGCTCCCGCCGGTCGTCGAGGCCGAGCAGCTCGTACGCATAGCGATGCTGCTCGTGGTAGTCGATCAGGCCGGGGTAGGGCGGCGAGGTCAGCACGCCGTCGAAGGTCGCCGCGTACTCGACGTTCCGCGAGTCGGCGTGCAGCACGTCCGCCGAACATGCGTCGTCGCGGACGGCGGCGAACGACTCGATCCGCGTGAGCGTGTCGAGCGTGTAGCGGCGAAGAAAGCCGACCGCCGACTCGACGGGGCGGCACGTCCGCTTGTGCTTGTGGCACCAGTACTCGCCCACCTGCGGCGCGCGCGGCGCCTCGAGGTCGAAGTGCGCGGCACGACGTGCCGAGCGGGCGGCGCGCGAGAGCACGACGCGAAGCACGTCGCGATGCGTGTATTCGTCGATCAGCGAGCGGAACGCCTGCAGCTCGCCGAGCGCACGCGGCGCGTACCACTGACGCACGTAGCTGCTCGCCTGCCTCCGCTTGACCGTCAGCGCGTCGAGCCGCGCACACACGTCACGCAGCTCGCCGGCGAGCGCTTCGACGTCGTACGACGCCGTCTTGACGCCGATCAGCAGGCAGTTGAATGCGGCGAGCTCGACGCCCGTCGCGTCGCAGCCGGACTCGAGGGCCTGCACGAGCGTCGTGCCGGAGCCGGCGAACGGGTCGAGGACGTGCGAGCCGCGCACGAAGTACCGGTCGAGCAGCACCTCGACGAGCTGTGGGATGAACTTGCCGTGATAGGGGTGCAGTCGGTGCACGTGCTTCGTGCGCACGTGCTCGGGAAGCGCACGCTCGGACCACGAGAGCTCGAGGTCCAGCGTCGCGTACAGCTCGTCCTGCGTGACGGCCACGAGCTAGCGACTTCGCTAGCCCGGCAGGAACTCCTCGCGGAAGGGCGTCTCGACGTCCGCCGGGAACGCCGCATACGCCTCTTGCGGCGAGTCTGTCTCGGCCGTGACGCCGGCACCGCGCGCGAGCGCCGCGTCGTTCACCGGATAGACGACGCCCTTCGGCCCCACACGGCTGCCGACCGCAAGGAGCACGCAGGGGCTCGTGCCGGCGGCGACGACGACGTGGTCCACGCCGGCGGGACAGTGGAGGTAGTCCCAGGCGGAGAGGGGGCGCTCCTCCCCCTCGACGATCGCGATCGCCTCGCCGCTCAGGACGAGGAAGCCCTCCTGGTGCGGCTCGCGGTGGTACATCGCGATCGGCTGACCCGGCTTCGCCATGACGATGTTCACGCCGAGCTCCGGAAAGCGCTCGCCCTGCTCGAAGTTGGCGTAGCAGCCGAGGTCGCCGCTCTCGAACCACTGCGCGTCGCGCGCATTGAGGATGTGCCAGCCGCCGCTCACTCGGGCAGCAGCCCTGCGGGATACGTCGACGAGACGAGCGGGCCGAACCTTGCATACTCCTCACGGGCGTTCGTCGTCTCGACCTCGACGCCGGCGCCGTGCTTCAGCGCCGTCGCGTCGACCGGATACGCACCGCCGTCGGGGCCGACACGGTTGCCGACCGCGAGCACGAGCGCGCCCGCGTCGCCGCCGACGATCACGTGCGGGACGTCGCGCGGGCAGTGGACGTAGTCCCACCGCTTCAGCGCGTGCTCTTCGCCTTCGACGATCAGGATCGCCTCGCCGTCGAGTAGGAGGAATCCCTCCTGGTACGGCTCGTGGTGATAGAGCGCGATCGGCTTGCCGGGCGGCAGGACGTTCAGGTTGAGGCCGAACTCGGGAAAGCGCTCCGCGCCCTCGAAGTTGCAGTACCAGCCCATCTCGTTGTGGAGCCACTTCGCATCGGCGGCGCCGAGCACGTACCAGCCGTCGCCCTCGGGCTCGAGCCAGCCGTCGTCCGTCGGCGCGAGCCGGGCCTCCGTCATGCCCGGATCCTAGAGTGGCCGAGATGCTCTACGCGCTGCTCTTCCTGCCGGCACTCGTCGCAATCGCCACGCTTGCGCTGCGCTGGCGCACGCCGCCGCCGGTGCGCGTGCTCGCCGAAGCGGTGCCGCCTCCACGCGCACGCATCTCCGGCGAGGTCGACCCGGTCGCGGCGCTCGACGCACTGCTCGCCGAGCTCGAATGCGCGACGGTGCGCATCGACGGCGCCGACGAGCTGACAGGCGACGCAGTCGTCGAGCTCGAGCGGCTCGCCGACAAGCTCGAAGCCGCCGCCGCCTCGCTAGAACGCATCGGCTAGACGCTCGAGCCCTCCCTCGCCCACCGCGACGACGTCGAACCCGACGCGCAGCGACGCGAGCTCCGGTTGCCGTGCGAGCCACGCCTCCGCCGCACGGCGCACGCGGCGCTGCTTCTCGTCGGTGACCGCCTCTGCGGGCGACCCGAACGCGGGCCCGCGCTTCTCCTTCACCTCGACGAACCGGAGCTCGCGGCCGCGCCGCACGATCAGGTCGACCTCGTTGCCCGCCGCCCAGACGTTCGCGCCGAGGATGCGCCAGCCGCGCACCCGGTACCAGCGCGCCGCGCGCCGCTCGCCCGCGTTCACCGGAGGTCAGCGGTAGCAGAGCGCCTGGAAGCTCAGGCGATGCACGGCCGATGGCCCCCGCTCCCGGACGACGGCGGAGTGGCCGGGCGTGATGTAGCCGACGTGCTGTGCGAACCCGTACGCGGGATACAGGGCGTCGAGCCGTCGCATGAGCCGGTCGCGCGTCACCTTCGCGACGATCGAGGCGGCAGCGATCGCGGCGCTCTTCGTGTCGCCGTCGACGACGGCCGTGTGCTCCGGTGCCGAGGGCCCGAGGCGGAAGCCGTCGACGAGGCACGCCTCGGCCGGCGGCGTCAAGCGCGTGCAGCATCGCCCGCAGACCGGCGAGGTTCGAGCGGTGCAGCCCGTTGCGGTCGATGTCGCCCGGCGGGATCACGCGCACGGCGACGCGCTCGGCGCAGGCGAGCACCGCGCGGTAGAGCTCCTCGCGCTGCGGCTCCGAGCACTGCTTCGAGTCGTTCAGGTACGTCAGCGGCCGCACGCGGTGCTCCTTCAGGCACGCGTAGTCGAGGAGCACGCCCGCGACGACGAGCGGCCCCGCGAGCGAGCCGCGGCCGGCCTCGTCCGTGCCGGCGACGAACCGTGCGCCGAGCCCGCGGTCGAACTTCAGGAGGCGCTGCCCGGTTCGCTTCATCCGCGGCCGAGCGTAGCGAACGGGTCAGCCGGTGACTATTCGCCCGCGGGGGCGGTGGCCGGCTCGGGCTCCTCTGCGGGAGCCTCGGCCTCGGCGGCCGGCTCTGCGGCGTCCGTCTCGGCCTCTGCGACCTCGACCTCGGTGGCCTCGGCCGGTCTCGGGTCGGCGGCCTCGGTACGGCTTCGGGCTGCGGTCTCCTCGGCCTGGGCCTCCTCGGTCTCGACCGGGGTGACGTCGGCCGCGCGGGCCGCGAGGTCGGCGGCCGAGCCGTGCCCGTAGCGCTTCTCGCGGACGCGCGCCTTCTTGCCGACGCGGCCGCGCAGGTAGTAGAGCTTCGCGCGGTTCACGTCGCCGACCGCCTGCACCTCGATCTTCTCGATCTTCGGCGAGTGGAGCGGGAACGTGCGCTCGACCCCGACGCCGAACGACTGCTTGCGGACGGTGAACGTCTCGCGGGCGCCCGAGCCCTGGCGCTTGATGACGATGCCCTCGTAGACCTGGACGCGGCGGCGCTGGCCCTCGATCACCTGGAAGTGGACGCGGACCGTGTCCCCGGCCTTGAACCGGGGCACGTCGCGCAACTGGGCGCGCTCGATCGAATCGATGACGTTGCTCATGGAAGGGTGGCCCGATGCTCGGGCAGGGGGCCGAGGGGGCAGGTTAGCGAAAACCGGATGATTCGGCGGGAGGAGACGCCGGCCGCGCACCGCCGCGCTCGACCTGCGCGGGCGCGGCCCATCCAGGCCAGCCGGGCAGCACGTGCGCGCGAAGCGCGCACACCCGCGAGGCGGAAAGCGAAGCGAAGCGGAGCGGGCCTCAGCGGAAACCAATCCGATTCGGCGGCCAGTAGACGAAGAACACCTCGCCGATCAGGTTCCGGCGCGGCACCGTCCCCCACGAGCGCGAGTCGCACGACTGGCGGCGGTTGTCGCCCATGAAGAAGTAGTGGTCGGGCGCCACGCGCGGCCAGCTCCGCGGGGCCTCGTGGTCGCGGCGGTCGGCCTTCAGGTAGGGCTCGTCGAGGCGCGCGCCGTTGATGTAGACGTAGCCGTCGCGCTCGCTCACCCGGTCGCCGGGGAGGCCGATCAGGCGCTTCACGAAGGTGCCGCCGGAGCCGCAGCGGATCGCCGCCTCCGGAGGCGTCTTGAAGACGATGATCTCGCCGCGCTTCGGGCTGCGGAAGTGGTAGATGAACCGGTTCGCGAGCACCCGGTCGCTGAAGCGCGCCTCGCAGCCGAGCGCGGGCCTCGCGCAGTGGAGCGTCGGCTCCATGGACGACGACGGGATCCGGTACGGGTTGACGACCCACGCCTTGAGCGCGAGGACGATGACGACCGCGCCGGCGATCGTGAACGACCCAGTCGAGGGCGACGCGCACCGACCGCGGCAGGCCGGGGAAGAGCCGGCCGAGCGGGCTCCTTCACCGCACGTGCTCCCGCCGCCAGGCCTCGATCTTCGCGTGGTCGCCGGAGAGCAGGATCGGCGGGCACCTTCCAGCCCCGGAACTCGGCCGGCCGCGTGTAGTGCGGGTACTCGAGGCCGCCGCCGAGCTCCTCCGAGAAGCTCTCGAGCTCGCCGGAGCCCTCGGCGAGGGCACCGGGCAGCCGCCGGGCGACCGCGTCGAGCATCACCATCGCCGGAAGATCGCCGTTCGAGAGGACGTAGGGGCCGACCGAGATCGCGTCGGTCGCGAGATGCTCGACGACGCGCTCGTCGAAGCCCTCGAACCGGGCCGAGAGGAGCGTCAGCTCGTCCGCGGCCGCGAGCTCCTCGACGATCGCCTGCGTCAGCGAGCGTCCTTTCGGCGAGAGCGCGATCACCCGCTTCGGCCTCGCATCGCCGTAGACGGCCTCGAGCGCCGCCGCGACGACGTCGACGCGCAGCACCATGCCGGCGCCGCCGCCGTAGGGCTCGTCGTCGACCTGGCCGGCGCGGAGCGGCGTCGACTCGCGGTAGTTGAAGAGCCGCAGGTCGAGCTCGGTCCCGAGGACCGCGCTGATCGGCCGCTGCTCGGTGAGCCAGGCGAAGGCGTGCGGGACGAGTGTGAAGACGTCGATTCTCATTGCGAGTCTGCGAAGCCCGGCGCTATCACGATTCGGCCACCGTCGACGTCGACCTTCCGCACGCAGGCTTCGACGAGCGGCAGCGACAGGCCCGAGTCGAGCTCGAGAACGTCGTTCGCAGGGTAGTCGAGCACCTCGCGCACGCGGCCGAGGATCCGCCCGCCCTCCTCCTCGACCTCGAGGCCGACGAGCTGGAAGGCGTAGTACTCGTCCTCGCCGAGCGCCGGCAGGCTTTCGCGCGGGCACCGCGAGCTCGGCGCCGCGGTCGACCCGCCGCTCGAGCCGGATCACCGGCCGGTTCTGCGAGCCGCGCTTCGACTCGACGATCTCGAGCGGCTCGCCGTCGACCCAGACGACGGCGCCCTTCGCGAAGGCGTCCGCGCGCTCGCTCGGCCCTTCGACGAAGAAGGAGCCGTCGAGCCCGTGCGGGCGGCCGACTCGGCCGACGGGAACGAGTTCAGGCTCCGACGGCAAGAGACTCGAAGAACGCGAGGATCTCGGCGCGCGGCGTGTCCGCCACTCGAACGGCCACTCGCCGACGTCGAGCTCGTACGGCGTGTGGCGAGGCTCGAGGTCGAGCCGCCAGTAGGCGCCGCGCGGCTCGTCGTACGCCATGCCGACACTGCCGGAGTTGAGCACGCGTTTGCCTGCGACGATCCGGTCGAACTGCATGTGCGTGTGCCGCACACGACCGTGTCCTGGTCGACGTCCGCGAAGAGTGGCGCGACCCGCTCCTCGGGCGTCAGCTCGGTGAAGATCTCCTCGTCGTTCCGCGCCGTCGCGTGGCAATGGAAGACGCCGTCGTGCACGAGTGAGGGCGGCAGCCGGATGAGGAACTCCATCGTCGCGTCGTCGAGGCGTGTCCGCACCCACTCCATCATCTCCGGTGGAGCGAGTCCCTTCCGGCTGCGGTCGAGCTCGCGGTCGGTATTGCCGCGGAGCCAGAGCGCGCGGCTTCCGAGCGAGCGGAGCAGGTCGACCGTCTGCTGCGGGAACGGGCCCAAAGCGACGTCACCGCCGACGACGATGGTCGCGTCGTCCGGCACGTCGGCCAGCACCGCCTCGAGTGCCGGCAGGTTGCCGTGCACGTCGTAGAACGTGGCGACGCTCAACCGACGATCTCGAGCTGCAGGCGCCGTCCCGCGCTGGGACCGCCTGCGCGCACGACCGTGCGCAGCGCGCGGGCGATGCGGCCCTGACGTCCGATCACCTTGCCGACGTCGGCCTCGGCGACGTGCAGCCGGAGGACGAGCGTGCCGTCGTCGCCCTCGACCTGCTCGACGCGCACCGCGTCCGGCTCGTCGACGAGCCGCCGCGCGAGCTCCGCGAGCAGCTCCGGCACTACCTCGAGATGCCCTTGATCTTCAGCAGCTTCGCGACCGTGTCACTCGGCTGCGCGCCGTTCGAGAGCCACTTGCGGGCCTTCTCCTCGTCGACCTCGATCAGGGACGGCTCGTGCTGCGGGTTGTAGCGCCCGATGATCTCGATGAACTTGCCGTCGCGCGGCGACCGCGAGTCGGCGGCCACGATCCGGTAGATCGGGTTCTTCTTCGAGCCCACACGCGTGAGCCTGAGCTTCACTGCCATTCGCTTACCTCTTCGCTTTCTTTTTCCGCTTGCTTCCGGACTTCCGGGTCGCGCTCGGACGGGGCTTGCCGCTCGGCGCCTGCGGCATGGTGCCTGAAGCGCCCGGCAGGGCGGGCATTTTGCCCGACCCCATCGCCTTCATCATCTTCGCCATCTGCTTGCGGCCCTCGATGAGCTGGTTCACCTGCGCGACCGTGGTGCCCGAGCCGGCCGCGATCCGCTTGCGCCGGGAGCCGTCGATCACGTGCGGCACGCGGCGCTCGTGCGGCGTCATCGAGAGGATGACGGCCTCGACCTGGGCCAGCTGCTTCTCGTCGACCTGGTCGAGCCCCTCGAGCTGCTTGCCGAGCCCCGGGATCATCTTGAGCACGCCCTGGAGCGGGCCCATGCGGCGGAGCATCTTGTAGCTCTTCAGGAAGTCGTCGAAGGAGAACTCGCCCGCCATCATCCGGCGCTCGAGGTCTTCCTTCTCGTCGTCCTCGACCGCCGCCTCCGCGCGCTCGATCAGCGTCAGGACGTCTCCCATGCCGAGGATGCGGCCCGCCATGCGGTCGGGGTGGAACCACTCGAGCGCGTCGAGCTTCTCGCCGACCGACGCGAGCTTGATCGGCTTGCCGGTGATCGCCTTGACCGAGAGCGCCGCACCGCCGCGCGCGTCTCCGTCGAGCTTCGTCATCACGACGCCGTCGAAGTCGATGCGCTCCTGGAACGCCTTCGCGACGTTCACGGCTTCCTGACCGGTCATCGCGTCGAGGACGAGGAGCACGTTCGTGGGCTTCGCCTCGCGCCGCACCGCGGCGAGCTCCTCCATCAGCGGCTCGTCGATCTGCAGGCGTCCGGCCGTGTCGAGGATGACGACGTCGCGGCCGTCGGCCTTCGCGCGCTCGATGCCGTCGCGCACCGCCTTCACGGGGTCGCGCCGCTCGTCCGCGTAGACCGGCACGCCGACCTGGGAGCCGAGCTGGATCAGCTGGTCGATCGCGGCGGGGCGCTGCAGGTCGGCCGCGACGAGCGCCGGCTTACGGCCGTCGGTCTGCAGGAGGAGCGCGAGCTTGCCCGCCGTCGTCGTCTTGCCGGAGCCCTGCAGGCCGGCCAGGAGGATCGTCGTCGGCGGCCGCTGCGAGAACGCGATCTGCGACGAGCCCGAGCCCATCAGCTCCGTCAGCTCCTCGTGCACGATCTTCACGACCTGCTGGCCCGGCGTCAGGCTCTTCTGCACGTCGGCGCCGAGCGCGCGCTCGCGCACCTGCGCGACGAATTGCTTCACCACCTCGAAGTTGACGTCGGCCTCGAGCAGGGCGAGACGGACCTCGCGCATCGCGCGCGCGATCGTCTCGTCGTCGAGCGTGCCGCGACCGCGCAGGTCGCCGAGGGCCGCCTGGAGCTTGTCAGCGAGGGCGTCGAACACCGGGCGCCAGTGTACTCGCGGCTCTTTGGCGCCCGGGATGGCGAACGCGGCCTCGAACGCCTCTCGTGGGAGCGTGCGCACCGTCCCGGCTTTGCGACTTTCGGCTCACAGGGCCACACTGTGTGGATGGCCGCCGCCGCAGCAGCCACCCGCAGGACCGTCACCGTCCTCTTCTGCGATCTCGCGGACTCGACCGGCCTCGGCGAGCACCTCGACCCGGAGTCGCTGCGCACGCTCCTCGGTGCCTGGTACGACGCGATGCGCGGGCCGATCGAGCATCACGGCGGCACCGTCGAGAAGTTCATCGGCGACGCCGTGATGGCGGTCTTCGGCATCCCGCAGGTGCACGAGGACGACGCGCTGCGGGCGGTGCGGGCCGCCCTCGAGATGCGGCGGACGCTCGCGCACCTGAACGAGACGCTCGCGCCGAAGGGCCGGCCGCCGCTGCGGATCCGCATCGGCATCAACAGCGGCGAGGTCGTCACGGGCGACGGCAGCACGACACTCGTCACGGGCGACGCGGTCAACACCGCGAAGCGACTCGAGCAGGCGGCGGCGGCCGACGAGATCCTGATCGGCGAGACGACGCGCCGCCTCGTCGACAACGCGACCGAGCTCGAGCCGGTGCCCGCGGTGGCCGCCAAGGGGAAGAGCCTGCCGGTCGAGTCGTGGCGCGTCGTCAAGGCGATCGCCGGCGCGGCGCCGATCGCGCGCAGGCTCGACGCGCCGCTCGTCGGCAGGTCGCGAGAGCTCGCGTACCTCCGCAGCGAGCACGCCGAGGTCATGCGCGAGCAGGCGTGCCGGATCGTCACGGTCTACGGCGCGGCCGGCATCGGCAAGTCGAGGCTCGCGCGCGAGCTGCTCGACGCGGTCCGGCACGAGGCCCGCGTCCTCTCGGCCCGCTGCCTGCCGTACGGGGACGGCCTCACCTTCATGCCGCTCAACGACCTCGTCCGGTCGGTCGGCGGCGAGGAGGCGATCCTCCAGGCCGTCGCCGCGGAGCCCGACGGCGACCTCATCGGACGGCGGGTGTGCGGTGCGTTCGAGAGCGCGGCGACCCAGTCGACCGACGAGACGTTCTGGGCGATCCGCCGCATGCTCGAGACGCTCGCCCGGGAGCGCACGCTCGTCGTCTGCGTCGAGGACGTCCACTGGGCCGCAGCCGACGTTTCTCGACCTCCTCGAGTACGTCGCCGGCTGGAGCCGGAGCTCGCCGATCCTCATCCTCTGCCTCGCACGGCCCGACCTCCTCGAGGCGCGCCCCCGCTGGGGCGGCACCTCGATCACCCTCGACCCGCTGACCGAGGCCGAGGCGCAGGAGCTGCTCGACGAGCTGTCCGCGGAGTGGCCGGTGCCCCCGGACGCGCTCTCCGCGATCGCCGAGGCGGCGGAGGGGAATCCGCTCTTCGTCGAGCAGATGGTCGCGATGCTCGCCGAGACGGGGCGCGCCGACGTTCCGCCCGACGATCCAGGCGCTGCTCGCCGCGCGGCTCGACCAGCTCGACCCGCTCGAGCGCGGGCTGCTCGAGCGCGCCGCGGTCGCCGGGCGCGAGTTCTCGCGCGGGGCGGTCGCCGATCTCTCGCCCGCCGAGGAGCGCGCCGCGGTGGGAGGCACGCTGCTCTCGCTCGTGCGCAAGGAGCTCGTCTCGCCGCAGCAGTCGGCGATCGCGGGCGACGACGGCTTCCGCTTCCGGCATGCGCTGATCCGCGACGTCGCCTACGCGGAGATCCCGAAGGTGCTGCGCGCCTCGCTGCACGAGCGCTTCGCGGACTGGCTCACCGCCCACGGGGACGAGCACGAGCTGGCGGGCTACCACCTCGAGCAGGCGCACGGCTGCCGGGCCGAGCTCGGGATCGACGACGGCGCGACCGCGGAGCCGCGCCGCGCACCTGCTCGCCGCCGCCGGACGGCGCGCCTTCGGCCGGGAAGACATGCCAGCCGCGGCAAACCTCCTCGAGCGCGCGCTCGCGCTCGCCGGGCTCGGCGACGAGCGCCCGGCGATCCTGCGGGAGCTCGGGGTGGCACGCTGGCGGATCGGCGACCTCGCCACCGCGACGGCCGCGACCGAGGAGGCCATCGCCCTCGCCGCGGCGGCGGGCGATCTGCGCCAGGAGTGGTACGCGCGCCTCGACCGCGCCGCGCGCATCCGGATCCAGCGCGGCCACGACGACGACCTCGCCGCCGTCGCGACGGAAGCGGTGCGCGTGTTCGGCGCACTCGGCGACGATCGCGGCCTCTCGCAGGCGTGGAGGCGGCTTGCGATCGTCTCCCTCACCGACTGGCGGTTCGCAGACGCGGCCCGGCAGGCCGAGCAGGCGCTCGAGCACGCGCGCCGGGCCGGCGACAGCAGCGCGAACGCAGGTCTCGCCGACGTCCTCTGCACGGCACTGCTCTTCGGCGCCGAGCCCGCAGACCGCGCCGCGCACCGGTGCAGGGCGCTCCTCGACGAGCTCGAGCCGTCGCCGCCCGTCACGGCCGCGATCTCGAGCACGCTCGCAGGCCTCCTCGCGATGCAGGGCTCGTTCACGGCCGCCCGCGCGCTCGACGGCGGAGGCGGGCGCGATCTACGAGACGCTCGGCGTCCGCCTGCAGCGCGCCGGCCTCGCCGAGCTCGGCGCCTCGATCGAGCTGCTCGCCGGCGACCTCGAAGCGGCCGAGCACGAGCTGCGCTTTGCGTTCGAGGTCTTTCTCGACGTCGGCGCGATGGCGCTCGCAGGCTTCAACGCCGCGCGCCTCGCACGCCTCGCGGTCAGGCAGGATCGGCTCGACTCCGCCGACGAGCGACTCGCGGTTCGCGCGCGAGCACGTGGATCAAACCGACCTCGACGGCCTCGTCGAGCTCCGCCTCGCCGAGGGCCACGTTGCACTCGCGCACGGCCGGCGCGACGAGGCACTGCAGATCGCCGAGGAAGCATGCGCGGCAGTCGGCGACACGGAATCGCTGACGTACTGCGCAGAGGCGGCTGCCCTGCGCGCCGCGATTCTCGACGAGGAGCCGGTCGAAGCGCTCGAGCTCTACGAGCGCAAGGGCAACGTCGCCGCAGCCGCGCAGCTTCGTGCACTCGTCATGTCGAAGGCTCCGCGATAACGTCTAGCAACCGATCGAAGGAGGCCGCATGGCAGACAGGCCGCTCCGCACCGTCACCGGCAGGTTCAAGGTTCGTGAGGGCGCCGTCCGGATCCCGCACGAGGAAGGGTTCCGCCACGTGCTCGACCGCGCGCTCGACCGGACGGGCTGGCCGTCGGGGAGCTACGCGAACGTGAAGGTGGAGTTCTCGGTGACGATGGAGGTCGTCAACCCGGGCCACATCGTCGAGTACTGCGCGAAGCTGATTCCCCCCGGCAGCTAGGAGACGAGCGCGCGCGCGAAGTCGTCCGGGTCGAACGGGCGCAGGTCGTCGAGCTGCTCCCCCACGCCGACGAGCTTCACGGGCAGGCCGAGCTCGAACGCGATCGGGATCGCGACGCCGCCCTTCGCGGAGCCGTCGAGCTTCGTGAGGGCGACGCCCGTCACGCCGGCGGCCTCGCCGAAGAGCTTCGCCTGCTGCACGCCGTTCTGCCCCGTCGTCGCGTCGACGACGAGGAGCGTCTCGTGCGGCGCGCCGGGAAGCTGGCCCTCGATCACGCGGCGCACCTTCGCGAGCTCTTCCATCAGGTTCGTCTGCGTGTGCAGGCGGCCGGCCGTGTCGACGATCACGATGTCGCGGCCGCGCGCCTGCGCGGCGTCGATCGCGTCGTAGGCGACGGCGGCGGGATCGCCGCCGCGCTCGGAGCCGACGAAGTCGGCGCCCGCGCGCTGCGCCCAGATCTCGAGCTGCTCCTCGGCCGCGGCGCGGAACGTGTCGGCGGCCGCGACGACGACGGAGTGGCCGTGCTGCTCCAGCTTGGACGCGAGCTTGCCGATCGTCGTCGTCTTGCCGGTGCCGTTGACGCCGACGACGAGGATGACGCTCGGCTCGCCTGCACGTGCAGCGTCGCCGGCTCGCCGAAGAGCGGCGCGACCTCCTCGGCGAGCGCCGCGCCGAGGTCGCCCAGCTCGCCGCGCGCCTCGAGCCGCCGCACGAGCTCGGCCGTCGCGGGCACGCCGACGTCGGCCTGGATCAGCGCCTCCTCGAGCCGCTCCCATCCGCCGCGTTCCCCGGGTCGAACGCCGCGGCGGCGATCTGCCGGTGAGCGCGCGGCGCGACTTCGAGAGCGAGTCGCGCAGGCGCGAGAACAGGCCGCCGCGCTCGACCTCCGGCTCGGGCGCGGCGTCGGCCTCGCCCAGCAGCTCTGCCCAGCTCCTCGCCATCGCGGCGGGGTAGCTACGCGGCGCTGACTGCTTCGGCTTCTTCGCGCGGCAGCCGGCGCGAGACGATCTGCGAGACGCCGTCGCCGCCCATCGTGACGCCGTAGAGCACGTCGGCGGCTTCCATCGTGCGCTTCTGGTGCGTGATCACGACGAACTGCGCGCGGTCGGCGTACCGGCGCAGCAGCTCGACGAAGCGGCCGATGTTCGTGTCGTCGAGCGCCGCCTCGACCTCGTCGAGGAGATAGAACGGGCACGGCCGGGCGAGGAAGAGCGCGAAGAGGAACGAGATCGCGCCGAGCGCCTTCTCGCCGCCGGAGAGGAGCGACAGCCGCTGCACCCGCTTGCCGGCCGGCCGCAGCTCGACCTCGATGCCGGGCTGGTCCTCCTCGTCCTCGGCCTCGGTCGAGCGCAGCCGGCCCTCGCCGCCCGGGAAGAGCGTCGCCGCGACCTCGGCGAAGTTGCGCTGCACCGCGTCGAACGTCTCGTTGAAGCGGCGCTCGACCGTCTCGGTCAGCTCGGCGCGCAGCTTCTCGAGCTCGGCGAGGCTCTGCTCGAGGTCCTCGCGCTGCGTCGCGAGCTCCTCGAGCCGCTCCTTCTCGGCGTCGTACTCCTCCTTCGCGAGCGGGTTCACCTGGCCGAGCGACTCGCGGCGGCGCTCGAGCCGCTCCGCGCGCTCGGCGAGCTCGTCGCGGTCGTCGCCCTCGGCGCGCTCGTCGGTGCCGGCATGCTCGAGCCGGCGGCGCGCCTCGTCGGCCTCGGCCTCGATGCGCGCGACCTCGACGTCGATCGCGGAGACGCTCGGCGGACGCGCTCGTCAGCGCCTGCCGCAGCTCGACCTCGGCCGCGCCGAGCCGGCGCAGCTCCTCGCCGAGGTCGCCCGTGCGCGCGCCGCCCGCGTCGACGTGCGCGCGCAGCGGCGTCTCGAAGCGGGAGGCGGCGTCCGCGGCGCCGGCGAGCACCTCGTCGAGCCGCTCGGCGCCGGCGAGCACGCGCGCGAGCTGATGCGGACGTGCGCGGCGCCGGCCGGCGCGGACCGCTGCGTCGATGCGCGCGGCCTCGGCAGCGCGGGCGCGCCCGCCGAGCTCGGCCGCTTCGGCCGCGGCCGCGTCGGCTCGGCGACGAGCGTGCGCCTCGGCACGCGTCGCGCGTCGCCGGCCTCGGCCGGACCGCTTCCGCCGAGGCCGCACGAGATCGCGCTCGGCCGCCGGGCCGCCTCGGCGGCGGCGCGAGCTCGCGGCGCAGCGCGCACTCGGTCTCGCCGAGCTCGCGCAGCGTCGCGCCGAGCGCCGCCGTGCGCTCCGCGCCGGCCTCGCCGCGCGCTCGCAGCGGCGCCTCGACGATGTCGACCGCACGTCGAGCGCCTCGAGCGCGCGCTCGAGCCGGCCCGCCGCGGCGAGCAGCGCCTTCAGCGTGCCGACGTCGGCGCGGCGGATGCGCAGCCGCGGCGCGGCCGCGGCGAACGCGGCCTCGGCCTTCGCCGCCTGCTCGTCGGCGACGGCGGCCGCGCGCTCGGCGATCCGCGCCTGCTCGGCGAGCGCCTTCGCCTCGTCGGCGAGCGCGCGCGCCGGCCTCGAGCTCGAGCAGCACGGCCTCGGCGGTCTCGCCGGCGAACCAGAGCTCGCCGCGCTGCGGGTCGTAGCCGTAGCCCTCGCGCGTGACCGCGGGAACGGTCGACTGGAGCAGCTCGTACTTCTCGACGACCGGCAGCTCGTCGACGAGCTCGCGCGGGTCGCGCCCGGCGAGCACGCGCAGCGAGCCGAGGCCGCCGCCGCGGCACGCTCGAGCAGCTCGAGCGCGGCCTTCGCGGTCGGCGCGACGAGCGCCGACGCACGCGCGCCGAGCGCTGCGGCGACCGCGCGCTCGCGTGCCGGGCTCGACCGTGAGCAGCGAGAGCGCGAGCCGCTCGCCCTGCTCGGCGAGCGCGCGCGCCGCCGGCGGGATCCCCTCGCGCTCCGCGAGCGAGCGCTCGAGCGTCGCGAGCCGCTCCTGCGCGGTGAGCGCGCGCTCGGCGAGCGTGTCGCGCTCGTGCGCCGCGTCGCGCGCCGCCGCGCGTGCGTAGAGCGCCTGCCGCTCGAGCTCCTCGGGCGACGGGCCGCGGCCGCGCGGCGTCGGCCTCGGCCTCGGCGAGCTCGGCGACGCAGGCGCGCGATCAGCCGCGTCGCCGACTCGCGCTGCACGGCGAGCCGCGCTGCGCGGCTGCGCAGCTCGTACGACACGGAGAGCGCCGACTCGCGCTCGCCGGCCGCGCCGGTCAGCTCTTCCTCGATCGTCGCGCGCGCGCGCGAGCAGCTCGTCGAGCTGCGCCTGCGCCGACGCGTGCAGCGCGTGCTCGGCCGCGAGCAGCGCGGCGAGCACCTGCCGCGCGCGCTCGGCGCGCGCCTCGCGCTCGACGGCGGCGACGCGCGCGGCCTCGGCCGCGTCGAGCGCCGCCGCTCGAGCTCGGCGACCTCGACCGTCGGGTCGCCGGCGTCCGTCTCGGCGTCGGCGAGCTCGGCGCGCACCTGCTCGAGCAAGCGCCGTCGCCGACTCGCGGCGCAGGCCGAGCCGCTCGGCCGCGCTGCGCAGCCGGTAGAGCACCTGCATCGCCTGCTCGCGCTTGCCGGCCGCGTCGGCGAGCTCCTCCTCGGCGCCGCCGCGCTCGGCGAGCACCGCCTCGAGCCTCTCCTCGGCCGCGCGCCGCGCGAGACGCGCCGCGGTCTTGCGCTCGCCCGCCTCGGCGAGCCGCTCGTCGAGCGTGCGAGATCGAGCTCGGCGATGCGCGCGCGCAGCTGCGCGATCTCGCCGCGCAGCTTCTCGGCGCGCTCGGCCGCGGTCGCCTGCAGCGCGAGCGGACGCATGCGCTTTCGCACCTCGTCCTCGAGGTCGCGCGCGCGCTCGACCTGGATCGCGACGCGCGCGAGCTTCAGCTCGGCGCGATGCCGCCGCGCCTTGAAGCGGCCGAGCCCGGCCGCCTCCTCGATCAGCGCGCGCCGCTCCTCGGGCTTCGAGGCGAGGATCGCCTCGACCTTGCCCTGGCCGATGATCGAGTGCATGCCCTGGCCGAGGCCGAGGTCGGCGAGGAGCTCGACGAGGTCGATGCGGCGGACGGCGGTCTTGTTCACGAGGTACTGGCCCTCGCCGCCGCGATGGAGCCGCCGCGCGATCGAGAGCTCGGAGTACTCGACGCGGCCGCCGGCCCGTCGTCGTTGTCGAACAGCAGCTCGACCTCGCAGAAGTCGGCGGCGCCGCGGTTCGCGGCGCCGGCGAAGAGCACGTCGTCGGGCTTCTCGGCGCGCAGCTCGTTCGGGCTGAGCGAGCCGGCGGCCCAGCGGATCGCGTCGGCGACGTTCGACTTGCCGGAGCCGTTCGGGCCGACGATCACGCCGACGCCCGGCTCGAGGCGCACCTCGACGGGATCCGGGAAGGATTTGAAGCCACGCAGCTTGACGGCGCGCAGATGCACCGAGGGCAGGCTATCGGGCGGCGCGGATAGCGCTACTCGCGGTCCGCGTCGTCGGCGGCGCGTGACGGCTCGTCCTCGTCGCGGGCGGAAGAGCTCGAGGATCCGCTTCTCCTACCCGCGCCGCGGCTCGTCGTCCTCCGGGAGCCGCTGGAGCTGCAGCTCGGAGTTCGTGGGGCGCTTGCCGGGCATCGTCCGGGCAGCATGCCAAGACGGACGAGCCGCCGTGATCGGCGAGAGGCGCCGTGGCGAGCGCCTCGCGGGCGGCCTCCTGCTCGGCGGCCTTCTTCGAGTTGCCCTCGCCGACGCCGAGCTGCTCGCCGTCGACGACCGCGGCGCAGGTGAAATGCCGCTCGTGCGGCGGCCCCTCCGCCGTCGAGCACGGCGTAGGAGACCTGCTGGCCGCGTGCGGGCGAGCGCCTCCTGCAGCTCCGTCTTGTGGTCGACGTGGGTCGTCAGCGCGTACTCGATCCGGGACGCGAAGGCGTCGACGACCGCCTCCTCGATCGCCGCGAACCCGTGCTCGAGGAAGAGCGCGCCGAGCACCGCCTCGAGCAGCGCCGCGAGCACGTTGCGGTTCTTCGGCGAGCCGCTCGATCTCGTCCGGCCTGGAGGTCGTCGCCGTGCCGGCCGAGCCGCCGCCGAGGTCGAGCTCGCGCGGCGACGACGGCGCAGCTCGCGCGCGAGACGACGTGCGAGCGGATCTTCGCGAGCCGTCCCTCCGAGAACTCCGGGTAGCGGTCGTAGAGCTCGTGCGCGATCGCGAGCTCGAGCACGCTGTCGCCGAGGAACTCGAGCCGCTCGTACGACTCCGTCCGGTCGTCCGCCCACGACGCGTGCGTGAACGCGATCGCCGCCCGCTCGGGCGGCAGCGCGTCGATCAGCGGCGCGAGCTCCGGTGACGGTGTCGCCGCTACTGGTGCGTCGAGACGTAGTCGACGGCCTGGCCGACAGTCGTGATCTTCTGGGCGTCCTCGTCCGAGATCTTGATCCCGAACTGGTCCTCGAGCTCCATGATCAGCTCGACGAGGTCGAGCGAGTCGGCGTCGAGGTCCTCCTGGAACGACGCCTCCTCGGTGATGTCCGCCTCGTCGATTCCGAGCTGCTCGGTCAGGACTTCCTTGACCCGCTCGAAGACTTCCTCGCGCGACGCTGCCATGTCACCTCATTTCCGTTGGGCGGTCGGGGGCGAAGCGCGCCGATCATACAACCTCGGTCCGCTGGGCAGCCGTGCCGCGAGCCGGCCGACGACGTCGTGCTCGACTCCGCGGGCCGCGAGGCGGATCGCGTTCGCGATCGCCGTCTGCGAGGAGTTGCCGTGGGCGATCACGGCGAGGCCCGCGCAGGCCGAGCAGATAGGCGCCGCCGTAGGTGTCCGGATCGAGCCGGCGGCGCAGCCGGCGCGCGGCCGGCCGGATCAGGAGGCCGCCGAGCTTGCCGGCGGTCGTCGCCGTGATCTCCTCGCGGAGCGCGTCGAGCATCGTCCGGATCGTGCCCTCGAGCGGTCTTCAGCGCGACGTTGCCGGTGAAGCCGTCGGTGACGACGACGTCGGCGGCGCCGCGCGAGGAGGTCGCGCCCCTCGGCGTTGCCGTCGAAGTTGAGGTCGCTCGCGCGCGAGCAGCTCGTGCGCCTCGAGCGTCAGCTGGTTCCCCTTCTCGGGCTCCTCGCCGATCGAGAGCAGGCGCACCTCGGGCTCGCGCGATGCCGAGGATCTCCTCGGCGAAGACGGCGCCCATCGTCGCGAACTGGAGCAGGTGCTCGGGCGCGCGCGTCGGCGTTCGCGCCGGCGTCGAGCAGGACGGACGGGCCCGCGCTGCGCCGGGATCGGCACCGCGATCGCCGGCCGCATCACGCCGGGGATCCGGCGGAGCTCGAGCAGGCCGGCGGCGAGCATCGCGCCGGTGTTGCCGGCGGAGACGACGGCGTCGGCCGGCCCTCGGCGACGGCGCGGACCGCGGCGACGAGCGAGCTGTCCGGCTTCGCGCGCACGGCCTCGGCCGGCTTCTCGTCCATCTCGATCACGCTCGGTCGTCGACGTGCAGCTCGAGGCCGTGCGTGTCGATCGCCGCGTCGCCGAAGAGGATCGGCACGATCGTGTCGCTCGCGCGCCTCGAGCGCGCCCGCGACGATCTCGGCCGGGCCGCGGTCGCCGCCCATCGCGTCGACCGCGATGCGGATCACGGGCTACGGAGCGTCGATACGGAGCGGCTCGACGTCGCGGCCCTTGTACGTGCCGCAGGTCGGGCAGACGTGATGCGGCCGCTTCGGCTGCCCGCACTTCGGGCAGACGTTCACCTTCGGCGCGCTGATCGCGTGCGTCGCGCGACGCTTGTCGCGGCGCGACTTCGAGGTTTTCCGCTTCGGGACGGCCATGACCGGCGGCCACTATAGCGGCGGTGCGTAAGCCCCGGCCCCGGGGGTAGCGTGGCCTCGTGGACACACGCACGCTCGGACAGGGACTCGAGGTCTCGGAGCAGGGCCTCGGCTGCATGGGGATGTCGGCCTGGTACGGCGAGACCGACGAGGAGGAGTCGATCGCGACGATCCACCGCGCGCTCGAGCTCGGGATCATCTTCCTCGACACCGCCGACATCTACGGCGCACGCTCGGGCGAGAACGAGCAGCTCGTCGGCAAGGCGATCGCCGGCCGGCGCGACGAGGTCGTGCTCGCGACGAAGTTCGGCAACGCGGTCGGCGAGGACGGCAGCGGAGCGTCAACGGCCGGCCGGAGTACGTCCGCGAGGCGATCGACGGCTCGCTCGCGCGCCTCGACGTCGACCACGTCGACCTCTACTACCAGCACCGCGTCGACAAGACGGTGCCGATCGAGGAGACGGTCGGCGCGATGGCGGAGCTCGTCGAGGCCGGCAAGGTGCGCCACCTCGGGCTCTCGGAGGCGTCGCCGGAGACGATCCGCCGCGCGCACGCCGTGCATCCGATCACCGCGCTGCAGACGGAGTACTCGCTCTGGACGCGCGACCCCGAGGACGACGAGGTGCTCGACACGGTGCGCGAGCTCGGGATCGGCTTCGTCGCGTACTCGCCGCTCGGCCGCGGCTTCCTGACCGGCCGCTTCCGCTCGCCCGACGACTTCGACGACGACGACTTCCGCAAGCGTCAGCCGCGCTTCCAGGGCGAGAACTTCCAGCGGAACCTCGATCTCGTCGAGCGCGTGCAGGAGCTCGCGGCGGGAAGGGCGTCACGCCCGCGCAGCTCGCGCTCGCCTGGGTGCTCTCGCGCGGCGACGACGTCGTCCCGATCCCGGGCACGAAGCGGCGGACGTATCTCGAGGAGAACGCGGCGGCGGGCGGCGTCGAGCTGACGGACGACGACCTCGCGCCGATCGAGGAGGCGTTCCCGAAGGGCGCGACGGCCGGCGACCGCTACGCCGACATGTCGGCGATCGACGGCTAGCCGAGCCCGCTAGAGCTGTCCGCGCAGCTCGTCGAGCGCCGACCAGCGCGGGTCGGCGGCGACCTCGTCGTGCGTGTGCGGCTCCTCGTTCAGATCCTTGCCGCACACGGGGCAGAGGCCGGCGCAGTCGGGGGCGTGCAGGATCTTGTCCGGCAGCCCGAGCGCGAGCGCGTCGCGCGCCCAGGCCGAGAGGTCGAGCGTGTCGTCCGCGACGTAGGGCGAGCGCAGCTCCTCGTCGCCGCCGGGATTCGTCGCCTGGTACTCGCGCGCGTTCACCGACTCCTCGACGACGGTGTCGCGCAGGCAGCGGAAGCACGGCCCGTGCAGCCGCGCGCGAAACGAGAGCTGGTAGACGGTGCCGGTCGTCGCCTTCGTGATCGTGAGCTCGGCGGGCACCTCCGCCGGCACGGGCACGTACTCGGTGCCCGCGAGCACGAGCGGCTCGAGCTGCACCTCGACCTCGTCGCGAAACTGCTCGCCGCTGCGGAGCTTCAGGCGACGCAGGTTGAACTCGGTCATGTCCGTTCACCGTAGCGCGCGCGTCTCGCGCAGCTTCCGTCACGGGTTGGCCGGGTCTGGCCCCCGGACGACGGCTCACGCGGCGATGCGATGGAGCTCGGCGAGGCGCGGGACACGGCGGAACGCCTCCGCCTGCGCCTCCTGCGACCGGATGTAGCGCGGATCCGACTCCGGGATCGCCGGCGGCTCCTCGCGCGCCTCGCGCGCGAGCATCAGCATCCCGACCGACGCGAGGATGACGAGGCCGGCGGCGATCTCGCGGCCGCCGACGGGCTCGCCGGCGAACGACCAGCCGAGGAAGACGGCGACGGCAGGGTTGACGTAGGCGTAGGTCGAGAGGAGCGGCGTCGAGGCATTCCGAAGGAGCCAGCCGTACGCGGTGAACGCGACGAGCGAGCCGAAGACGATGAGGAACGCGACCGCTCCGAGCGACGCGGCGGAGATCTGCGCCGGATGCACGCGTCCCGCCTCGCCCGTCGCGAGGCCGAGGACGCCGAGCACCGCGCCGGCGGTCAGCATCTGCATCGCGGCGCTCGCGAACGGGCCGCGCGGCAGCGGCGCGACGCGTGCATAGGCCGAGCCCGCCGCCCAGGCGAACGACGCGGCCAGAAGCACCACGGTGCCGACGCAGGTCGACGTTGCCCGACGGCCCGGCGAGGATCGCCACGCCGACGAGCCCCGTCCCGATGCCCGCCGCGGCGCCGAGCGGCAGCCGGATGCCGAAGCAGGCGCGGTCGATGACGGCCATGAAGAGCGGGACGCTCGCGACGATGAGGGCGGCCGTCCCCGACGGGACGCGCTGCACCGCCCAGGCGACGCCGCCCGTGTCGAGCACGAGGAGCGCCGAGCCCACGACCGCGGCTGCGCGCCACGCGCGCCGGCCGGGGCGCTCCGCGAGCTCGCCCCGCCGCGCCGCCCAGGCGTAGAGGAGCGCGCCCGCGATCAGGAAGCGCACCGAGAGCATGAGGAGCGGCGGCAGCGTCCGGTCGGCCACGGCCATGCCGAGATACGTCGATCCCCAGACGACGTAGACGATTGCGAGGGCGCCGGCAAGCTTCATGGAGTCAGCGTGCCTGGGCCTTACCATTAACACAAATCGCGTTATAATTAGAGTCGATCATGGAACGTAATAGATTTCTCGGGGTCGAGCTGCGCCACCTGGCGGCGCTCGAGGCGGTCGGGCGCACGCGCTCGTTCGGCGCCGCCGCGCGCGAGCTGGGCTACACGCAGTCGGCGGTGAGCCAGCAGGTCGCCCAGCTCGAGCGGGCCGTCGGGCAGCGGCTCGTCGTCCGCCCGGGCGGCCCGCGGCCCGTCGACCTGACGGACGCCGGCCGCCTCCTCCTCCGCCACGCCGACGCGATCGTCGCCCAGCTCGACGCCGCCCAGGCGGACATGGCCGCGCTCGCCGAGGGCGCCGCCGGCCCGCTGCGCATCGGCATCTTCCAGAGCGTCGGCGCCCGCATCCTCCCCGGCCTGCTCCGCCGCTTCAAGCAGGACTGGCCCCGGGTCGAGGTGAGCGTCCTCGAGGAGACCGACGCCGCCGACCTGCTGCGCCTGCTCGAGCACGGCGAGCTCGACCTCACGTTCGCCGACCTTCCCCTCCCCGAGGGCCCGTTCGTCGCCGAGGAGGTCCTGCGCGACCCGTACGTCCTCCTCGTGCAGGCCGGCTCCGACCTCGCGAAGCGCGACGCCGCCCCGCCGCTCCGAGAGCTCGCCGGGATGCCGCTCGTCACCTGGCGCCACATCGGCGAGCCGGAGACGTACCTCCGCGGGCGCGTGCCCGACCTGAACATCGTCTTCCGGAGCGACGACAACGGCACGCTCGTCGGCCTCGTCGCCGAGGGGCTCGGCGTCGCCGTCGTGCCGCAGCTCGTCGTCAATCCGCGCAACCCCGCCTACGTCGCGCTGCCGTTCGGGAACCGGATCCCGCCGCGGCACCTCGCGATCGTGTGGCACCGCGACCGCTACCGAAGCGCGGCCGCCGAGGCGTTCGGCGAGCTGGCGCGCGACCTCAGCGCAGCGTCCAGCGCGTCGGCGGCCAGTACGTCGCGACCACCGGGCCGATGAAGGCCGAGCGCGGCACGGCGCCCCAGGTGCGCGAGTCGCACGAGCCGATGCGGTTGTCGCCCATCACGAAGTACTCGCCCTTGCCGAGCCTGGGCCACCGCGCCGTCACCGCGTCGCGATCGAGCAGGTGGAGATACGGCTCCTGCAGCTTGCGGCCGTCGACGTAGAAGATCCCGTTGCGCTCCGACACCTGCTCGCCCGGCAGGCCGATGACGCGCTTGAGGTACGTCCCTCCCTCGCTGCACCGCTTCGTCGCGGCAGGCGGCGCGTGGAAGACCGCGATCTCGCCGCGCCGCGGACCGCGGAAGCGGTAGACGATCTTCGCGACGATCACTCTGTCGTTCAGCGCCGCCGTGCAGCCGGCGCCGGGCCGCGCGCAGAGAAGCGTCGGCTCCATCGACGACGTCGGCACGCGGAACGGCTGCGCGACCTCCACCTCGACCGCGAGCACGACGATCGCCGCGGCGGCGAGCGTCACCGCCCATTCGACAACCGACCGGCGCACGGCCGGAGGGTAGCGCGGCTAGCGCGGTTGCCTAGGAGGGCTTGGCGAAACAGTCGCTGTGTCGGAGGGCCGCGTCGGCTCGCCGCGCTGCCGTGTCCTCGGTCGCCCCGATAGCACCACTATCGGGGCGCCCTGCGTCCTTGCATCGCGACGCCCGGCGCACCCCTGCAACGAGCACCGTTTCGCCAAGCCCTCCTAGTAACCCAGGTCGTCGCCGGCGCCGTCGGTGATCGGGCCGAGACCGGCGCCGACGACGGACTCCTGCGAGCGCTCGTGCAGCCGCTCGCGGCCGCGGCGCACCGCGGTGAGGAAGCGGTCGAGATTGACCTCGAGCGACGCGAGCATCGAGTCGGCCCAGTCCTCCATCTCGAGCCGCGCCTCGCGCGCCTCGCGACGTGCCTCGTCGACGATGTCCTGCGCCTGCCGCTCGGCGATCTTCACGATCTCGGTCTGCGAGGCCTCGCGCACGGCCTGCTCGCGCGCCTCGGCGAGCAGCCGGTCGACCTCGCGCTTCGCCTCGGCGAGCATCTCCTGGCGCTCCTTGACGATCCAGCGTGCCTGCTTGATCTCTTCCGGGATCGTCGCCCGCATCTGGTCGAGGATGTCGTAGATCTCCTCGCGGTCGATCCGCACCTGATCGGTGAGGGGGACGGCCTTCGCGTTGTGCACGAGGTCGTCGAGCTTGTCGATGAGCACCAGGACGTCCATGGAATCGGAGTCTAGCGTCGGCGGTGGACCGAACGGCCGCCCACCGGCCGAAAGCCGGGCCGGCTACTCCCCGGGATTCTCGGGCGTGCCCGGCCGGCCGTTCGGGAAGAGCTCCTTGAAGCGCCGCGCGACGGGGTCGGGGACGAGCGCCGACACGTCGCCCCCGAAGGCGGCGATCTCCTTGACGCCGCTCGACGAGACGAAGCTCACCTGCGGGCTCGCCATCACGTAGACGGTCTCGACGTCGGGCGCGAGGTGGCGGTTGAGCTGGTTCATCTGGAACTCCCACTCGAAGTCCGAGATGACGCGCAGCCCCTTCACGATCGCCTTCGCCTCCCAGCGTTTCGCGAAGTCGACGACGAGCTCGCGGAAGACGTCGATCTCGACGTTGTCGAGGTGCGAGAGCGCGTCGCGCAGGAACGTCACGCGCTCCTCGGTCGTGAACATCGGCTCCTTGTGGTGCGGGTTGCCGACGACGCCGACGACGACGCGGTCGAAGATGCCGCACGCGCGCGTGATGACGTCGATGTGCCCGTTCGTCACCGGGTCGTACGAGCCGGGGCAGATCGCGGTGATCACACGCGCGCCTCGTACACGGTGATGCGCGCTGCGCCGTACCTGCGGCTCGTTCGCTCGACGAGCGGCAGCTCCGGCATGACGCGTGCGTCCGTCTCGACGACGAGCAGCCCGTCGTCGGCGAGGACGGACGGGAGGTAGCGCGCGAGCTGTGACTGGACGTCGGTGTACATCTCGTAGGGCGGGTCGACCAGCACGAGATCGTACTTCCTCCCGGCCGCGGCCTCGGCTGCGAGCGCGGTCACTGCGTCGCGGCGCAGCACCGTTCCCTGCAGGCGCAGCTTGTCGAGGTTGCGCTCGATCGTCCGCGCCGCCTCGGCGTCCTGCTCGACGAAGACGGCGCGCGAGGCGCCGCGCGAGAGCGCCTCGAGGCCGAGCGCGCCCGAACCGGCATAGAGATCGAGGACGGCCGCGCCGTCGAGCGGGCCGACGAGGTTGAAGACGCTCTCGCGCACGCGGTCGGACGTCGGCCTCGTGTCGAGCCCGCGCGGCGCCTGGATCGTGTGGCCCCGGTGTGTCCCGGCGATGATCCGCATGAGAGGATCGTCGCACGGCGGCGTTCGGTCTCGTGCGCGGAGCGGGAGACGGCAGCCGTGCCCGCCTCGAGTCAGCCGCCCGCGAGGCAGGCGTCGTGTGAGGAGCGCGCGACGACGCGCCGCTCTCGCAGCCGGCCCGCACGGTCGAGCACGCACAGCGTCCCCGTCGCGAGCGACGGCGTGAGCACGCGGCCCGCCGCGAACTGCACGTTGTACGAGCCGACAGGAATGCTCGCCGTGCGCAGCAGCCGCGTCGTCTGCTCGTCGTAGACCCGAAGCGTCCCGTCGCCGCCGCTCGTCACGAACGACCGGCCTCCGAGAAAGGTGACGTGCTGCGGCGCTGCGTCCGCCGGAAGCGTGTGCGCCTCTCCGCCGTCGTACACGGCGATCGAGCGCGACTCTCCCGACGTCACCCACACCCGGCCGCTCGGCGAGAAGCCGACGTCGTGTGCCGCAAACGGCGGCACGACACGCCCGCGCAGCCGCGGCCGCCGCGGATTCGAGACGTCGACGACGACGAAGCTCCGGCGACGCGGTACCGAGCCCGAGCCAGATCGTGCGGCCGTCGCGCGAGAGCGAGAGGTGTCGCGGCCAGAGCCGAAGCTTCAGACGCGCCGACGACGGCGCCGCGGACGATGTCGACGGTCACGAGCTCGGCACTGCCGGAGTCGGTGACGAACGCGTGGCGCCCGTCGCGCGCCGACGCGGTGTAGCGCGGCTCGACGAAATCGTCGAGCACGTGGCGCACCGCGAGGCCGCGCAGCGATGCTGACCGCCCCGACGGCGGTGTGCGCGACGACCGCGCTCGCGCCGACTCGCTCGATGCTGCGCGGGCCCGGCCGCGTCGCGATCCGCGTGCGCACGAGGCCGGTGAGCGAGGTCGACGGCGACGACGTGCGCCTCCGTGTCGGCGGTGACGAGCGCGACCGGAAGGTCGCGCAGCGCGAACGGCGCCGCCGCGGCGGCGAGGAGGAAGCTCGCGCCTGTCCACGACAGGCGATACGTCAGGAGAGCGCGACGGGGTCCGTCTCGCCGAAGAGCTCGTCGACGGCCGTCACGCAGCGTCGGGCCGGGCTCGGCGAGCCCCTGCGGCGACCGCCCGCGCCCGCTCGAGCAGCGGCCGGTCGAGCCGGAGCCGGGCGAAGCGGAGGTCGCTGACGCCGTGCTGGCGCGTGCCGAGCAGCTGGCCGCCGCCGCGGAGGTCGAGGTCGATCTCGGCGAGCTCGAAGCCGTCGGTCGTCGCGACGAGCGACTCGAGCCGCGTCTGCGCCGTCTCCGTCAGCTCCTCCTTCGCGCGCGAGACGAGCAGGCAGTACGACTGCTCCGCGCCGCGCCCGACGCGGCCGCGCAGCTGGTGGAGCTGCGCGAGGCCGAAGCGGTCGGCCTCCTGCACGATCATCACCGTCGCGTTCGGAACGTCGACGCCGACCTCGATCACGGTCGTCGCGACGAGCACGTCGAGCTCGCGCGCGTTGAAGCGCGGCCATCACGTCGCGGCGCTCGTCGCGGCTTCAGCCGGCCGTGCAGGCAGCCGACGCGGAACTCGCGCAGCTCGGCGCGGCGCAGACGCTCGGCCTCGTCCTCCGCCGCGCGCGCGAGCGTCGTCTCCGACGCCTCGACGAGCGGGCAGACGACGTACGCCTGGCGCCCCTCGCGCAGGAGCCGCGTGAGCCGCGTGTACGCCTCCGAGGCCTGCCGCTCCTCGATCCAGCTCGTGACGATCGGCTTGCGCGACGCCGGCGGCTTCGCGATCTCCGAGACGGCGAGATCGCCGTACACGGTGAGGGCGAGCGTGCGCGGGATCGGCGTCGCCGTCATGTGCAGCACGTGCGGCGCGCGTCCCTGCGCGAGCGCCTTGCCGCTGCTCGACGCCGAAGCGGTGCTGCTCGTCGACGACCGCGACCGCGAGGTCGCGCAGCTCGACGCCTTCCTGGATGAGCGCGTGCGTGCCGACGACGACGTCGGCGCCGAGCGCAGCGGCCCGCACCTTCTTCGGCGACGCGCTCGTGAGGAGCGCGCACGTGACGCCGAGCTCGGCGCAGATGCCCTCGATCGTGAGGAAGTGCTGCTCGGCGAGCGTCTCGGTCGGCGCCATCAGCGCTCCCTGGCGGCCGTGCTCGACCGCGCGGAGGATCGCGTAGAGCGCGACGACCGTCTTGCCGGAGCCGACGTCGCCCTGCAGCAGCCGCTGCATCGGCACCGTGCGCTCGAGGTCGGCGTCGATCTCGCGCACCGCCTGCTCCTGGTACGGCGTGAGCGCGAACGGGAGCGCCTGCCGGTAGCGCGCGATCAGCTCGCCCGGCGCGCCGAGCGACGGCGCGAGCGTGCGCTCGCGCTCGGCCGCACGCCGCGCGATCCCGATCTGCAGCAGCAGCAGCTCCTCGAACGCGAGCCGCACGCGGCCCGCCTCGGCCTCGCGCTCCGACTCCGGTCGGTGGATCACGAAGAGCGCGTCGCGCTTGAGCGGCATCCCCTCGCGCTCGCGCAGCTCCGCCGGCAGCGGGTCGAAGTAGTCGACGACGTGGCCGAGCGCCGCCGTCACGAGCGTGCGCATGCGCTTCGGCGTGATCTCCTCGCTCGCCGGATAGACGGGTGCGAAGTCGGCGGTCGCGTCGCCGCCGCCGATGTCGTGCGAACGCACGTCGAAGCCGTAGCGTCCGGGCTTGCCGCGCAGGCGGACGTGCACACCGGGACGAAGCTGCTCCTCGAGCCACGGCTGGTTGAACCATGTCGCGGCGACGGAGGCCGTGCCGTCCGAGATGCGCGCCGTGACGATCCTGCAGCCGGCCGCGGCGGCGGGAGCTCACGTTCAGCACCTCGCCGGCGATCGCAACCTCCTCGGTGCCTCCGAGCGCCGCGATCGCCACCTCTTCGACGGCCGACTTCGTACCGGTGCGGCCGGTGCTCGAGCAGGTCGCGGATCGTCCGCAGGCCGAGCTTCTCGAGCTTGCGCTTGAGCGTCACGCCGACACCCGGCAGCACGTCGAGCTCGCGGTCGAGGCGCGTGGGCTGCGGCCGCCCGCGGGTCGCGGGCCAGGCCCGGGGCTGGTCCAGGCTCGCGAAGACCGTCTGTCGACGGAGGGCTGTCATGGTGCTCGGCGCCAGAGCGTGGTGCACGTTAGAACGGCAGGCGGACGTTACGCCGCGGCGGCCGCCGCCGCGGGGCGACGCGGCGGCAGCCGGGGGACGAGCAGGCGGTAGAACGTCAGCCAGAGCACCGGGCCCGCCGCGACGAGCGCGAGCACCGGGCCGCCGAAGCCGCGCAGGTCCGTGCCGACGAGCAAGGCATGCCCGAGCGAGAGCGCGAAGGCCGCGAAGCTCGCGTAGTGCAGGCGCCGCCAGCCCTTCTGGCCGATCCACTTCCGCGCGCGGAAGGACGCCGCGAGCGCGAGGCTGAGCCAGCCGCCGACCACGCCGGCTGCGACCGCCCCCGTGCGCCACGGCGAGGCGAACGGCACGAGGATCGACGCAAGCCCGAAGTGCAGCACCGGGTCGAGGAGGAGGGCGAAGGCATGGAGGCCGATCATCGAGAGGCCCGTCCACGCGAGCGTCCGGTGCAGGCCGAGGAGCGGCTTCTGCCGCTTCGGGCCGAGAAGCCGCGTGCTCATCGCGAGCCCGAGCCAGACGGACAGCGTGAGGAGGCCGAACGCGACGAGGCCCGCGGCGCGTGCGACGTACCAGGCGATCGGCAACGTGCGCCATCAGGCGGCCCTCACGAGCACGCGCGTGCGTGCGACCGGCAGCGGTCCGAGCGCGACCGGCTCGCCCGTGTGCGGCACGACGAGCGCCGAGATGTGCGGGTTGGCCGCGACGTGCGCCGCGGCCTCCTCCACGGTCGAGATCGCGAGCGCGGTCGCATGCGCTTCCGCCTCGGCCGCGTCCGCCGCGACCACCGTGACCGCGAGCGGCCCCGGCTTCGCCGGCGCGCCGGTCGACGGGTCGATGAGATGGTGCAGGGAGCGGCCGGGGCCGAAGCGTCGGATGTCGCGGCCCGAGGTCGCGACGCCGCCGCCCGAGAGGAGGAGCCGTGCGGCGACGAGACCCGGCGTGCGCGGATCCATGACGTCGATGCGCCACGGGCCGCCTTCGGGCGTCGCACCCGTGAGCGCGAGGTCGCCGCCGAGGTCGACGAGCGCACCGGGGAGCATCGGCCACACGTCCCGCATCGCGGCGACCGCGCGCAAGGCCGCATAGCCCTTGCCGATCCCACCGAGGTCGACCGCGGCCTTCGCGCCGATGCGCGCGCGACCGCCGCGTTCGTCGACCTCGATGGGGGCTCCCGCGCGCCAGCCGTCAGCCTGCCGCGGCGGCCGCTCCTCGAGCTGCTCGAACGAGCGGTCGTAGCCCGCCGCGACGAGCGCGGGGAGAACGGTGGGATCGAAGCGCCCCTTCGTCGCGGCTCGTGCGCGCGCCGCGAGCGCGAGCGCCTCGACGAGGCGGTCGTCGACGGTCACCCAGGCGCCCGCATTCCCGTTGAGGCGCGAGAGGTCGCTCGAGGCGTCGAACCGCGACAGCACGGCCTCGCACGCTGCGACCTCGCGCTGCCCGGCGGCGAGCGCCAGGCGGGCGAGCCTCCGGTCGGGCTCCCGGGCGGTGACGGCGACGCTGCACGTCGTGCCGACCGCGCGAAACGTGCGTCGCTCGAGCCGCGCGCTCATCGCGGCGCACCCGAGGTATGCGTCGTCGCGTGCGATGCACCGAGCGCGCCGGGCTGCAGGACGACGAGCTGCCGCTTGCCGTTCGGCGTCTTCACGACGAGGGTCTGCGGGACGGATTGAGGCTGCGCGGTCTGTGCGGGACGATGGCTCCATGCCAGGACGGCGACGATCGCGAGCATCGCCCAGACCGAGAGGACGGTGACCCAGACGCGTTGCATCAGTCTCCCTCCTCCTGCGACGCCTGCGGCGGCGCCACCTGGAAAACGGCCGGCTGCGCAGCCGGCGGAGGCGCCTGCGCGCCGTGCGTGATCCCGAGAATCGCCGCGCCGCCGGTGAGCACCGTCGCCGCGAGGACGGCGGCGAGGGAGAGAGCGTTTCGGCGAGCGTTCATGGTCGACTCCTTCTGATCGGTGTGACGCTCTCGTTCTACGACGCGCGCCGCCAGCAGCGGGCCAGGGCATGGCCAGGGAATGTCGGCCGAAGCGGAAAGATTCGGTAAGGCGTCAGGGACGGCGCAGGCGCACGACGGCGTCGAGGCCGCCGCCCGGCGCATCCTCGAGCGCGACCGTGGCGGCATCCGCCTCTGCGAGCTTCCGCACGATCGCGAGCCCGATCCCGGAGCCGCCGCCGCCCGTCCCCGCCCGCCAGAAGCGGTCGAATGCGCGCGCACGCTCCTCCGGAGACATGCCCGGGCCCTGGTCGCGGACGCGGAGCTCGACGGCGTCGGGCGCCGCGCCGACGAGGACGGTCACGGTCGACCCGCGGGGCGCGACGTCGAGGGCGTTCGAGACGAAGTTGTCGACGATCTGCTCCAGGCGCCGGCGGGCAGCGCGGGCGGACGCGACACCGTTCGTCTGCGCGACAAGCGTCACGCCGCGCTCGTGTGCAAGCGCCTGCCAGACGTCGACGCGCTCCGCCGCGACGGCGGCGGCGTCGACGGCGCCCGACGGGATCGCGTCCGCACGCGCGAGCGCAAGCAGCCCCTCGACCATGTCCGACAGCCGCGCGACCTCGCGGAGCGCCGCCTCGACGTCGCCGCGACCTTCCACGGCGACGGTGCGCTCGAGGCTCTCGAGGCGCAGCATCAGCGCGGTCAGCGGCGTGCGCAGCTCGTGGGATGCGTCGGCGACGAACTCCTCCTGCGCGCGCAGAAGTCGCGCGAGCTTGGACACCGTCTCGTTGAAGACCGACGCGAGCGAGCGGACCTCCGCCGGCCCGTCGGCCTCGGGTGCGCGGGCGTCGAGGTTCCCGGCCCCGACCTCCTCGGCAGCGAGCTCGAGGCGTCTGAGCGGCCTCGCGACGAAGCGTGCGGTCGCGAAGCCGACGACGGCGGCGCCCGCAAGCACGACGGCGGCGATGAGCGCGAGGATCAGCCAGTACCGGAGGATGCGCGAGTCGACCGCGGACGTCGGGTACGTGATCCGCGCCGCGCCGTGCACGCGGCCGCCCGACGCGACGGGCACCGCCACGTAGAGCAGACGCTCCTTGAGCGTCTTCGAGTAGCGAGTCCCGGAAGCGACCGTGCCGCGGAGCGCGGACTTGATCTCCGGCCGGGACGCGAAGCTCTCGGTCCCCGCCACACGCGAGCTCGTGTCGACGCGGGCGAATCCCCGCGCGTCGACGATGACGACGCGCGCGCCTCGCGAGGTCGCGTATGCGTAGGCCTTGGCGGCCACCGGCCGCAGCTGCGCCGAGCTTCCGGACTGGATCGCATCCTCCGCAAGCGACGCCATCGCGACCGCGTCGTGCTCCACCTTGACGGTGATGTCGTGACGCTCGCTGCGCGCGTTCTGGATGCCGAGCGGGACCTCGAGGGCGAGCAGGGCGAAGATCGTGACGCCGAGGTAGCCGAGAAGCAGTCGCCGCGTCACGACGTGCGCAGGCGGAAGCCGACGCCCCGCACGGTCTCGATCCACCCGGGGTCGCCGAGCTTCCTGCGGAGCGACGCGACGTGAACGTCGATCGTCTTCGCCGAGCCGTACCAGGTCGTCTCCCACACGTCCTCGAGCAGCCGCCGGCGACTGATTGCCGCCCCCGGATCGCTCGCGAGCGCGGCGAGCAGGTCGAACTCCTTCGGCGTCAGCTCGAGCTCGCGGTCGTCGAGCCACGCGCGGCGGGCGCGCGGGTCGACACCGAGCGCGCCGACGAGCAGCGGGCCCTCGTCGTGGGGCTGTGACGACGTCCGGCGCGTGACCGCGCGGATGCGCGCGATCAGCTCGCGCACGCCGAACGGCTTCACGACGTAGTCGTCGGCGCCGAGCTCGAGCCCCACGACGCGGTCGGCCTCCTCGCCGCGCGCGGTGACGATGATGATCGGCACGACCGAGCGCGCGCGCAGCGCCCGGCAGACGTCGAGCCCGTCGATGTCGGGCAGCCGCAGGTCCAGCAGCACGAGGTCGGGCCGGAGCTTCTCGTCGAGAGCCGCCTCGCCGGTGGCGGCACGATCGACGTCGTAGCCCTCACGCCGGAGCCCGTCGACGAGCGGCTCGGCGATCGTGTCGTCGTCCTCGACGACCAGGATGCGCATGCCACGAGTCTCACCCGCGCGGGACCGGCGGGCATCGGGGGTTTACCGAATCTTTGCTGCACGCTTGCCGAACCCTGGCCGCACGCGTGCCCGCGGCTAACCGGAGTCGTCCTACGGTCGAGTCATCGAGCCAAGGAGGACTGAAGTGAGCAAGCCGCAGATCACGATCGTCGCCGCTCTTCTCGCCGCGGCCGCGGTGCTCGGCGCCGTTGCGCTGACGCACACCGTGTCGCTCGGCGCGGCGCAGACGCGCACGAGCGACGCCAAGGTGCTCGCACGCGCGAAGCAGCTCGATCGCTTCGAGGCGTCGCTGCGGCGCGCGCTCGCCAAGACGCCCCCGGCACTGCCGAAGATCCCGAAGGCAGCGGCGGCGGCGCAGCACGCCGGCCCGGCCGCTCCGGCCGCGCCGCGCGTCGTCTACCAGCGGCCGCCGGCGATCGTCGTCGTGCGCCACGTGCACCACGGCGACGACGGCTCACGCGAAGCTGCGGACGGCGGTGAGGCCGATGACTAGCCACACCGGCCGGCTCTACGCGGTCGCGCTCGCGCTCGTCGTCTTCTTCCTCGCCTGGGCGGTCGTCGCAGCACGGCCGTGGGCGGCAGCCGCGACCGATCCGAGGCTGAAGGCGCTCACGGTCCGCGAGGCGAGGCTCCGTCACGAGGCGCGGCTCGTGAACGACGTCGTCTCCCGCAGGTGGGCCTCGTACCGGGTGGCACTCCACGCACGGCGCACGCAGATTGCGGCCGCGAAGCAGCGCGCCGCCCGGGCGGCGGCGGCCTCGTACGCGGCGCCCGCCGCCTCGCCGGGCGTGCGCGTCGTGATGCTGCCGCCGCTCACGATCACGAGGACCTCGTGATGGAGCGGCGGACGTTCCGCGCGATGGGCACGGACATCGAGCTGCTCGTCGACGCCGACGACGCCGGCGAGGCGCTCGAAACGGCCGCAGCCCGAGTTCCACCGGCTCGAGGCGCTGCTCTCCCGCTTCCGCCCCGACTCCGAGCTCTCGCAGCTCAACCGCGAGCGGTCGATCGACGCGGGGCCGGACCTGCTCCGCGTGCTCGGGCTCGCCCTCGCGGCGCGCGAGCGCACGGACGGGCGCTTCGACCCGACCGTTCACGACGCGGTCGTCGCCGCAGGCTACGACCGCACGTTCGACGAGGTCCCGGCCGACGGCAGGGCCGTTGGCGCCGGCGGCCCCGGCGGGAGGCGGCGTGCGCGTCGACGGCTACCGCGTCGAGCTCGACGAGGGTGTGCGCATCGACCTCGGCGGCATCGCGAAGGGCTACGCCGCCGAGCGCGCCGCGGAAGTGCTCGCCGTGGCCGGGCCGTGCCTCGTGAGCGCCGGTGGAGACATCGCGACGCGCGACGGCAGCTGGCCGGTCGGCGTCGACACCGGCTCCGGCCTGCTCACGCTCGAGCTGACCGGAACTGCGCTCGCAACCTCGGGCCGCGACCGCCGCACGTGGCGGCGCGGCGGCCGCCTGCTCCACCATCTGATCGACCCGCGGACCGGCGCACCCGCGGACTCCGACGTCCTCCGGATCACCGTGGTCGCCCCGGACGCGGTCGAGGCGGAGGTGGCGGCGACGTCGCTCTTCCTCGCCGGCGCGCGCGGCGCCGCCGCCGAGGCCGACGCCGCCGAGCTGCCCGCCGTGATCGTGGACGCGCAGGGCCGCACGACGCTCGCGGGAGGCCTCGGATGACCCACGACCCGACCTTCTGGCTCCTCGCGCGGGCGAGCGGGCTCACCGCGTACGCCCTCCTCACCGCGACCGTGCTCGCGGGGCTCGTGCTGAAGTCGCGCCCGTTCGGCCGAGCGCTGAAGGCGGCCTCGGTCACCGACGTGCACCGGTTCCTGACGTTTCTCGCGCTCGGGATGCTCGTGCTGCACGGCGTCGCGCTGACCCTCGACCGGACCGTCCACATCCCGCCCGCGGCGCTCGTCGTGCCGGGGATCTCGCCGTACCGGCCGCTCGCGGTCTCGTTCGGCGTCCTCGCGTGCGAGCTCGCGGCGCTCGTCGCCGTCTCGTTCTCCGTGCGGCGCCGCATCGGCTTTCGCGTCTGGCGGCGCCTGCACTGGGCGACGTATCTCCTCTTCGTCCTCGCGACCGCCCACGGCGTCGCGGCGGGCACCGACTCGTCGCGGCCGTGGGCACTCGGTCTCTATCTCGGGGCGGTGGGCGCCGTCGCCTTCGCAGCGTCGTGGCGTGCGCTCACCCGCCCCACCCGCCCCACCACCCCCGTGCCCGCTCGTGAAAGGAGCGTCTGATGGTCAAGATCGTGATCGACCGGTCCCTCTGCAGCGGGTTCGGCGCCTGCGCCGAGCTCGCACCGGAGATCTTCGAGGTCGACGGCGAGGGCCTCGCGTCGCTCCGCGTCGGCGCGACCGCGGACGACGCGGCGGCATTCGACGCCGCCGCGGCGTGCCCGATGGCCGCGATCTCCGTGTTCGAGGAGAAGGCGGCATGACCCGGCGGCCGGCGGTCGTCGTCGTCGGCGCGGGCCTCGCCGGCGCCCGGGCGGCCGAGACGCTTCGCAACGAGGGCTTCGACGGGCGCATCACGCTCGTCGGCGACGAGCCCGTCGCCCCGTACGAGCGGCCGGCGCTCTCGAAGGAGTTCCTGCTCGGCACCCGCGACGAGAGCTCGCTGCTTCTCCGCAAGGAGGCGTACTGGAACGACCGTGGGATCGAGCTCGAGCTCGGCAGCCGTGTCGTCGAGCTCGATCCCGTCGATCGCGTCGTCCGGACCCGCCGCGGCGCGGAGCTCCGCTTCGACCATGCCGTCCTCGCCACGGGCGCGAGGCCGCGGCGGCTCCCGCTCGAGCTGCCGTCCGGCGTCCACGAGCTGCGGACGCTGGCCGACGCACGCGCGCTGCACGACGAGCTCGTTCCGGGCTCGCACCTCGTCGTGATCGGCGGCGGCTTCGTCGGAGCCGAGGTCGCCTCGACCGCACAGAAGCTCGGACTGCACGTGACGATCGTCGAAGCGGCGAACGCACCCGTCGCACGCGTGCTCGGGGAGGAGGTCGGGCTGCTGCTTGCGGCGCGCTGGCGGCGGCACGGCATCGACGTGCGGCTCCGCACCGGCGTGGCCCATTTCCGCGCCGACGCGGGCGGACGCGTCACCTCGCTCTTGCTGACGGACGGGACGGAGCTGCGCGCCGACGCGGTCCTCGTCGGCGTCGGCGTCGAGGCGGCGCGCGAGCTCTTGCCCGAGCGGCCCGCAACCCGCGTCCATCCCGCGGGCGACGTCGTCGGCCCCGGACACTGGACGGCAGCCGCGCTCGACGGCGCCGCAGCAGCGCTGCGGATCCTCGGGCTCCCGGCCCCGTCGCCCCAGCCGGCGTACGTCTGGTCGGATCAGTTCGGGCTTCGCCTGCAGATCGTCGGCAGCCCGGAGCCGGAGGACGTCCTGAGCCTCGACGGAGACGGCGCCGGCGACTCGTTCGCGGTCCGCTACCTCGACGGCACCGGCTCGACCCGAGCCGCACTTCTCGCGAACCGCCCGGCCGAGGCAGCGGACGTGCGCCGCGGGCTCGCCGGCCGGACGCTAGCGTTGGCGGCATGAGCGTGTCGAAAGCACTGCTCGTCGTGCTCGGGGTCGGCGCCGCCGCCGCGGCCGCGATCTTCCTCAACCTCCTCCTGCTCGGGAACGCCGCAGCGCAGAACGATCCCGTCGGGAAGCTGACGCCCCGCGCGAACCTGCCCGCCGCGCCCGCGTGGACGGTCAAGCCGGAGCCCGCGCACGGGCACGACGGACACGACGGCTCGGACGACTAGCGCTAGTCCGCGTCGGCGAACCAGAAGAAGCCGACGGTGCCGGGGCCGGCGTGCGCGCCGATCACCGCGCCGAGCGACGTCTCCATCTCGATCCGGGCCTGCGGACGGATGTCGCGCACCATCTTCTCGAGCTGCACCATCCGCTCCGGCGCATCGGCGTGCGCGATGCCGACGCGCAGCGCCGGGCCGTCCGTCGTCTGCGTCTCGAGCGCGTCGACGAACTCCTGCACCGCCTTCCGGTTGCCTCGCACCCGCTTGACGGGCAGCACCTCGCCGTCACGGATCGAGAGGATCGGCTTCACGTTCAGCAGCTGCCCTGCGAACGCCTTCGCCTTGCCGATGCGTCCGCCGCGGGCGAGGAACTCGAGCGTGTCGACGGTGAAGAGCAACCCGTGCTCGTCGAGATAGCGCGTGACGAGCGCATCGACCTCCTCGTCGGTCGTGCCGCGCTCGAGCCGGCGCTGGATCGCGAGTGCGAGCATCGAGATCGCGACGGACGCGGACTCCGAGTCGATCGTCCGCACACGGCCGTCGCCCAGCTGCGCCGCCGCGGTGGACGCGCTCTGGAACGTCCCCGACAGATTCGACGCGATGTGGATGGAGAGGATGCGCTCGTACGCGGCGAGCTCCTCGTACGCAGCGAGAAAGTCGCCGGGCGTCGGCTGTGACGTCGTCGGCAGCTCGGGCGAGGCGCGAAGCCGCTCGTAGAACTGGTGCGCTGTCAGCTGGACGCCGTCCTTGTAGCTCTCCGTGCCGAAGTTGACGTAGAGCGGCACGACCCGCCAGTTCGCGTAGTGCTCGCTCGCGTCCGGGAAGTCGGCCGTCGAGTCGAGGACGATTGCCGTGTTCTCGGCCGTGAGGTTCACGCCGCGGCCTTCTTCAACGCGTCGACGATGTCGTCGAGCTCCTGGTCCTTCGTCAGGCAGGCTGCCGCGCCCGCGGCGTAGAGCGCCTCGATCTCACGCTGGTTCGCGGATGCGGTCAGGCAGACGACCGCGACCTCCGGATGCGCCTCGCGCACGGCTGCGGTCGCCTGGACGCCGTCCATGCCGGGCAGGCGGTAGTCCATCAGCACGACGTGCGGCTTGAAGCGCTCGACCGCGGCGACGGCCTCCCCGCCGTCGCCGACCGACGCGACGACCTCGATGTCCGCACGCATGCCGAGGAGCAGCTCGAGTGCCTCGCGGAAGACCTGGTTGTCCTCGACGAGGAGGATCCTGATCGACCGCCCCATGGCGGTGAGGACTCTACTCGGCCGACAGAAGCAGGGGGTAATGCGGCTGGCCGCCGTCCTGGACGTCGACCTCGACGTCCGGATGCGCGGCGGCGATGCGGTCGAGCAGGCCGTCGAGCGGTGCGTCGTCCTCGCCGACGAGCAGCGTCAGCAGGTCGTGGTGGTCGGTCAGCAGCCGCTCCACGACCGCGTACGTGACGTCGTCGAAGTCGTCGCCTCCGGCGACGGGCAGCCCGCCGGCGAGCCCGAGCCACTCGCCCTTGCGGATGGCGACCCCGTTCATCTGCACGTCGCGGGAGGCGATCGTCACCTCGCCGGTCGCGACCGACCCGATCGCCTCGCGCATCTCGGCCGCGTTCTCGGCTGCGCTCCGCGACCCGTTGTACGCCACCATCGCCGCGAGGCCGCCGGGGATCGAGTCCGAGTGCACGACCTCGACGACGCGATCCGCGTGCGCTGCGGCATGCTCTGCGGCCAGCACGATGTTCGAGTTGTTCGGGAGGATGACCACCTCCTCGACGTCGAGCGACTGCACGGCGCGCAGCAGGTCGGCCGTCGACGGATTCATCGTCTGGCCTCCCTCGACGATCGAGATCGGGCCGACGCTCTCGGCGAGGCTCTCGAACAGGCGCCGGTTCCCTTCGCCGGCGACAACGGCGACGACGCCCGACTGCGCGGGCGGCGCGTCGGGCACCGCCGCGAGCAGGCGCTCCTCGCGCTGCTGCGTCTGCTCGTGCATGTTCGCGATCTCGATCCGGTCGATCGTGCCCGCGCGCGTGCCGAGCGAGAGCGCCGCACCGGGGTCGTCCGTGTGCACGTGCACCTTGATCGCGCTCTCGTCGCCGACGACGAGCAGCGAGTCGCCGAGCCGCTCGAGCTCGCTCTCGAGCGACTCGCGGTCGAGCTCGTCGCCCTCGATCAGGAACACCGTGCAGTACTTGAAGCGGGAGAGCTCCTGGTGGATCGCATCGAAGCCGAGGTGCTCGGCCGGCGGCTGCGCCTCCGGGATCGGCTCGCCCGTCACGAACGCGGCCACGCCGCGTACGAGCTCGAGCAACCCCGCGCCGCCCGCGTCGACGACGCCTGCGTCGCGCAGCACCTGCAGCTGCTCCGGCGTGCGCGCGACCGCCTCCTCCCCGCGGCGGACGAGCTGCACGAGCAGCTCGCCGAGAGCGGGCCTCGACGGCGCCTGCGTCTCGGCCTCCTCCGCGAGCTCGCGGATCACCGACAGCATCGTCCCCTCCACGGGGCGCCGCACCGCGCGATACGCCGCGTCGGTCGCGCCGCGGAGCGCGCGCGCCATGGCATCGGCGTCGATCGCCGACGCCTCCGTCTCCCCGAGGACGTCGGCGGCGCCGCGCACGATCTGCGAGAAGATGACGCCGGAGTTGCCGCGTGCGCCCATGAGCGCCCCCCGCGCGAGGTCGCGGGCGAGCGACTGGCGGTTCGCGGCCGAGGTCGAGTCGACGGCCTCGTCGACGGCGCGCACGGTCATCGTGAGGTTCGTGCCGGTGTCGCCGTCGGGGACCGGATAGACGTTCAGGTCGTCGATGCGGGCGCGGTTCGCCTCGAGCGACGCGAGCGCCGCGTCGACGACCTTCCGCATCGCCTCGAGATCGCCGTTCAGGCTCACTTGGCTCTCCGCACATCGTCAATGTGCACCTCGACGGCCTTGACCGGAAGACCCGTCAGCCGGTTCACCTCGTAGCCGACCCGGTTTCGCACGGTCGAGGCGACCTCCGCGAGGTTCAACCCGTACTCGACGACGACGTGCAGGTCGATCGTCATGCCGTCGCCCTCGCGGCGGATCTCGATCCCGCGCGTCGGCCGCTCGGGCACCCACTTGCGTCCGGCCATCGCGACGACGCCGTAGCACTCGCGCGCGGTCTCGCCGACGATGTGGGCGATCGCCTCGCTCGAGATGGTGATCCGGCCGAGGGACGACGAGAGCGCGTGCGCCTGCCCTGCCTCCACGCTTCGTTCGACCGCCGGGGGCGGCCAGGGTTGCGCCGGCGGGCCGCGCCGGCGCGCGAGGCTCAGACGGCCTTCTGGACCTTGCCGGCCTTGAGGCAGCGCGTGCAGACGTACGCACGCGTCGCCTTGCCCTTGAGGAGCACGCGGACGCGCTGGAGGTTCGGGTCGAAGCGGCGCTTCGTCGCGACCATCGAATGGCTCCGATGGTTGCCGAAACCGGGCTTCTTCCCACAGATTGCGCAGACCTTGCTCATCGGCGCGCCAGTGTAGCGAAAGGGCTCAGGAGGCCTTGGCGGTGGCGCGGAGCTGCTGGAAGAGGTCCGCCATCTCGAGGGCGTTGCGGACAGCCTCGGCGCCGCGCCCGTCGACGTCCTCCGCCGCGTCCGTCAGCACGCCGAAGGCGATCGGCACGCCGGTCTCGAGCCCTGCGAGCTGCAGGCCCGACGCCGCCTCGCCGGCGACGAACGCCGAGCCGCTCGCGCTGCCGAGCGCGACGATGCAGGCGTAGCGGCGGGTCTTCGCGAGCGCCATCGCGCCGATCGGCAGCTCGAAGGCTCCCGGCACGGCCATGACGAGCACCTGGTCGCGCGCGACGCCGGCGCGGTCGAGCTCGGAGAGCGCCGAGGCGAGCAGGCGATTCGTGACGTCGACCTGCGCACGCGAGACGACGATGCCGACGGCCCGTCGTGTGCTCCGCGCCTCGCCCTCGAGCACGTCGACGTCGTCGGGGAGCTCGAGCTCGCCCTCGGAATGCCCGGCGATGCGGAGCTCCGGCTCGCCGCCGTCGGTGTCCTCGTCGCCGGCCTCGGGCTCCGCGCCCTCGAGCTCGTCGGCGTCGAGCTCGTCGGCGTCGGGGTCGTCGGCCTCGGGGCTCTCGCCCGGCCAGGATTCGCCTGCGCTCACGACGCCAAGCGTATTGGATTCACGCAAGCGCCTGGACGAGCTGCCGGTAGGCGCGCGGCAGGTCCTCGCGGCCGAAGATCGAGCTGCCCGTGACGAGGAGCGTCGCGCCGGCCTCGCGGACGGAGCGGACGTTCTCGAGGTTGATGCCGCCGTCGACCTGGATGCGAACGTTCTCGGGCAGCGCTGCTCGCAGGCGAGCGACGCGGTCGAGCGCGTCCGGCATGAACGTCTGGCCCGAGTAGCCGGGGTTGATGCTCATGCAGAGGACGAGGTCGGCGCCGGCCGCGACCCGGGCGACCGCCTCCGGCTCGGTCTGGGGGTTGAACGCCACCCCGACCTGCAGGCCGTGCTCGCGGGCCGCCGCGATCGTGCCCGGCACGTCCTCGACCACCTCGTAGTGGAAGGTGACGCTGTCGCCGCCGGCGCGTGCGATCTGCGGGAAGTGGCGCGTCGGGTTGTCGACCATCAGGTGGCAGTCGAGGGCGGCGCCGTCGAACGCGTGCACGAGCGGCGCGACGGCCTCGAGCACGACCGGCCCGATCGTGATGGGCTCGACGAAATGGCCGTCGCCGACGTCGAAGTGGAAGACGCGCGCGCCGGCGCGCAGGAGGACGTCGAGCTGCTCGCCGAGCCGCGTGAAGTCGGCCGCATAGAGCGACGGCTCGATCTCGACCGTCCGGATCCAATCGTCCCAGGCCACGGCAGCGTCCGCAGGTTAGACGCGGAGTCGGCTGACGAAGAAGCCGCTCGTGCCGTGGACGTGCGGCAGGGTCAGCAGGAAGCGCGGGTCCCGCGGATGGGCGAACTGCGGCCACTCGCCGCCGAGCGGCAGGACCTCGAGGCCGCTCGCGGCGACGACGGCCTCGTTCTCGTCGGCGTTCATCGTGCAGACGGAGTAGACGATCGTCCCGCCCGGCTCGACCCGCCCCGCCGCCGAGCGGAGGAGCGAGAGCTGCAGCTCCGGCAGCGGGGCGGCGCGCCAGCGGAGATCCGGACGCTGGCCGAGGACGCCGAGCCCGGAGCACGGTGCGTCGACGAGAGCGCGGTCGAACCCGGTGAGCTCGGCGGGAAGCGCGGTCCCGTCGGCCTCGACGACCGTCACGTTCCGAGCGTGCATCGTCTTCAGGTTCTCCCGCAGCTCGTTCGCGCGGTTCGGATCGAGCTCGACCGCGGTCACGTCGCCTTTGAGCTGCGAGGTCTTCCCTCCCGGCGCCGCACAGAGGTCGAGCACGCGTTCGCCCTCCACGGCTCCGACGACGAGACCGACGAGCTGTGAGCCCCGGCTCTGGGGCCAGACGCGCCCGGCCGCCACGGCGGAGTCGTCGACGCGGGCAACGCGGTAGGCGCCGGGGATGTCGGTGGCCTCGCCGGGCGGGTCGCCGTCGAGCAGCCGGACGACCGTCTCGAGCGGCTCGTTCATCGCGCGCATCAGCGCGAGCGCGTCGTCGCGGCCGAGGTCGCGCTCGAAGGTCTCGGCGATCCAGTCGGGATACGACTCCTTGAGCGCGCCGTCGGGCAGAGCGTCGAGCAGCGCGCGGATTCCCGCCGCGAGCCTGCGCATGACCGCGTTCGTGAACGGGACGGCGCGCTCGAGCCGCGCGCGGCGCACGAGCTCGACCGACTCGTTCGCCGCCGCGTGCGGCGCGGTGTCGGTGTAGCCGAGCTGATACGCGCCGAGTCTGAGCGCGGCGCGCACCGGCGGGTCGAGCTTGCGCACCGGTCGCTTGCCGAGCGTCTCGATCGCGTGGTCGAGCGTGCGCACGCGCTGCACCGAGCCGTACGCAAGGCGCTGCGCGAAGGCGCGCTCACGCTCGTCGAGGTCCTTCGCCGCGCTGCGGAACACCCGGTCGGCATAGGCGTCCTGCTCGAACACGCGAAGCAGCACCTCGTATGCGACACGGCGGGCGGCCGAGACCGCCATCAGCGCAGCCCGCGCCGGTAGGCGTCGTAGCGCATCCGCTTGCCGCCCTCGGGCTGCACCTCGAGCAGCTCGAATGACCCGTCCGCGCCCGCGCGGGCCTTCCAGACGATGAGCGGCCGCCCGTCGACGACCGCGCGGGCGCCGATGTGCGGCGAGAGGGCGCGTACGCGGTCGACGAGCTCGCGCGCGGGACGGTCGAGGTCGAGCTCGCGGTCCGCCGGCGTGATCTTCTCGGCATACGTGACGCCCTCGGCGGGCTGAGGGGTGAACTGCGGCTCCGGGAGGACGTCGCCGATCAGCCGTGCGGCGATCGCGGCGGCGCGCGCGAAGACCGCGCCGGCGTCGTCGTCCGGGTCGAGATCGAAGGCCTCCTGCGCGGCGATCGGGCCCGCGTCGAGCTCGGCGGTCGTGCGATGGATCGTCACGCCGGTGCGCGCGTCGCCGGCCATCAGGGCGCGCTCGACCGGGGCGGCGCCGCGCCAGCGCGGCAGCAGCGACGGATGCACGTTCAGCCAGAGCGCGCGCCGGAGGAGCGGCTCCGGGATCAGGAGGCCGTACGCCGCGACGACGACGGTGTCGACGGGGATCTCGACGTCCTCGTCGAGACGCGACGGCTGCGCGACCGCGATCCCCAGCCGTTCGGCGACCTCCTTCGCAGCGGTCGGCGCGAGCTTGCGGCCGCGGCCGCGCGGCTTGTCGGGACGCGTCAGCAGCAGGGCGACGTCGTGCTCGGCGGCGAGCCGTTCGAGGACGTCGGCGCCGAACGGCGCGGTCGCTGCGACCGCGATCCGCATCGGCTACGAGAGGACGATGCGGGGGCGCAGCACGCCGAGCGCCTCGCGCCTGGCCTCGGGCGTCGTCCGGTCGATCATGAGGACGCCGTCGAGGTGATCCGTCTCGTGCTGGACGCAGCGGGCCGCATAGCCGTCGAGCTCGTAGCGCACGTCGCCCCCGGTCTCGTCCTGCCCGACGATCGTCACCTCGAGAGCGCGCTCGACCGGGACGGTGATGCCCTGGATCGAGAGGCACCCCTCGTCGGCGACGTCGGTCTCGTCGCTCCGCTCCGTGATCTCCGGGTTGACGAGGGCGAAGACGTCCTCCTCGTTCGGCTGGAAGACGAAGAGGCGGCGGAGGACGCCGACCTGCGTCGCCGCGAGGCCGATGCCGTTCGCGTCGTGCATGAGGAGCTTCATCCGCTCGACGAGGCTCTGCAGCTCGTCGTCGAACTCGGCCACGGGACGTGCCTTCATCTTCAGCGCCGCATCGGGGTACTGGCGGATCTGCGCCAGCGCGAGGCGTCGCCGGGCGGCGCGCTCCGGGTCGAGCTCCTCGTCCCTGACCTCGCCCTCGATGTCCTCGACGTCGTGCTCTTCCATGCAGTCGGCACACTATCGACGCCATGGATCCGCGAGAGGCGAAGGCGATCATGAGCCAGGGGGCGATCCGCCCCGAGACGCAGCGCGACCGGGAGGAGCGGCGGATCCTCGAGGAGGAGCTCGCGACGAGCCCGGTGAAGGGCGCGCCGCTCCGGCAGCGGCTGCGGAACTTCCGGCCCGACGCCGACTCGGCGATCCGCGCGCTCGGCGGGCCGGCTCTCTGGATGCGGCGGCTGCGGGCGATCGAGGTCGAGATGGACGAGCACCTGGAGCAGCTCGCCGAGGCGTGGCATGCGCTCGCGCGCGAGGCGGCCGGCGAGGACGAGTTCGCGCGGGTCTGGCGGGAGACCGCGCGGACGTGGAGCTTCGCGCAGGTCAACGAGCTGATCGAGCGCGCACAACCGCAACTTCCCCGCCGAGGCGCGCCTGCCGATGGATCCGCGGACGCGCGACTTCGTCAAGGTGAACGGGCGCCCGTACGAGCGGGAGCTGCTCGACGAACGGTGGATCCTCGAGCGCTTCCCCGCCGATCTCGGCGCGGCGCAGCGCGCGGCGTGATCCGGCTGCTGACGACCGACGACGCGGAGGAGCTTGCGGCGCTCTATCGGTCGAACCGCGAGTTCCTCGCGCCGTTCGAGCCTGTCCGGGACGACGCGTTCTTCACGGCGGCCGTGCAGCGGGGCCGGCTGGAGCGGCCGGACGACGCCGACTGGTGGCGCTGGGCGATCCTCGACGGCGAGGCGATCGCCGGGATGATCGCGCTGAACGACGTCATGCGCGGGCCGCTGCAGATGGGGACGGTCGGCTACTGGGTCGACCGCGGGCGAAACGGCCGCGGCCTCGCCTCCGACGCGGTCGCCGACGTCGTCGCGTTCGCCTTCGGGGAGGCCGGCCTCCACCGCCTCGAGGCGGGAACGCTGCCCGACAATCTCCCCTCGCAGCGCGTGCTGACGAAGAACGGCTTCGAGCGCTTCGGCTACGCGAAGCAGCTGCTCCTGATCGACGGCACCTGGCGCGACCACGTCCTCTTCGAGCGGGTCGCCGCCTAGAACGGACATCTCTTGTCGTCAGACGAACCGGGAACCGCCCGCCGAGCGAACCGGACGACAGCGTGGGTTCGGGCACTGGCGATGTCTGCGGCGGACGGTGTCCCGACGTCAGACGTGACAGGTTCGTGACGGAGGCGTTGCGAAGTGTTCGCTCGCCGCTCCGGCCGTGGCTTACAGGGACTGCGGGTCGACGTCGACGACGACGGCGAGGCCGGCGCGGCGCATCGGGACGGCGGCCGCGGCGAGGAGCGCGGCGGCACGGGTGGCGAGCGCGCGGGGGCGGTCGGTCTTGCCGACGAGCTGCGCACGGCTGCGGCCGCGCAGCCGCAGCAGCGGCGCCGGGCCGAGCAGCTCGTGCCCCGCGAGCCCCGCCTTCAGCTCCTCGAGCGCGCGCAGCGCGTCGTCCGGCTCCGGCCCGGTGACGACGACCCGCACGAGATGCTGGAACGGCGGGTACCCGAGCTCGCGCCGCCGCTCGAGCTCGCCGTCCAGGAACCCGCGCACGTCGTGGCGCGCTGCATACGACACGGCACGCGAGTCGGGCTGGAACGTCTGGACGAGCACACGGCCCGGCGCGTCGCGGCCGCTGCGCCCGGCGAGCTGCGTGATCAGCTGGAACGTCCGCTCCTCCGCACGGAAGTCGGGCAGACCGAGGCCCGTGTCGGCGTCGACGACCGCCGCCAGCTCGACGCCGGCGAAGTGGTGGCCCTTCGCGACCATCTGCGTGCCGACGAGCACGGCACGGTCGGCGCGCGCGAACCGCTCGAGCACGTCGCGCAGCTGCTCGGGCTTCTCGACCGCGTCCGCGTCGAGCCGGATCACCTCGAGCTCCGGCACCTGCTTCGCGAGCGCGCGCTCGAGCTTCTGCGTGCCGGCGCCGATCCGCGCGAGCTCGGCCGAGCCGCACGCCGGGCACGTCTCCCCCATCGGCTCGACGCGCCCGCAATGGTGGCACCGGAGCGAGTCGTCGCCGTGGAGCGTCAGCGCGACGTCGCACTGCGGGCAGCGCCGTGTCTCGCCGCACGCGCGGCAGTGGATCGCCGGCGCGAGCCCGCGCCGGTTCAGCAGGAGGATCGCCTTGCCGCCGCGCTCGGCGATCCCGCCGAGCTCCTTCAGCAACGGCGCGGAGAGCGGATAACCCTTCTCGCGGCGCAGGTCGACGACCGTCACCGTCGGGAGCGGCGCCGCGATCCGCCCACCGAGCTCGAGCCGCTCGAGCCGCGCCCACGACTCCGGCCGCGGCGTCGCCGAGCCGAAGAGCGCGACCGCGCCCTCGAGCGACGCCCGCTTCGCCGCGACGGTGCGCGCGTCGTAGCGCGGGTCGGACTCCTGCTTGTACGACGAGTCGTGCTCCTCGTCGATGCAGATGACGCCGAGCGACGGCACCGGCGCGAACACGGCGGAGCGCGCGCCGACGACGACGCGCGCGTCGCCCGACGCGATGCGCTCGCGCTCGTCGCGCCGCTCCGCCTCGGTCAGCGCGGAGTGCAGCACCGCGACCGCGTCGCCGAAGCGGACGCGGAACCGGCCGAGCGTCTGCGGTGTCAGCGCGATCTCCGGGACGAGCACGATCGCGCCGCGCCCGCGCGCGAGCGCCGCCTCGCAGGCGCGGATGTACACCTCCGTCTTGCCGCTGCCCGTCGCGCCCCACAGCAGGAGGTTGCCGCCGCCGCCCTCGAGGAGCTCCGCGACGCGCGCGAGCGCGTGCTCCTGCGTCGCGGAGAGCTGCGCCGGTGGAGCCTCCGCGGCGAGCGCGCCGGCCGTCGCGGCCGCGCTGCGCTCGCCGCGGCGCTTCGCGTTGTACGGCGCGACGAGCGCGAGCGCGCGCGCCGGCGTGGAGCCGTAGTAGTCGGCGAGCCAGAGCGCGAGCTCGACGAGCGCGGGCGGCAGCGTCTCGGCGATGCGCTCGATCGCCGACGTCTTCACGCCCTCGGGCGGCACGACGTCCACCTCGGTGACGACGCCGCGCCGCTTCGCGTTGCCGAAGCGCACCTCGACGATCGAGCCCACGCCCGCCTCGACCGGCACCTCGTACGTGAACGGCCGCGCGACGGCACGCGCGGTCACGAGCGGATAGACGGAGGCGTAGCGGCTCACCCGGCCACCGTACCCGGGGCTATGGTCGGCGCACGATGGCCGGCTACGAGTGGGATCCCGAGACCTACCTCGCCGAGATGGCCGCCGAGATCCCCGGCTACGAGGAGCTGCAGGACGCCGTCGCCGCGGCGACGAGCGACCTCGCGCCGGCAACCGTCCTCGAGCTCGGCACCGGCACGGGCGAGACGGCGCTCCGCGTCCTCGCGCTCCATCCGGCGGCGGCCTGGACGGGCATCGACGCGTCCGAGGCGATGCTCGCCCGCGCGCGCGAGCGCCTGCCGCGGGCCGATCTGCGCGTCGGACGTCTCGAGGATCCGCTGCCGGCCGGCCCGTTCGACCTCGTCGTCTCCGCCCTCGCGGTGCACCACCTCGACGGCGAGGCCAAGCGCGATCTCTTCGCGAGAGTCGCGCGAGTCTCCGGCGCCTTCGTCCTCGGCGACGTCGTCGTGCCGGAGCGGCCCGCGGACGCGGTGATCGAGATCGACGGCGTGTACGACGTCCCGTCGAGCGTGGCCGAGCAGCTCGCCTGGCTGCGCGAGGCCGGGTTCGAGGCTGACGCGACCGCCGTCCGCGCCGATCTCGCGGTGCTCAGATGCCGGCGGCCGTGACGACGAAGTCGGTGGCGAAGCCGAGCACGATGCCCGCGAGGACGAGCCAGGTGACGAGCACCGTGTGCCCGTACCTGCGGTTCACGTTGAAGAGCTCCTGCACGACGTAGAGGATCGAGCCCGCGGCGATCGCGAAGAAGAGCACCGTCACGGCCTCGCTCGACCACGCCTGCCCGAGCACCGTGCCGAGGAACGTCGGCGCGCCGCCGATCAGGCCGAGCACCGCGAGGAAGCCCCACGTCGGCCGCGTGCCCTCGCCGCTCATCGGGCCGCAGATGCCGAAGCCCTCGGTCGCGTTGTGGAGCGAGAAGCCGACGATCAGCGTCACCGCGAGGCTCGCGACGCCCTTCGCCGCCGCCTGGCCGATCGCGAGGCCCTCGCCGAAGTTGTGGACGCCGATGCCGACGGCGATGAGGAGCGCGAGCCGCTGGCCGTCGCTCATCCCCTCGACCCAGCCGCGCCGCTTGAACTCGTCGACGGCGGCCGCGCCCGGGCCGACGAGCGGGGTCGCGCGGCGGCTCGACTGCCGCTTCATCCACTCGGCGTAGTAGACGAGGCCCATCAGGCCGAGCGCGAAACCGGCGACGCCGACGGCGCTGTAGCCCGTGAAGTCGCCCCAGCGGCGCGCGCCGAGCGCCGCGTCGATCGGCTCGACCGCGCCCGAGAGGACGTCCCAGAGCAGGAAGAGCAGGATGCCGGTCGCGAGGGCGCTGAGGCCCGCGCGCGTCGTGCTGCCGAGGCTCTGGAGGCGCCCGACCGGCAGGCCGAGGAAGATCGTCCCGCCGGCGATCGCACCCAGGATCAGAACGTGTCCCGTACTCATGATGTAAGGGTCGCCTTACAACGGCGTCCGGCGGCAATATAGCCGGAGATGGCCGACCGCCACTCCGTCGACGAGTATCTCGAGACGATCTACTTCCTCGCCTTCCCGATCGGGGAGTACACGCCGCGCGGCTCGGGCTCGCCCCGCTCGCCTCGCGGGTGGCCGAGATGCTCGGCGTCTCGCGCGCGTCGGCCGGCGAGATGCTGAAGCGGCTCGAGGCCGACGGCCTCATCGAGCGCGGCGCCCGCAAGGAGGCGCTTCTCACCGGCACGGGCCGCGCCCGCGCCGAACGGGTCGTCCGGAAGCACCGGATCATCGAGCGGCTGCTGACCGACTTCATGGGCTACACGGGGTACGAGGCCCACGAGCGCGCGGACGAGCTCGGCGACACGTTCAGCGACGAGATGATCGAGCGGATCGACGAGCGCCTCGGCCATCCGGAGCGCTGCCCGCACGGCTGGCCGGTCGACACGGGCCTCGAGCAGGCGGAGAACGAGAGCCTGACTCCGCTCGCGGCGCTCGCACCCGGGGCGCGCGCGACGATCGTGCGCCTCGCCGAGCACGACGGCGAGCTCCTGCACTGGTTCTACGACCAGGGCCTCGTCCCGGGCCAGGAGATCGAGATGCGCTCGACGGAGCCCGCCGCCGACCAGTTCACGATCGGCCTCGACGGCGGCGACCGCGCGGTCAGCGAGAAGGCGGCGGCCGGCCTGTTCGTAAAGCTGCGCTAGCCGGAGAGCCCTCGCTTCGCGAGCTCGGCGGCGGCCGCGTCGACGCGATCCTCGGCCGTCTGCCCTTCGAGCCACTCGGCGAGCTCGGCCATGCCGGCGTCGAGCTCGACCTGCGGCTCGAAGCCGAGCGCCTCGCGCGCGAGCCGCACGTCGGCGAAGCAATGGCGAATGTCGCCGACCCGGAACTCGCCCGTCACCTCCGGCTCGAGCTCCCGGCCGACGACGCTGCCGAGCCGGGACGCGAGCTCGGCGACGGTGACCTCGCGCCCGCTGCCGACGTTGACGGCGAGCCCGTCACCGCCGTCGTCCTCGATCGCCGCGGCGAATGCGCGCGCGACGTCGTGCACCGAGACGAAGTCGCGCCGCTGCCGGCCGTCCTCGAAGATCCGCGGCGGCCGCCCGTTCAGCAGGCGCGCCGCGAAGATCGCGAGCACGCCGGTGTACGGATTCGAGAGCGCCTGTCGCGGGCCGTACGTGTTGAAGAGCCGCAACGCGACCGTCGGGATGCCGTACGCAAGGCCGGCGACGAGGCACGCGCGCTCCTGGTCGTACTTCGTCAGCGCGTAGATCGAGGAGAGGCCGGGCCGCTTCCGCTCGGGCGTCGCGACCGGGTCGAGGCCTGGATAGTCCCACTCGCGGCGCGCGAGCTGCTCGAGCGTCCGCTCCGCAGGCTCGACCTCTCGGCCGCTGCTCGACGAGTAGAGCCCTTCGCCGTAGATGCTCATGCTCGACGCGACGACGAGCTTCCGCACGGGCCGCTCGACGAGCGCTTCGAGCAGCACCGCCGTGCCGAGCGAGTTCACCGACGTGTACTCCGCCAGCTCGTACATCGACTGGCCGACGCCGACCCGCGCAGCGAGGTGCACCACGGCGTCGACCCCCTCGAGCGCACGCCGCACCGCCGCCGCGTCGCGCACGTCGCCCTGGACGAGCTCGACGTCGCCGGCGAGATAGGCGGGCCGCGCCGCCCCGCCGTGCACCTGTGGGATCAGCGCGTCGAGCGCCCGCACGCGGCGGCCGCCCGCGAGCAGCGCGTCGGCGAGATGCGAGCCGATGAAGCCCGCGCCGCCCGTGATGAGAACCCGCTCAGACAGTCGCTGGCTGGGGCAGGCCGGCGGCGGAGCGAAGCGCGGCCGCCTTGTCGGTCCGCTCCCACGTGAAGTCGCCGTCGTCGCGCCCGAAGTGCCCGTACGCCGCCGTCTTCGCGTAGATCGGCCTGCGCAGGTCGAGGTCGCGGAGGATCGCGGCCGGGCGCAGGTCGAAGTGCTCCCTCACGAGCGACTCGATCTTCGCGACCGGAACCGCCTCCGTACCGAACGTCTCGACGAACACCGACATCGGATGGGCGACGCCGATCGCGTACGCGACCTGAATCTGACAGCGCTCGGCGAGGCCGGCCGCGACGACGTTCTTCGCGACGTAGCGCGCCGCATAGGCGGCAGAGCGATCGACCTTCGTCGGATCCTTGCCGGAGAACGCGCCGCCGCCGTGAGGCGCGGCGCCGCCGTACGTGTCGACGATGATCTTGCGGCCGGTGAGGCCCGCATCGCCCATCGGGCCGCCGATCACGAACTTGCCGGTCGGGTTGCAGTAGAAGAAGTCCTTCGCGTCGAGCCGCCTCACGTCGTAGAGATCCTTCGGCAGGATCGGCTCGAGCACGTGCGCGATGAGATCGGGCTTCATCAAGGTCTCGATGTCGATGCCCTCGCGATGCTGCGTCGAGATGACGACGCGCTCGATCTCGACGGGACGGCGGCGACCGTGCTCGTCCTCCTCGTAGCGCACGGTCACCTGCGACTTGCCGTCGGGCCGCAAATAGAGCAGCTCGTCCGCCTTCCTGACCGCCGCGAGCCGCCGCGCCAGACGATGCGCGAGCATGATCGGGAGCGGCATCAGCTCCTCCGTCTCGTTCGAGGCGTAGCCGAACATCAGGCCCTGGTCGCCGGCGCCGACGCGGTCGAGCGCGTCGTCGTCGCCGTGCTGGGCCTCGAACGACGCGTCGACGCCCTGCGCGATGTCGGGCGACTGCTCGTCGAGCGCAACGACGACCCCGCACGTGTCGGCGTCGAAGCCGTACTTCGCGCGCGTGTAGCCGATCTCGCGGATGCGATCGCGCACGAGGCGCGGGATGTCGACATAGGTCTTCGTCGTGATCTCGCCGGCGACGACGACGAGACCCGTCGTGATCAGCGTTTCGCAGGCGACGCGCCCCTCGGGGTCGTCCGTCAGCACGGCGTCGAGCACGGAGTCCGAGATCTGGTCGGCCATCTTGTCCGGGTGGCCCTCGGTGACCGACTCGGAGGTGAAGGAGAATGAACGAGTTGACATGCGGGCCAGGCTAGCTGCTCGGGATGCCGACATAGGCGGTGAACCTCGACCCCGCCCCGGTGCCGCCGCCGCTCGTCGCGCTGCCGAAGACGGTGATGGTGCCGGCCCGGGGCAGGCCCTGCCGGCAGGTTGACGCCTGCGAGTGCGAGGAGGGGCAGCGCGGCCTTCGCGTCGACGTACGCGAAGCCCGTCGTCTGGTCGGGCATGCCGGACTGCTTCTTCGCCTCGAGGAAGGACGGGTCCGCCGAGAGCTTCGCGCCGCCGCCGCGGAAGTCGTCGACTCCCTGCTGCGTCGTCGAGACGACGAGCTGGCCGCCGATGACCGCACGGTGCAGGGTGACCTGCGCCAGCGGGCTGCTCTTCGGGAGCGCAGCGAGCAGCTCGTCGAGCGCCTTCGACGCCGCCGCCGTGTCCGTGGGCTGGGTGACGAGCGTGAGCTCGGGCATCGGCAGGCTCGGCCGGACGTAGAGCGCGGACTCGCCGCCGAGCACGGCGTCGAGCTGATTCGGGAGATCGCGCAGGTCGGGGCCGAAGAGCTGCTGGAGCGGCGCGGGCAGCTTCGGCAGGAGCTCGAACGCCCCGCGCGGCACCTGGAAGTCGACGACGGCGAGCACGCCGGACGGGATCTCGTCGGGCAGCGCCGCGGTGTACGGGACGATGGGGACGGCGGCGTAGCGCGGCGGGCCCGCTGCGACGAGGCCGGCGGAGGGTGCAAACGCCTCGAGCTTCAGGCCCGCGGCGCTCGAGGTCAGCGCCGCGGCGAGCCAGCGGAATTCCTGCCGTGCGAGCCCGTACGCCGGCGCGCCCTTCCGGTCCGGCTTCGCGTGGAACTTCGCGCGCGGCGGCAGCGCCTGCGTCTGCAGCTGGCCGGGAATTGCCGCGAGGATGCGGGCCATGTCGTCGCCGCTCGCGTAGGCGCGCACGAGCGCGCCGCCGGGAAGCTCGTTCATCGCAGCGACGAAGCGCGGGCTGTCCGCGAGATGCGACTTCGCGTTCGCAACGGTGTCGAGTGTCGCCGCATCGGCTGCGACGGCGGTCCAGCCCCCGAGCGCGCGAAGGGTCAGGTCGTGGGCCTTCGCGAAGGACGAGAGCTTCGACGCGTCTGCCGGCTGCACGAAGGCGACGGTCTTCCGGTTCGGGAGCACCGCGACGTCGATCTCGTCACCGGCGACGGGCCGGAGCTCGGAGCCCCAGCCGTGCAGCTGCTTCAGCGCGAAGCTGCCGAGCCCGTGCCACTGCGACGCCGACAGGTCGGTGCGCGCGGCGACGAATGCAACGGCGTTCGCGGGTGCGAGCGTCGCGGCGCCGTCGGCCGATCCGGGGCCGCTCGCTCCTGCGCTCGCACACCCGGCCGTCGTGACCGCCAGAGCCGCGGCGCACGCGGCGATTGCGCTCGATCGCATCTCACTCCTCGGTCGGCTGCCGCCCCATCAACCCCTGGAGGAGGCCGGTGAGGCTCTGCCCTGAGAGTACCGCGCAAACCGCTTCCGTTATCGGCAATTCGACCTCGAGACGGGTGGACAGCTCGTGCAGGGCGGGGGCGGTCGTCAGGCCCTCGACGGTCTGGCCGATCTCGGCCACCGCCTGCTGCGGCGCCCGTCCCTGCGCGATCAGCTCGCCCGCGCGGCGGTTGCGGCCCTGCGCGCTCCAGCAGGTCACGATCAGGTCGCCCATGCCCGCGAGCCCGGCAAATGTCTCGGGCCGGGCACCGGCCGCCTCGCCGAGCCGGGCCATCTCGGCGAGCCCGCGCGTGATGAGCGCCGCCTTCGCGTTGTCGCCGAGATCGAGCCCGTCGACCCCACCCGCGGCGAGGGCGATCACGTTCTTCGCGGCTGCGCAGAGCTCGACGCCGACGATGTCGGGATTCACATACGTCCGGAAGACGGTGGAGTTCAGCGCATGCTGCAGCCGTCCGGCGAGGTAGCCGTCGTCCGAGGCGATCACCGCCGCGGTCGGCAGCCCGACGGCGATCTCGTCTGCGATGTTCGGGCCGGAGAGCACGGCGACCGGCCGGCCCGCGACCCGCGTCGACAGGCGCTCGCCGGTCTCGGGGTCGAGCCCCTTGGTGAGGCTGAGCACGGGAGCGTCGCCGGGGAGGCGCCCGACGACGTCGACGAACGCCGTGCTCGGCACCGCGACGACGGCGACGTCGACGTCGCCGGGGGCGGCGTCGAGCGCGACGGCCTCGACCGCGCGCAGGTCGACCTTCGGCAGGGAGCGCGGGTTGCGGCCGGTCGCCGCGATCGCCTGCGCCTGCTCCGGCGTGTGGCAGCCGAGGACCACGTCGTGGCCGCGCTCGAGCAGCAGATGCGTGAACGCGGTGCCCCACGAGCCCGCACCTGCCACGAGGAATCTCACGAGCGCTTGACGAAGTCGATCGAGACCGGCACGCCTTGCATCTCGAAGCGCTCGCGCAGCTCGTTCTCCACCCAGTAGCCGTAGTCGCGCGTGACGAGCGAGGGGTCGTTGACGAAGATGCGAAAGCGCGGCGGGCGCTGGTTGATCTGCGCCGCGTACAGGAGGTTCAGGCGGCGTCCGTTCCGCGACGGCGGCTGCCGCCGCTCGCGCAGCTCGTCGACGGCGCGGTTCAGCTCGGGGGTCGGGATGCGCTTCGTGTATCGCTCGAAGAGCACGACGACGTGGTCGAGCAGGCGCTCGAGCCCGCGTCCCGATTTCGACGAGATCGCGATGAACTCGGGCCGCTGCCGCAGACGGCGCCGCAGGTGGCCGCGCACGTCCTCGAGGCCGACGGAGGTGATGTCCCACTTCGAGAGGACGATCAGGGTGGCGCAGTCGGCCTTGCGCGCGATGTCCGCGACCGCGAGATCCTGTTCGACGACGCCTTCGGAGGCGTCGACCAGGACGAGTGCGACGTCGGCGCGTTCGGCCGCTTCGAGCGCGCGCAGCTCGGAGTAGTACTCGATGCCCTGCCGGTGGCGCCGCTTGCGCCGCAGGCCCGCGGTATCCACGAGCACGAAGGTCCGGTCGCCTCGCTCGAGCACCGTGTCGATGGCGTCGCGGGTCGTGCCGGGGATCTCGGAGACGATCAGCCGCTCGCGCCCGAGCAGCTTGTTCACGAGGCTCGACTTGCCGACGTTCGGGCGCCCGAGGATGGCGATGCGGATCGCGTCCTCCGGCAGCTCGTCACGGGCCGCGCTGCCGTGCGCCTCGAGATAGTCGACGACCTCGTCGAGCAGGTCGCCCGTGCCGTGGCCGTGGAGCCCGGAGATCGGGATCGGATCGCCGAGCCCGAGCCGGTGCAGCTCGAGCGCGAGCGTCTCCTGGCGCGGGTCGTCGATCTTGTTCGCGATCACGAGCACCGGCTTCTTCGACTCGCGCAGGATCTGGGCGACCTCCTCGTCGCCGGGCGTGATGCCGATCTGCGCGTCGACGACGAAGATGACGATGTCGGCCTGCGAGACCGCCTCGCGCGCCTGGTCGGCGATCGAGCGCGTGATCGGCGTCTCGTCCGCGATGTCGACGCCGCCCGTGTCGATCAGCAGAAACCGCCGCGTCCGCCATTCGCAGATGAGCTCCTTGCGGTCGCGCGTGACGCCCGGCGTCTCGTGGACGACCGCGGCGCGGGTGCCCGTCAGCCGGTTCACGAGCGTCGACTTCCCGACGTTCGGGAAGCCCACGATGGCGACCGTGCCGATGAGCGGTTGCTCGGACATCGCCCTATGGTGTCTGACACCGCCCGCAGGCGGTGCCAGACACCGGTTCCCGGCTAGGACGACGCCAGGCCGACCGCGCCTGCCGGCAGCGTGCCGACCTCGCCGAGCGCGCCGAGGGAGCCGTCGGCGGCGATGCGGTAGCCCGCGATCGTGTGGCGCCCGTCGACGAGCACGTAGAGATACGTTCCGTCGGCGCTGACCGCCTCGTCGAGCGGATGGCTTCCCGTGCCGAGAGCCGCGCTCACGCCGGACGGGTCGAGGAGCGCGAGCGAGCCGTCGCGCGCGATCGAGAAGCCGGAGACGCTGCCGCCCGCCGCGTTCGCCGTGTAGGCGTAGCGGCCGTTCGGCGTCACCACGAGCCAGCACGGCGCGCCCTGATGCGTCGAGGCCGCTCCGGTGATCACGTGGGCGCCGAAGGAGTCGACGGCATACGACGAGGCAGAGCCCGCCGCTTCCGATACGAAGGCGCGCCCGCGATCGTCGAATGCGAAGCCGAACGGCGTCGCGCCTGCGGACGGGCTCGAGCTGCCCGCCTGCGCGCGGCCGTTACGGCCGACGGCGAACGTGTCGATCGTGCTGGACGTCTTCTCGGTGACGACGAGCGTCGTGCCGTCGCTCGAGAACGAGACCTGCGCCGGGCCGGAGCCGAGGAGCGGCTGCGTCGAGCCGGCGAGCGGCGCGACGCGCCCTTTGCCGTCGAGCTTGAAGCCGGTGATGCTCGACGAGCCGGCATTCAGCGCGTAGAGCAGGTTGCCGTGCACGGTCACGCTGATCGGAAGGTGCCCGTTCGACACGAAGGTCTCGACGAGCTTCAGGCCGTCGCCCTTGACGGCGAACTCCGAGATCGAGTCGCTCCCGGCATTGACCGCGAAGAGCCGGTCGCCTGCCAGCGCGACCGCCCCCTGCGAGCCCAGGCCGGCGCCGGTGCCGACGCCTCCCGTTGCGTAGGTCGCGACGAGCGTGAGCGCGCCGTTCGCGGCGCGCGAGTAATAGGCGACGCCGTTGCCGGTCGTCGCATTCGTGATCGCGTAGACCGCGCCCTGCGAGGCATTCCCCCGCGCCGCGGTTGCCGCGGCCGGCACCGTGAGCGCAGCGACGAGCGCCAGCATCGTCAGGAACTTCGTCATGATCGTCTCCCTCGTGTCGGTGTGCGCCGGCACCTGCCGGCTGCCCTACCGTCACGCGGGCGGCGAAAGCGTTACGCCCGGTCGCGCTTCCATTCGGAGAATTGCGCGAGGAGCGCGGCGGCCGCCTCCGGCGACACGTCGCTCTCGGTGAGCGAGCCTGTGAGGCGAATCGTCTGGCGGAATTGCTCCACGTACTCGGTGCAGTTCGCGCACGCGGCGATATGCGCCTCGAAGCGCGCACGGTCGCGGCGGGAGAGCGTGCCGTCGAGGTACTCGGTCACGAGCTCGACGAGCTCCCGGCACGCCAGCTTCCTCTGTCTCCGCAGCGCGATCATCGATGGTCTCCGAGGTACCGGTCGAGGGCCGCACGCACCCTCGAGCGCGCGCGGTGCAACAGCACTCTCTGATTGGTCTCGGTCAGCTCGAGAACGTTACAGACCTCGTCCGAGGGCCAACCCTGGACGTCGCGGAGCTCGATCACCCGGCGCTGCTGCTCGGGCAGCGCCGCGATCGCCGCATCGATCACCGCACGGGCCTCGCTGTCGAGCACCTGCTGCCACGGCTCGACCGGCGCCGCCCAGTGACCGTCGGCGAGGAACTCGGCCGGGTCGACCGAGGCGTCGGCGCCCTGCGAGGGTCGAGAACGGAACGGTTCGCGCCTCGCGGACGGCACGGGTGCGGGCGACGTTCGCGACGATCCGGTAGATCCAGGTCTTGAGCGACGACCGGCCCTCGAAGCGGTCGATTCCCCGCAGCACGCCGAGCCACGACTCCTGCACGACCTCGTCGGCGACCGACGCGGTGCGCACGAAGGTGAGCGCGAGGCGGCGCATGCCGGGCGAGCATTCCTCGACGAGCCGCATGAACGCGCGCTCGTCTCCGGCGCGAAGCGCGGCGAGGAGCGCCGATTCGTCCCCTCGGGAGATACGGGCGGCTTCCACCGCTTGATCTTCGCCCGGACGCCCCGAGCGGTTCAACCGGCCGTGGCGGTGGCTACGGCAGCGCGATCGGTGCGCGGAGGTGCTCGGGCGCGCGCGGCGGCGTCGCGTTCCGCGGCCGTCCCGCCTCGTGCACGTCCTTCACCCAGCTCCAGAGCCGGTGGATCTCCTGCTGGATCTCCTGCGAGGCGGCGCGGTAGCCCTTCGCTCCGCGGGGCAGGCCCTCGAAGCGGATCGGCTCGCCCCAGGCGACGGTCGCGGGGGCGAAGTTCCCGACCTTGTAGCTCTGCGTTCCGTGGATCGCCCCGCAGACGACGGGCACGTTCTCCTGCAGCGCGACCATCGCGGCGCCGGGCTGCGCCTCGCCGGGAACGCCGGAGCGCTGCCGCGTCCCTTCGACGAAGAGGCCGAGCACGTTGCCGTCGCGCACGACCTGTCGCATCTGCCGCACCGCCTCCCGGTCCGACTCGCCACGGCGGATCGAGATGGCGCCGAACGTGCGGATGAACTGACCGAGCCCCGGCACGCGGTGCGCCTCGACCTTGGCGACGAAGTACGTGTTGCGCGGGCAGGCGACACCGAAGCACGGAATGTCGATCCACGAGAAGTGGTTCAGCGCGAGCACGACGCCGCCCGTCGGCGGGATGCGCTCGCTGCCGTAGTACCGCACGCGCGCCGTGAGCGCCCCGAGCCAGCCGAACGTGTACCGGCCGAGCGGCCAGAGAGCCTCGACGCGGTTCACGCCGGCGTGCGCTCGCGGACGATGGCCTCGATCCGCTCGACGACGTCCTCGACCCGCATGGCGGTCGTGTCTATCTCCTGGGCGTCGTCCGCGGGCTGCATGCGCGCCGCGTCGCTCTGGTCTCGCAGCTTGAGGTCGGTAGCGAGGGCGTCGCGGCCGATGCCCGGCCGGTCGGCCATGCGGCGCTTGGCGCGCTCCTCGGTGTCGGCGACGAGGTAGACCTTCACCTCGGCCTGGGGCGCGACGACGGTGCCGATGTCGCGTCCTTCGATCACGACGTCTCCCTCACGCCCGAGCTGCCGCTGCCGTTCGCGCATGACCTCGCGCACCGGTGTATGCCGGGCGACGACCGGCACCATCCGGTCGATGCGCGTGTCGCGGATCGACGACGTGACGTCGGTGCCGGCGATCCACACGCGTCCGACCGCGTCGAACGTGACGGGCTCCTGCCGTGCGAGGTCGGCGAGCTTGTCGGAGCCGCTGAGATCGAGGCCGCGCTGCATCGCGAGCCACGTGAGCGCGCGGTACATCGCGCCGGTGTCGAGGTAGCGGAAGCCGAGCCGCTCCGCGAGAGCGCGCGCCACGGTGCTCTTGCCGGCGCCGGCCGGCCCGTCGATTGCAACGATCATCGCCTCACCACCGAGTCGAGAAGCTCGAAAAACCCGGGGAAGCTTATAGCGACGCTCCCGGCGTCCTGAATCTCGACGCCTTCCCGGGACGCGAGGCCCGTGACGGCGCCGAGCATCGCGATGCGGTGGTCGCCGTGAGCCTCGACGCGGCCGCCCTTCAGCCTGGCCGGCACGCCCGTGATCGACCAGCCGTCGTCGCGGGAGCGGATGTGCGCGCCGCACGCGCGCAGGGCGGCCGTCACGCCCTCGATGCGGTCGCTCTCCTTCACGCGCAGCTCCTCCGCGCCGCGGACGACGCTCCTCCCGCGCGCGTGCGACGCGAGCAGCGCGACGAGCGGCAGCTCGTCGACGAGGCGCGGCACCTCCCTCGCGAGGACCTCGACCGCGCCGAGCTCGGAGTACTGGAGCTGCACGTCGCCGACGGGCTCGCGGCCCTCGCGGCGGCGGTTGAAGACGGCGATGCGCGCCCCCATCCGCTCGAGCACGTCGAGCAGGCCTGTGCGGCGGGGGTTCAGGCCGACGTCGTGCACCGTGATGTCGCTGCCGGGAACGAGCGCGGCCGCGGCGAGGAGCGGCGCCGCAGAGGAGAAGTCGCCCGGGACGACGACCTCGCCGAGCCGGAGCGCCGACGCCTGCTGCACCGTGATCGACGTCGGCCCGCGCCGTACGGCGATGCCGGCGCTCTCGAGCATCAGCTCCGTGTGGTCGCGTGTCGGCGTGGGCTCGACGACGGTCGTCTGCCCGGCGGCATAGAGGCCCGCGAGCAGCATCGCGGACTTCACCTGCGCGCTCGCGACCGGCAGCTCGTAGGTCGTCCCCTTCAGGAGGTCGGAGCCCTCGATCGTGAGCGGCGGCATGCCCCCCGGTCGTCTCGACGCGGCCGCCGAGCAGGCGGAGCGGCGCCGCGACGCGCTCCATGGGACGCTGCGAGAGCGACTCGTCTCCCGACAGCGTCGTCGTCACGCCCGGCTGCCCGACGGCGATGCCGGCGAGGAGCCGCATCAGGGTGCCCGCGTTCGCGCAGTCGACCTCGCCGCCGCGCAGGCCGCGCAGCCCGACGCCGCTCACGACGAGCTCGTCGAGCGACTCCTCGGCGACCTCGGCGCCGAGCCTGCGCACCGCCGCCACGGTTGCCTCCGTGTCGGCCGACCGGCCGAAGCCGGTAATGCGCGTCTCGCCCTCGCCGATCGCGCCGAGGAGGACGGCGCGGTGCGAGATGGACTTGTCCCCCGGGACGGCGACGTGCCCCGTGAGCGCTGCGGCCGGTTCGACGCGCACTACCCGATCGCGCGGCCCATGAGGGACGCGAGCGCTCGGATCTCGGCCGCGAAGTCGGGGAACTCCGACGTGGGGATCAGCTGCGGGCCGTCGCAGAGCGCCTCCTCCGGCCGCGGATGCACCTCGACGATGATCCCGTCCGCACCGGCGGCGACGGCGGCGCGCGCAAGCGGCAGGACGAGGTCGCGGCGGCCGGCCGGATGCGACGGGTCGACGATCACCGGCAGGTGCGTCTCCTGCTTCAGCACCGGGATCGCGCCGATATCGAGGGTGAAGCGCATCGAGGTCTCGAACGTCTTGATCCCCCGCTCGCAGAGGATCACCTCGGAGTTGCCCTCCTTGACGATGTACTCGGCGGCCATCAAGAGCTCTTCGATCGTCGACGACGGCCCGCGCTTCAGCAGCACGGGCTTCGTCGCGCGCCCCACCTCGGCGAGGAGCGAGAAGTTCGACATGTTGCGGGCCCCGATCTGGATCACGTCGGTCGCCTCGACGACCTCCTCCACGTGGCGCGGGTCCATCAGCTCGGTGACGAGCGGCAGGCCGGTCTCCTCGCGCGCCTCCTGCAGGATCTCGAGCGCCTCCTGCCCGAGCCCCTGGAACGCGTAGGGCGAGGTGCGCGGCTTGTACGCGCCGCCGCGGAGCATCGTCACGCCCTCGGCGGCGACGGCGCGTGCCGTCTCCATCGTCTGCTCGCGGGTCTCGACCGTGCACGGGCCGGCGATGAAGCCGAAGTAGCCGTCGCCGATGCGGCGGCCTCGCGCCTCGATCACGGTCGGGTCGGGCGAGAGCTCGCGGCTCACGAGCTTGTACGGCTTGAGGATCGGCAGCACCTGCTCGACGCCGGCGTAGCCCTCGAGCGGCAGGGCCGCCAGGAGCTCCCGCTCCCCGATCGCGCCGATCACGGTCGCCTCCCGGCCCGGCGTGACGAGGGCGGCGCAGCCGGCCTCCTCGAGACGGGCGACGACGTCGTCGACCTGCTCGGGAGTCGCGGTCGCTCCCATCACGATCAGAAGCTCGGGTGCTCCGGTCACGGCCATTGCCCTCAGTCTAGATCCCGGTATCCTGCGACCAATGAACTCCGGCACGTCCAGCTGGTGGTTGCACCCCGAGCGGTAGCGCGCGTCGCCGTGCCCGCTCCGCCGAGACCTCCCGCCGGGAGGTCTTTTCGTATCGTCAGGAGCTCCGAATGACCGAGACCAAACTCCGCGTCTTCTCCGGCATCCAGCCCACCGGGCGGAAGACGCTCGGCAACTACAGCGGCGGCTTCCGCCAGTACGTCCAGACCCAGGAGGCGGGCGACGCGTTCTTCTGCATCGTCGACCTCCACTCGATCACCGTCGACTACGACCCGGCCGAGCTGCGGCGCGCGACGCTCGACCTCGCGGCGATGCTCTTCGCCGCCGGGCTCGACGCCGACCGCTCGACGGTGTTCTGCCAGTCGCACGTGACCGCGCATCCCGAGGCCGCCTGGCTCCTCGCGGCCGTCACGAGCTACGGCCAGTTGGGCCGCATGACGCAGTTCAAGGACAAGTCGGAGAACCGGGAGTTCATCTCGGCGGGGCTCTTCACCTACCCGGTGCTGATGGCCGGCGACATCCTGCTCTACCAGACCGACCTCGTGCCGATCGGCGACGACCAGCGCCAGCATCTCGAGCTCGCGCGCGACGTGGCCGAGCGCTTCAACTATCGCTTCGGCGAGACGTTCCGCGTCCCCGAGGGGCAGTTCCCCGAGATCGGCGGCCGGATCATGGACCTCCAGGAGCCGACGAACAAGATGTCGACGACGACGTCCTCCGAGCAGGGCGCCGTCTATATCGCCGACGCGCCGGACGCGATTCGCAAGAAGTTCAAGACGGCGGTCACGGACTCGGAGCGCGAGATCCGCTACGACCCCGCAGCGAAGCCGGGCGTGTCGAACCTCCTCGAGATCATGAGCGTCGCGACGGGCGAGCCGATCGACGGGCTCGAACGGCGGTTCAACGGCGCGGGCTACGGCGACCTGAAGGAGGCGGTCGGCGAGTCGGTGGTCGCGCTCCTCGCACCGATCCGCGAGCGTTTCGAGGCGTTCCGCGCCGACGAGCGCGAGCTGCAGCGGCTCCTCGCCGTCGGCGCGGAGAAGGCGCGCCGCGCTTGTGAGCCGACGCTCGATCTGATGTACGACCGCATGGGATTCGTGCGCTCCGAAGCGGGCCGGTTCTTCGGCGCCGCCCGCCCGCGCGGCCTGTAGACAACGTTGTAACCTCGCGTTGACCGCCCGGCCGCCCACGCGGCCCGCGCGGTCGACGAGGCTCGCCTCAGGCGAGAACAATCGAGGGGAGGGGCAAGTGAGAAAGCGAGTACTTCTCGCGGTGGTGACAGCTGCCGCGCTCGCGACGGTGATTGCCGTTCAGGGCGCAGGAGCGATGCGCGACGCGAAGCCGGGGGCCCCGGCTGCGTCGGGCTGCGCATTGAACTCTGCGCGCGGCAACATCAAGCACGTCGTCTACATCCAGTTCGACAACACGCACTTCCGGCGTGACAACCCGAACGTGCCGTCGGATCTCGAGCAGATGCCGCACCTGCTCAACTTCATGACGGGCAACGGCACGCTGCTCTCGAACGACCACACGGTGCTGATCTCGCACACCGCAGGCGGGATCCTGTCGTCGCTCACCGGCGTGTATCCCGACCGGCACGGGCAGATCGTGTCGAACAGCAACGTGCGCTTCAACGGTGCGGGGTATCAGTTCCCGAGCTCGTTCGGGTACTGGACCGACCCCGTCGTCTCGAATGCGCCGACCGTGCCGAACATGGTCACCCCGGAGGGCAAGAACGCGCCCGCGCCGTGGGTCCCGTACACCACCGCCGGGTGCGACTTCGGTGCCGTCGCCACGGCGAACACCGTGCTCGAGAACACGAGCACGAGCGCGAGCGGCGACATCACCAAGGTGTTCGGCAAGCCCTCGCCCCAGGCGACCGAAGCCGATGCGTCGTTCGCCGCACCGCCCGGGACCGCCGCACGCGCCAAGGCCCAGACCGACTTCGTCGGCTTCGCCGTCCACTGCGCCAAGGGCTCGACGTTCTGCGCGAACGGCCAGAACGACCTGCTGCCGGACGAGCCGGGCGGCTACGCCGGCTACAAGGGCGTCTTCGGCGCCCAGGAGCTCAACCCGCTGCTCGGCGGCGCGACCCTGAACGACCTCGACGGCAACCCGATCGTCGATCCGTTCGGGCAGTCGGGCTTCCCGGGCTTCGACGGGATGTCGGCGTCGATCTCGCTCTCCTACACCGAGAAGATGCAGGAGGCCGGGATCCCGGTGACGTTCGCGTACATCTCCGACGCGCACGACTTCCACGGCGTCGCAGGGAACGACCACCAGGCGTTCGGCCCGGGCTCGCAGGGCTACGTCGACCAGCTCCATTCGTACGACCGGGCGTTCGGGAAGTTCTTCGACAAGCTGGCGGCGGACGGGATCGACAAGAGCAACACGCTCTTCGTGTTCACCGTCGACGAGGGCGACCACTTCGTGGGCGTGACGAAGACGAACTGCGACGGCGTGAACGTCCCGTGCGTCTACGGGCCGAACCAGGTCGGCGAGATCAACGCCAACATCGACACGCTGTTCAACGAGCAGGCACCGGGTGTCTCCCACCTGCCGAACGGCAACTTCAACTTCACCGTGCACGGCGATGACGCCCCGACGTTCTACCTGTCGGGCAATCCCGACGTGACGACCGCGCCGGTGCGCAACTTCGAGCGCGCCGCAGCGGACCTGACGGCGGTCAACCCGTACACGAGTGAGACCCAGAAGCTGATGGTCGCCATGGCCGACCGTCAGGAGATGAAGGCCCTGCACATGTACACGGCAGGCGATCCGCTTCGCGACCCGACGTTCGCGTACTTCGGGAATCCGGACTACTTCCTGACCGACTTCCCGGCGAGCACGTGCAAGACGTGCATCAACCCGGCCTTCGCCTGGAACCACGGCGACATCCAGCCGGAGATCGCGAACACGTGGCTCGGCTTCGTGGGGCCGGGTGTGAAAAACGAGGGCATCGACGGGCAGACGTGGTCGGATCACACCGACGTCCAGCCGACGATGCTGAACCTCCTCGGCTTGCATTCGAGCTACGTGTCCGACGGACGGGTGCTCTCGGAGCCGATGTACGACTGGGCGGTGCCGCAGTCGTTGCGGGCGCATCACGAGACGGTGCTCCGGCTCGCCGATGCGTACAAGCAGCTGAATGCGCCGTTCGGCAAGTTCGGCATGGACACGCTCGCCGCGACGACCGAGGCGATGAAGACCGGAACGGCGGCGAACGACGCGGACTACGCGGCGTTCGAGCAGCGCCTCACCGATCTGACGGCGCAGCGTGACGCACTGGCAGCGCAGATCCGGTCTGCGTTGAACGACGCCGCGTTCGGCGGCACGTCGCTGAACGAGCAGCAGGCGAAGGGCTGGATCGACCAGGCGAACGGCCTGATCGCTGCGGCCGGGTCCCTGGGCTCGTAGGCCCGACGCGGAGAGGCCGGGCGGCTCCTCGGGGCCGCCCGGCCCTCCCGTCTAGGCGAGGCGCCGGAGCCGCTCGACCTCGGGCCGCGTCAGCCGCCGCCAGGCGCCGGGCTCGAGGCCCTCGAGCGTCAATCCCGCATACGCCCGCCGGTGGAGGCGCACGACGGGGTGGCCGACCGCCTCGAGCATCCGGCGCACCTGCCGGTTGCGGCCCTCGTGGATCGTCAGCTCGACGACCTGCGGGGCGAGGCGGCGCACGGCCGCCGGCGCCGTCGGGCCGTCCTCGAGCTCGATGCCCTCGGCGAGGCGGCCGAGCGTCGCATCCGAGGGCACACCCTCCACCGTCGCCTCGTAGACCTTCTCGACGCCGTAGCGCGGGTGGGCGAGCGTGTGCGCGAGCGGCCCGTCGTTCGTCAGGAGGAGCGCACCGGTCGTGTCGATGTCGAGCCGGCCGACCGGGACGACGTGCGGGTCCGGCGGGACGATCTCGACGACCGTCCTGCGACCCTGGGGGTCGCTCGCCGTCGTGACGTGGCCCACCGGCTTGTGGAGCAGGATGTGCGCGAGGCGCTGCTTCTTCACCCGGGCTCCGTCCACCTCGACCACGTCGGCCGCCTGGACGAAGGTGTTCAGCTGCCCCGGCTCGCCGTTCACGCGCACGCGGCCGGCCTTGATCAGCTCGTCGGCCTTGCGGCGCGAGGCGATGCCGGCGCGGGCGAGATAGGCGTTCAGGCGCACGACTTGAGAAGATAGGCGCAGTGCCGCACTACGTCTCGCTCATGCGCTGGACGTCGACGGGCCGTATGGGCCTGCCGGCCTGGCGGGACCGCGTCGAGGAGGGCGAGCGGACGATCGAGGAGGCCGGGGGCTCGCTCGTCGGCGTCTGGGTGACGCTCGGCCAGTACGACGTCGTCGAGGTGTTCGAGGCGCCCGACGACGAGACGGCGCTCGAGATCATCACGAAGCTCGGCCGCCACGGCGCCGAGGAGACCGAGACCTTGCGTGCGTTCACGCGCGACGAGGCCGAAGAGATCATCCGGCGGCTCTGAGAGCAGCGCTCGCCGACGCCGTCGCGCTCGCCGCGTTCGTCCTCGTCGGCGTGCTGACGCACGACGCGTCGGCGACGGCGTTCGTCCGCGACGCCCTCTGCATCCTCGGCGGCTGGTTCGTCGTCGCGCTCGCGCTGCGGCTCTATGCGAGGTTCGCCTGGTGGCGGCTCGCCGCGACCTGGCTTCTCGGCGTCGGCGGCGGCGTGCTCGTGCGCGCCGCGATCGTCGGCCATCTGGCCGTCGACTTCGTCGGCATCGCGCTCGCGTTCACGGCGCTCTTCGTGCTCGCGGCCAGGCTCCTCGGCGCCCTCGCGGCCCGGCGCGGCTAGGCCGTTCGCTTCTCGGCGACCTCGTGGAGCCGCTCGCGGATCAGCTCGGTGCTCTCGCCGACGTCGTCGAGGCGCGGCAGCTGCGACAGGCTCTCGAGCCCGAAGACGCGCTCGAAGAGCGGCGTCGTGCGGTAGCGGATCGCGCCGGCGGCGTCGTCGCGCCCGGACTCGGCGATCAGCCCGCGCTCCACGAGATTCGCCACGGCGGAGTCGGCGGACACGCCGCGGATGCGCGCGATGTCGGGCCGCGAGCACGGGCCGAGGTACGCGACGATCGCGAGCGTCTCGAGCGCGGCCTGCGAGAGGTTGCGCTGGGCCGGCTTCTCGAAGAGCCGCGCGCACGCCTCCGCCGCCTCGCGCGACGAGCGAAACGCCCAGCCGCCGGCCACGTGCTCGAGCACGATCCCGCTGCGCTCCTCGGAGTAGCGCTCACGGACGAGCCCGAGCGCCGCCTCGACGCGCTCGGCGTCGTCGTCGGCGGCCTCGGCGAGCTCCGCTGCGGACAGCGGCTGGGATGCGACGACGAGCAGCGCCTCGATCGTGCGGGCGAGCTGGTCGAGCGGATTCGATGCGATCAGGCGGAGCGGAGCGTCCACGCAGCGGTCCTTTCTTCTCGGTCGGTGGATTCCTGCCCGCTTCTCGCGATCCTGATCGGCGCGAACGGGGCGGATTGCTCGATCGTGATCTCGCCCGAACGGCGGAGATCGAGGAGCGCGAGGAAGGCGACCGCCTGCTCGACGCGCGAGAGCTCCCCCACCTCCTGGTCGAAGTCGAAGCGGGCGCGGCGGCGGAGCACCGCGCGGAAGCGGTCGAGGAACTGGCTCACCGGCGGGAAGCGGAGCGCCATGTGCGCGAGCGACACCTGCGGCGGCTCCTTCGCGAGGAGGCGGATGACCTCGGCGAGGCGCTGCGGGCTCTGCGGGCCGAGCGGGACCTCGACCTTCGGGGCGAGCGGCGCCGGGCCGAGCCGGAAGAAGCGCGCGCCCTCCGTCTCGAGCCGCTCGCGAAGCCAGGCGGCGGCGTCCTTCATCCGCCGGTACTCGGCGAGCCGGCGCGCCAGCTCCTCGGCGGCGGCCTCCGGCTCGAGCTCGGCGAGCTCGGCCGCCTCGTCGGGGAAGAGGCCGCGGGCCTTCAGCTCGAGGAGCGCCGAGATGAGGACGAGGAACTCGCCGCACGACTCGAGGTCGAGCTCGTCCCGCTCGAAGAGATGCTCGACGAAGGCGAGGACGATCCCGGCCACGTCGATCTCGCGCAGATCCAGCTCGTCCTTCAGGACGAGGGTCAGCAGGAGATCGAACGGGCCTTCGAACGCGTCGAGGTCGAGCTCGAGCTCCCGGACGATCACGGGGCTACGGTACCCGGGCTACCGGACGCGGCCGCGCGGGACGGCCATCGTCGGGCCTTTCGGCACCTCGCGCGGCTTGCCCGGCTTGCGGGGCCCCGGCTCGTCGGCGGAGGGCTTCCGGAGGAACTGCCACCAGACGAAGAACGCGACGCTCGCGACGAAGCAGGCGAGCGACACCCAGAAGTTGACGCGCTGCCCGAGGAAGTGGTTCGACGGGTCGATCCGGAGCGTCTCCTCGAACGTGCGGAACGCGGTGTACCAGGCGACGTAGAGCGCGAAGAGCGCGGGGCGCTTGAGCGTGAAGCGGCGGTCGATCCAGAGGAGGACGCCGACGCCGATCACGTTCCAGACGAACTCGTAGAGGAACGTCGGGTGATAGGTGTTCGCCGGGCCCTTGCCGTGGATCTCGAGGCCCCACGGCAGCGTCGTGTGCCTGCCGTAGAGCTCCTGGTTCCACCAGTTCCCCCAGCGCCCGATCGCCTGGGCGAGCAGGAGGCCGGGCGCGACGGCATCCATGAAGAGGCGGATGCTCGCGCCCGAGCGGCGCACGATCCACGCGCCCGCGAGGACGCCGAAGAGGATGCCGCCCCAGACGCCGAGGCCGCCCTTCCAGACCGCGAGCGGCCAGTACCAGTGCTCGTGGCTCGTCTCGTTGCAGCTCGTGATGACGTGGTAGAGCCGCGCGCCGACGATCCCGGCGATCACGCCCCAGATCGAGACGCGGTAGACGAGGTCCCAGTCGCCGCCCCAGCGCACCCAGCGGCGGCCGGTGAGCCACAGCGCGGCGGCGATCGCGAGCAGCAGCATCACGCCGTACATGTGCAGCGTGAGCGGCCCGACGTGGTAGACGCCGGTCGACGGCGAGGGGATCGAGGCGAGGAGGGCGGCGTCACGGCCGCCATTCTGCTCGCTCTAGAGCAGGATCTGCAGGGCGAGCTCGGGCGAGCAGCCGCGCTCGAGCAGGTCGGTCGCCGTGTGGAGGTCGATGTCGAGCCTCGCCGCGAGGTCGGCGGCGCCGCCGGGTCGTAGCCCGCCCGCATGAGCTCGTCGGCGCGCCACCGTTCCACGCGCTCGAGCTCCGTCTCGACGATTTCCTCTACAGCAGTCATCCGCATCTCACCTTACTTGTCTCCCCTACTTCGGGAAAACGCGCTTCGTCGGTTCACCCCTTTCGGAGTGACTGCGCGAGCGCGCGATCGCAGGCGTCTCTCGCCAGGTTCGGCCCTTCGAGACGGTAGGTCGTGCGGCCGCCTCCCAGACGAGCGACGTTGCCGGCGAGCCGCGGCGACTGGCCCGCGAAGAAGACGACGTGGCGGGGCCCCGAGACCCAGAGCGCCGGCGCGCCCGCGACCGAGGCGGCCTCGATGCGCGTGCCGCCCGCGGCGAGCTTCTTCAGGTAGCCGCGGCCGGCCGCCCGAACTCGCTGAGGAGCACCGGGTTGCCCTCGTGCTGGAAGACGAGCGAGACGACGTTGCCCGGCGTCTCGTGGAGCGGCGGCGGCGGGCGAGCGGCGGCAGCGAGGAGGTCCGGATGCACGCGCCTCGCCTCGGCGACCGAGACGACCGGCCCGAGCCCGGCGTCGAGCGGGCGCTCGTCGGCGCGCGGGAGCGTGTCGACGACCTCGATCGTGACGCCGCCGAGATGGAAGAAGCGGAGGATCGCGCCGCGCGACTCCGGCACCGCGAGGGCGGCGGCGACCGCGGCGGCGGCGATCGCGACGGCGAGCGGCCAGCGGCGCGCCGGCGGCGCTGGCGCGAGCGCGAGCTCGAACTGCGGCGTCTGCGGCCAGTCGATCGCGAGCGCGCGGAGCTCAGCGCTCGAGGTCTCATACGTCTCCCTCAGCCGGTCGAGCGCCCGCGCCGAGCGCGACTTGACGGTGCCGCGCGCGACGCCGAGCGCCGCCGCGGTCTCCTCCTCGGAGAGCTCGAGCAGGTAGCGGCAGGCGAGCACGTCGCGCGCCGTCGTCCGGCAGCTCGCTCGAGCGCGGCGAGCAGGCGCGCGCGCTCGTCCGCGTCGAGCGTCGGCGTCCTCGGGGGAGGGGGCCGCCTCCCCCGAGGAGCGCTCGCGGCCGCACCGGAGCGCGAGGTGCTCGCGCCGGCCCGCGGAGCGCCGCCGGTTGCGCGCCTCGTTCGCGACGATCTGCAGGAGCCAGGGGCGCAGCGGCTCGCCGGCGCGGAACCGGCCGAGCGCGCGCCACGCCTTGACGAGCCCGTCCTGGGCGGCGTCCTCGGCGTCGGCTGCGTTGCGGGTGATGACGTAGGCCACTCGGAATGCGATCTCCTGATGCGGACGAACGAGCTCCTCGTAGGCGCGCGCGTCGCCGCGCTGGGCGCGCAGCGCGAGCTCCCGCTCGTTCTGTGGACGGCCCTCCACGCCCGTACTACACCGCGGCTCGCGCAGGAGTTCCAGCCTGGCTACGTCTCGACCATGGCGAGAATCGTCGGCATCAACCACGTTGCGCTCGAGGTCGGCGACCTCGACGAGGCGCTCGCCTGGTACGCGCAGTTCTTCGAGCTCGAGCTGCGCGGGCGCATCGGCTCGCAGATGGCGTTCGTCGACATGGGCGACCAGTTCCTCGCGCTCGCACGCGACGCGACACCGCACGTCGATCGCGAACGGCACGTCGGGCTCGTCGTCGACGACAAGGCGGCGGTGCGCGCGGCGCTCGAAGCGGCGGGCGTCCAAGTGACGCGCGCCCGAACTGCTCGTTCCACGACCCGTGGGGGAACCACGTGCAGGTCGTCGACTATCGCGAGATCCAGTTCGCGAAGACGGACCGCGTCCTGCGCGGCATGGGGCTCGAGCTCGAGAAGACGGAGCAGGCGCTCGCGGAGTTGCGGGAGAAGGGCCTAGCCGACTGAGGCGGCGGCGCGCTTCGCGCGCGACGTCGCGGTCTGCCGCTTCTGCGCGCTCAGCTCGACCTTGCGCAGGCGGATGCTCTTCGGCGTCACCTCGACGCACTCGTCGTCGCGGATCAGCTCGAGCGCCTGCTCGAGCGAGAGCGGCCGCGGCGGGATCAGGCGCACGGTCTCGTCGGAGCTCGCGGCGCGCATGTTCGTCAGCTTCTTCTCCTTCGTCGCGTTGACGTCGAGGTCGTCGGCGCGCGCGTTCTCGCCGACGATCATCCCCTCGTAGAGCTCGACGCCCGGCGCGACGAAGAGCGAGCCGCGCTCCTGCAGGTTCAGGATCGCGAAGGCGGTCGCCGGCCCGCGCCGGTCGGCGACGAGCGCGCCCGTCGGCCGGGTGCGGAGCTCGCCGTGCCACGGCTCCCAGCCTTCGAAGACGTGGTGGAGGATGCCGGTGCCGCGCGTCTCGGTCAGGAACTCGGTGCGGAAGCCGATCAGGCCGCGCGCCGGGACGAGGTACTCCATGCGCGCCCAGCCGGTGCCGTGGTTGACCATCTGCTGCAGGCGGCCCTTGCGGAGCGCGAGCAGCTGCGTGACGACGCCGATGTAGTCCTCGGGCACGTCGATCGCGACGCGCTCGACCGGCTCGTGCGCGCTTGCCGTCGATCTCGCGGGTCAGCACCTCGGGCTTGCCGACGGTGAGCTCGAAGCCTTCGCGGCGCATCAGCTCGACGAGCACCGCGAGCTGGAGCTCGCCGCGGCCCTGCACCTCCCACGTCTCCGGCCGCTCGGTCGGGTTGACGCGGAGCGAGACGTTGCCGACGAGCTCCTGGTCGAGCCGCTGCTTGACCTGCGACGCGGTGAGCTTCGTCGCCCTCGAGTGCCGGCGAGCGGCGAGGTGTTGATGCCGATCGTGATCGAGAGCGACGGCTCGTCGACCGTGCGTGACGGGCAGCGGCCGCGGGTCGTCGGGGTCGGCGATCGTCTCGCCGATCGTCACGTCGGGCAGGCCCGGCGATCGCGACGATGCTCCCCCGGTCCCGCCTCGTCGGCGGGAACGCGGTCGAGCGCCTCGGTGACGTAGAGCTCGGTGAGGCGCGCGTTCTCGATCTGCCCGTCGGCGCGGCACCACGCGATCTGTTGGCCCTTCTTGATGTGCCCGTGCAGGATCCGGCAGAGCGCGAGGCGGCCGACGTACGGCGACGCGTCGAGGTTCGTGACGAGCGCCTGCAGCGGATGAGTCGGGTCGTACGCCGGCGCCGGAACCGTCGCGAGCAGCGTGTCGACGAGCGGCTTCAGGTCGTCGGCGAGCTCGTCGGGCGTCAGCCCGGCCTTGCCCGGCGCGCGCGTTCGCGTAGACGATCGGGAACTCGATCTGCGACTCGTCGGCGTCGAGGTCGAGGAAGAGCTCGTAGACCTCGTCGACGACTTCCTGCGGGCGCGCGTCGTCGCGGTCGATCTTGTTCACGACGAGCACGACCGGCAGCCGCGCCTGCAGCGCCTTGCGAAGGACGAAGCGCGTCTGCGGCAGCGGCCCCTCGGACGCGTCGACGAGCAGGAGGACGCCGTCGACCATCGTCAGCCCGCGCTCGACCTCGCCGCCGAAGTCCGCGTGGCCGGGCGTGTCGATGATGTTGAGCTTCACGTCGCCGACGCGGACGGCGGTGTTCTTCGCGAGGATCGTGATCCCCTTCTCGCGCTCGAGGTCCATCGAGTCCATGACGCGCTCGTTCACGTCCTGGTTCGCGCGGAAGGAGCCGGCCTGCCAGAGGAGGGCGTCGACGAGCGTCGTCTTGCCGTGGTCGACGTGGGCGACGATCGCGACGTTCCGCAGATCGTCGCGGGTGGCTGTGAGGTTCGGCTTCGGCACGGGCGTCCACGGTAGCGTGTCGGCGTGTTCACGCTGATCGGGGCTGACGGAAAACCGGTGCTGTCCGAGACTCCCGGCACGCTCGGCGGCCACCGGAAGAACAAGATCTACGGCCGCCTCGACTGCGCCGGCGCCGCGCGCTGGATCGCGAAGGGGCACTACGTGAAGCAGCGGGTGTTCTTCGCCGACGAGGCGACCGCGATCGCCGCGGGCTACCGGCCGTGCGCGGGTTGCATGCCGGCGGAGTACGCCGCCTGGAAGAGCAAGCGCTAGGACGCCGGCGTCGAGCCGCGCCTGCGGGCATACGGCTCGAGCCCGGCCTGGGCGCGCGCGATCGCCCAGGCGTGGTTCCACCGAAAGAGCGGACGGAGCACGGGGGTCAGCGCGCGCACGATGGGCTTCTCGGCATAGACGCGCCAGTCGAAGCGCACGTCCGTGCCGCCGTCGCGCGGCGTGAGCGTCCAAAGCCCGCGTCCCCGCAGGTCGCCTTCGACGTCGGCACCGACGACAGCCGGCCGTTCGTACCGCGTGATCGTGGAGCGCGTATGCAGGTGGTACGGGAGCCTGCCCTTGAAGTGCTGCTGTGATGTGCGGCCGACCGCCGGCGGGCCGTCGGTCGTCGTCTCGATGTAGACAGGGCGCCACCAGTCCGGGTAGGTGCCGGCGTCGGCGATCGCGTCGAAGACCGCCTCCGGGGGCGCGTCGACGTGCCACTCGTCGATGAAGACGTACTCCCCTGCCTCGCTCACGCCTTCACTCTACGCCGGGCACCGCGCGCGGTATCTCCGCGCGCGGCCGGGCGCCGCGCAATGCTGCGACTAGGTCGCCGGGATCTTGACGCACCTGCTGGGTCATGCCGCCGTCGATGACGTAGCTCTGGCCCGTGACGTACGCGGCTTCGTCCGAGCAGAGCCACGAGACGAGACCCGCGACCTCGTCGGGCTTGCCGGGACGGCCGAGCGGCACCTCCGAGTCGAGCGTGCCCGCGTCTCCTTCGTTCCGCGCCGTCGCGATCACCCCGGGCGCGACGGAGTTGACGCGGATCCTCCGCTCGGCGAGCTCGACCGCGAGCGCGCGGCTGAGCATGCCGAGCGCGGCCTTCGCGGCGGCGTAGACGGCGAGACCCGGCCGCGGGATGTGCTCGTGGACGGAGGTGATGTTCACGATCGAGCCGCCGTCGGGCATCTGCCCCGCGGCGGCCTGCGCGAGCAGGAAGCTCGCTCGGACGTCGACGGCGAACGTCAGGTCGAAGTCGTGCGCCGTGAGGTCGAGCACCGGCTTCGCCGTCGACGATGCCGGCGTTGTTCACGAGCACGTCGATCCGGCCCGCGCGCGACGGTCGTCGGCCGACGAGCGCTCGGGCACCGCGAGATCGCGCAGGTCACCCCAGACCCAGACGACGCTGTCGTCTCCGTAGGTCGTGCGGAACGCGTCGCGCTGCGTCCTCGCGCTCGTCGTCGTCGTCGGCGGTCGCGTAGCCGAGCCCGTAGCCGTCGGCGAGGAAGCGCTCGGCGATCGCGAGGCCGATGCCCGTGTTCGCACCGGTGACGAGGGCGACCTTCACCCCTATGGTCTACCAGCAGCTACGCGACGGCGGCTTCGCCGAGCAGGTGCTTCACCTCGGCGAAGAAGTCCGGCACGGGCTGCACGCGGTAGTTCGGCCCGAGCTCGAGGAGCTTCGAGCCCATCGACGTCACGAGGTCGACGTAGACGGGCGCCTCGCCGGGGAAGTCCTTCACGAGCGAGCGCGAGCTCGCGCACGATGCCCGCCGGCGCGATGCGCGCGTCGACCTTCAGCCGCACCTCCTTGCGCTCGGGCGTCGCCTCGAAGCCGGTGACCTCGATCGCGACGAGCTTCGTCTCCCCCGCGCCCTTCTGGTCGATGCGGCCCTTGACGATGATCACCCGGTCCTGCACGAGCAGGTCGCGCGCGTGCACGTACACGGAGTTGAACGCGACGACCTCGCACGAGCCGGTGACGTCCTCGAGCCCGGCGAACACCATCGGGTCGCCCTTCTTCGTCGTCATCTGCTTGAGCGAGGCGACGATGCCGCCGACGATGACGATCTCGCCGTCGCGGCGCCGCTCGATCTCGTTGATCGCGCAGTCGGTCTTGCGGCGGAGCTGGTCGCGGATCGGGGTCAGCGGATGGTCGGAGACGTAGAGGCCGAGCGTCTCCTTCTCGAGCTTGAGCAGGTCGTTCTTCTCGAACTCGTCGCGCCGCGATCGTCGGGATGGTGGCGCGTCGCGGCGTCGCCGCCGACGGGCTCGCCGAGGTCGAAGATCGAGCCCTGGCCGAGCAGCTTGTCGGACTGCTGCTTCTGGCCCCACGCGAGCGCCTGCTCGAGGCACTCGAGCATCCCGCGGCGCGACGCGCCGGTCGAGTCGAGCGCCGCCGCACTTGACGAGCGACTCGAGCGCGCGCTTGTTCACGACCTGCGGGTCGACGCGCTCGGTGAAGTCCCAGATCGACGTGAACGTTCCCGCCCTCCTCGCGCGCGCGCACGATCGCGCGGCACGCGGACTCGCCGACGTTCTTCACCGCGTTCAGGCCGAAGCGGATCTTCCCCTCGACGACGGCGAAGTCGATCATCGACGTGTTCACGTCGGGCGGCAGCACGTCGATCGCGAGGTCGTGGCACGCGTTGACGTAGAACGGCACCTTGTCCTTCGTGTTCATGACGGACGAGATGAGCGCCGCCATGTACTCCTTCGGATGGTTCGCCTTCAGCCAGGCCGTGCGGTAGGCGATGAGGCGCGTAGCAGGCGGCGTGCGACTTGTTGAACGAGTAGTCCTGCGCCTGCTCCATGTCGGCCCAGAGCTGGTTCGCGACGCCCGGCGTGACCCCGTTTGACGCGCAGCCCTCGAGGAACTTGCCCTTCAGCGAGGCCATCAGGGAGTGGATCTTCTTCCCGATCGCCTTGCGGAGGTCGTCGGCTTCCGCGGGGGAGAAGCCGGCGACCTTCTTTGCGATCTCCATGTACTGCTCCTGGTAGATGCAGATGCCGTACGTGGAGGAGCGTGATCTCCTTGAGCCGCGGGTCGGGATACGTGACGGGCTCCTCGCGCCGTGCTTGCGGCGCGCGTAGACCGGGATGTACTGCATCGGGCCCGGCCGGTAGAGCGCGACGAGCGCGATCAGGTCTTCGAAGACGGTCGGCTTGACCGAGCGGAGCGCGTCGCGCATGCCGGAGCTCTCGAACTGGAAGACGCCGGTCGACTCGCCGCGCGCGAGCATCGCGTACGTCTTCTTGTCGTCGAGCGGGATCGCGCCGATGTCGAGGTCGCCGATGAGCGCGCACGCCTTGTCGATCACGTCGAGGTTGCGCAGCCCGAGGAAGTCCATCTTCAGGAGGCCGAGCGCCTCGATGTTCGTGCCCGACACCTGCGTCACGACCTCCTGGTCGGCGCCCTTCTGCTGCAGCGGCAGCGAGCTCGATCAGCGGCTGCGGCGCCGATCACGACGGCGGCGGCGTGGATGCCGTCCTGCCGCGTCAGCCCCTCGAGCGGCTTCGCGAGGTCGACGATCTCGCGCGTGACCGGGTCGGAGTCGTAGGACTGCTTCAGCTCGGAGCCGGTCTTGAGGCAGTCGTCGAGCGTCTGCCCCGGGCCCTTCCGGGATGAGCTTCGCGATCTTGTCGACGACGCCGTACGGCACCTCGAGCACGCGGCCGGCGTCGCGCACGGCGGCGCGCGCGGCCATCGTCCCGAACGTGATCACCTGCGCGACGCGGTCGCGGCCGTACTTCTCGGTGACGTAGTTGATGACGCGCTCGCGCCCGTCGACGGCGAAGTCGATGTCGATGTCCGGCATCGACTTGCGGCCCGGGTTGAGGAAGCGCTCGAAGAGCAGGTCGTAGCGGATCGGGTCGAGGTCGGTGATCTCGAGGCAGTACGAGACGAGGCTGCCGGCGGCGGAGCCGCGGCCCGGGCCGACGCTGATGCCGTTGCGCTTCGCGAAGCCGATGAAGTCGGCGACGATCAGGAAGTAGTCGGCGAAGCCCATCTCGCGGATCGTCTTCAGCTCGAACTGGAGCCGCTCGCGCAGCTCGGTCGTCACCTTGTCGTAGCGCTTCGCGAGCCCCTTCTCGCACCACTCGACGAGGTAGTCGAACGGCGTCGCGGCCGTCGGGCGTCGGGAAGTGCGGCAGCAGGATGCGGCCGAGCTCGATCTCGACGTTGCAGCGCTCGGCGATCTCGAGCGTGCGCCGCAGCGCGGCCTCCTGGCCGGGGAAGTCGAGCGAGCATCTCGGCCTGCGTCTTGAAGTAGAAGTGGTCGGTGTCGAAGTTCCAGTGGTTCGGGTTCTTGAGCGAGTCGCCCGACTGGATGCAGAGGAGCGCCTCGTGTGCGCGCGCGTCCTCGTGCCGGAGGTAGTGCACGTCGCCGGTCGCGACGGTCGGCAGCGCGCGCTTCGCGGCGAGCTGCTCGAGCAGCGGGTTGATGCGCTGCTGCACGTCGAGGTGCGCGTTCTGCATCTCGACGTAGACGGAGTCCTTGCCGAAGATCGTCGTAGAGCCGGTCGAGCTCGCCCTCGGCGTCGTCGGCGCGCCCTTCCTCGAGCGCCTTGCAGACGCGGCCCGAGAGGCAGCCGGAGAGCGCGACGAGGCCGGTCGCTGTGCCGGTCGAGCAGCTCCCAGTCGACGCGCGGCTTGTAGTAGTAGCCCTCGAGGTAGCCGAGCGAGCTGAGCTTGATCAGGTTCGCGTAGCCCTCGTTCGTCTCGGCGAGGAGCGTCAGGTGCGCGTAGCCCTTCTGCTGCGCCTTGCGGTCGTCGGCGACGTAGACCTCGCAGCCGAGGATCGGCTTCACGCCGTGCTTCTTCGTCTCCCTGACGAGGTCGATCGCGCCCGCGAGCGAGCCGTGGTCGGTGAGCGCCACCGCCGGCATCTCGAGCTCGGCCGCGCGGGCCGCGAGCGCCGGGATCCGGCACGCCCCGTCGAGGATCGAGTACTCGGAATGGACGTGGAGATGGACGAAATCGGGCGCGGCAGGCACGGGAAACCCATCCTAGAGAGGCGGTCCGATAGCGCCCGCTCGCGCCCTTCCGCACTTCCCGCATCGTGCGGGAAACGCTCGGGGGACGCGAAACCTGCCGCCCGCGCCTATGGTGAAAGGTTCATGTCTGCGGCCGAAGCCACCCTTTCCGAGGCAGAAAGCTGCGCTCCCGACGCTCGAGATCGTCTGGCAGCAGGAGCCGCACGCCTACGTCTTCCTCCGGGACGCCGAGGGCGGCCTGACGGCCGCGGAGCTCGAGGCCGGCGCGCCCGCCGCCGCCGACCTGACGCCTCGCCCGCGGCGTTCCGGCCCGCCGCGTCGACGTCCGCGAGCTCGTCGCCCTCGCCGCGGACCCGCCGTCCGCCGACCTCGAGCTCGGCGGCAGCGCCCAGGGCGTCTTCGCGATCGTCGCGCTCGCGCACCGCTCGCTCGCCGAGGGCCTCGTGCATCCCGTACCTCGACCACGGCGACGGCGACTGGCACGCGTTCTGGGGCGCGACGCTCGACTCGAGCGTGCAGGCGGCGCTCGCCGAGATCGCGGCCGCGCTCCCGCCGGTCGCCGCCGACGCGTTCGACGGCGACCGCGACGAGCTGGTGCACGACCTCTACCCCGTCGTCGTCGACCGCATCGCGCGCGACCGGCTGCGCGCCGACCGCGTGCAAGCTCGTCGCGCAGTCGTGCCTCGCCGCCCGTCCGCGCTCGAGCTCTTCGTCGACGGGCTCACCGCTGCCGAGTCGGTGCTGCCGCCCCACTCCGGCTACGCCGCGCTGCGGCGGCAGCTCTCGCGCTGGGTGTACGACGGGCTCGGCGCGCTCGCGCGCGGCTCGGAAGCGTCGTGGCGGCTCGCCGTCCACCTCGACGAGCGCGGCGACGCGATCGTGCTCGAGCTCTGGCTCCAGGCCGAGGACGATCCGTCGCTCAGCCTGCCCGCGTCGCTCGTGTGGGAGGGCGGCGCGACATCTTCTCGTTCCTGCGCGCGAGCGACCCGCAGACGGCGTTCGTGCAGCGGCTTGCGGAGCTCGAGCCGCTTCCTCACCGAGCACGACATCCGCTTCGACGGCGCGCGAGGCGACGGAGGCGCTCGCTCGACGCCGACGCCGTCGGCCGCTTCCTGCGCGACGTGATGCCGCAGCTCGAGGAGAAGGGCGTGCCGGTCCTGCTGCCCGGCGCGTGGGTGCGCGCGCCGAGCCGGCTCCGCCTCGACCTCACGCGCGTCGAGCCGGCGCGACCCGACGATCCGCTCGAGCGGGCTGCTCTCGAGCGCGTCGCTCCTCCAGTTCGACTGGCGGCTCGCCGTCGGCGACGTCGCGATCACGGAAGAGGAGCTGACCGAGCTCGCGAAGGCGAAGGACCCGTTCATCCGCGTCGCGGGCCGCTGGCATGCGCTCCGCCGCTCGGAGGTCGAGCGCGCGCTGCGCTTCCTCGAGCGGAAGCGGAGCGGCTCGGGGCTCGTCGACCTCGTCCGCGCCGTCTCCGGCCTCGACACGGACGAGGCCGGGCTCGAGCTGGGCGAGGTGACGCTCGACGCGCCGCTCAGCGAGCTGCCTCGGCGGCGACGACCGCCGCTTCCGCACGCTGCCGACGCCGGCCGCGATGCACGGTTCCAGCCTCTTCGGCTTCCAGGAGCGCGGCCACGGCTGGCTGCGCATGCTCGGCGACCTCGGCGTCGGCGCGATCCTCGCCGACGACATGGGCCTCGGGAAGACCGTGCAGGCGATCGCGATGCTCGCGTCCGAGCGCGAGGAGCTCGGCGCCGACGCCTTCGGCCCGACGCTCGTCGTCTGCCCGATGAGCGTCGTCAAGCAGTGGGCGCACGAGATCGAGCGGTTCGCGCCGTCGCTGCGCGTGCTGTCGCATCACGGCGTCGCGCGGCTGACCGGCGACGCGCTCGTCGACGGCGCGCGGTCGGCGGACGTCGTCGTCACGTCGTACGACATCGCGACGCGCGACATCGAGACGCTCGCGCTCGTCGAGTGGGACCGGCTGCTGCTCGACGAGGCCCAGGACGTGAAGAATCCGGCGACGAAGCGCGCGCGTGCGCTGCGGCGCCTGCGCGCGCGGCGCCGCGTCGCGATGACCGGGACGCCGATCGAGAACCGGCTGGGCGAGCTGTGGGCGATCATGGACATCGTCAACCCGGGGCTCCTCGGCTCGCGCGAGTCGTTCGACCGCACGCTCGCGCGGCCGATCGAGGCGTACGGCGACGAGCAGGCGCTCGAGCGCTTGCGCGGCATCGTGCAGCCGTTCGTCCTGCGGCGCGCGAAGGACGACCCGGAGGTCGAGCTCGAGCTGCCGCCGATCACGATCGGCAAGGACTACTGCCGGCTGACGCTCGAGCAGGCGAGCCTCTACCAGGCGACGGTCGACCGCTGGATGCCGCGCATCGAGGAGCAGCGCGACAGCTTCGGCCAGCGCGGGCTCGGTGCTCGCGATGCTGAGCCAGCTGAAGCGGGTGTGCAACCACCCGGAGCTCCTGCTCGCGACCGGCCAGCCGCTCGAAGGCCGGAGCGGCAAGCTCGACCGGCTCGTCGAGCTGCTCGAGCAGGTGCCGGCGGGCGACAAGGCGCTCGTCTTCACGCAGTACCCGGGCTTCGACCGGCTCGTGCCGCATCTGCACGAGCGGCTCGGCACGGAGGTCGGCTTCTTCCACGGGCGCCTGACCGCGCGGCAGCGCGACGAGGTGCTGCGAGTCGTTCGCGCGCCGGGACGGCCCGTCGGTGCTCGTGATCTCGATCAAGGCCGGCGGCCGCGGGCTCAACCTGCCGGCCGCGAACCACGTCTTCCACTTCGACCGCTGGTGGAACCCCGCCGTCGAGCAGCAGGCGACCGACCGCGTGCACCGCGTCGGCCAGCGCAAGCCGGTGTTCGTGCACAGCCTCATCTGCGTCGGCACGCTCGAGGAGCGGATCGACGCGCTGCTCGAGTCGAAGCGCGAGCTCGCGGCGAAGGTGATGCACGGCGGCTCGGAGGACTGGCTCGGCAGAGCTCGACATCGGCGCGATCCGCGCCGCCGTCGCGCTGTCGCCGGACTGGATGGAGGCGGCGGCGTGAGGAAGCGGCGATGAGCGAGCGCATCGGCAGCGGCGCGTGGGCGCGGCTCTTCGCGAGCGCGGTCGTGCGGGACGAGGGCTCGGCGGTCGCCGAGCGCGGGCGCGTGCTCTGCCGCGAAGGCGCGCGTCGGCGGGATCGACGTCGAGCAGGGCACGCTCACCGCGCACGTCGCCGGCTGCTCGGTCGAGATCACGGCCGAGCCCGTGCCGCCGCGGATCTGGGCGGCGATGGTGCGCTTCTCGCGCGGCAACGCGCCGCTCGAGGAGGCCATCGCGGGCCGCCGGCAGTCGGTCGCACCTCGAGCATCTGATGACCGTCGACTGGAGCGAGCCGCTCGTGCCGCGGGCGTTCGAGCTCGGCCGCGCGTGCACGTGCGACGGCGACGACGTGTGCGAGCACGTCGCCGCGCTCGCGTATGCGGTCGCGCTCGCGATCGACGCCGAGCCGTCGGTGCTCCTGCGCTGGCGCGGCTGCACCGACGAGGCGCTCGCCGCGCAGGAAGCGGACGAGGCGGCGGAGGCCGAGCCGCCGGTGGTGGAGGCACTCGTCGATCCGACCGACGAGCGGCCGTGGCGCGGCGGCCCGATGCCGGAGCCGCCGCCGCTTCGCCCGCTGCCGGTCGGCGCGGTGCTGAAGCGGCTCGGCCCGAGCGGGCTCGAGCTCCGCGGCGACGATCTCGCGCAGGTGCTGCAGCGCGCGTACGAGTCGTTCGCCGCGTCCGCGGACTAGGGCGAGGTCAATCCACGGGACAGGCCATCAGGATCGCGTCGACGTACTCGCCGCCGCGCCGGTAGTGCGCCGCACGGTATCCCTCGCGCTTGAAGCCGACGCGCTCGTACAGCGCGATCGCCGGCTCGTTCCACGGAAAGACGTGCAGCTCGAGCTTCCGCACGCCGGCGGCGCGCGCCCAGTCGCACGCCGCCTCGAGGAGCGCGCGCCCGACGCCTTGCCGCCGCGCGTCGCGTGAGACCATCAGCCCGAGGTCGGCGACGTGGGCGCTCGCGGGATGCGTGTCGCGCGCGAGCGAGAGGCGGCCGATGATCGTGCCGTCGCTGCGCTCCGCGACGAACACCGCCGCGTTCGGGTAGCGCCGCAGCGCCTTCAGATAGCGGCGCTCGTCGCCGACGCTGCGCCACTCCCCGTCTGCCGAGATGAGCCAGGCCTCGGGCTCGGCGCTCACCTCCTCGGCGAGCCGCACGAGGGCTTCGGCATCCGCCGGATCCGCGGGGCGCACCCGGAACGAGGCGTTCACGCGACGAGGCCCGCGCCGCCGCGGCGGGGGTCGCCCGCCGCCGCCGTCTCGCCGTCCGAGCGCACCTCGACCGCACTCACGCCGCCGAAGAAGAGGTTGCGCTCCCTCCAGCGGACGACGGCGCGGCCCTGCGCCTCGAGCGCGTCCGCCGCGGCTGCGGCCTCGCAATGCACGACACCCGCCTCCGCGTGCACGCGCGGCGCCTCGACCGCCTGCTCGACGTGCATGCCCGACGCGACGACGTTCGCCGTCACCTGCAGGATCGCACCGCGCAGCCGCGCGCTGCCCGCACTGCCGAGCACGAGGCGCGGTGCGCCGTCGCGCAGCACGATGGACGGCGCCATCATCGACGTCAGCCGCTCGCCCGGTTGCGACGCTCCGACGAGATCGAGCTCCCCCAGCATGTTGTTCAGGTGGATACCGGTTCCCGGCACCACGACGCCGGACCCCGACCCGAGCGATGAGCTGAGCGACGCTGCGTTGCCGTCGGCGTCCAGCACGGAGATGTGCGTCGTTCCCTTCAGCAGCTGCTGCGCCGCGTCACCGGAGTAGAGCGCGCGGGCGAAGGCCGCGTCTCTCGCCGCTTCCTGCGCGTCCATCGCGTCGGCGATCGCGCCCGGAGCCGGTTCGCGGTCGCCGAGCGCGCGCAGGCCGAGCGCGATGAGGACGCCTCCGCTCGACGGCGGCGGGTTCGAGCGGAACTCGTGGCCGCGGTACTCGACGGAGATGGGATCGCGCTCGACCACCTCGTAGGCGAGGAGATCCTCGAGCGTCAGCGCCCCGCCGCCCGCGCTGACATGCGCGACGACCCGCTCCGCGAGCTCTCCTCCGTAGAGGACGCCCGCGCCGCCGGCGGCGAGCCGGTCGAGCGTGTCGGCCAGCCCGGGCAGCGCGAACCGCTCGCCCTGCCGGTAGGCCCGCCCGTCGCGGCCGTACATCGCCTCGCCCTCGGGCGAGTGACGGAGCAGCGGGTCGAGGATCCGGTGCAGGTACGCCTGAATCGCCGTCAGCTCGACGCCGTCGCGCGCGACCGCGGCCGCGGGCGCGGCGAGCTCGGCCCAGGGAACGCGCCCGAAGCGGCGGTGCGCCTCCTCGAGGCCGAGCGCCGTGCCGGGCACCGCCACCGCCGCGGCGCCCGTCCGGAAGAGCTGCCGCGTGTCGCCGTCGAAGTCGACCGGCAGCTCGAGCAGCTCGGCGGCCGGGTTCGCCGCCCGCGGCACGGTCACGAAGAAGTCGAGCAGCGTCGTTCGACCCGTCGCCGCCTCGTGGACGAGCATGAACCCGCCGCCGCCCGGGCCGGTGAGCGGGCTCTCGCACGTCCACGAGACGAACGCCGCGGCCACGCAGGCGTCGACGGCGCTGCCGCCCGCCCGGAGCACGCGGACGCCCGCTTCCGCGGTCAGCGGGTGCCCGGCTGCGACGGCTCCTCTCATGTCTCGTTCACGTTCAGACGGTAATCCTGCACCGAACCGGGCCAACCTCAAGTTCCGTTGTACGTCTGACGACATGAAGGCCAGGAAATGAACGCAGCACTCGCCCAGATCCACGCCCGGATCGGACGCCGCGGCATCGCCGCCGCCTCCGTGCTCCTGCTTGCCCTCCTCGCGTCGGTCGCGACGCCGCAGCTCCTCGGCTCCCGGGTCGCCTCGGCGCTCGACACGATCGGCACGGCCGACGCGAAGTGGCTCTGGCTCGCGGGGCTCGGCTTCCTCGTCTCCGTCGCCTCCGCGGCCGCCTCCTGGCGCTGCGCGATCGGGCTCTGCGGCGGCCGCCTTTCGCTCACCGAGGCCTGCGCCCGCTACGGCGCAGGCTCGCTCGTCAACACGTTCGTGCCCTTCCGGGCCGGCGACGCCGTCCGGATCGGCCTCTTCTCGCGGGTGCTCCCGAACCGCGAGCGCCTCTGGACGACCGGCGGCGCCTTCGCCGCGCTCGGGGCCGCGCGGGCCGCCGTGCTCGGCGCGCTCATCGTGGGCGGGGCCGCCGCCGGGGTCGTGCCGCTCTGGCCGCTCCTCGTCGCGGCCGGGCTCGTCGCACTCGGCATCGGGGCCGGGATCGCGGCCCGCCGGACGCCGTCCCACCTGCTCGACGCCTTCCGCGAGCTCGGCCGCGACCCGAGGGCGGCCGCCCGGCTCGTCGGCTGGATCGCGCTCGCCACCGCCGGCCGGCTCGCCTCGGCGACGGCCGTCGCCGCCGCGCTCGGGATCAACCAGCCGCTCGCCGCGGCCATCGTCATCGTGCCGGCGCTCGACATCGCGTCCCTCCTGCCGGTGACGCCGGGCAACGTCGGCGTCACGTCGGCCACGATCGCCATGGCGCTCCACGCGCACGGCACCTCGTTCACGAGCGGGCTCGCCGCCGGGATCGCCTTCCATGCGATCGAGACGGCCGTCGGGATCATGTTCGGGCTTGCGAGCCTCATCTGGCTCGCCCCCTACCCCTCTCCGGCCGCCCGTCGCGTCGTGCTTCTCGCGGGCGCCGGCAGCTGGGCCCTCGGGGTCGCCGGCGCGTTCAGCGCGACGGTGCTCGCCCCACTCGTCTAACCTCGTTCCGTGAAGGCGATTCGCACTCTTTTCCTGACGTGCGCCTTCGCACTCGTTCTCTCCGGCAGCGCCGCCGCGAAGACCTCGAACGACTTCGCCGGGCACCACCGCCAGGTCTTCCCGGTCTACGTCGTGCACGGGCTGACGCTCGGCGACCTCCCGCAGCTCGCGAACGAGGGCGCGGTCGGCCTGATGGTTCCGAACGCGGGGCCGCGCACGAGCCAGGCCGCCGCCTTCGCCGGCATGGTGCGCGGGATCCTCTACAACACGCGCCTGCCGCGGCCGCGCGACGTCGTGCTCATCCACGTGCGGCAGTCGAGCGACATCCCGCAGCACGGACCGGCGATCGTCGTCGGCCTCCCGCCCGCGACCTCGGCGCCGAACGACCGCCGCTACCCGATCGCGGTCATCGGGCACGGCTACCACGGCTTGCTCACGTCCTCGCTGACGCGCATCCCGGGCGTCGTCTCGATCGCCGACGTCGCGCGCACCGCGCTGCAGACCCCGCACGCGCTCGACTGGCAGCGAGACGACGGCGCCGTGGCGACGTCGTACCGCATGGAGGACCAGATCGAGATCGCGCGCGGCACGACGATGCCCGGCTCCGTGCTCGTGCTCTCGCTGCTCGTCTTCTTCGCGCTCCTCTATCCGCGGGGAGCGCCCGCCGCGTTCGGCACCGCGATCGGCATCAACCTGCTCCAGGGCTGGTTCCCCGCAGGCGACGCCGCACCGCGCGTGACGCTCCTCGGCCTCTGCACGGTCGCGGGCGGAATCCTCGGGCCGATGATCTTCCGGCGGAAGACGATCTTCGGCTTCGCACTCGTCGCGCTGCTCGCGGCGTACGCCGTGTCGATGCTCGTCCGGCCCTCGACGCTCTCGCTCGCGCCGATCGGGCCGGAGCTGACGAGCCGCTTCTTCGGCGTCTCGAACCTGCTCGAGACGTGGCTTCTCTTCCCCGCGCTCCTCGGCGCGGCGCTCCTGCGGCGCCGCTTCGGCTGGCCGATGTTCCTCGCGATCGGCGCGCTCGCACTCGCGACGATCGCCGAGAACAAGCTCGGCTCCGACGGCGGCGGCGCGATCGTCGTCGGCGTCGCGTTCGCAATCCTCGCCGTCGAGCTGACCGGTGCGCGCCGCCGCTTCACGCTGCCGGCGCTCGGCGCCGCTGCGCTCGTCGTGCTCGCGCTCGTCAACCTCGACGCGGCGGCGAGCGGCCCCGACCATCTGCGCGGCGCGCTGCAGGGCGGCTTCAACGGCATCGCGAACGTCGCGGCGAACCGGGTGCCGCTCGCGTATGCGCGCATGGTCGAGCAGTGGTGGCTCCTCATCCCGCTGACCGCGATCCTCGGCGTCGGGCTCGCCGCCGCACGCTACGGGCGCTCGCGCTCCGAGCGCGCCGTCGCGGTCGCCCTCCTGGCCGGGCTCGCCGCGTCGTTCCTCGTGAACGACTCGCCCGGTCCCGTCGCGCTCGCGGGGTTGAGCGCCGTGCTCGCGCTCGAGGGCGGGCTCGTGCACCGCACGCTCGCGCTGCCGGTCCTGCGCCGGTTTGCGCTGCCCGTCGCGGCGGAACTTCCACAGGAGCCGTGAGCCTCCGACATCCCCTCGTCCGCGAAGCGGTCCTGTCGGCTGCGGCGGCCGCCACGATCGCGGCCGCGCTCGCGTGGCTCGGGCCGCCGGGGACGGACTTCGCCGCGCACGCCTACCAGCGCACGCTCTTCCTCGAGCACGGGTTCACGCTCTGGAACAACTTCTGGTACGCGGGCCGCTACAGCTTCGTCACCTACAGCCTGCTCTACTATCCGCTCGCCGCCCTCCTCGGGATCAAGCTTCTCGCCGTCGCGACGATCGCGCTTGCGGCGCTCGCCTTCGCCGTCGTCCTGTGGAGCGAATGGGGCCCGACGACACGCTGGTCGAGCCGGACGTTCGCGATCGTGTGGGCCGGAATCGTGCTCTCGGCGGCATTCCCGTTCGCGCTCGGCATGTCGCTCGCCCTCCTCTCGCTCTGGGCGCTGCAGCGACACGGGCGCTGGCGGTTCGCCGCGCTCGCGACACTGACGATCGCCGCGAGCCCGCTGGCCTTCCTGCTCCTGCTCGTGATCCTCGCCGGCGTCGCGCTCGCGCGACGCGAGTCGCTGTACCGGAACTGGGTGCCGATCGTCGGCGTCGTCGTCGCCACCGTGCTCGAGATCAGCCTCTGGCGGATCTTCCCCGGAGGCGGACGCTTCCCGTTCAGCGGCGCCGAGTTCGCCGCCGGTGTGGCGTTCTGCGTCGTGTGCTTCGCGATGTGCTGGGGCGTCGAGCGTGCGCGCGTGCTGCAGTTCGTCTTTGCGGTGTATCTCGCGTCGCTCGTGACGCTCTTCATCGTGCCCTCGGCGATCGGCGAGAACGTCGCGCGTCTGCGCTATGCGGCGATCCCCCTCGTCGTGCTCGTCTTCTCGTTGCGCGGTTGGCGCCCGCGGGCGCTCGGGCTGGCAACCGTCGTGCTCGCGTTCGCCTGGAACGTGACGCCGCTCGTCTGGAGCTACGTGCACGGGAGCACCGACGCGACCGCGCGGGCGTCGACGTGGCCCGCAGCCGTCGGCTTCCTGCGCGCGCACCTGCAGCCGTCGTATCGCGTCGAGGCGGTCGACACGTCGACCCACTCGTCGGCGGCGTATCTCGCGGAGGCGGGGATCCCCATCGCGCGCGGCTGGTACCGGCAGGACGACTTCCCGCAGAACGAGGTGCTGTACGACCATCTCGGCGCGAAGGCGTATCTCGGCTGGCTGCACGGGCTCGGCGTTCGCTACGTCGTCCTGGCGCACTCGACGCCCGACTACAGCGCGCGCGGCGAGGCGACGCTCGTGCGCAGCGGGCGCGCCGGTCTACGGCCGGTGTTCCGGACGCACGAGCTGACGATCTACGCCGTGCCGGCGCCGAGGCGGATGGTGACCGGCCCCGGCAACGCGCGGCTCACGACGATGGCCGAGTCGCGGATCGGCGTCGCCGTCGGGAGCGGCGGGACGTACCGCATCGCCGTGCGCTGGTCGCCGTACTGGCACGCGTCGCTCGGCTGCCTGAGGAAGGGCCACGACGGGATGCTCCGGCTGACCACGCGGCGCGCCCGGACCGTGATGCTGACGTTCCACGTCGACGCCTCGCGCGCGATCGGCGAGCTCGCCGGTCAACAGCCGAGCTGCCGGCTGCCCTAGACGGTGCGGACGACGTCGTCGAAGGGCTTGCGCTTCGCGCGGTCCGACCACTCCTCGGCGGTGCGCGACTCCGGGTCGCGCGGCTTCGCCGGGTAGCCGAACGTCAGGACGATGCTGACCGGCGCGCCCGCGATCCGCTCGGCGCCGTCGGCGTCGCGGATTCCGTTCGGGCACGAGCCGACGCCGTCGTTCCAGGCCGCGAGCAGCATGTTCTCGGCGGCGCGGCCGACGTCGAAGCCGCGGGCTGCGCCCGCGATCGCGACGACGAGCGTCGCGCCGAGGACGTTCCCGGGGGCGAAGACGCACTTCGCCATCGCATCCCGGTCCGTGACGACGACGAACTCCCACTGCTGCGTGTTCCTGGAGGAGCCGCTCAGCCGGCCCGCGTCGAGGATCCGGTGCACGACCTCGCCGGGGATCGGCGTGTCGGCGTAGTCCCGGATCTCGCGGCGGCTCGCGATGGCCAGGTACGTGTCCACCGGGGGAGCCTAGACGAGGGGCTCCTTAGCGGAGGAAGCTCGGAATGTCGACGTCGTCGCTCGTGCGCGACGAGCGCGTCGGCACCGGAGCTTCGAACGGTGGGCGGCGAACCTTCGCGCCGCGACCGATGCCGGTGGCGACGACCGTCACCCACACCTGGCCGGTCAGGCGGTCGTCGACCGTGGCACCGAAGATGATGTTCGTCTCCTCGGTGGCGGCGGCGCGAATCGCCTCTGCCGCCTCGTTCACCTCGATCAGCGTCATGTCGTCGCCGCCGGCGATCGACAGGAGGATGCCCGTCGCGCCCGTGATCTCCTCGTCGATCAGCGGCGAGCGGAGCGCCCGCTCGGCGGCTTCCTTCGCGCGATTCTCGCCGCTCGAGGCGAACCCGATGCCCATCAGCGCGGTGCCGCTGTCGGCCATGATCGTGCGCACGTCGGCGAAGTCGAGGTTGATCAGGCCCGGCATCGTGATCAGGTCGCAGATGCCCTGCACGCCCTGGCGCAGGACGTCGTCGGCGACCTTGAACGCGTCGAGCATCGAGGTCGACCGGTCGAGCACCTCGAGCAGCCGGTCGTTCGGGACGACGATCGTCGTGTCGCAGACCTGGCGCAGCGCCTGGACGCCGAGGTCGGCCTGGTGGCGGCGCTTCGTGCCTTCGAACTTGAACGGCGTCGTGACGATGCCGACGGTGAGCGCGCCGAGCTCGCGCGCGATCCGCGCGACGACCGGTGCGGCGCCCGTGCCTGTGCCGCCGCCCTCCCCTGCGGCGACGAACACCATGTCGCTGCCGCGGAGCGCGTTCTTCAGCTGGTCGTAGCCCTCGTCCGCCGCGGCGCGCCCGACATTCGGGTCGGCGCCGGAGCCGAGGCCCTGCGTCAGGTCGCGGCCGATGTGGATCTTCGACGGCGCGTCGCTCATGTGGAGCGCCTGAATGTCGGTGTTCACCGCGATGAACTCGACCTGGCTGATGCCTGCGTCGATCATGCGGTTCACGGCGTTCAGGCCGGCACCGCCGACGCCGACGACCTTGATCACGGCGAGATAGGCGCCGGAGTCGGCGCGCGGCATGCGATGGAGCCGTGCAGGTTGCTCGGGCAGCGTCTCGACGTAGCGCGTCACCGGCGGCGGCGCGGGCGCCGGGACGGGCGGCGCCGCGCGGATCTGCGGCGGCGCCGGGTCGGGCGTCGGGTCCGGGCCGGGCGAAGGCGTCGGTGCAGGAGGCACCGGGTCCGGCGTCGGGGGCTGCGGCATCGGGTCGGGCCGGGGCGAGGGCGGCGCAGGTGCGGGCGGCTCGATCGCAGCCTCGCCGCGCGCGGCCTCCTCCCAGCTGGGAACGTGGTCGACGGTGCGCTCGTCCGGCTCCGCGGCCGGAGCCTCCGCCGGGGCATGCTGCTGCTCAGGCTCCTGTTCGGCCTGGCGCTGTGCCGCCTCCGTCGCGCGGAACAGCTCCGCGAGCGGGCCTTCACGCATGCTGGCGCGCCGGCGCGCCATTCAGTACCTCCTTGGCGAGGTCGCGATACATCGTCGCAGCCTCACCGGTCGGGTCGTACTTCAGCACCGACATTCCCTTCACCGGTGCCTCTGCATAGCGGACAGTCTTGCGGATTCTCGTGTTCAGCACGAGGTCTCCGAAGTTCTCCTTCAGGATCTCGACGGCCTCCCGCGAGTGCAGCAGGCGCTTGTCGAACATCGTCGGCAGGATTCCCTGGATCTCGACGACCGGGTTCAGGTTCTCGCGGATCATCGTCAGCGTGTTCTCGAGCTGCACGAGCCCGCGGAGCGAGAGGTACTCGCACTGCACCGGGACGATGACGCCGGTGGCCGCGACGAAGGCGTTGATCGTCAGCAGGCCGAGCGACGGCGGGGTGTCGATCATGATCCAGTCGTACTCCTCGCGCGCGGGCAGGAGCGCCTTCTCGAGGGCCCGCTCGCGGCCGATCATCGAGCTCAGGGCGAGCTCGGCGCCCGCCAGGTCGATCGAGGCGACGGCGACGTCGATCTCGTTCGTCCGGACGATCTCCGAGATCGGCAGCTTGTGGACGAGCACGTCGAACATCGACCGGTCGATCTCGTCGGGGTTCCACCCCTGGGACATCGTCAGGTTGCCCTGCGGGTCGAGGTCGATCGCGAGGACCTTCTTCCCCTGCTCGGCCAGCGCCACGCCGAGGTTCAGGGTCGTCGTCGTCTTGGCGACCCCACCCTTTTGATTCGCGAATGCGATGACCCGAGCCAGAGTCGGTCCCCTATCCGTCCTCGTCCGAGCGCTCGGGCGTGGAAGCAGTCGCGCGAGCGCCATAGTCGCTCACCTTTCGGATCAACGTAGCAGAGTCCTTCTTGCGTAGATTCCCGGGCATGGACCGCAAATGGCGCGCCCTTCTCATCGTCTGTGTCGGCATCTTCATGCTCCTGCTCGACATCACCGTCGTCAATGTCGCGCTCCCCGATATTCAGAAGGAGCTCCACACCTCCTTTACGGATCTGCAGTGGGTGGTCGACGCGTACGCCCTCCTCCTCGCCACCTGCATGCTGAACGCGGGCACCCTCGGGGACTGGCTCGGCCGGAAGCGGGTCTTCATCGTCGGCATCCTCCTCTTCACCGCGGCCTCGGCGGCCTGTGGCGCCGCCACCTCCCCGCTCTTCCTCAACATCGCCCGCGGCGCCCAGGGGATCGGCGGCGCGATCATGTTCGCGGTCTCGCTCGCGATCCTCTCGCAGGAGTTCCACGGGCGCGAGCGCGGCACGGCGTTCGGGATCTGGGGCGCGACGATCGGCGCTCGCCGTCGCGATCGGCCCGCTCGTCGGCGGCGTCCTCACCGAGTACGCCGGCTGGCGGTGGATCTTCTTCGTCAACCTGCCGATCGGCGCGGTCTGCGTCGTCGGCGCGATCGCCTACCTGCACGAGTCGCGCGACGAGGAGCACGCCGGCTTCGACGTTCTCGGCTTCGTCCTCTTCACCGCGGGCCTCTTCGCGCTCGTGCTCGCGCTGCTGCGCGGCAACGCCTGGCGCTGGGGCAGCGGTCGCACGATCGGGCTCTTCGTCGCCGCGGTCGTGCTGCTCGCCGCGTTCGTCGTGTCGCAGCTGCGCGAGGACGCGCCGATGTTCGACTTCCGGCTCTTCCGCAAGCCGACCTTCGCGGGCGCGCAGATCGTCGCGTTCACGATCTCGTCGGCGATGTTCTCGCTGTTCCTCTACCTGACCCTCTACCTCCAGAACGAGCTGCACTACTCGCCGCTCCAGGCCGGGCTCCGCTTCCTGCCGCTCTCGCTGCTCTCGTTCGTCACCGCGCCGATCGCGGGACGGCTGTCGGCGCGCATCCCGGTGCGCATCCTCTTCGGCGTCGGCATGGCGCTCGTCGGCGCGGCGCTCCTGCTCATGCACGGGCTGACGCAGAGCTCGGGCTGGACGCACCTGCTCCCGGGCTTCATCGTCGGCGGCATCGGCGTCGGCCTCGTCAACGCGCCGCTCGCGGCGACCGCCGTCGGCGTCGTCGAGCCGCGGCGCGCCGGCATGGCGTCGGGCATCAACAACACGTTCCGCCAGGTCGGGATCGCGACCGGCATCGCCGGGCTCGGCGCGATCTTCCAGAGCCAGGGCTCGTTCGTCGCGGGGCTGAACGAGATCCTGCTCGTCGGGGCGTGCGTGGCGTTCGCGGTGGCGATGCTCGGCGTCGCGCTCGTGCGACGGGCGACTTCGTCAGAACGCAGCCGCCAGGCGTGGCTGATCCGGATCGCGACGTTCCAGGCGGCGATCAGGAGGATCACGGCGGCGCCGGTGACGACGATCGAGCGCCTGAGCGGCGACCGAGAACGCGACGGCGTCGGCCTTCGGCACGCCGGAGAGGGCGAGCAGCGTCGCGCCTGCGCCGGCCTGCATCGCGGCCCGGCCGGGCCGATCGGCACGGCGGCGGAGGCGGCGGAGGCGCAGAGGAAGCCGAGGGCAAGCGGGAACGAGCCGCGCAGCGCGAGCACGTTCAGGAGCAGGAAGACTGCGGTGCCGCGAAGGGCCCACGAGACGGAGATGAGCAGCAGGGCGGCGAGCGACTCCTGCGGCTCTGCGTGTGCTCGGTGAGCCAGCGGCCGATCTGGTACTTCATCACGCGCCGCATGCCCGTGAACTTCGGCAGCATCGAGACGACGAACGCGGCGAGCACGCCGGCGACGGCGACGACGAGGAAACCGGCACGCACGGTACACGAGCTGGTGTCGGTGATGACGACGGAGGCGAGCGGGGCGAGCGCGGCGTTGTCGAGCATGCCGAGGATGATCAGGCTGAGTCCGATCGTGCCGAGACCGGCGCGCGTGCCGGGAAAGCGCCGCGACGCAGGCGATGCGAATCGCGTCGTCGACGCGGCCGGGCATCGCGACACCGCCGACGCAGGCAGCGCCGCCGGCGAACGCGAGCGCACCTGCGGTGGGCCGGTCGTGCGGCGCTGAACAGGCGCTGCCAGCCCCACGCCTTGAAGGCGTAGGCGATCAGGAAGAGGGCAGCGGCGGCGCCGACGAGGATCGGATCGGCGTGGTCGAGCGGCCAGCCGCCGTGGACGAAGTGCTTCGCGCTGAAGAAGGCGACCCCGAGGAGGCCCAGGCCGAGACCCATGAGGAGGACCTGCACCTTCTTATTGCGTAGCAGCCTGCGCACAGACGTTCTAACGCTGCTATCGACCGGCGAGGTGCGGAGGATTAGATGCCCTTGAACAAGTTTAGGGACCACCGACCCACCCTCGGCAAAGTTCCCCGTCGAAGTAACAAGCAGCTCAGCCGGGCGATCAGACCGAGGCCGCGGAAGAAGATCTTGTTCGAACGCGGGTAGTAGCAGGCGTCATTTGGTCCTTTTCGCTGGGTGCAATTCCTCGCGTTCCTCCTAGTTCGGGGAGAAGGACTTCGTTGCGAGCGGCCCCGCGGTCGCGGGCGGCGAGCGCGACACGCCGCCGCCCCCGCGCGCGGATCGCTCTCCCGCTCGGCCCACCTCGGCCTCGCGCACGAGCTCGCGCAGCTCGGCGAGGAGCGACGGCACGCCGCGCGTTCGCGCTCGAGCGCCTCGATTCGCTCGAGCCGGGCCAGCACCGCTCGCGCTTCCTCCATGCCTCGAAGGTAGGCGGCGACGAGACTGTGTCGAGCTCTGGCGCAGCTGCTGGAGGTTCGCGACCGGCGCCGCGAGCCGAGGAGCACCTCGTCGAGGTCGCGGACGAGCGCGCGGCGGTTTTCGTGCAGGAGCACGGCGACGAGCAGGCGGCGGACCAGCTCGCAGCGTCGGCGTCGCGCAGCTTCTCGGCGAGCTCGGCGCGCTCCTGCCGCGGTCTCGCCGAGCAGGGCGGCGCCGCGCATCGCCGCCGCCCAGGCGCCGTCGCCGTCCCCGAGCGCGGCGTCGAGCGCGTGGCGCAGCTGCTCGCCGCGGAACGGCTCGGACTGGAAGAGCGCCAGCTCCCAGCGGTCGAGCGCCTCGCCGAGCTGCGCGTCGTCGTCGGCGACGCCGAGCCGCGACGCGCAGCGTCGCTCGCGACCGAGGCGCGGAACGGGTCGAGCCGCGTCGGCTCGCCCGGCGGCGCCGTCGCCGCGATCGGCAGCACCGGACGGATCCCGTACGGCCGCCAGTCGAGCCGCTCGAAGAGGACCGGGCCCGCGGCGACCGGCGCCGCGGTCGCGAGCCGGATCGCCGTGACCGCGTCCGCGAGCTCGCCGGGCGCGTCGGGCGCCTCGTCGTCGCGCCTCGCGAGCGAGCGCTCGAGCTCGAGCACGCAGATCCGGTCCGGCTCGCGGCCGAAGTCCCGCGGCAGCAGCCCGTGCGCCTCGGGCCACATCGCCGCGAGCTCGCCGGTCGCGGCGACGCGCACGCGGATCCCGTCGCCGAGCTCGATCTGCGTGCCGACCGAGAGGCCGATCAGCGGCGCGACCGCGCCGTAGCGAGTGACCCTCGCCGTAGAGCGAGCTCTCGAGCTCCTCGTACGCGCGCGCGAAGGCGGAGTCGTCCCAGTCGAAGCCGCCGCAGCCCTCGGCGGTGCGGACGAGCAGCGGCACGAGCACGCTGCGGTAGACCGCGCGCGCCTCGTCGCTACGTCTCCCTCGTGCGCGTGGGCGAAGATCCGCGCCGCCGGCTCGCGGAGCAGATCGGCGACGGCGTCGTGGACGTCGACGCGCGCGAAGAGCCGCTCGGCGCGCGCCTCGACGAAGCCGCGCACGAGCGGGCGGTACTCGTAGAGCGTCGGCCGGCCGTAGGCGCCGTGCTCCTCGAAGGCGAACGGGAGGTCGACGCCGTCCTCGAGCTCGCGGGTGAAGACGGCGAACGCGCCGAGGCAGAAGCGGCGGAGCGTGTCGTGGAGGTGCGGCGCGCGCATCGGCAACTTCCTACCTACGCCGGCGGCGCCTTCCCTCCTACCTGGCAGCCCGGGCACCAGTAGGCGGTCCGCGCGCTTCGCCCTGCGGCGCGAGCGGATGACGCCGCCGCAGCGGGGACACGCCCGCCCCGCGCGGCGGTAGACGCGGCGCAGCGGTCGCGCGCCGTCGACGCCGGCGCGCATCAGCCGGTGCGCGGCCTCGAGCACCGCGCGCAGCTCGTCGTCGGCGACGTCGGCGAGCGGCGCGCCACGGCGAGACGCGCGCCTCCCAGAGCGCCTCGGCCTTCCACATGTTCCCGATCCCGGCGACGAGCCGCTGGTCGAGGAGGGCGTCGCCGACCGCGCGGCCGCGCTCCGCACGCGCAGCCGCTCGAGCATCGCCTCGAAGTCGGGCGGCTCGCCGAGGATGTCGGGGCCGAGGCGCGGCGACGCCGCGCGCGCCTCACGAGCTCGAGCACCGGCCCGTTCCAGAGCACGGCCTCGTGCTCGTCGCCGCGCAGCACGAGCCACGGCTGCCCGGCGCGCCGGGCGCCGCGCGGCTCGACGCGCCAGCGGCCCTTCATCCGCAGGTGGCTGCGCAGGACGAGGCCGCCCTCGAAGCGGAGCAGGAGGTTCTTCCCGACCGCCTCCACCGCCTCGAGCCCCCGGCCGTCGAGCCGCTCGGCGAGCCCCTTCACCGCCGCACGCGGATGCGGCGTCTCGACCTCGACGCGCTCGCCGACGAGAACCTGCAGCCGCCGGGCCGCGCGATGGAGCGAATCGCCTTCCGGCATGGCGGAAGCCTACGACCGCGAGCCGTCGAATAGCGGCGCTTCATCGGAGTTCGCTGGTGGCTGGGAGTCGCGTTCGCGGTCGTGGCCGCGACGTCGACGGCGATCGTCGTCTCCCAGTTCTCGACCGCTCGGAGAACGCGTTCCGGCCACGGGGAGAAGCTCGCCGCGGCAGCGCCGCCCGCGGAGACAGGCGGCGGGCGAACGTCGAGCGCGGCTGCCGGGGATCGCGCACACTTCGGCCTCGACGCTACGTAACGGCGCGACGGCGCCTGTCGCGAGCTCCGGCCCGCACCGCGTCGCGCTGCGCCAGGCGAGGAGCCGTGCGCTCGGCGGCGCGGCCACGTTCGGCGGCGACGTCCGCACGGCGGACGACGGCTCTTCGTGGCGGCGATCCCGTACCACGGCCAGAGCGCTCGTGGCCGTCAGCCGCAGGCCCGACACGGCGGAGGCGATCGACACCGTCAACGGCGAGGCGCTGCGCGCGGGCGTCATCGCGGGCGTGATCGGCGTCATCGTCGGGCTCCTCTTCGCCCAGCTCATCGCGCTGCGCCTGCGCCGGCTGACCGCGCGCGACGGAGGCGATCGCGCACGGCGACTTCGAGACGCCGCTCCGCTACCGGTTCCGCGACGAGTTCGGCCTGCTCGCCCACAGCTTCGACCGGATGCGCCGCCAGCTGCGCCGCTCGTTCCGCCGCCTCGAGGCCGAGCGCGACCGCCTGCGGCTCCTGCTCGAGCGGCTGCACGAGGGAGTGCTCACGATCGACCAGGATCTCGTCGTCCACTTCGCGAACACCGAGGCGCGCCGGATCCTCGGCGGGCGCCTGCGGAGGGGGACGAGCTGCCGGAGCCGTGGCCGAGCTTCGGGCTTCGCGAGTTCGCGCAGGGGCTGTTCGACGAGCGCGCGTCCGTCCGCGCAGGTGCACGTGACGCCGGACGAGCAAGCACGCCTACGGCGTCGTCGGGATCCCGTCCCAGCCCGAGACCGACTGGGCGCTGCTCGTCGTCGACGACCTGACCGAGCAGGAGCGGCGCGAGCTCGCCGAGCGCGAGTTCGTCTCGAACGCGGCGCACGAGCTCCGGACGCCGCTCACGACGATCATCGGCGCCGTCGAGGTGCTGCAGGCCGGCGCGAAGGAGGATCCCGCCGAGCGCGACCGCTTCCTCGCCCACATCGAGCGCGAGGCGGGCCGGCTGGCGCGCCTCGCGCGCGCGATGCTGACGCTCGCGCGCGCCCACTCCGGGCAGGAGCCGCCGCGCGTCGAGGCCGTCGAGCTCGCGCCGCTCCTGCGCGACGTCGCGGCCGAGGCTCCAGCCGCACGACGGCGTCGCGGTCGACGTCGAGTGGCCGACGGCCTCGCGGTCGAGGCGAACCGCGACCTGCTCGAGCAGGCGCTGCGCAATCTCGGCGAGAACGCGGCCAAGCACACGGCTCGCGGCTCGGTCGTCCTCCGCGCCTACGCCGACGGGAACACGGTCACGATCGAGGTCGAGGACTCGGGCCCCGGGATCAGCCCCGAGGTGCAGCGCCACGTCTTCGACCGCTTCTACCGCGGCGAGCGCGACGCGCACGGCTTCGGGCTCGGGCTCGCGATCGTGCGGGAGTCGGTGCGCACGCTCGGCGGCCGCATCGAGCTCGACTCGTCGCCCGGCGAGGGGACCGTCTTCCGGATCCTCCTCGCCGCGCGCGCGTGCGGGAGGAGGTGCCGGCGCATGACGCGCACGGAGAGCATCCTGCTCGTCGACGACGACGCGGGCGTGCGCGACGTCGTCGCGTTCACGCTGCGGCGCGAGGGCTACGAGGTCGACGAGGAGCGCGACGGCGAGGCGGCGCTCGAGTCGGGCCGCTCGGGCCGCTACGACCTCGTCGTCCTCGACGTGATGCTGCCCGGGCTCTCCGGCATCGAGGTCTGCCGCGCGCTGCGGGCCGAGAGCGACGTCCCGATCCTCATGCTGACCGCGCGCGACGCGGAGGCCGACCGCGTGCTCGGGCTCGAGCTCGGCGCCGACGACTACGTGACGAAGCCGTTCTCGAGCGCGGAGCTGCTCAGCCGCGTGCGCGCGATCCTGCGCCGCCGCGAGCTCGACCGCGCCGGCGGCGGCGCGACGGTGCGGAAGCTCGGCGGCCTGCAGATCGACCTCGGCCGCCACGAGGTGCTCGTCGACGGCGAGCGCGTCCACCTCACGCTGTCGGAGTTCAAGGTGCTCTCGCTGCTCGCCGAGCAGCCGGACGCGGTCGTCTCGCGCCGCGAGCTCATGCAGCACCTCTGGGCGAGCGAGCACGTCGGCGACGAGCACGCGTGCGAGGTGCACATCTCGAACCTGCGCCGCAAGATCGAGCGCGACCCGACGCAGCCGGAGCGGCTCGTGACGGTGCGCGGCGTCGGGCTACAAGCTCGTCGCGGCGTGAGCCTCTTCGGCGCGCGCATCCGATCGTCCAGGCGCCGATGGCGACGGCTCAGCCGCCGTCGCTCGCCGCGGCGGTGTCGAACGCGGGCGCGCTCGGCTCGATCGCCGGAGCGACGCTCTCGCCGGACGAGCTGCGCGAGGCGATCCGCGAGGTTCGCGCCGCGACGGGGCGCCGTTCGCGGTGAACCTGTTCGCGCCGCGGTACCTGCGCGACGGAGTGCTCGAGGTGGTGCTCGAGGAGCGGCCGGCGGTGTTCAGCTTCACGTTCGGGCCCGTCGACCCGCGCCATTCGGGAGCGCGGGATCGTGGTGCTCGGCACGGCGACGACCGCCGAGGAGGCCGACGGCTCGCGGCACCGGCGTCGACGCGATCGTCGCGCAGGGCGCCGAGGCGGGCGGGCATCGCGGCACGTTCCTCGGCTCGTTCGAGGACGCGCTCGTTCCGCTCGACGAGCTGCTCGCGGCGATCGACGTGCCGGTGCCGGTCGTCGCGGCGGGCGGGATCGTCGACGGCGCCGGGATCCGGCGCGCGCTCGAGCTCGGCGCAGCGGGGGTGCAGCTCGGCACGGCGTTCCTCTTCACGCCCGAGTGCGGGCGGCCGCGCGAGCACCTCGACGCGCTCCGCGCCTACGAGACCGTGGTGACGCCGGCGTACACCGGACGCCACATGCGCGCCGCGCGCACGCCGCTCCTCGAGCAGCTGATGGCGGAGCCCGACGTGCTGCCGTTCCCCGAGCAGCGGGCCGTCGCCGCCGCGCGCGGCCCCGTCTTCATGGGCGGCACCGGCGCGCGCCGCGCGCGCGAGCTCCCGGTCGCGGAGCTCGTGCGAACGCTCGTCGCCGAGCTCGGCTAGGCCCGGCCGCCGCGTCCGGGCCGTTCAGGCGCGAAGAACGGCGCGGCGGGGGCCGGCGAGGAAGCCGGCGTCGACGAGCAGCGGCATGACGAAGGAGCTCGTCACCGGCTCGCCGTCGAATCGCTCCACCGCAAGCCGCTTCGCGCCGCCCCGCTTCACGTAGGCCACGAGCGCCGCGAGCGCGACGCGGAGCCACTCCTCCTCCGGCTCGCGGAGCGGGACGAGCGTGCGCCCGCCCCGCTCGACGAAGAGCACCGCCTCGCCGCCGAGCAGGACGACCTGCGCGCCGGCGACGCGCGCTGCGCGCGAGCCGGAACGCTTCGGCCACGGGATCGCCGCGCCGTACGGCTGCGCCGGGTCCGCCGCGGCGAGCACGAGCGGCTCGGGCTCGTCGCCGTCGCGCGGCCGCAGCTCGCGCAGCCGCTCGACCGCGCCGCCGAGCGCGAACTGCGCGCCGCCGAGCCCTTCGACGAAGTAGCCGCGGCGGCACGTGCCGAGCGTCTCGAGCGCGCGCAGCTCCGAGTAGACGGCGCCGTAGCCGCCCGGGATGCCCTCGCCGCGCACGCCGTCGCGCGTGACGATCCCCTGACGCTCGAGCAGGAGCTCGGCGAGCGCGCGGCGGTCGGGCCGCCCGGCGAACAGACCCTCGGCGAGCGCCCAGCGTCCCTGCGTCGCGGTCGGTCGCGCGCACGCGAGCGCGAGAACCGCCGCGCGCGGCGCTCCGGGCGGACCGGCTGGTAGCGCCGCTCCGCGCGCAGCGGCGGCCACGCGTCGTTCGTCACCTCGCCGGCCCACACGAGATCCCACAGCGCGGGCAGCACGTCGGCGTCCGAGGCCCGTCCCTCGAGCGAGTCGGCCCAGAAGCGCGCACCGCCCGCGAGCGCCGCGCGAATCGCGTCGTGCGCCTCTCCCTCGGGCGCGGGCGCCGCGGCGGGCCGGCCGAGCACCGGCGCGTCCTCGCGGAAGAAGACGGCGACACGGTCGAGGCCGGCGCCGACCCAGACGAGCTCGCCGGACGCGCACAGCTGGTCGAGCTGCTCCGGCCGGTAGCCGGGCACGCGCCGCGGCAGCACCTCCGACTCCCAGAGCGACACCGGCAGCGCGAGCGCCTGCAGCGGGATCAGCGCCTCGCGCAGCGTCGCGCGCCGGTCGATGCCGTGCCAGTGCGGCAGGAAGCGCCGAGCGCGGCCTGCTCGGCCGGCTCGACCTCGCGCCGCAGCGCCGCGAGCGACGCGCGCCGCAGACGGCGGAGGACGTCGGGGTCGCACCACTCGCGCTCGCTTCCCGCCCGGCCGCAGCTCGCCGCGCACGAGCTTGTCCTCGCGTTCGAGCTCGCGCAGGTCCTCCTCGACGTCGACGCCGAACCAGCGCTTCACCTCGCGCCGTCGTGAACGGCCCGCGCCCGCGCGCGTACCGCCGCACGAGCTGGCGCAGCGAGTCGGCGCCGCCTCGAGGAACACGTCGGGAAGCCCGGACGGCGGCATGACGCCGAGCGCGTCGCGATAGCGGCCCGCGTCCTCGGCCGCGATCAGCCGCTCCTCGCCGGCGATCCGCACCCGGATCGCACGGCGCTCGGCCTCGAGGATCGCGGCGTGCGCCTCGTCGAACTCGCCGACGCGCAGGTCGCCGCGCAGCCGCAGGATGTCGTGGAGATGGTCCGGATTCTTCGAGCGCGGACGCAGCGACGCCTCGACCTCCGCGAGCGCGTCGGCGTCGATCAGCTCGCGCAGCTCTTCCTGGCCGAGCAGCTCGCGGAGAAGGTCGCGGTCGAGCGAGAGCGCCTGCGCACGCCGCTCCGCCGGCGGCGTGTCGTCCTCGTACATGTACGTCGCGATGTAGTCGAAGAGGAGCGACGACGCGAACGGCGAGGCCGAGGCGGTCTCGACCTCGACGAGGTCGAGCTCGCGCGTGCGCAGCCCGTGGAGCAGCTGCTTCAGCGCCGGCAGGTCGAAGACGTCCTGCAGGCACTCGCGGTAGGTCTCGAGCACGATCGGGAAGCTCGCGTACTTCCGCGCGACCTGCAGCAGGCCCTGCGCCTTCAGCCGCTGCTGCCAGAGCGGCGTGCGCTCGCCCGGACGGCGGCGCGGGATGAGCAGCGCCCGCGCTGCGTTCTCGCGGAAGCGCGCGCCGAAGAGCGCCGTCTCCCCCACCTCGGCGAGCACGAGCTCGTCGAGCTCCTCCGAGGTCAGGAGCAGCAGATCGGTCGCGGGCGGTGCGTCGGCATCCGGCAGGTGGAACGCGATCCCGTCGTCGGACCAGATCGACTGCACCTCGATGCCGAGCGACTCGCGCAGGCGCGCGCCCACCGCCATCGCCCACGGCGCGTGCACGCGCGCCCCGAACGGCGTGAGGATGCAGATCCGCCAGTCGCCGATCTCGTCGCGGAAGCGCTCGACGACGACGGTGCGGTCGGACGGGACGACGCCCGGTCGCGCGCTGCTGCTCCTCGAGGTACGTCGAGCAGGTTCTGCGCCGCGTACGCGGACAGCCCGAGCTCGACGAGGCGCTCGCGCCGCGCCGCCTCCGGCTGCGCCACGACCTCGCGCGATGAACTTGCCGATCGCCGCGCCGAGCTCGTACGGCCGCCCGACGCCCTCGCCCTTCCAGAACGGCACCGCGCCCGGCACGCCCGGCGCCGGCGAGACGAGGACGCGGTCGCGCGTGATGTCCTCGATCCGCCACGACGACGCGCCGAGCATGATCACCTGGCCGGCGCGCGCCTCGTAGACCATCTCCTCGTCGAGCTCGCCGACCCGGCCGCCGCCGTCGACGATGAAGACGCCGAAGAGGCCGCGGTCCGGGATCGTGCCGGCGTTCGTGACCGCGAGGCGGCGCGCGCCCGCGCGGCCGCGCACGACGCCGGCCGTCCGATCCCAGACGATCCGCGGCCGCAGCTCGGCGAACTCGTCGGACGGGTAGCGGCCGGCGAGCATGTCGAGCACGTTCTCGAGCTGCGCGCGCGACAGATCGGCGAACGGATACGCGCCGCGGACGAGCGTGTGCAGCTCCGCGACCTCGATCTCCTCGTGCGCGCAGATCGCGACGATCTGCTGCGCGAGCACGTCGAGCGGGTTGCGCGGGATCTGCGTCTCCTCGATCGCGCCCTCGCGCATGCGCTGCAGCACGACCGCGGACTCGAGCAGGTCGGCGCGGAACTTCGGGAAGATCCGCCCCTTCGAGACCTCGTCGAGCGAATGGCCCGCGCGGCCGATCCGCTGCAGCCCCCGCGCGACCGACTTCGGCGACTCGACCTGGATGACGAGGTCGACCGCGCCCATGTCGATGCCGAGCTCGAGCGACGACGTCGCGACGAGGCACGGGATTCGGCCGGCCTTGAGGTCCTCCTCGATCTGCACGCGCTGCTCGCGCGCCAGCGAGCCGTGATGCGCGCGCGCAACTTCCTCCTCCGCGAGCTCGTTCAGCCGCAGAGCGAGCCGCTCGGCGAGCCGGCGGTTGTTCACGAAGACGATCGTCGAGCGGTGCTGCGCGCACGAGCTCGAGCAGCGCCGGATAGATCGACGGCCAGATCGAGTTCGACGAGCGCTCGGTGCCGATGTCCATCTCCTGGCCGTCGGCGGGCGCGGGATACGGCAAGAGGCCGGTCGAGGAGAGCTCGCGCATGTCCTCGACCGGCACGACGACCTCGAGGTCGAGCTGCTTCGCGACGCCGGCGTCGACGAGCTCGATCGGCCGTCCGCCCGAGACGAAGCGGCCGATCTCCTCGAGCGGGCGCTGGGTCGCCGAGAGCCCGATCCGCTGGAACGGCTCCGTCGCACGAGGCGCTCGAGCCGCTCGACGGAGAGCGCCAGGTGCGCGCCGCGCTTCGTGCCCGCGACGGCGTGCACCTCGTCGAGGATCAGCGTGTCGACCGAGCGCAGGAGCTCGCGGGCCTGCGAGGTGAGCATGAGGAAGAGCGACTCCGGCGTCGTGATGAGGATGTCGGGCGCGTCGCGCAGCATCGCCGTGCGCTCCTTCTGCGGCGTGTCGCCCGTGCGCACCGCGACCGCGCAGCTGCGACTGCAGCCCGGCGAGCGGGCCGCGCAGGTTGCGCTCGACGTCGTAGTTCAGCGCCTTGAGCGGCGAGACGTAGAGGACGCGCAGGCCCGCGCCCGGCGCGGCGTCGAGCCGGTCGATCGCGTAGAGGAACGCCGCGAGCGTCTTTCCCGACCCGGTCGGCGCCTGGATGAGCGTGTTCGCGCCGCTCGCGATGACCGGCCAGCCCTGCTCCTGCGCCGGCGTCGGCGCGTCGAAGGCCCGCTCGAACCAGGCGCGCGTGACCGGGCTGAACACGTCGAGCGGCTGCATCCAGGGAGCGTAGCTCCGGGCGCCCGGGCGACCCGGCGGGGCTAGGATCGAGGCATGACCGCTCCGGATCGGCTCTATTTCACGGACGACGACGAGGCGTGCCGGCTCCTCGCCGAGAGCCCGTTCGCGCTCCTCGTCGGCTTCGCGCTCGACCAGCAGATCACCGTGCAGCAGGCGTTCGCCGGACCGCTCCGGATCAGGGAGCGCACCGGAACGCTCGAGCCGGCGGCAATCGCGCGAACCGACCTCGAGCCGGTCTTCCGCGAGAAGCCGGCGATCCACCGTTTCCCGGGCTCGATGGCGAAGCGGGTGCAGGATCTCGCGGCGGTCGTCGCCGAGGAATACGGCGGCGACGCGGCGCGGGTCTGGACCGAGGCGGCCGACGCCGACGACCTGCGCCGCCGGCTCGGCGCGCTCCCCGGCTTCGGCGAGATGAAGGTGCGAACGGTCGCCGACGTCCTCGCCAACCGGTTCGGCGTCGAGAAGGCGCGCCCGCTCTTCGAGCGAAGCGGCCTCGGCGGCGTCGACTCGCCTCAGGCCCTCCTCGACTACCAGGCCGCCAAGCGCGCGCACAAGGCCGAGCTGCGCGCCGCGAAGGCCCGGGCATAGAGCTCCGCACCCTCACCGACGGCGGACAGCCGCCGGAGGACACAGCGCACGCGCTCGCCGACTGGATCGGCGCGGCAGAGCGCACGCTCGACATCGCGATCTACGACCTTCACCTGCCGACGTGCTCGCTGCGATCGTCAAGGACGCGCTCGTCGGCGCTGTGGGCCGCGGCGTCGCCGTCCGGCTCGTCTACAACGTCGAGGAGACAGAGCGCCTCCCGGTGCCGCCGCCGCTCGCGGGCGGAGCCCGAGCTCCTCGACACGCTCCCCTTCCCGACCGCGTCGATCCCGGGCACCCCCGATCTGATGCACCACAAGTACGTCGTCCGCGACGGGGAAGCAGTCTGGACGGGCTCGACCAACTGGACGGCCGACTCCTGGACCCGCGAGGAGAACGTCGTCATCACCGCGGAGTCGACGAGCTCGCCGCCCGCTTCACGACGGACTTCGAGCAGCTCTGGACGAAGCGCGACGTCGAGCGGAGCGGCAAGGTCGACACCGCCCCGCTCCAGGTCGCGGGACGAGCGTCCGGGCGTGGTTCTGCCCGGGGCGCGGAGAGCAGCTCGCCCATCGGATCGCCAAGGCGATCGGCACCGCGAGGCGCCGCGTGCGGATCGCCTCGCCGGTCATCAGCTCGGCCCGATCCTCGGCACGCTCGCGCAGGTCGCCTCGGACGGGAAGGTGGACGTCGCCGGCGTCGTCGACCGCACCCAGATCCACGAGGTCCTGCACCAGTGGCAGCTGAACGGCAACGCGAGCTGGAAGGAGCCGCTGCTTCGCTCGGCGCTCTCCCGCGCGCCCTTCTCGGGCAAGCACTCGACGCCGTACGCGCCCGGGCGGGTGCACGACTACATGCACGCGAAGGTGACCGTCACCGACGACATCGTCTTCCTCGGGAGCTTCAACCTCTCGCACTCCGGCGAGCAGAACGCCGAGAACGTGCTGGAGATCGCGGATGCCGCGCTCGCCGACCGGCTCGCGGGCTTCATCGACGCGATCCGCGGCCGATATCCCGGAATCGACCTCTAGTTCACCCTCCGCGGGGGCGCGTCGAGCACGCGCGAGAGACGATGCTGAAGCGATGGAGCTGGCCGCTCAACTCCGTCCCTCACCCTTCGGGGTGCGTGGACGGTCATACGGTTCGCATACCGCGAGAGCCCTCGGATTCATCAGGCGGTCTCCGATCCTCTGCCCATCGGACATGGCGTCCGGCCGGTACAAGCAAAGGCAGAGGAGACAGACGATGACGAAGGCAATCACGGCACTGGCCCGCAAGAAGACACTCTTCGCGCTCGTGCTCGCACTCACGATCTTCGGCGCGGTCTACGGCTTCGCGGCGACGCTCAACGTCGGCACGAACCAGCTCAGCGCCGGTAACGCGACGGTTGCGTCGTGTCAGGCAAGCGGCACCCCGACGGGCACCTACTCCGTCGCGTACGACTCGAGCATCAGCGGCTACAAGGTCTCGGGCGTCACCGTCACGGGGCTCGACACGAACTGCGCCAGCAAGGCGATCTCCGTGACCCTCACCGGCTCGTCCGGCACCGGGCTCGGGACGATCACCGGCACCGTGCCGGTCGGCGGCGGCTCACTCGCGCTGACCCCCGGGTCTGTCGTCGACGCGAAGAACGTCATCGGCGTCGCCGTCGCGATCAACGGCTAACGGCCGGTTCCGTACCGGCGGACAAACGAGTTGCGGACGGAACGCCTGCGGCGGCGTTCCGTCCCGCAGCACCCGACTCGACACCTGGAGACCGAGATGAAGCTGCTGACGAAGATCCTGGGACTCGCACTCGCGGTTGCCGCGACGTTCGCGGCCTGCGGAGCTGCGGCGACGCTCGCGCTCGGCTCTCAGCCACTGTCCGCCGGTAACGCGTCCGTGAGCTCGTGCGGCGTCTCGACGCTCAGCGCGACCCGGACGGTCGACAACAGCGGGAACGTGACGCAGGTCGACGTCGCCGGGATCCCCGCGGCGTGCTCCGGCGAGACGCTCTCGGTCACCCTCGTCGGCTCCGGCAACGCCGCGCTCGCCAGCGTCTCGACGACGCTCTCCGGGTGCACCGCGACATGCTCGGCGAGCTTCACGAGCCTCGGCACGGTCTCGGCTGCGAGCGTCAGCGGCTTCAGCTACGGGGTCACGGGCTGATGAACGTCAAGCGGCTCGCCGTGCTCATCGCCGTGACGCTCGGCCTCGGCTGCAGCGCGGCGTTCGCGGCGTCGCTCAATGTCGGCTCGTCTCACCTGTGGGCGGGCTCGCAGACCCTGACGAAGGGCACGTGCACGCTCTCGGGCACCGCGTCGACGACCGACACGTACGTCGACGAGCACAGCGGCTCGGCGAGCTTCGGCGGCGCGACGACGCTCAGCGTCGGGCCGAAGTCGAATCAGCGGACCTGGGCCTTCGTGCGATTCGACATCTCGAGCTGCGGCATCCCGTCGAGCGGCGGGGCGGACTCCGCGACGCTGAGCCTCCGCATCACCTCGGCTCCCGGCTCGAGCCAGACGCTCGACGTGGCCCCGGTTCTCTCGTCGTGGTCGGGCGCGTCGACGTGGAACGGCGTCCAGGGGCTCTCGTACGGGGCCGCGATCGCGTCGTTCGCGACGGGGACGACGAGCGGCGTCACGAAGACGGTCACCGTCACCGCAGATCTCGACGCGTTGATCAAGAACAGCGCCTCGAGCTTCGGCTGGCGGATCAGCGAGGCGAGCAGCAACTCCAACGTCACGACGCTCTTCGGCGCCGCCGAGAACGCCACGACGGCGAACCAGCCCCAGCTGACGATCAACTATGAGAAGTAGCACCCACCTCACGCTCGTCCGGCCGTCCCACCCGCTCCGTGCGGCGTTCGAACGCTCCAACAAGGCGGCCGGCATCGCGATCACCGTGCTCGTCTGCCTCTTCTGGGCGCAGTACCTGCGTCCGCAGTCGCTCGGCGGCCACACCGGCTACGTGCTCGTCTCCGGCCAGAGCATGGAGCCGCGCTACCACACCGGCGACCTCGTCCTCGTCGAGAAGCACGCGAGCTACCACCCCGGCGAGGTGATCGCCTACCGCGTCCCGAAGGGCGACCCGATGGCAGGCGCGCAGGTCATCCATCGGATCATCGGCGGCGACGCGAAGCACGGCTTCGTCGTCCGCGGCGACAACCGCACGGCCCCCGACGTCTGGCGGCCGAAGACGAAGGACATCGTCGGCGCAAAGGCGCTGCGCCTTCCGAACGCGATCGTCGTGCTGCAATACCTGCGCTCGCCGATCTTCCTCGGCATCCTTGCAGCCGCGTTCGTCTTCGTGAACGTGCTCTCCGGCGGGGAAAAGGCCCGGAGCGCGCGGACGAGCACGAGGACGACGTCCCGCTCGAGCGCGCCGCATGACGCCGCGCGTGCTGATCGCCGAGCCGAACGACGACGTACGCTCGCTGCTCGAGTTGACGGTCCGGCGCCTCGGCTACGAGCCGGTGTCGGCAGAGGGACGGACGGATTGCCGTCCCGTCGACGCGATCCTGCTCGAGCCCGCGTGCGCCGTCGGGCGGTCGGTGCTCCGGCGCTTCGGCGACTCCGCGCCGCCCGTCGTCTGCCTCAGCATCTACCCGCGCGAGCAGGGCCTGGAGCCTCCCGCGAGCGTCGCGTATCTCGTGAAGCCTGCGTCGAGCGCGGCCATCGGCGACGCGCTCCGCGGTGTCTTCGGCGACTAACCGCATGTCTACACTCCGACGCGTCGTGTCGCTCGCCCGCCGCCGGTACATCGTCTCGTTCGTCGCCCTCGCGGGCCTCGCGGCCACGTGGGGCGCGATGATGGCGTTCTCGTGGTCGGCGAAGCTCGGCATCGTCACCTTCGCCCCGTGGGTTGCGCTCATCGGCTTCGACCTCGGCGTCATCGCGGGCACGGTCGGCGTCGCGCTCGCGGTCACGCTCTGGCTCGTGGCGAGCAACGCCGACAATGCGACGCTCGACGGGAGCCAGATCGGCGTCCGTGCGGGCACGCTGCTCGTGCTCGCGGTCGGGTCGGCGCTCGCCGGGCTGCGCCTCCGCGCGAGCGAGCGAGCCCACCGCGGAGTGGCCGCACTGCAGTCCGCGCTGATCGACGCGACGCTCGACGGCATCTGCCTCACGGACGCGGACGGGAACATCCTCATCTCGAACCGGCCGCTTCGGCAGCTCGTCGGCGAGCTCGGGATGCCGAATCACGGCTCCGTTCCCGAGCGCCTGCTCGCGCTCGCGGACTCGATCACCGAGCCGGAGCGCTACCGCAAGCGCATGCTCGAGCTCGCGCACGAGGCGGGCGAGGCCTCGACCGACGAGTTCGAGGTCGCAGGCACGGGCCGCGTCTTCCGCGGGTACACGCGCCCCGTCCCGGAGACGTCCGGCGGCTTCAAGGGCCGGGTGTGGACGCTGCGCGAGGTGACGGCCGACCGCGAGCTCGACCGGATGCGCGACGCGTTCGTCGCGACGGTGTCGCACGAGCTGCGCACGCCGCTCACCTCGATCTCGGGCTTCCTCGAGATGATGCAGGACGAGGAGGCGGGCCTCGGCACGTCCGGGACGCCAGTACCTCGACGTGATCCGGCAGGAGCACGACCCGGCTGCACGCGCTCGTCGAGGATCTGCTGCTCGTGGCGCAGATCGAGGCGAAGCGGATCGAGCTGCACGCTCGCGCCGATCGACATGGTCGACCTCGCGACGCGCTCGGCCGAGTCCGTGCGTCCGACCGCAGCCGAGAAGAACGTCACGATCGACGTCGTCGCGGATCATCCGCCCGAGGTGCTCGCCGACGCGCACCGGCTGCGGCAGGTGCGTCGACAATCTCGTCTCGAACGCGGTGAAGTTCACGAACGACGGCGGCACCGTCACGGTCAGCGTCGCGGGCTCCGGCGACGCGGTGCTGCTGACGATCGCCGACACCGGGATCGGCATCCCGCCCGACGAGCAGGGCCAGGTCTTCTCACGCTTCTTTCGCGCGTCCACGGCGACGCGTCGTGCGATCCCCGGCACCGGGCTCGGGCTCGCGATCTCGCGCGCGCTCGTCGAGCAGCACGGCGGCACGATCTCGCTCTCGAGCCGGGAGGGCGAGGGCACGCAGGTGACGGTGTCGCTGCCCGTGACCCGCTAGGGGGATACCGCGCAGGCCCGTTTCGGGCACCCTGCGGGCATGAAGCGAGCTCTCGCGCTGGCCGCAGGCGCGTTGCTGATCGGCGTCGCGTCGGCGCAGGCGCTGCGCCTGCCGGCTGCGCCGAAGTGCCCCGATCTTCCCGGCGTCGAATGCGTGGAACCAGCGCGTCGACAGGCTTCCGGTCGCGGCGAACTCGGCGGAGCTCGTCCAGTCGATCGGCGTCGGCACCGGGCTTCACGCGGACTTCGGCTCGGGCCTCTACGACGGCCGGCCGATCGGGATCCCGTTCGACGTCGTCTCGAAGGCGACGCCCCGGTCGCGCGTGTCGTTCGACTATGCCGACGAGTCCGACAGGGTGCGCTATCCGATTCCGAGGACGGTGCACATCGAGGGCGGGCCCGGCGCCGACGGCGACCGGCACGCACTGCTCGTCGACAGGGACGCGTGCAAGCTCTACGAGCTCTTCGCGCTGAACAGGACGTCGGCGGGTTGGCACGCGGGCTCGGGCGCCGTGTGGAATCTTCGCTCGAATGCGCTGCGGCCCGCCGGGTGGACGTCCGCGGACGCGGCCGGCCTCCCGATCCTGCCGGGGCTCGCGCGCTACGACGAGGTCGCGCGCGGCCGCATCGATCACGCGCTGCGGTTCACGGCGGCGCGTACGCGGCGGGCCTACGTCTATCCGGCGCGGCACTTCGCGTCGTCGTCGGACGATCCGTCGCTGCCGCCGATGGGCCTGCGCGTGCGGCTGAAGGCGAGCGTCGACATCTCGGGCTTCCCGAAGCAGACGCGGATCGTCCTCCAGGCGCTGAAGACGTACGGGATGATCCTCGCCGACAACGGCTCGAACTGGTACGTGAGCGGCGCGCCGAGCCCGAAGTGGTCGAACGACGACCTCCACTCGATCGGCCGCATCACGGGAGGCATGTTCGAAGTGGTCGACACGTCGTCGCTCCACCCCTGACGGAGTTGGAGGCCGGGCCGACGGAGCCGCGAACCGTGGACAGTCCAGGGTTGCGGAACCGTCACGGCTTCCGCGCGGATGTGAGACCGGGGCCGACGGAGCCGCGAACCGTGGACAGTCCAGGGTGTCGGAACCGTCACGACTTCCGCGCGGATGTGTGACCGGGGCCGACGGAGCCGCGAACCGTGGACAGTCCAGGGTTTCGGAACCGTCAGGGCTTGCGCGTGGATGTGAGACCGAGGTCGCGGAGGGCGACGCGGGCTGCGGCGAAGCCGCACATGCCGTGGACGCCGCCGCCGGGAGGGGTCGAGGCGCTGCAGAGATAGACGCCGCGGCGCGGCGTGCGGTACGGGACGAGCTTCGCGACCGGGCGCTTGACCAGCTGGCGAAGGTCCATGAGGCCGCCGTTCAGGTCGCCGCCGACGAGGTTGCGGTTGTACGCCTCGAGCTCCGCCGGCCCGCGCGCGCTCCGCGCGAGGATCCGCTCGCGGAAACCGGGGGCGAACCGCTCGACCTGATCCTCGATCGCGGCGGTGGCGTCGACGTCGGCGCCGTTCGGCACGTGGCAGTACGCCCACGCCGTGTGCTGCCCCGCCGGCGCCCGCGAGTCGTCCCAGAGGCTCGGCTGCGCCAGCAGCACGAACGGCCGCTCGCACACGCGGCCCTCGTACGGCGCGCGCTCGGATGCCGCGATCTCCGCGAACGTGCCGCCGAGATGCACCGTCGCCGCCTGCGCGCAGCGCTCGTCGCGCCACGGGATCGGGCCGGCGAGCGCCCAGTCGAGCTTGAACGCTCCCGGGCCGTGGCGGTAGCGGCGCAGCGCGCGCTCGTAGCGCTCCGGGAACCGGCCCAGTCGGAGCAGCTCGCCGCGGCGAGACGTCGCACAGAACGACGTCCGCACGCGGCAGCTCGTCGACGGTCGACGACACGCGGATCTCGCCGCCGCTCGCGCGCAGGCACGCCGCGAGCGCGTCGGCGAGCGCCTGGGAGCCGCCGCGCGGAAACGGCCAGCCCACCGCATGGCCGAGCGTCAGCAGCGTGAGCCCGAAGCCCGCGCTCGGCCGCCGCTCGAACGGCAGCATCGAATGCGCGGCGTTCCCGGCGAAGAACGCACGAGCCCGTTCGGTCGAGAAGACCCGCCGCGCCAGCGCGTCGGCGCTCGACAACGCGTCGCGCAGCGCGCGAAGCGACGCCCCTGCGCCGAGCTCGCGCGCGAGACGCAGCGGCGCCCGCGGATCGAGCGGAAACGGCCCGAGCAGGAGCGGCTCGACCGAGCGCCAGCCCTCCGCGAGCGGCCCGACGAGCCGCCGGTACGCGGCGCCGTCCGCCCCGAGCGAAGCCGCCGTCTCGCTCGACGCCGCGCACGAGGAGCGCCGCCTCGTCGTCGTCGAACGGATGCGCCACGCACGCCGGCGACTCGAGCCAGTCCACGTCGAGCTCGAGCGCCTCGAAGCAGACGGACGACCGCCCGAGCGGATGGATCGCCGAGCACACGTCGTGCCGGAACCCGGGCAGCGTCAGCTCGTCGGTGCGCATGCCGCCGCCGACCCGGTCGGACGCCTCGTGCACGACCACGTCGAGGCCGGCGCGGGCGAGCGTGATCGCCGCGGCGAGCCCGTTCGGCCCCGAACCGACGACGACCGCCTTACGGGCCGTCGAGCACCTCGCGCACACGCGCGACGCAGAGCCGGTACGAGAGCGCCTCCGCCTCCTCGCTGTAGTACGCCGCGTGCGGCGTCACGACGAGGTTCCGGGCGAGCGGCCGTGCAGGCGGCGGCTCCTGCGGCAGCACGTCGAGCGCCGCCCCGCCGAGCCGGCCCGACCGGAGCGCGACGAGGACGGCGCCGACGTCGACGCACCGCGCCGCGCGAGGTGTTGACGAGATAGGCGCCCGGACGCATCGTCTCGATCTCGGCGCGGCCGATCAGCCCGCGCGTCTCGCGCGTGAGCGGCACGTGCACCGTGACGGCGTCGCAGTCGGCGAGAAGCTCGTCGAGCGCGACGAACCGGACTCCCTCGCGCGCCACCGGCAGCACGTCGTTCGCCCACACCTCGCAGCCGAGCGCGAGGAGCCTCGTCGCGACGGCCCCGCCGATCCGGCCGAGCCCGACGATGCCGACGCGAAGACCCGCGACGGTGCGCAGCGGCCCCGCGCCCCGCGGATCCCACTGCCCTCGCGCCGACCTGCCGGTCGAGCTCCACGACGCCGCGCACGAGCGCGTAGAGCAGCGCGACCGCGTGATCGGCGACCTCCTCCGTGCAGTAGTCGGGAACGCTGACGACCGCGACGCCGCGCCGGTCGGCGGCCTCGACGTCGATGTGGTCGAACCCGACCGTCGCGGTGCCGACGACGCGGAGCGACGGCAGCGCGTCGAGCAGCTCTTCGCGCACGGGCACGTCGATCGTCAACGCGGCGACGACGTCGTCCTGCGGCTCACGCACGACCTCGAACCCCTCGAGCAGCTCCTCGGGATAGCCCTCCTCGACGAGCAGGAGCTTCACTCGACGAGCGAGAGGAACCGCTGCGTGCGCTCCTCTTTCGGCGCGGAGAAGAACTCGTCGGGCGGCGCCTCCTCGACGATCCGTCCCTCGTCCATCATCAGCACGGAGCTCGCGACGTGGTGCGCGAACCGCATCTCGTGCGTGACGACGACCATCGTCGTGCCGTCGCGGGCGAGCGCCTCCATCACGTCGAGCACCTCGCGCACGAGCTCGATGTCGAGCGCCGACGTCGGCTCGTCGAAGAGCATCGCCTTCGGCTTCATCACGAGCGCGCGCGCGATCGCGACGCGCTGCTGCTGGCCGCCCGAGAGCTCGTCCGGATACTGCGATCCCTTGTCCGCGAGCCCGACCCGGTCGAGGAACTCGAGCGCGGCCTTGCGCGCTTCGTCTCTCGACTGCCGGCGAACCTCGACGAGGCCGCACATGACGTTCTGGAGCGCGGTCATGTTCTGGAACAGGTTGAAGCGCTGGAAGACCATGCCGACCTCGCCCGGCTCGGGGCGCCGTCCCTCGAGCGTGATCTCGCCCGCCTCCGGCTGCTCGAGGCACGCGAGGCAGCGCAGCAGCGTCGACTTGCCCGAGCCCGACGGCCCGATGATCACCTTCACCTGGCCCGGCTCGACGTCGAACGTGACGCCGCGCAGCACCTCGAGGTGGTCGTAGAACTTGTGCACCTGCTCCGCGCGGAGAACGCTCATCGCGCGTCGTGGGAGATCGACGGGAACCGCGGTCGCCGTCCCGCGGCGGCGCTTCCGCGACGTCCACGTGAAGCGGCGCTCGAGCCGCGCTCTGCAGGATCATCAGCACCGACACGATCGCGAGGTAGTAGAGGAGGGCGGCGAGCAGCGGCTCGGTGTACTGGAACTTCACGACGGAGAGCTCCTGCGACGCGGTCAGGATCTCGTGCAGCGAGATGATCGACGCGAGCGACGTCAGCTTCAGCAGCGTGATGAACTCGTTGCCGGTCGGCGGGATCACGATCCGGATCGCCTGCGGCACGACGACCCGGCGGAGGATGCGCCGCCGCGACATCCCGAGCGCCCGGCCGGCGAGCTCCTGCCCGGGGTCGACGGAGAGCAGGCCCGCACGGATGATCTCCGACATGTACGCGCCCTCGTTCAGCGAGAGCGCGATGAACGCGGCCATGAACGGCGTGAACCAGCTCTGCGCGAAGCCCGTCCAGAGCTGCGGCAGCGCGTACCAGATGAAGAAGAGCTGGAGCAGCGTCGGCGTCGCGCGGAAGATCCAGTTGTAGACCCACGCGATGCTCCGCGTACGGCGTCGCGTGCTCAGCGCCCCGAGCGCGACGAAGAACCCGATCACGAGCGCGGCCGCGAGCGAGGCCGCGGTCAGCTCGAGCGCGGTCAGCGCTCCCCTCCAGTACGGGCCGGAGGAGAGCGCTGCCCAGAACAGGTGCGTGTCGAAGCTCGCGAGCACGAGCCGCCGACGGTACTACTTCACGTCCGCGACCGGCACCTTGTACTTCTTCGCGATCTTCGCGAGCGTGCCGGTCGCCTTCAGCTGCGCGACGCCGTCGTGGATCTGCGTGCCGAGCGCCGAGGCGTCGGCCTTGCGGTAGTAGATCCCGAAGGAGTCCTTCGCGGCGAACGTGTAGCCGATCGCGATCTTGCCCGGGTGCTGCGACGCCTGGTACGCGAACGACGTGTCCTGCGTCAGGACGGCGTCGGCCCGGCCGATGAGCACCTGCGCGACCGCGTCGTTGTCGCCGGGATAGCTCTGCAGCGTGAAGCCGATCTTCGACTTCAGCGCCTTCAGGTACTCCTCGTACTTCGTGCCCGCCTGGACGGCGACGACCTTGCCCTTGAGCTGGTTCGGGCTGTGAATGCCCTTCGGGTTACCCGCCTTCACGATGAGCACGCGATGCGACGCCATGTATGCGACGACACCCGCCTGCTTCTTGCGGTCGGGCGTGACGAAGATGCCGCTGATCACGGCGTCGCACTTCTTGGCGTTGAGCGCCGGGATGAGGCCCGGGAACGCGGTCTTCACCGCGACGGCCTTCCCGCCCCAGGTCGCCGCGAGCTTCGTCGCCATCTCGACGTCGAAGCCGGTGATCTTGCCGCTCGTCGTGGCGAACTCCATCGGCGGGAACGTCGGGTCGGTGCAGTACTTGAACGTCGTGGCGTGGCGGCTCGCCCCGGCCGTGCCTGCCGCGGCGAGGGCCACAAGCAGGGACAGCAGGGAGAGCAGCATGAGCGTCTTGCGCATTGCGTCTCCTTGAAGTCGAAGTCCCGAGACGCGCACCCTATCCTGAATACGCGAGGAAATAAAATTCAGACGAGTGCGCGCAACTGCGGGATCACCTGCGGGTCGATCGAGTGCTCGATCGGCGATTCGAGGTAGAGCACCTCGGCGCCCGCGCCCTCGAGCGTCGCCCGCGCGGCGCGACCGAACTCGACCGGGATCACCGGGTCGTAGGTGCCGTGCGCGATCGCGATCGGCGGGAACGGCGACGCCGAGGTCGGCCTCCCAGCCGTCCACCGTCGGGATGAAGCCGCTGAGCGCGAGCAACGCACGCGTGCGCGGGCGCCCGGCGCCGAGACCGAGCGCATAGCTCATCACCGCACCCTGCGAGAAGCCGCCGAGGACGATCTCGCCCGCCGCGAACGGAAGAGCGTCGAACCACGCCGTCAGCGCGCCGTACCCCTCCGCGAACGTGGCCGGGTCGGGATAGCCGACGCGCGGCACGTGGTACCAGTGCGCGCCGCCGGGCGGCAGCGAGAGCGGCGCACGCGGCGTGTAGCCGTGCAGCTTCCGTTCCGGGTCGAGCGCGTCGAGGAGCGGGAAGAGATCGTGCTCGTCGGCGCCGCGGCCGTGCAGCAGCACGAGCGCGCCCTGCGGCTCTGCCGGCCGCGGGGCGCTCGAGTGCGACGAGGGCGTCAGGCAACCCGGTGGCTGCGCGGATTCGGAAGCGGCGTCAGGATCGGCTCGACCTGCGCGCGCAGATGCTCGAACGCGGGCGGCAGGATGAGCTTCTCGCCGAGATGCGCCGGATCCTCGTCGGTCGCGAAGCCCGGACCGAGCGTCGCGATCTCGAAGAGCACGCCGCTCGGCTCGCGGAAGTAGATCGAGCGGAACCAGAAGCGGTCGATGATCGGCGTCGGCCGCGCGCCGGCCTCCTCGACGCGCCGGCGCCACGCCTCGTGGTCGTCCATCGTCGACGACCACGCGATGTGGTGCACCGTGCCGGCGCCGGGAATGCCCGCCTCGTCGGGCGCGGCGTCGTACTCGATCCAGCCCCCGCGCGAGTCGCCGCGCGTCTCGAAGCGTGCGCCGTCGCGCTCGAAGCCGAGCGCGGCGAGAAGCGGCGCGGTCGCGCGCTCGGCGTCCCGCGCGTACGCGCGCGCGCCCTCGAAGCCCTGCAGCGCGAGCTCGCGCGGGATCTCGGGGTGGTCGGCGACGAGCGGCTCGTCCGGCACGTTCGCGATCACGAGCTCGTGCTGCAGCCCCTCCGGATCCGCGAAGACGACCGTGTCGCCGTCGCGCTCGACGCCGAGCCGCTCGGCCCAGAAGTCGAGCGCCTCCGCGGAGGCGACGCGCCAGACGATCGAGTGCACCATGCCCGCGCCGGCGCGCCCCTGCGCCGCGCCCGGGTACTCGAAGAACGTCAGGTCGGCGCCCGGGCTCCCCTGCTCGTCGGCGTAGAAGAGGTGGTAGACGGTCGGATCGTCCTGGTTGACCGTCTTCTTCACGAGCCGCAGCCCGAGGACGCCGGTGTAGAAGTCGACGTTGCGCGGGGCGTCGCCCGTGATGCACGTGATGTGGTGGATGCCGTCGAAGCGCATGGTTCGGTCAGTCCCTTCCGGAGATACTTGCGTGCTCAAATACTAGCAGGCTGCGGCGTGCTGCGGCGGCCGTATGGCAGTCTCCGGCCGTGCCGACCGACCAGTATCACGAACCGCCCGAGGAGCTGAGCGAGGAGGTTCGCACGTTCGCCCGCATGATCACCTCGCTGCAGGAGGAGTGCGAGGCGATCGGCTGGTACGAGCAGCGGATCTCGGTCGAGAAGAACGACGACGCCCGCGCGATCATGGAGAACGCGCAGCAGGAGGAGTTCAAGCACTTCGCGATGAGCCTCGAGTTCCTGCTCGCGCTCGAACGAGAAGTGGCGCACGGCGCTCAAGAACGTCCTCTTCAAGAAGGGCGACATCGTCGAGCTCGGCGAGAAGGCCGAGGAGAAGGTCGACGAGGTCGCGGAAGACTAGGAGACGCCCGCGAGCAGGAACGCGCGCGACTCCTTCACCATCTCGCGCGCGATCACGAGCCGCTGGATCTCCTGCGTGCCCTCGTAGATCTGCGTGATCTTCGCGTCGCGCATGAAGCGCTCGACCGGGTACTCCTTGATGTAGCCGTAGCCGCCGAGGATCTGCACCGCCTCGGTCGAGACGGCCATCGCGACGTCGCCGCACTTCAGCTTCGCCATCGCCGACGCCTTCGTCAGCTCCGGCGCCGTCGACGCCGTCGTCGACCATCTGCCCGAAGCGGTAGAGCAGCCCGCGCGCGGCCTCGCACTCGGTCTCCATGTCGGCGAGCTTCGCCTGGCAATGAGCTGGTGCTGCGCGATCGGCTCGGCCCATCGTCTCGCGCGTCTTCGCGTAGTCGAGCGCGTAGTCGGTCGCACCCTGCGCGATGCCGAGCGCCTGCGCCGCGACGCCGGGCCGCGAGCGGTCGAGGATGCGCATCGCGATCTTGAAGCCCTCGCCCTCCTCGCCGAGCAGGTTCGCGGCGGGGATGCGCACGTCGTCGAAGGTCAGCTCACCGGTCGTCGAGCCGCTGATGCCCATCTTCGGCTCGAGGCGCGCAACCTCGAACCCGGGCGTGTCGGCCTCGACGACGAACGCGGAGATGCCGCCGTGGCCCGCGTCGGGATCGGTCTTCGCGAACACCGTGTAGAGCGACGCGACGCCGGCATTCGTGATGAAGCGCTTCGACCCGTTGAGGACGTACTCGTCGCCGTCGCGCCGCGCCGTCGTGCGCATCGCGGCCGAGTCGGAGCCCGAGCCGGACTCGGTGAGCGCGTAGGCGCAGAGCCATTCGCCGCTCGCGAGCCTCGGCAGGTAGCGCGCCTTCTGCTCGTCGGTGCCGGCGAGCTTCAGGCCGAGCGAGCCGAGCTCCTGCACCGCGAGGATGAGCCCGCTCGTCGCGCAGACCTTCGACACCTCTTCGATCGCGACGAGCGCGAGCAGCGTGCCCGTGCCGAGGCCGCCGTGCTGCTCGTCGAAGAAGAGGCCGAAGATGTCGTTCTCGCGGAAGAGCTCGACGACGTCCCACGGAAACTCGTGCGACTCGTCGATCTCCGCCGCGCGCGGCGCGATCCGCTCGCGCGCGAGCGTCCGGACGAGGTCGCGGATCTCGCGCTGCTCGTCGGTCAGCTGATCCCAGGCCATCGCGCCGATTGTAGGGCTACTCGGGCTTGTGGCAGACGGCCTCGAGGTTGTTGCCGTCGAGGTCGTGCACGAAGGCGCCGTAGTAGGTCGGGTGGTATGCCCGCAGGCCCGGGCGCGCCGTTGTCGAGCCCGCCCGCGGCGAGCGCGGCCTCGTGGAAGGCGTCGACGGTCGCGCGGTCGTCGCACGTGAACGCGACATGCGTGCCGGTGCCGACCGGCTCTCGCTCCGAGAGCCACAGAGGTCGGCGCCTCGTCTTCGCCGAAGCCGACGGCCTTCCACTCGTCGAACGCCATCACGACCCGGTAGCCGAGCGGCGCGAGCGCCTGCTCGTAGAAGGCACGGCTCGCCGCGTAGTCCCGCACGTTCAGGCCGACATGGTCGAACATCGATCCTCCTTGACATCTCCGGACGGAGAGATCCCGGTCGCCGGAGGGAGGCGACGGGAGAAATCGATGAGGAGGAACTCGCATGACAAAGCACAGGCGTGCGCCGTCGCCGGTCGTGCTCGCACTCGCGGCTATCGCAGCGCTGGCCGCCTTCTCGTCGTCGCCACCGGAGGCGTGCCGCTGCCGCACCGACGCTGACGGACACCAGTTCGTCCGTCAGGCACACGCCGCCGCCGCCGAGTGCGCGGCCGTCGGCTCAGCTGCTTCACCCCGCAGGCGATCCAGTCGGCTACAACGTAGGCCGCTGCACCGCGCGGGCAAGAACGGCGTGGCATCACGATCGCGATCGTGGACTCTACGGAGCGACACGATGGCGCACGACCTCCACTTCAACCAGGCGTTCCATCTCGCGCCGTGCACCGCCGCGAGCGGCGCGGGTGGAAGACGCGCGACGGCCTCATGACAATCAGCACTCGTAGACGACCGCCGCTGCAGCGCGATGTGCAACCCGCTCGTCGGCGGCCGTCGTCGCTCACGAAGAGCTCGTCGCCCGCAAACCAGCCGTCGCCCTCGGCGGTGAGCTCGAGCCCCACGGCCTCGAGGGCGGCGCGGTAGAAGCGCTTCGACGCCTCGAGGTCGGAGACGCGAATGTGCACGTGGCGAGCAGCCGCCCGCCGCACGCAACGGGCATGATCGCCGGATGATCCTCGAAAACGGCGTCATCCGCACGCTCGATCCGTCGCTGCCGGAGTCGCGCGCGCTCGCGATCGCGGGCGACCGCATCGCCGGCGGGGTCGGCGTGCACGAGACGCGCACTCGCGAGCCCGGAGGTCGTCGATCTCGGCGGCCGCTGCGTGCTGCCGGGCTTCACCGACTCGCACGTCCACTTCCCGACGTGGGCCCTCGCGCAGCACGAGGTCAAGCTCGACGGCTGCCGGTCGCTCGACGAGGCGCTCGAGCGGATCCGCGCCGCCGGCGCGTCCGGCCGGTGGCTGCGCGGCTACGGCTGGCGCGACGGCGACTGGACCGGGCCCGGCCCGGCGAAGGAGCATCTCGACTCGATCGCCGGCGAGCGCCCGGCGGTGATGATCTCGAAGGACTACCACTCGATCTGGCTCAACTCGGCGGCGCTCGCGCTCGCCGGAGGCGACCTCGAGGTCGAGGGCGGCGTCGTCGAGCGCGACGCGAACGGCGAGCCGACCGGCGTCCTCCGCGAAGAAGCGGCCTGGCGGTACAAGGAGCGTCATCTCGAGATCCCCGCCGAGGAGTACGTCGCCGCGATGCGCGGGGGCGTCAAGCTCGCCAACGCGCGCGGCGTCACGTGCGTGCACGACAAGGACGGCTGGCTCGGCGCCGCGGGGCTCTGGCAGCTGCTCGAGCGGGAGCGCGCCCTCTCGCTCCGCGTCTGGCAGTCGGTGCCCCATGACAGGCTGGCCGAGCTGAAGGCGCTCTCGCTGCGCAGCGGCTTCGGCTCGCCGCTCCTGCGCGTCGGCTACCTGAAGGTCTTCATGGACGGGACGCTCGGCTCGCAGACGGCCTGGATGCTCGACGGCAGCGGCGTGCAGATCACGAGCGGCGACGAGCTCGCCGAGATCGTCGCCGAGGGGGCCGAGGCCGGCTGGCCGGTCGGCGTGCACGCCATCGGCGACCGCGCGAACCGCGAAGCGCTCGACGCGTTCGAGCGCACGCGCAGTGCCTGGCAGCGCGCCGGTCTCCGTCAGCGGATCGAGCATGCGCAATGCCTCGCGCCGGAGGATCTCGCGCGCTTCGCCGAGCTCGGCGTCGCGGTCTCGGCGCAGTTCCGGCATGCGCCGTCCGACCGCGACCTCGCCGAGCGCTTCTGGCCCGAGAGGCTCGACGGCACCTACGCGTTCCGTTCGCTCGTCGAGTCCGGCGCGCTCGTCGCGAACGGCTCCGACGCGCCGGTCGAGGAGCTCGACCCGTGGGCGGGCGTCGTCTCGGGCGTCCGGCGCACCCTCGACGACCGCCCGCCGTGGCGGCCCGAGGAGGCCCTCACCCTCGAGCAGGCGCTCCATGCGACCTGCGTCGCCCCGGCGTGGCTCTCGCACGACGAGCGCGTGCGCGGCACCCTCGTCCCGGGCCGCCTCGCGGATCTCGTCGTCCTCGACCGCGATCCCTTCGGCTGCGAGCCCGAGGAGCTCGCCCAGGTCGAGGTCGTCGCGACGATGGTCGGCGGCCGCTGGGTGCACAACCCGCCGCCGTGGGGCCCGGCGCGGTAGTTGCACAGAGCACCTGACATTTGATCAAATCGCCTCCATCGTCCGTTCCGAGAAGAAGGAGGACTGATGGAGGCAGGAGCACAGGGCTCGGGTCGACGCTTCGACCACCTGCGCGAGCACTCGATCGGGCTGCCGCAGGTGCTCTTCCAGTCGATCACGCACATGGCGCCCGCCGCGGCGGTCGCCTACTCGATCTACATCTCCGTCCCGGACGCGCGCCAGGCGCTGCCGCTCTCGGTCGGGCTCGCGCTCATCGCGTGCCTCTGCGCGGCGACCGCGATCGGGCAGCTCGCGAAGCACCTCCCGAGTGCGGGCGGCCTCTACACCTACGCCGCGCGCTCGCTCGGGCCGTGGGCCGGGCTCATCACCGCCTGGCTCTTCGTCGGCTTCCAGCCGCTCGTCGCGCCGTTCCTCTACCTCGAGTTCGGCTGGGCGATGCACGACGTCTTCAACACGAGCATCGGCTGGCACTGGAGCGGTCAGTGGGTCGTGTGGGTCATCCTCATGGCCGCGATCGTCTTCCTGCTCACCTACCGCGACGTGCGCCTCTCGACCACCGCCGGCGTCGTCCTCGGCGCGTTCGAGATCGGCATCTTCGCGGCGCTCGCGCTCTGGATCCTGTTCTCGAAGACCGGCGACCTCAGCGCGCAGCCGTTCAACCCGTCGCATGCCGCCGGCCACTGGAGCGGCGTCTTCAAGGGGATGGTGTTCGCGATCCTCGCGTTCATCGGCTTCGAGGCCTCGGCGCCGCTCGGCGAGGAGGCGAAGAACCCGCGTCGCACGGTGCCGCGGGCGGTCGTCGGCTCCGCACTCGCGATCGGCGTCTTCTACGTGCTCTGCTCGTATGCGTGGGTCTTCGGCGCCGGCTTCTCGAACTTCGTCGACCAGGCGACGGGCGCCGACCCGTGGCGGAACCTCGGCAAGGTCTTCTGGGGCACCGGCTGGGTCGTCGTCTTCCTCGCGATCTGCAACTCGATCGCTGCGAACTCGAACGCCGCGATGAACGCCGCGACCCGCGTGTTCTACTCGCTCGCGCGGAACGGCCTCGCACCGCACACGCTCGGCCGCACGCACTCGAAGTTCAAGACGCCGAGCGTCGCGATCATCTGGTTGACGGGCGCGTCGCTCGTGATCTCGCTGCTCGTCGGCTGGAAGTGGAACCCCGGTGTCGGCTTCGGCGTCATCGCGACGCTGGCCGTACCGCTCGTCGTGCTCGTGTACATGCTCGTCTGCGTGGGCTGCGTCCGCTACTACCTGACGACGAAGCGCACCGAGTTCAACCCGTTCCTGCACGTCCTCGCGCCCATCGGCGGGATCGTGCTGTTCTTCTTCCCCCTCTACTACCAGTTCTACAAGGTGCCGCCGCCGTATCCGTTCAAGTATGCGAACTGGGTCGCGATCGCGTACACCGCGATCGGGATCGTCGTGACGATCGTCGTCGTGACGATGCGGCCGGGCCGCCTGGCAGACCTCGACCGCGTCTACGTCGAGGACGAAACCCTCACCCCACCGGATGCCGCAGCAGCATTTCCTGTCGCGTGACCAGGTGATCTGGTCGTTCGGGCCCGGCCTCCAGCCCGTGCTGGAGGTCGAGCCCGGCGACACGGTCACCTTCGAGACGAACGACTGCTTCACCGGTCAGATCCGGAGCGAGCAGGACCTCGTCACGGAGATCGACCTGTCGCGCATCAACAGCGCGACGGGCCCCGTCGCGGTCAGGGGAGCCGAGCCGGGCGACTCGCTCGTCGCGGAGATCCTCGACGTGCGGCCGATCGAATGGGGCGTCGCGACGCTGATCCCGGGCTTCGGCCAGTTGATCGAGGAGGTGCAGGCGCCGCTCACGCGCCTCTTCGACGTGCGCGACGGCGAGATCCGGATGAACGACCGGGTGCGCTTCCCTGCGAAGCCGATGGTCGGCGTCGTCGGCGTCGCGACCGGCGGCGCGGAGCTCTCGAACGGGCTCGCCGGGCAGCACGGCGGCAACCTCGACGACCACTTCCACGGCAAGGGCGCGAAGATCTACTTCCCGGTGCGCCAGCCGGGCGGGATGTTCGCGGTCGGCGACATGCACGCGTCCATGGGCGACGGCGAGATCTGCTTCACCGGCGTCGAGATCGCCGGCGAGGTCGATATCCGGTTCGACGTGCTCAAGGGGAAGCAGGCGACCTGGCCCGTGACCGAGCTCGCCGACCGCTGGCTCCCTCACGCGACCGCCGACGCGTACGACGAGGCGCTCGAAGCTCGTGTGCGAGGAGGCCGCCCGGCTTCTCGTCGACGAGCATCGCTTCACGATCGAGGATGCCTTCATCTTCCTCTCCGTCGCCTGCGACGCCGGGGTCGCCCAGGCCTGCAAGCCGGCCGACGGCTTCGGGACGATCGCCCGCTTCGCGATCCCGAAGATCGACGCCTGCCCGGCGCCGTTCGCTCCGCAGGGCTAGAAGTACAATCCGGAGCAATGCCCCGGACGATGAGCCCCCGCACGATGAACCCGCGCACGATGAACCCGGTGCACGAGTCGGCGACGTGCGCCGTCGCCGCGTGCGCCGAGATCATCGGCGCGAAGTGGACGGCGCTCCTCGTCCACGATCTCTCCGAGGGGCCCCGCCGCTTCTCGCAGCTCGAGCGCTCGTGCAGCGGCATCAGCCCGCGCACGCTCGCCGAGCGCCTGCGCGTTCTCGAGCAGGAAGGGATCGTCGAGCGGCGCAGCTACCCCGAGTCGCCGCCGCGCGTCGAGTACGAGCTGACGGAGAAGGGCGCGTCGCTCCTGCCGATCATCGACGCGATGCGCGAGTTCGGCCATTCGTGGCTGACCTGCGACCACGACCACACGGTCTAGCTCCTAGCCGGCAGGCAGGTCGCCGTAGCGCGTGTAGAGCGCGGCGGCCGTGTCGATGCCCGCCTCGAAGTAGCGCACGAGGAACTTCTCGTTCGGCGAGTGCACGTTCGACTCCGGCAAGCCGAAGCCGGTGAGCACCGTCGGAATGCCCTTGTCTGCGAGCGCCGGGACGATCGGCAGCGTGCCGCCCGAGCGCACGAGGAGCGGCTTCACGCCGAGCACCTGCTCGAACGCCTCGAGGCCGAGCTGCACCGCCGGCGAGTCGGGCCGCATCAGCCCGGGCGGCGCGCCCTCCCAGCGGATGTCGACCTCGGCGCCCTCCGGGGCGGCGGCCCGCATGAGCTTCTCCGCCGTCGAGCCGATCGTGTCGAAGTCCTGGCCCGGCGCGAGGCGGATCGTCACCTGGCCCGCGGCCTTCACCGAGAGCGTGGTGTTGCGAAGGCCCGGCTTGCCGCCGAGGAGCCCGGTCACGTCGGCAGAGGGCTCGGCGAAGGTGCGGATGTAGAACTGCTCGGCCGCATTCGGGTCGAGCGCCCGCGCGCCCTGCGAGGCGAGCTCCTGCGCACCGGAGGGCAGCGCGCTCCACGACTCGAGCTCCGCCGCCGTCGGCGCCGCGATCCCCGCGCGAAGCGGCTCGGGCAGCACGCCGCTCGGGCCCGCGAGCACCGCGTCCAGGCAGCGCATGAGCACGTGCACCGCATTCAACGCCGCGCCGCCGTACATGCCGGAGTGAAGGTCGCGCTCGCCGGTCGTCACGTCGACGTCGAACGCGATCAGCCCGCGTGTCGCGAGATCGAACGCAGGCATGTCGACGCGCAGCATGCCGCCGTCGAAGATCACTCCTGCGTCGGCGCCGCGGTCGTCGTTGCCGAGGAAGTCGACGATGGTGGTGCCGCCGACCTCTTCCTCGCCGTCGCATGCAAAGCGCAGGTTCACGGGCAGCGCGTTCGCCTCGACGAGCTTCTGCGCAGCCTTCAGGAGGATGTAGAGCTGGCCCTTGTCGTCCGTGACACCGCGCGCGTACGCCCACTCGTCCTTGATCGTCAGCTCGAACGGGTCCGTGTCCCAGAGCTCGAGCGGCGCGGGCGGCTGCACGTCGAAGTGGCCGTACACGAGCACCGTCGGCGCGCCGTCGGCGCCGCTCGACGCGGGAATCTCGCCGAGCGCGAGCTCCTTCTCTCCGAACGGCGTCAGCTCCGCGGTGCCGCCGATGCCCCGGATGAACTCGCAGACCCACTCGCCGGCGCGCTTGACGTCCTCGCGGTGCGAGGAGTCCGCACTGACCGAGGGGATGGCGATGAATTCAGCGAGCTCGCGGCGCCAGGTCTCGTCCATGGGGCGAGACTCTACGCAAGTAGTGCGCGCCGACGCCGAGTCGAGCGGCTTCGTCGTCCGGGTTCAGCAGACGGCACGTCTGCAGCGACAGGCACCCGCAGCCGATGCAGGTCGTGAGGCGTGTGCGGATCGCCTCGAGGGTCGCAATCCGCTCGTCGAGCTCACGGCGCCAGCCTGCCGACAGGCGCTCCCAGTCGCGCTTCGTCGGCGGGCGGCCGGCGGGCAGCGTGTCGAGCGCCTGCCGGATCCGGTCGAGGGGGATGCCGGCCGCCTTGCCCGCCTGGACGAGCGCGACCCGGCGGAGCGTCACGCCCGGATACCGCCGCTGGTTGCCCTCGCTCCGTTCCGCCGCGATCAGCCCCTGCCGCTCGTAGAAGCGGAGCGCCGACTGCGAGACGCCGCTGCGCCGCGACAGCTCGCCGATCGAGAGAACGGTTGGCATTTGACTTAAACAATAGTTGAACTTCTATGGTGCATGCATGGCGATCGCGAGCACGCTCGGCTACGACGACCTCCCCGCGCTCCTGACCCGGCTCACCGGCGACGAGAAGCACGACTGGAGCTCGCTCTCGACGCTCGACGTGCTCTGGGTGCTCTACGACCGCGTCCTCCGCGCCGACGACCGCTTCCTGCTCTCGAAGGGCCACGGCCCGACGGCGTTCTACGCGGTGCTCGCCGCCAAGGGCATCCTCCCGCTCGAGCTGCTCGACGGCTTCGGCACGTTCGACTCGCCGCTCGGCCACCATCCCGACCGCATCCTCGTGCCGGGCGCCGAGATCGGCAGCGGCTCGCTCGGGCACGGACTGCCCATCGCCGTCGGCCGGGCGCTCGCCGGCCGGCGCGTGTACGTCCTCGTCGGCGACGGCGAGCTCGACGAAGGCTCGAACTGGGAAGCGGTGCAGTACGCGGGGCGCATCGGCCTCGACACGCTCACGGTCGTCGTGATCGACAACGAGTCCTCCACCTATCGCTGGCCCGGCGGCATCGAGCAGCGTTTCGCGCTCGAAGGGTGGGACGCGGTGCGCGTCGACGGACGCGACCACGATGCCGTCGAGAGCGCTCTCGGCGGCGACCGGGCCGGACGACCCGTCTGCGTCGTGGCGGAGCTCGCGGCATGAGCATGCGCGAGCGCTTCTACGAGCTCGCCGTCGACGCGCTCTGGAACGATTCGCGCGCGGCCGTCGTCCTCGCCGACATCGGCCCCGCGAAGATTCCCGACCATCCACGCCGCTTCAACGTGGGGATCCGCGAGCAGCTGATGATCGGCGTCGCCGCCGGCCTCGCGCTGGAGGGCTACCGCCCGGTCGTCCACTCCTACACGCCGTTTCTCGTCGAGCGCCCGTACGAGCAGGTGAAGCTCGATCTCGGCCACCAGGACGTGGGAGCGGTGCTCGTCTCCTACGGCGGCTCGTACGACGCGTCGAGGGAGGGACGGACGCATCAGGCGCCCGAGGACATCGCGATCCTGTCGGCGCTTCCCGGCTGGACGCTCCAGGTCCCCGGGCATTCCGCCGAGCTCGAGCGGATGTTCGAACGCGCGCTCGGCCGGGACGACCGCATCTACATCCGGCTCTCCGACGAGGAGAACCACGCCCCGGTCCGGGGCGACGGCCTCGTCGTCCTCCGCGAGGGCGCGGGCCCGCTCGTCGTCGCCGTCGGGCCGGCGCTCGGCGAGACGATGGCGGCGACCGCCGACCTCGACGTGACGCTCGCGTATCTCTCGACCGTGCGGCCGTTCCCGCGCGACGCGCTCCGCGCGGCGCTGCACGGCACCGACGTCGTGCTCGTGGAGCCGTATCTCGCCGGCAGCTCGGCCGCGGAGGTCTCTGCAGCCCTCGAGGATCGCCCGCACCGGCTTCTCTCGCTCGGCGTCGCGAACGCGGAGCTTCGCCGCTACGGCGAGCCGCGCGAGCATCGTGCGGCGCACGGACTCGACGCGCGGGGCATCCGCGCGTCGGTCCGGCGCTTCAGCTCGGGCTAGGCGACGTCTCGCAGCGAGATCGAGTCGCCGAGCGCGCGGAGCTTCTTCAGCGACTGGTTCTCGATCTGGCGGATGCGCTCACGGGTGACGTTGAACGTCCGTCCGACCTCGTCGAGCGTGCGCGGGTGCTCGCCGTCGAGCCCGTAGCGGAGCTCGAGCACGCGGCGCTCGCGGTGCGAGAGCGTCGAGAGGATCTTCTTCAGCGTCTCCTTGCGCATCGCGACCTCGGCGGCCTCGTCGGGAAGCGGGACGTTCTCGTCGGTCAGGAAGTGCCCGAACTCCGACTCCTCCTCGTCGCCGACCGGCTTCTCGAGCGACACGGGCGTCTGCGCGCTCCGCATGATCTGCTCGACCTCGTCCAGCGGCAGGTCGAGATCTGCGGCGATCTCGGCCGGCAGCGGCTCGCGGCAGAGCTCGGCGCGCAGCTTCCGCTCCGAGCGCACGATCTTGTTCAGCTTCTCGACGACGTGCACGGGCATGCGGATGGTGCGCGCCTTGTCGGCGAGCGCCCGCGCGACCGCCTGCCGGATCCACCACGTCGCGTACGTCGAGAACTTGAAGCCCTTGCGGTAGTCGAACTTCTCCGCCGCGCGCACGAGGCCGATCGTCCCCTCCTGGATCAGGTCGAGGAACGGCAGCCCCTGGTTGCGGTAGCGCTTGGCGATCGAGACGACGAGCCTGAGGTTGGCCTCGACCATCTCCTGCTTCGCGCCGTGGTCGCCGCGCTCGATGCGCTTCGCGAGCTCGACTTCCTGCGCCGCGGTGAGAAGGTCGACCTTGCCGATGTCCTTCAGGAAGAGCTGCAGCGAGTCCGTCGAGATCTCGCGTGCCTCGGCGACGGGCTCTTCCTTCTCGACCTCGTCCGGCGTCGCGACGACCTCGACCTGCATCTCCTCGAGCGCCTTGTAGAACTCGTCGATCTGGCCGGCGTCGAGCTCGAGCTCGTCGAGCGCGAGCGCGATGTCGTCCTGGCTCACCGACCCTGCGGCCTGCGCCGACTCGAGCAGATGGCGCGCTTCCTCCGTCTCGAGAATGTCCGCCACCGCGGGCCCTGTGGCTCGCTCAACCCCTGCGCTCACCCTGCTCCCCCTCGCTTGTGACGTAACGGACGTGCTGTTGAAGATGCCGCACTATGCCTGTCGCAGCGGATGGGCCGCTATAGGCCGTTCGGCTCATATTTTCCTTACTTGGTCCCAGTCCCCGGGATGATCGAGATGAACTGCCGGGCGGCCGTCGCGAAGGGCGAGCGCGGCTCGTCCCGGACCGCGAGCCTGAACTGCGCGGCGGCCTTCCGCACCTCCCCCGTCCAGAGCAGGAGCGCCCCGAGGTGGAGGCGGACGACGGCCGCCTTCGGAAACGCCCCGGTCAGCGGGCCGAGCCGGCCGAAGGCCCGCACCGGGTCCCGCTTCGTGAACGCTCCGACCGCGGCCGCCGTTCGCGCGACGGCGCTTCCCGGGGCGAGCGCGGCCGCGGCGGTGAACTGCCGCTCGGCCGAGACGCGGCGGCGCAGCGACCAGAGCGCGAGCCCGTAGCGGAGCTTCGCGTCGACGCTCGCGCCGCGCGCGCCGCGCAGCGAGGATGCGCAGCTGGCCGGCGGCGCTCGGCGCCGAGGGAAGGTCGAGGCCGAGCACGATCGGAGGCAGGTCCGGCGCCATCTTCGGATAGAGGAAGTCCTCCGCGGTCACCGACTCGGGCGCGTCGGGGAACTGCGTGTCGACGCGCTGCAGCTGCCGGACGGCGTCCGCTGCGCGACCCGTCCAGAGCAGGGCCCACCCGAGATGGAGCTGCGCGGCGGCACTCCGGGGGTGCGACGCGACGAGCCGCTTCAGGGTGTCGAGGCCGCCGTCGGGCCAGCGGGCGAAGGCGGCGCCGATCTGGGCGTCGACCGAGCGGTAGCGCTCGAAGACGGCGAGCGCCGCGTCGGCCTTGCCCTGCCGCAGCAGCCGCTCGCCGCGCAGCAGCGCCTTCGCCTCGGCGTCGCTCCGCACGCCGAAGTCGAAGGTCAGCGGCGGTCTTCCCTGCCGCGGCTTCGTCACCGCTCCCGCCCGGCTCGTGCTCTCTCCCCGGGTCTGGAGCCACGTGATCGTCACCGTTCCCGCGACGGCGAGCGCCGCGGCGACCGCGACGACGGCGAGCACACGCGCCCGGGCGGTCATCGGGCGAGAGCGTAGCCCGCCCTCGTGCCGCTATATTTCCGAAAGTCATGCCGAGCTACCGCGAGCTGCTGCAGCAGGTGCGGGCCGAGATCGACGAGGTGGACGCCGCGCAGGCGCGCGAGCTTCTCGACGTCGGCCGAGCCGCCGCTCCTCGTCGACGTGCGCGAGCCCGACGAGTGGGCCGAGGGCCACGATCCCCGGCGCGATCCACGTGCCGCGCGGCAACCTCGAGTCGCGCATCGAGCGCGCCGCACCCGACCGCGCGCGGCCGATCGTCGTCTACTGCGCGGCGGGCAACCGCTCCGTCTTCGCGGCGAAGACGCTCGAGGAGCTCGGCTACGAGAACGTCGTCTCGCTCGCCGGCGGCTACACCGACTGGAAGCGCAACGGCTACCCGACGCAGCTGCCCCGCACGCTCGACGCGGAGAAGCGCTCGCGCTACAGCCGCCACCTGCTGATCCCCGAGGTCGGCGAGGAAGGGCAGCTCAAGCTGCTCGAGTCGCGCGTCCTCCTCATCGGCGCCGGCGGGCTCGGCAGCCCGGCCGGCCTCTATCTCGCGGCGGCGGGCGTCGGGCGGCTCGGCATCGTCGACGACGACCGCGTCGACGCGTCGAACCTGCAGCGCCAGATCGCGCACTCGACGGAGACGCTCGGCGACTGGAAGGTCGACTCGGCCACGCCACACGCTCGAGGCGCTGAACCCCGACGTCGAGGTCGTGACGTACAAGGAGCGGCTCACGTCCGAGAACGTCGACCGCATCCTCGCCGACGGCTGGGACGTGATCGTCGACGGCGCCGACAACTTCCCGACGCGCTACCTCATCAACGACGCCTCCGTCTTCCACGACATCCCCGTCGTGCACGGCTCGATCTACCGCTTCGAGGGCCAGGTCACCGTCTTCAAGCCGCACGAGGGCCCGTGCTACCGCTGCCTCTTCCCGCAGCCGCCGCCGCCCGAGCTCGCACCGAGCTGCGCCGAGGGCGGCGTGCTCGGCGTGCTGCCGGGCATCGTCGGCTCGCTGCAGGCGAGCGAGGCGCTGAAGCTCTGCCTCGGCATCGGCGAGCTCGCTCGCCGGCCGGCTGCTGCTCTTCGACGCGCTCGCGACCGAGTTCAGCGAGGTCACGCTCCGCCGCGACCCGAACTGCCCGGTCTGCGGCGAGCACCCCACGATCACCGAGTACATCGACTACGTCGAGTTCTGCCCAGGGAGGCCGCAGCACGCATGACGACGATCCGCATCCCACCGACGCTTCGCACCGAGACCGGCGGCGAGCGCGCAGGTGCCCGCCGCCGGCGGCACCGTGCGCGAGCTGCTCGACGACCTGATGTCGCGCTTCCCCGGCCTGCGCACGCAGCTCGTCGAGGACGACGACGATCGCGCCGTTCGTGAACGTCTACGTCGAGGGCGAGGACGTGCGCACGCTCGACGGCCTCGACACGCCGGTGCGAGACGGCTCGACCGTGATCCTCCTTCCGGCGATGGCCGGCGGTGTCTAAGACCGTCGTCGCAGACAACCTTCTCTCACTCGTCGGCTACGACACCGCTCGTCGAGCTGACGCGGCTGACGCCGAAGCCGTCGGTGCGGCTGTACGCGAAGCTCGAGGGCCAGAACCCGACCGGCTCGATCAAGGACCGCGTCGCGAAGGCGATGATCGAGGCCGCCGAGGCCTCGGGGGAGCTCGAGCCGGGCCGCGAGCTGCTCGAGCCGACGAGCGGCAACACCGGCATCTCGCTCGCGCTCGTCGCGAAGCTCAAGGGCTACCCGCTCACGTGCGTCCTGCCCGCGAACGCGACCGAGGAGCGCCGGCAGCTGCTGCGGCTGTACGGCGCGACGATCGTCGACTCGCCCGGCGGACCAGGGCTCGAACGGCGCGGTCAAGCTCGCGCTCGAGCTCGCCGAGCGCGAGCCGCGCTACTTCATGCCGTTCCAGTACGCGAACGAGGCGAACCCGCGCGCCCACTACGAGGGCACCGGCGCGGAGATCGTCGAGGCGCTCGACCGCGTCGACGTCCTCGTCGCCGGGCTCGGCACCGGCGGCACGCTGATGGGCACCGGCGCGCGGCTGCGCGAGAGCTTCCCCGACGTCGTCGTCGCCGCCGCGGAGCCGCTGCCCGGCGACCCCGTGATGGGTCTCCGCTCGCTCGACGACGGCTACGTGCCGCCGATCCTCGACGTCTCGAAGCTCGACCGCAAGGTGCTCGTCTCGAACGAGGACTCGGTGCGCGCGATGCACGCGCTGCTCGACCGCGAGGGCATCTTCGCCGGCGTCTCCGCCGGCGCGGTCGTGCACGTCGCGCGGAAGCTCGCCGGCAGAGCTCGAGGAAGGCGTCGTCGTCTGCGTGCTCGCCGACGCCGGCTGGAAGTACCTGAGCGCCGACTTCTGGGACGCAGCGGACGTCGAGACGTCGATGGAGAAGACGCTCTGGTGGTGATCCCGCCCGAGGTGCGCGAAGCAGCTCGTCGCGCACACGCGGGAGGAGAACCCGAACGAGGCGTGCGGCCTCGTCGTTCTGCGCGACGGCGTCGCCGAGCGGTACGAGCGCGGCCGTAACGCCGCCGCGTCGCCCTACCGCTTCGAGCTCGACGTCGACCCGCGAGCTCTGGTTCCTCGAGGACGACGGCTACGACCTCGCCGTCTTCCACTCGCACCTCTCCTCTCCGCCGCGTCCGTCGCGCACCGACGTCGAGAACATCGGCCTCTGGCAGGGGAAGCCCTACCTCATCTATTCGCTTCGGGAAGACGATCTGGCCGCCTGGACGATCAGCGACGGCCAGATCGCTCCCCTTGCCGTCACCTCGTGACGCGGAAGGATCCCTTCATGCCCAGGCCGGCATGCGGGTCGCACTGGTAGGTCACCTTCCCGGGCTTGAACGTGACGGTCCACGTCTTGTCGCCCACGAAGCCGACCGACGTCGCCTTGTTCACGCCCTTGCCGATCAGGTGGAAGTCGTGGATCGAGGCCTTGTCCTCGACCTTGAACTTGTAGGTGCCGGCCTTGATCGTCTTCAGGTCCTTGCCGTTCAGCTTGACCTCGATCGAGTAGCCGGGCCCCACTTCTCCGACGAGGCCCGAGCTCTTCGTCGTCCCGGCGTTGCCTACCGCGGCCGCGGCGAGGCCGACCCCGGCGAGCGCGAGCAGAAGCAGAAGGCGTCGCAGCATGCGTTCCCTTTCGTCGAAGAATCGGTTCCTCGAGGGGTACGGGCTGCGACGCCCTCCGGATTCCCTACTTGACGGTGAAGCTGCCCTTCATGAAGCTCGCGTGCGGATCGCACATGTACTTGTAGGTGCCCTTCTTCAGCGTGACCTTCCACGTGTAGGTGCCCTTGCCGCCCACCGACGTCGTCTTGTTCACGCCGGGGCCCGTCAGGTGGAAGTTGTGATCGGCCGCCGTGTCCTTGACGACGATCGTGTACTTGCCGGCCTTGAGGCTCGTGACCTTCTTCGCGCCCTGCTTGAGCGAGATGTTGACCGGATCGGAAACCGAAGCCGTGAGCTTCGGCGTCGCCGCACCGGCGTTCGCTGCGAGCGCGGCCGCGGCTGTGGCAACCGTCGCAAGCATGGTGATGCGCTTCATGTGGCTCCTCCCAAAGTTACGTAGACCCGACGCACAACGTAGCTACTCGAGCGCGTCTTCGGGCGCGGTCGAGCCGTCCGCCGCGCGGCGGTTCTGCAGGCGCTCCTGGAACTCGACGGCGATCCGCTCGATGCGATTGCCCTCCACCTCGAGCACGTCGAAGCGGACGCCGTCGTACACGACGTCGTCGCCCGGCTCGGGGGCGCGCCCGAGCTGGCCGAAGACGAAGCCGCCGACCGTGTGGTAGTCCTCGTCCGGCAGCTCCGTGCCGAAGCGCTCGTTGAACTCGTCGATCGGGAACATGCCGTCGATGCGGTACGTGTCGTCGTCGATCTGCTCGATCTGCTCCTCGGGCACGTCGAACTCGTCCTCGATCTCGCCGACGATCTCCTCGAGCAGGTCCTCGAGCGTGCAGATCCCCGCCGTGCCGCCGTACTCGTCGACGACGACCGCGAAGTGGTTGTTCGTTCGCCGGAACTCCTGGAGCAGCGACGCGAGATCCTTCGTCTCCGGGACGATGTAGGCGGGCCGCACGATCTCCTCGAGCTTGACCGCCGCGAGGCCCCGGTCGTGCACCGCGGTGAAGAGGTCGCGCACGTGCAGCACGCCGACGATGTCGTCGAGCGACTCGCGGTAGACCGGGTAGCGCGTGTAGGGCGAGTCGAGCACCGCGGCGAGCGCCTCCTCGGGCGGCAGCGACGACGGAGACGGCCGTCACCTCGGGGCGCGGCACCATCACGTCGGCGGCGTCCTTGTCGCCGAAGACGAAGACCTTGTCGATCATCTGCTGCTCCTCGTGCTCGATCTCGCCCTCCTCGCTCGAGCGCGAGAGGAGCATGCGCAGCTCGGCCTCCGAGAGCGGGTCGCGCTCGGCGCCGGGCGACTCGAGGCCGAGCACGTGGAGGACCCCGTCGGAGGCCTTGCGGAGCACCCAGACGAACGGCGCGAACACCGTGAAGAAGGCGCGCACGGGCGCCGACACCCACAGCGCCGTCCCCTCGGAGTGGCCGAGGGCGACGCCCTTCGGCACGAGCTCGCCGATGACGACGTGGAAGAAGGTGAGGATCAGGTAGGCGAGCAGCACGGCGAGGAGCGTCGCCATCCAGTGGTCGAACTCGCGTGCGAGCGCCTGCTCGCCGAGCGCACCGATGCCGAGCGAGGTGAGCGTGACGCCGAGCTGCATCGCGGCGATGAACTGCGGCGGGTCGCGCGGTGATGCGCAGCACGGCGCGCGCGCGCCGGTTGCCCTGATGGTGCAGCTCGACGATGCGCGTGCGCCGCGCCGTGACGAGCGCGTACTCGGCCGCCACGAAGAAGGCGTTGAGCAGGATCAGAACCCCGACGCCGAGGAGCTCGAGAGTGAGGGTCACGCCCTGGAGTCCAGGGCGTAGGTACTAGACGGGAGGTCGTCCACCGGAGAAGCGCGCAGTATAGGCGACGGTCCGGTCGTCCTCGCTCCGCGCGGCCCGGCCCGTGGCCGACGAGCCGCTCGAGATGCGACAGCGTCTCGGCCACGGCGAAGCGGCGCTGGATCGGCGGCAGGTCGGGCCCGAAGAGATCGTGCGAGACGTCGAAGCCGCTGCGCGGCTCCGCGCCGAGGGCGGCCTCCGCGCGGTCGAGCCGGTCCGCGTGGTGCGCGGCGATCGCGGCGCAACGCGCCGGCCGGGCTCGACACCGGCAGCCCGTGGCCGCCGTACGCAGCCGCGGGCGCGAGCTCGGCGAGGAGCGCGAGCGTGTCGAGGTAGTCGCCGAGCGGGTCGGGCCGGCTCTCCGGGTAGAGCCCGATCGCCGGCGTGATCGGCGTCAGCAGCGTGTCTCCCGCGATCAGCATGCCGTCGCGGTGGAGGCTCGAGGTGCCCGTCGGCGTGGCCGGGCGTCGCAACGATCCGCCAGCCGTCGATCTCGTCGCCCGGCTCGACGAGCGTCGGGTTCCAGGCGAAGCGGACGAAGTCCGCGAACACGTGCCCCGACGCGATCAGCTCGTCCGACACGTGCGGCGGCACGCCGTGGCGGATGAACCATTCGGCGATCCGCTCCGGCCAGTCGGCCGATCCCCAGACGCGCTCGCACTGCGCGTAGTCGAGCCGCCCCTGGATCACCGGCGCGCCGGTCGCCTCGGCGGCCGCCTCGGCGCCGCCGACGTGGTCTGGATGCATGTGCGTGATGAAGATCCGTGCGACCTCGCCGTCGAGCTGCGCGAGGATCTCGTCCCACGGCGTCTCCATCAGCCCGAGGCCCGTGTCGACGAGCGTCCAGCCGTCCTCCGAGTCGCCGCGGACGAAGTAGCAGTGCACGTGGCGCGGCCCCGTCGGCAGGGGCAGCGTCAGGCGCAGGACGCCGGGCTCGAGCTCGACGAGGCGGTGGGTTTCCCAGGTGTCGACGGCCACGCCCGGCAGAACTTACCGAGACCGCCCTGGCCGACCAGGCGAACATACGTTCTATACTTGCCGGATGCGCGCGGAGTACCGCGAGGAGCCCTGCCGGTCGGCGCTGAACCGCGTCCAGGGGATGGGGTTCGGCTGGTCGCTGAACCCGTACATGGGCTGCGTGCACCGCTGCACGTTCTGTTACGTGCGCGCGTTCGAGAAGCGCGCCGACCGCCCCTCGGACGACCGCTACGGGACGAGCATCCGGGTGAAGACGAACGTCGCCGAGGTGCTGCGCCGCGAGCTCGCGCGTGCGTCGTGGGAGCGCGAGGGCGTCACGATCGGCGCGGCGACCGATCCGTACCAGCCGGTGGAGGGGCGCTACCGGCTGACGCGGGCGTGCATCGAGGCGCTGGCCGACGCACGCGAATCCGTTCGCGATCATCACGCGCGGCCCGATGATCGTGCGCGACGTCGACGTGCTCGCGCGCGCGGCCCGGCGGGCGAAGGTCGCATGTGACCTTCTCGATCCCGACGGTCGACCGCGACATCTGGCAGCAAGACCGAGCCCGGCACCGCGCCGCCGCACCAGCGCCTGCGCGCGATCCGCGAGCTCGTCGACGCCGGCCTCGACGTCGGCGTCGGGATGGCGCCGATCCTCCCCGGCCTCACCGACGAGCCGGAGCTCCTCGCCGACGTCGTCCGGGCAGCGCGCGCCGCCGGCGCGACCGGCATCTGGACGAACCTCCTGAACCTCCGGCCCGGGACGAAGGAGCACTTCCTCACGGCGCTCGGGCGCGACTGGCCCGAGCTCCTGCCCGCGTACGAGCGCCTCTACGGCGGCCGCTCCTACCCGCGCGGCCGCGGAGACGCGCGCGGTGAAGGAGCGCGTCCGCGCGCTCGCGCGCACTCACGGCGTCCGCGACCGTCGGGTCGTGAGGCTCGAGCCGCCGCCCGACCCCGAGCAGCTTCGGCTCGCCGTCTAGCACCCTCCGCGGGCCGGTGCTACCTCGCCGTCTCGGGCGCGAGATACGATCCGCCGGCTGCTGTGAGCACGAACGAGATCACCTGCCTGATCGTCGACGACCACGAGGTCGTGCGCGAAGGCCTGCGTCTCTCCCTTTCGCGGGCGCCGCACATCCGGGTGATCGGCGAGGCCGCCGACGGCGAGTCGGCGGTGGCGCTCGCCGAGCGCCGCCGCCCGAACGTCGTGATCATGGACGTCCGCATGCCCGGCATGGACGGGCTCGAGGCGACGAAGATCCTCACCGAGAAGGTGCCGGACAGCGCGGTCCTGATCTTCACGGCCTACAGCGAGCGAAGCCTGCTGAGCCGCGGGCTCGAGTCGGGCGCCAAGGGCTACATCCTGAAGGAGGCCCCGCACGCGACGCTGCTGCGCGCGATCGAGAAGGTCGCGGGCGGCGAGGGCTACGTCGATCCGGCGCTCATGCCGGAGTTCTTCACCGGCCGCGACAAGGACGAGATGCTCACCGGCCGCGAGCGGGAGATCCTGCAGCTCCTCGCCGACGGGATGTCGAACGCCGACGTCGCCGGCAAGCTCTTCATCAGCCAGGAGACGGTGAAGAGCCACGTCCGCCACATCCTCGCGAAGCTCGAGGCCGACACACGTACGCACGCCGTGGCGATCGCGCTGCGTGACGCCATCATCGACTGATGACCGCCGAGCAGCGCCGCGAGCTGACCGAACAGGTGCTCGCGGCCGAGCAGGACGAGCGCCGGCGCATCGCGCTCTTTCTGCACGACGGCCCCGTGCAGTCGCTCTCCGGCGTCGCGCTCATGCTCGACGCCGTCTCCGACTTCATCGCGCGCGGCCAGCACGAGCACGCACGCGAGATCCTCGAGAAGGCGCTGTCGCGCACGCGGACGACGATCGGCGAGCTGCGCGACCTCTCGTTCAACCTCGAGCCCGTCGTGCTTCGCGACCACGGCTTCTCGATGGCGGTGCGAGCGCTCGGCGAGGACCGCGGCATCGAGCACGCGATCCGGGTCGACCTCGACGTCGTTGCCGCGGAGACGCTCGGCGAGCGGGCGCAGGCTGCGCTGTACCAGATCGTGCGGGAGTCGCTCGAGGGCGCGATCCGCCGCGGGCCTCCGAAGACGTTCTCGGTGCGGATCGCGCGCCGCGGGGAGCAGTCGCTCGAGATGACGATCCGCGACGACGCGCCGGGCGAGCGGAGACGGCGCTCGATCGAGGTGCTCGAGGAGCGCGCCCGGACTCTCGGGGCCGCCCTCTCCGTGGAGAACGACGACGACGGCTCGACGCTCCGCCTCGTCGTGCCCGTCTACGCCGCCTCCGAGTAAGCTGGAGCCGCGCGATGAGCCACCTTCTCTTCGTCTGGAAGACGTCGGGCTGGGAGCTGCGGGAGCAGGACGGCGACGCGCCGGCCGTCGGTACGGTCGTCGAGCAGGACGGCGAGCGGATGCGAGTCACGAAGGTCGCCTTCTCGCCCCTCCCGGGCGACACGCGCGCGTGCGCGTACCTCGTCGCCGCGTAGCCCGTCTCCTCAGCCCGCCGCGATGTCCTCGGCGGCGGCGAGGCCGAGCACGAGCGCCTGGGCGAGACCGCTCGCGTAGCCGCCGAGCGCGACCCCGCCGGCGTCGACGCCGGCCGCGTAGACGCCGTCCAGCCCTTCGACCCGCGCGCGTGTGTCGACGTGCAGGCCGCCGAGGGTGTGCGTCACCGCGGCTGCGACGTGCACCGCGATCCGCGAGCCGGACGGCGTCGGAAACGGAAGCGACGCGGCGTCGACGACCGTCCCGCCGGCGGCCCTCGCGGCGTCGACGCGCTCGCGCGCCCGCTCGAGCCCCTCGTCGTCCAGGACGTACCAGGCGCGCGGGCCGATCGCCTGCGCGAGGTCGTTCTCCGACCACGAGACGTTCGCGGGCGTGATGTCGCGGCCGTCGTCGGTGTAGACCCGCGCCCAGCGCCCGTAGAGCTGCGAGAGCGGGACGAAGTCCTCCTCGCGGATGCGTGCCGGTGGAGCGGGCATCGCGCGGCCGTAGAACTCCTCGAGCCCGGCCGTCACGGCGGCGCCGCGCCCGGCCGCGTAGTCGAGGCCTGCGCCGTCGCTCCACGGGTTCGCGCGGAGGAGCAGGCCGCGCTGCTCGGCGAGCCGCTTCGCGAAGCCGCCCGTCGCGAGCACGAGCGGCGCGCCCGCTTCGGCTGGAAGCGGCGTCCGGAGCTCGACGTCGCGCGCGAGGAGCGCGGTGAGCGCACGCGGGTCGAAGCGCTTGCCGGTCGTGCGCGGATTCTCGGTGTCCTGCCAGACCGGCTCGGCGCCGAGCGCGACGAGCCATTCGAGCGCGTCGTCGAGCCGCTCCCAGATCAGCCTCTGCAGCGCCGCGTCACCGCCCGGGCACTCGGCGCGGAAGTCGTCGAAGTCGAGATGCCGCCAGATCACGCAGCTCGAGAGGAGCATCGAGCCGCCCGCCCGGCCGCCCTTCTCGAGCACCCGAGGCTGCAGGCCCAGCTGCCGCGCCCGCGCGGCGCACACGAGCCCGGCCATGCCCGCGCCGGCGACGAGCACCCGCTCTACCGGAGCGAGAACGTCGGCTTGTGCTCGACGTACTCGATCCGCACGCGCTCGGGCCCCCACAGGAAGACCGCGTAGGTGTTCGGTGCGTCGACGACGTTGTCGATCTCGACGCCGAGGTCGTTGGCGGCGGCAATGTGCTCGTCGGCCGAATCGACGAGGACGGCGAGGTGGTTGAGCAGCGGCCGCTCGGGGTCGCCCGGGCTCGCCCGGATGGAGCTCGACCCACGCGCCGCCGACCTCGACGCGCGGTGCGCCGGAGGCCCCCGGCGTCGACGAAGCGAAGCCGAGCGAGCCGTACTCGCCCGCCGTCGCCTCGGGGCTCGCCGAGAAGAGCGCGACGTGGTCGAGGTCGTAGTCGACGTCGGTCTGGGCCTCGACGAGGCCGAGCCGCACGCCTTCGCCGCCGACGTCGAAGTACGCCTCACCGTCGCGCGGCCGCTCGAGCTCGAGGCCGCCGGGGAGCTCGTCGAGCGCCGCCGCGAGGCTCGAGACGCGGAACGCGACGTGCTTCAGGGCGCCGCGCTCGCGCGGCCCGTCGGCGTCGAAGAGGGTGATCTTGCCGCGCCGCGCGTCGGAGCCGAGCAGCGTGAACGCATCGGTCCGGTCGATGACGTGCATGCCGAGGTGCGACGTCGCGAAGTCCGCGACGGTGTCGCGATCGGCGACCCAGTAGGCGACGTGGTCGAGCTTCGTCGGATTCATCTCCCGACGTTACCCGGGCGAGACAGGGTTATGCCCTACTTGCGCCGGTCGACCGCCCGCTGGAGCTGCTCCTTCGTCATCGTCGAGCGGCCCTCGATGCCCATCCGCCTCGCCTCGTTGTAGAGCTGCTCCTTCGTGCGGCCCTTCGGCCGGTTCGTCCCGGAGCGGAGCCCGCCGCGACGGCCCGAGGAGATGTCGTGCGCGAGCTCCGAGAGGACGTCTTCGCCTCGCCGCTCCGCGCCCGCTCCTTGTTCACCGTCCGCGCGGCGATCTCTTTCGCCTCGCGCTTCGGCGTACCGCGCTCCTCGAGGCTCTCCTCGATGTGCTCGTACTGGCGCTCCCGCTTGTCCGACCATGCCTGTGGCACGAGTCACCACCCCTTTCTCTCGGTTCAGGGGTGAAACGAACGGCGCGAGCGGCGGGTTACGCCCCCTCGAGCGGCTGGTTCTGGACGTTGTGCTCGGTCGCGTACGCGTCCGTCAGCTGGTTCACGACGTCCATGCCGTCGCTGTAGGCGTAGTTGATCTTCACGAACGGCTCCCACTTGTCCGGCAGCGCGTCCTCCGGGAAGATCGCCTCGACCGGGCACTCCGGCTCGCAGGCGCCGCAGTCGATGCACTCCTCGGGGTCGATGACGAGGATCCGGTCGGCCTCGTGGATGCAGTCCACGGGGCAGACGTCCACGCAGGAACGGTCTTTGATGTCGATGCAGGGCTCGGCGATGATGTACGTCACGCGGCCAACCCTAGCGAAGCGGTCAGGGGGAAGGCGTCAGCTCCTCGACGAGCTCGCGCGCGCGCTCGACGAGCGCGGACTTGACGACGACCTGGTCGAAGCCGGCGGCGTGCGCGGCCCGCAGACCGGCGGTGTCGGTGTGGTTCGTGTACCCGAGGATCGGCACGTCGGGGTACGCTGTCGGCGACCTCCTCCGCGTCGACGCGCGAGATGTCCACGATCACGAGCTCGGGTGCGTCGGTGTGGTCGACCGTGATGAAGCGGTGCTCGGGCAGGAGGGCCTCGAGCTTGCCCCGGAAGAAGAGGTCGACCCCACACAACAGGATCGTCGACACGTGCGAAACGTTAGAACCGATGGCTGACGCGTACAAGAGAGGACTGGAGCACCTGCGGGCCGGGCGCTTCTTCGAGGCGCACGAGGAGCTCGAGCTCGTCTGGCGTGCGGCAGGCCCGGACGAGCGCGACTTCTACCAGGGCCTCGTGCACGTCGCGGTCGCCTGGTACCAGGCCGGCCGCGGCCGGCCGGTGGCGACGGCGAGCCAGCTCGAGAAGGCCTCGCGCCGGCTCGCGCCGTTCGACGCCGGCGCATCGCGGCGTCGACGTGGCCGGCGTGCTCGCCCAGGTCGCCGCGGCGCGCGCGCTCGTCGCGCAGGATTCGCTCATGCTCCCGCCGCCCCGCCTGTAGGCCGCGCCGAAGCCTGCCGCTAGGGCGACGTCAGCCCGACGGCCTCGAGCGCGCGGTTCAGGGCGACGTGAAGCCACCAGTCGCGGTGGAAGAAGAGCAGGAGCCCGAGCGCGACGAGCGTGAGCCCGCTCACGACCTGGATCGACGTTGTAGCGGTCGCGCAGCCAGCGGAACGCCGACATCGCGCGGGCGAACGCGATGCCCGCGACGAGAAACGCGAGCCCGAGACCGAGTGCGTACGCGGCGAGGAGCGCGGCGCCCTTCAGCGCGGTGCCGGTGTCGCTCGCGAGGACGAGCACGGCGGCGAGCACGGTGCCGATACAGGGAGCGGCGCACACCGCGAACGCACCGCCGAGCAGGGCGCCGGAGCCGCGACGCCGCGCACCGACGAGCAGGCCGGGCGCGACGATGCGCTCGGGCACCGGCAGGAGCCCGACGAACGCGAGCCCGAGCACGACGAGCACGAAGCCGGCGATCTCCGTCTGCGCGTTCGCCGAGACCGCGTTCCCGATCGCCGCCGCCCCGGCGCCGAGCACGACGAAGACGACCGTGAAGCCGAGGATGAACGGAATGCTCGTCGTGACGACGCGACGGGTCGTCCCGCGCTCGCCGAGCCGTCCGGGCTCGACGCTCGAGAGCGCCGAGAGGTAGCCGGGCACGAGCGGCAGCACGCACGGCGTGATCACCGACGCGAATCCCGCGAGAAACGCGATCGGCAGGCGGGCGCCCATCAGTCCAATCGTGCCAGCAGCTCGTCGAGCCGCCGCTCGGTCTCGTCGTCGAGCCCGGACGCCGGCGGCTCGTCGTCCGGCCCGCGCGCCCGGCTCCAGCGCCAGACGCCGAAGGCGACGGCAAGGGCGCCGAGGATGACGCCGCCGAGCGGCAGCCACCAGGCGAGCAGGTCGAAGCCCTTGCGCGGCGGCGCGGCGAGGATGCCGGCCCCGAAGTTCGCCACGAGGTCGTCCTTGATCTGCTGCTCCGTCGCGCAGCGGTCGATCAGCTGCTGGATCCGGTGCTCGATGCGCTGCGCCGCGAGGCGAGTCCGACTGGTCGAGCGTCGTGTGGCACGTCGGGCACATGATCTCGCCCTCGAGCGCGTTCAGCGAGGTGCGCGGCTTCGAGCAGGCTGCCGCGGCGGAACCGGCAAGGACGAGCGCCGCGACGCACACGGCGGCGACACGGAGGATCACGACCCGAGCGCCGCCTGGACCCCGCGGAAGAACGCGTCCTTCTGGTCGGCGACGGTGCCCCGGATGTGCTCGCCGACGAGCCGGCCGCGGCGGTCGATGAAGTACGTCTCGGGGACGGCGCTCACGCCGTACCGGTCGGCGATCATCCCCGACCCGTCCTGCACGGTCGGATACGTGATGTCGTGGTGCGCGAGGAAGCGGCGCGCGTCGCCGGTGACGTCGTGGTAGTCGACGCCGACGAAGACGACGCCCTGCGACCTGTACTTCTTCCAGGCGGTCTCGAGCGTCTTCGCCTCGCCCTTGCACGGCCCGCACCAGGACGCCCAGAAGTTCAGGACGACCGGCTTCCCGCGCAGCGAGGCGAGATTCAGGGTCTCCCCTGCGACGTCGACCCGCTTCGACGTGAAGCCCGGCGCCGGCCCGCCGATCCTGGGCGGCTTCGACTGATGCGTCAGGCGCCAGACGAGCAGCCCGAGCAGACCGGCCACCGCCGCGAGCGCGACGACCTGACCGGTGAGCTTCAGCGTGCGCATCACGCAGAGACGATGTACACCGGCGTGCCCACCTCGACATGGTCGAAGAGCCACTCCGCCTGCGGGATGTGCATGCGGATGCAGCCGTGCGACAGCGAGTAGCCGATCGAGCCGTCTTCCGGCGTCCCGTGGATGCCGACACCCGGGGCGCTCAGGCCCATCCAGCGCGTGCCGAGCGGGTTGCCCGGGCCGGGCGGCACCGGCTTCTCGCCCTGCGCCCACGGCGACGCCGGCGGATACCACCACGGGTTCTTCCACTTGACGACGATCTGGAAGAGGCCGAGCGGCGTCGGGTAGACGGCCTGCCCGGTCGCGACGCCGAACCGGCGGACGACCTTCGCTCCGTTGTACAGCGTGAGCGCGTTCGACGCCGCGCCGGATCACGATCACCGGCCCGATCGACTTCTCGGTCACCGCCGGCTTCGTCAGCTTGGCCTGCACCTTGATCGTCGCGCGCGTCGCGTGCACGAGCTCGTCGGAGACATCGCGCACCGTCGTCGACTGGTTGATCGCCCGTCCGACGACCGCCGGGGTCACGATCGGCTTCGCGCGGCGGAGGAGCAGCCGCGACGCGACAGGCTTCCGGTTGAAGCGCTTCGCGATCTTCGCGACGAACGACTTCACGAGCGTCTTGTCGACGCTCGCACGCAGAGCGAGCTGCGTGCCCGGGGCGACGGTCAGCGCGCGTGCGATCGCAGAGTCGATCGGGACCGAGAGTGCGAAGAGGCTCGGCGTCACCTGGATCGTCGTCTTCTCGAAGCGGAGCGTGACCGGGCGGCCGAACGAGTCGAGCACGGCCTGCGCCGCGGTGTCGGGATCGAGGCCGCCGATCTGCACCCCGGCGAGCACGACGCCGGGAGGAACGAGCGCCGGCGTGGGCGTCGTCGTCGTGGTCGGGGCGGTCGTCGTCGGCCCGGTGGTCGGTCGTCGGCGGCGGCGGGTCGTCCGCGAGCACGACGGAGCTGAACGCCCCGGCGGCGAGCAGCACGATGAGAAGGGGAAGGAGACGCTTCATGGGCTATAGGAGCCGCGGGACGAGTCGCGGATCGTCCGTGATGATACCGTCGATACCGCTTTCGACCAGGGTTCTCGCGAGCGCAGGCTCGTTGACCGTCCAGACGAACACGGCGACCCCCCGGCGATGGCAGGCCTCGATCGCACGCACCGACACGACCGCGGTGTTCAGCGTCGCCGCGCGCGCGCCGACGGCGTCGAGCAGCCGGGGCAGGCGGAGCGGCAAGACGGCCCGGAGGCATGCGAGCGCGGCGTACAGGCCCGGGCGCAGCAGCGGGCGCTCGGAGACGCCGTGGCGGTCCTCCGGATACGTCAGCGACCGCGGCAGTCCGGGCTCGAGCGCCGCAAAGGCGCGGAGGATCGGCGCAGAGAACGAGCTGACGAAGCTCCGCTCGACCAGGCCGCTGCGGCGAAGGGCCGTCACGGCGTCCTGCTCGAGGCCGCGGTGCTTCACGTCGAGCTGCACCGAGAGGCCGAGGCCCGCGGCGAGCGCGAGCGCCTCGTCGAGACGCGGCGCGTGCGCCGGCGGAGACGGATCGTGGGCGACGACGAGAGAGCCGCCGGCGCCGCGGACGACGTCGAGCTCGACGACGTCGGCTCCGTGCGCGGCCGCCGCCTCGATCGCCTCGAGGCTGTTCTCGGGCGCGAGCGCAGCTGCGCCGCGGTGGCCGACGCGGGCGACCTCGCGGTCGCCGCGCAGGAGCTCCATCACGCGAGACGGCGGATGACGACGACCGCGAGGTCGTCCGTGAGCTCGCCGCCCGAGTAGCGCCGTGCGTCCTCGGTCACCGCATGCGCGAGCTCCCGCGGCGACAGCCCGCGGTGCTCCGACGAGGAACGCGTCGAGACGCTCGGTGCCGTACAGCTCGCCCCGCCTGCGCGCCTCGACGACGCCGTCGGTGTAGAGGACGATCGTCGCGCCGGGCGGGAACGCCGCGCGCGACTCCTCGTAGTGCTGTCGCGAGTCGATGCCGAGCACGAGCCCGGACGACTCGAGGCCGGCCACCGAGCCGTCGGGAAGAACGAGTCGCGGCGCCGGGTGGCCGGCGCTCGCCGACGCGACCACGCCTCGGGCCGGGTCGACTGCGAGGTAGGCCATCGTGATGAACTTGCCGGGGGCGATCTCGTCGACGACGACGTCGTTGGCGTGCGCGAGAAAGTCGCCCGGCTCCGGATGCTCGCGCGCCAGAGAGCGGAAGACGAACTTCGCCATCGCCATGTCGGCGGTCGCTTCGACGCCGTGACCGGTGACGTCGCCGAGCACGACGGCGAGGCGGCCGTCGTCGAGCTCGAGGAAGTCGTAGATGTCGCCGCCGACGTCGACGCGCGCAGACGACTCGTACACCTCCCCCACCTCGAGCCCCGGGATCGCAGGCTGCTCGCGCGGGAGGAGCGAGCGCTGCATCGTGTCGGCGAACTCCTTCTGCTGCTGGTAGAGGCGGGCGTTGTCGATCGCGAGCGCAGCCTGGCCCGCGATCGCGACGCCGGCGTCGATCGTGTCCTCCGAGATCGGGCTGCCGGGACGGAACGAGAGGATCGTGAGCGCGGCGATCGTCTCGGCAGGTGTCGCCACCGGCACGACGGCGGCGGTCCAGCCGCGCGCGAGAAACGGCTCGAGCGCGTCGTGCCCGCGGACGATGCGATACGGCGCCGCGTCGCGGAAGAGCCTCTGCACCGCGGCCATCCCGAACGGCTCGGGCCGGAAGAGGATCGCGCGCGCGGCGTCGGCGAGCTGCTCGTCCTTGACGTGGATCGCGCGCGGCGCGAGGAAGTCGCGGCGTTCGTCCGGCATCGAGATGAGGGCGGCGTCGACGTCGAGCACGTCGACGACCGTGGTGGCGAGCGCCTCGAGCGTCTTCTCGAGCGACAGCTCCTGCGCGAACGAGCGCGAGATCTCGTAGAGCGCCCGCATGCGGCGCGAGGCGTCGCGCTCGGCGGCGAGCGCGGTCTCGCGCTGCCCGCTCAACTCCGTCGCGCGCTCGTGCAGCTGCGCGTTCTGCACCGCGACCGCGAGCTGCCCGGCGAGCGCGGCGAGCAGCTCGGCCTCGTTCTCCGACGGCATCTGCCCGCGCACCGGATAGACCGCGAGCAGCCCGACGACCTCGTCGCGCACGAGCAGCGGCACGGCGAGGGCCCCCTCGATGCCCGCCTCGCGCGCGGCCTCGCGCGCCTCGCGCAGCCGCTCGTCGCGCCCCGCGTCGGCAACGCGCACGACCGTCCGGCTTCGCACGCTTCCGAGCGCCGCCTCGAGCAGCCGCTCGGCGACGCGCACGTGCGGGCCGGCGAGGCCGCGCCCGGCCGCGGCGCTGAGGCGGCTCTCGTCGACGCGAAGGTAGATGGCGACGCGCTCGACGCCGAGGAGCGACGCGACGCGCTCGACGGCGGTCTCGAGCGTGTGCGCGAGCGAGAGCTCGGCCGTCGCCTGGCCGACGACCGCGAGGAGGGCGCGCGTCCGCTCGAGCTCGAGCTCGAGCGTGCGCCCGCGCGTGCGCGCCCGCAGCGCCTGGGCCGCGCGCACACCGAACGTCGTCAGGCGGCCGAGCTGGGCCGCGTCGGGCGCGTCATCCGGCCCGAAGAGGAGCTGGAGCACTCCGGCCGGCGGGTGCCCGAGCGGGAGCGTCGTCGAGACGCTGCAGCCTGCGGGCAGCGCGTCGGCCGGAACGGCGCGGGCCGGTCCCGCCTCCTCGAGCGCGGCGAGCGCGAGCGCCCGGACGGACTCGAGATCCGTGCCGGGAGGGATGCCGAAGGAGCCGGCGAGCTCGATGCCGCGCTCGGAGCCCTGGGCGCCGACCTCCCAGACGAGGCCGACCGGCGCACCGACGACGCTCGCGGCGACGCGCGCGACCTCACCGGCCCCGTCGGCCTCGTCGAGCGCGGCGGCGAGCGCCTCGCCGGCGAGCTCGAGGGCCGGATGGGCGAGGAGCGCAACGGCGTGCGACTCGCCGGCGGCGAATGCTCGCTGGACGAGCCCGGCCTGCCCGGCGGCGAGCTCCGCGGCGAGCCGCTCTGCCGGGCCGAACGCGGGGCCGGCACGGTAGAGCTCGAGCGAGCCGCCGGGCCCCGCGGCGCGCAGGGGAACGAGGAGGAGCGAGGGGGCCGCAGCCCGAGTCGCCGCGCGCCGCACGGCGTCGGGCGCCGAGACGAGGTCGTCGATCGCGGCGCCGGGGAGCTCGACGGCGGGAAAGCGCGTGCCCTCGAGCTCGGCGGCGAGCGCCGCCGGGCCTGCGACGGCAACCGTCTCGAGCATGTCGCCCGTCGGCGTGCGGACGATGGCGAGGTCTGCATGGGCGACAAGGCGCGCGGCCTCGACGAGGTCGGCGAGGGCCGCGCCGAGCGTCTCCCGCCCCGCGGCCGTGCCCGTCGCCCGGACGAGGGCCGTCAGCGCCTCCAGCGAGACCCCCGAAACGTGCTGATCGAGCTCGGCGACCACCGCTCCGGCGAAGTATGGCGATCTAGACTCCCCGGGTGGCATCGCCCGCCCCTGACGAAGCGGAGGCAGTGGACGTACCGGAGGACGCGCCGGTCGATCCGGCCGCGATCGAGCTTCGGTACCGGTACCACCGCGCCCGCCGCCATGCACGCGTTCGCGCACGACAGGAGAGCAGGCTCGCGCGCTACCGCTTCTACATCGTGATGCTCGTGCTCATTGCGCTCGCGTTTGCGTTCCTGCTCGGGAGCTGGCACGAGATCCAGCGTCTCTTCGGCCTGTAGGCGCGGCGCATCCGGGCGACTCGAGCGTGCGCGACGTGCGACACTGCACACCATGCAAACGCCCGAGCCCATGCCTGCACCGCGCCGGCCGGACGAGCCGGCCGAACGCCCGCTGCGGGGCTCGGCCGTTCCCGGCTACTGGGGCGAGCGTCTCGCGTGGATCGCCGGCCTCGTGCTCGCGATCTCGGCGTTCACCGACTGGTACGCGGGAAGCCAGGCCGACGGGCTGACGCTCTCGGTGACCGGCTGGCACACGGGCGCGCTCGGCAAGCTCGTCTTCTTCGCGGGTCTCGCGACGCTCATCCTCGAGGCGCTCCGCGAGGCGGGCATCGAGCTGCCCGCGACCGTGCCGGAGAGCCTCGTGCTGATCGCGCTCGGCTCGCTCGCCACGATCTTCGTGCTGATCCGCCTCATCTCGATCCCGGACACGTTCTTCGACACGGCGGGACGCGGGATCGGCATCTTCATCTCGCTCATCGCCGCCATCGCCCTGATCGGCGCCGGGCTCCTGCGAGCAGCAGAAGAGCTGTAGCGACCCCGATCGCGGCGCCGCCCACGACGTCGAGCGGGAAGTGCACGCCGACGTAGAGGCGCGAGTACGCGATCGCGACGGCGAGGAGATAGAAGGCCGGCGCGGCCCGCGGCGCGAGGCCGCTCAGCACCGTCGCGCCGGCGAAGGCCGTCGCCGAGTGCCCCGACGGGAAGGAGTGGCTGTGCGGGATCGTCACGAGCGCATTCGGCTCGGTGGGCCGCTTCTCGCCGACGGCGGCCTTCACGAGGCCGGCGATGCCGTCGGCGGCGCCGACGGCGAGCAGGACGAGCACGAACGGCAGGCCGCGCCGCCAGAGGACGGAGAAGGCAAGGCCGAGAGCGAGCCAGACGAGGCCGTGCGTGCCGAGCTTCGTCAGCCAGACGAAGACGTCGTTCAGCGGGTGCCACCGGTGGTGGACGACCCAGCGCTCGGCGTGCCGGTCCCAGGTGGTCAGAGGCTCGAGCCGGGCTTCCTAGACGGGTGCGATCTGCTTCGTCTGCTCGATCAGCTGCTGCAGGTCGAAGGGCTTGCCGACGAACGCCTGCGCGCCGCCGGAGGCGGCCTGCGACTGCGCGGCCTGGTCGGCCTGGCCGCTGAACATGACGACGGGGATCGCGCCGGCGCCGTACTGGTCCTGGATGCGGCGGAGCATCTCCCAGCCGTCGACGTGCGGCATCATCACGTCGAGCAGCACGAGGTCCGGCTTCGCCTCCTCGATCGCCTCGAGCCCCTCGGTCGCGCTGCCGGCCTCCCTGACGGTGTAGCCCTCGAACTCGAGGTTGACCCGCACGAGCTCCCGCACCTTGTCGTCGTCGTCGACGAGGAGGACGAGCGGGCCGGACTTCGTGCGGGCGCCCGGGCCGGAGCGGTCGAGAAACGTCTCGAGGTCGGAGCGCCGGTAGCGGCGATGGCCGCCGGGCGTGTAGAAGGCCGGCACCCGCCCCTGGTCCGACCATTTCCGGATCGTGCTCTGCGCGACCCCGAGGAAGCGGGCCGCCTGGCCGAGCGTGAGCCACTCGCTGTCGTCTCTGTGCGCCATCCCCGGGAATCTGGCCAAAGCTTCCGCTTTTTACACCACACCCCGTCACGGGACGATGGTTTTCGTGGTTGTAACCGTCAAATGCGGGGTCGGGTTGTCGTGGAGGGACATGCCGAGCGCGATCCCGACGGCGAGGAGGACGAGCCCCGCCGCGACGGCGGCGAGCACGCGCGGGAGGCTGCCGCGGCGGCGGGGGCGCCGGCGTCCGTGCGACACGGTCACGAGAGGTAGTCGAGCGCGCCGCGCTCGTAGGCGTGGAACGCCGCGGCGAGCACGAGCGCGAGGTCGCGCGGCCAGCCGGCCGAGGGCGCGCGCTCCTCGACGGCCGCCCGGGCCCAGCGCTCCGCGTCGCGATAGGCGGCCGCGAGCTCGTCGAGGGTGTAGGTCTGGCCGACCTGCTTCCGGAGCTCGGCCACGACGATCTCGACCTGCTCGAGCAGCCGCTCGTAGCGATGCGGATCGCCCCGCTCGGCCTCGAGCTTGCGTGCTCCTTCCTCCCATTCGTGCCGGACGAGCGTCGTCGCGTCTGCGGACATCGGGCCGGGATGCTAGCCGTCGTCGCCGCTCGAGCAGCAGCGGTCGGGCCAGAGCGGCTCGATCTCGGCGACGATTCGCTCGCCGAGCGCGTAGCCGGGGTTCGCGAGCGCGAATGCGGCATGAGCGTGCAGGCACTTGAGCGACCCCGTCCGGCCGGCTCCGCCGACGCCGAGCTCGAGCGAGGCGCCGTCGTCGCGACCGGACGCGCCGCCGGCGAGCGCGCGGCGGATCGCACGCTGATCGTCGTCGGCACGCGCCCGGCTCGCGGCGAGCGCCGGATCCTCGGCGGCCGCGCGCGTCCACCGCTCCACCCCGCCGTCCGCCTCGAGCCGCGAGATCGCGGCGACGAGGTGGCGGCAGGTCACGTAGTACGTCGTCGGAAAGGGCTCGCCGTCGGGGCCGTACGGGCTCTGTTCGGTGACGGCGGGCCGGCCGAACGGGCAGCGCACGGCCACGCGGCGGAACGCGCGCGGCTCGCGGCCGAGCTGTTGTGCGACGACCGCGCGGTCAGCGTCCACGGTGGGCCATCATGCTGGCCCGCTCGCGCTTCCGCCACTCGTTGATGCCCTTGACGATGAAGAGGTGCTCGCCGGGGCGGACGTACCCGAGTGCGCGCGCCTCGCGCCCGAGCGTGTCGAGCGAGGTCGACGAGCCGAGCCGGTGCCGGAGCCGCTGCCTCTCGGCCTCGAGCCCCTGGACGACGTGGTGCTTTTGCGCGAGCTCGCCCCGCGCGTCGACGTACGCCTTGAGCGGCCGGTAGTAGAGCAGCCCGACGAGCACGAGCGCTCCGACCGCGAGCCAGCGGCGGACGACGGCGGAACGGGCAGGACGGCGACCCTTCGCACGAGGCACCGCGCGAACTTCTAGGCGCGAAGCCGTGACCCTTCTCTTACCCTGGACTGTCCACGGTTGGGAACCGCAGGCCCCGGGGCCAGGCGATCGAGCATGAGCGCCCCGACCGCGCACCGGCGGCGAACGACGGCGGAACGAGCGGGACGGCGAACTCTTCGCACGAGGCACCGCGGGAACTTCTGAGGCGCGAAGCCGTGACCCTTCTCTTACCCTGGACTGTCCACGGTTCGGGAGCCGCAGGGCCCCGGCGCTAGGCGATCTCGACCTTGATCACGTTCGTCGAGCCCGGGAGGTTCACCTGGGTGCCGGCGGTGAGGACGACTCGGTCGCCGACCTCGATCAGGCCCGCTTCCCGCGCCGCGCGGACCGAGGTCGTCCAGAGCTCCTCGACGTCGTTGCACTCGGGGATCTGGACCGGCGTCACTCCCCACTCGAGCGCCATCTGGCGCCGCGCCCACTCGACGTGCGTCAGCGCGATGATCGGGCGCTGCGGGCGGAGCCGCGCCACGCTCGACGCCGTCTTGCCGCGGTACGTCGGCGTCAGGATCGCCTTCGCGCGCAGCGCCTCCGCGATGTCGCAGGCCGCGTTCGACATCGCGCCGCCGATCGTCGGGTTGTGCTCGGCCGCCGGGATCTCGTGCCGGTACCCCATGCTCGGCTCGACCGCGAGCGCAATCCGGTCCATGTACGCGACCGCCTCGAGCGGATACTCGCCGACCGCGGTCTCGCCCGAGAGCATCACGGCCGACGTCCCGTCGAGGATCGCGTTCGCGACATCGCTCGCCTCGGCCCGCGTCGGCTCGGGATGGTGCACCATCGACTCGAGCATCTGCGTCGCGGTGATGACCGGCTTGCTGCGCTCGAGCGCCTTCTGGATGATCCGCTTCTGGATGAGCGGGACGAGTGCCGGGCCGACCTCGACGCCGAGATCGCCGCGCGCCACCATGACGGCATCGGTCTCCGCGAGAATGTCGTCGAGCACGTCGACCGCCTCGGCCTTCTCGATCTTCGCGATCACGTGCGCGTGCGAGCCGGCCTGCTCGATCAGCACCCGGAGATCGCGGACGTCCGCCGGTGAGCGCACGAACGAGAGCGCGACGAAGTCCACGCCGAGCCCGAGTGCGAACTCGAGGTCCACGGTGTCCTTGCGCGTCAGCGACGGAATCGGCAGCGGCACGCCGGGCAGGTTGACGCCCTTGTGCGACGAGACGCTCCCCCCGACGATCACCTCGCAACGGGCGCGGCCGTGCTCGACCTCGCCGACACGCAGGCGCACGAGCCCGTCGTCGATGAGAACGTCGTGGCCCGGCTTCAGCACGTCGCCGATGACCGCCGGTGCAATCGGCAGGTCGTCTCCCGTGCAGCTTTCCTCCGGGCAGACGGTGACGTCCTCGCCCTTGCGCAGCAGGACGGGCTCGGCGAGCTCGCCGATGCGGAGCTTCGGCCCCTGCAGATCCGCGATCAGCGCGATCGGCCGTCCGGCCTCCGCCTCGGCCGCGCGAACGCGGCGCGCACGCTCGGCATGCTCCTCGTGGGTGCCGTGCGAGAGGTTGAGGCGCGCCGCGTCCATGCCCGCGGCGACGAGCAGGCGCAGCATCTCCGGCGACTCGGAAGCCGGACCGAGGGTGGCGACGATCTTCGTGCGACGTTCGGGCGCCATCGACTCAGAGTAGCCCCGCGCGCCGGCCGGCCCTGCTAGCGCTTCGCGCGCGGGAAGGCGTCCCATCCGGGATACGCGGCTTCCCGACCGAGCTGCTCCTCGATGCGGAGCAGCTGGTTGTACTTCGCGACGCGGTCGCTTCGCGCCGGCGCGCCGGTCTTGATCTGGCCGGTGCCGAGCGCGACCGCAAGGTCGGCGATCGTCGCGTCCTCCGTCTCGCCGGAGCGGTGCGACATCACGGCGCTGTAGCCGTTCGCGTGCGCGAGCTCGACCGCCTCGATCGTCTCGGTCAGCGTGCCGATCTGGTTCACCTTGACGAGGATCGAGTTGCCGACTCCGCGCTCGATGCCGAGGCCGAGCCGCTCCGGATTCGTGACGAAGATGTCGTCGCCGACGAGCTGCACCTGCGCGCCGATCTCCTCCGTGAGGGCGCGCCACGCGTCCCAGTCGTCCTCGGCGCAGCCGTCCTCGATCGAGATCACCGGATACGTGTCGAGGATCCCGCGCCAGAAGCCGGGCATCTCCGCCGAGGAGAGGTCGCGTCCTTCGAAGCGGTAGCGGCCGTCGGCGTACACCTCGCTCGAGGCCGGATCGAGCGCGATCGCGACGTGCTCGCGGTGACCCGCGCGCTCGGCGGCCTCGAGGATCGCCTCGATGGCGGCCTCGCTCGACTCGAGGTCGGGCGCGAAGCCGCCCTCGTCGCCGACACCGGTCGCAAGCCCGCGTTCTCCGAGCACCTTCTTGAGCGCGTGGTAGACCTCGGCGCCGATCCGCAGCGCGTCGCGGAACGAGTCGGCGCCGACGGGGACGACCATGAACTCCTGCAGGTCGATCGAGTTCGCCGCGTGCACGCCGCCGTTGATCACGTTCATCATCGGCACCGGCAGCGTCGTCGCGGCCGGTCCCCCGAGGTACGAGTACAGCGACTCGCCCGCGTCGGCGGCCGCGGCCTTCGCGGCGGCGAGCGACACGCCGAGGATCGCGTTCGCGCCGAGACGGCCCTTGTTCGGAGTCCCGTCGAGGGCGACGAGGGCGCCGTCGAGCTCCGCCTGCTCGTTCGCGTCGAGGCCGCGGACGGCGTCGCGGATCTCACCGGTGACGTTCGCGACCGCGCTCGTCACCGCCTTGCCGCCGTACTCGCTGCCGCCGTCGCGCAGCTCGACCGCCTCGTGCACGCCCGTCGAAGCGCCCGAGGGCACGGCCGCGCGGCCGAACGCGCCCGATTCGAGCAGCACGTCGACCTCGACGGTCGGATTGCCGCGGGAGTCGAGGATCTGGCGGGCGCGGACGTCGGCGATGCTGCTCATTCCCTGGTCGTCTCCTTGGCGCGGTCGAAGTAGCGGTCCTGCTGCTCGAGGGGCAGCGCGCTCCAATCTTCGCCGTTCTCGCGTGCGAGCTGCTCCGCAACCTCGACCCGGCGGCGAAACCGCTCGGAGGCGCGGCGAAGCTCGAGCTCCGGATCGACGTCGAGCTTGCGGGCGACGTTGACGGCGGCGAAGAGCACGTCGCCGACCTCCTCGGCGCGCCGTTCCGGCGAAGCGAGGTCGTCCTTCAGCTCCCGCAGCTCGTCGTCGAGGTCCGCGAGCGCGCCGTCGAGGGCCGGATACTCGAAGCCGACGGCTTTCGCGCGCTGCTGCACCTTGCGCGCGTGGAGCAGCGCCGGCAGCGCCTCGGGCACGTCGTGGAAGACGCCGACGCGGCCCTCCTGCTCGCGCTTGATCCGGTCCCAGTTCTCCTTCACGCGACCCGGCGTCTCCGCCTCGACGTCGCCGAAGACGTGTGGATGGCGGCGCACGAGCTTCTCGTGGATCAGCCGCGCGGCGCTCGCGAGATCGCCCTTCCCTCGCTCGTCGAGGAGCAGCGAGAGGAAGTAGACCTGGAAGAGCAGGTCTCCCAGCTCGTCGAGCAGCTTCTCGTCGTCGCCTGCGAGCGCGGCGTCCGCGACCTCGTACGCCTCCTCGACCGTGTGCGGCACGATCGTGCGCGCCGTCTGCTCGCGATCCCACGGACAGTCGCGGCGCAGCCGCTCCGTCAACTGCTGCAGCTCGAGCAGGGCCTCCGCAAGGCCCTCCATGTCAGCCCGTGGTCGCCGGGGCCGTCGTCGCCGTCGTCCCGGTGGCTTCCGGCACGTAGCCGGCCGCATAGCGGACGGACGTCGCGAAGTCCTTCTTCACGCCGTCGAGCCACTTCTGGAACGCAGCCGTCTTCTTCTGCTGCAGGAGGTTCTGGCGGATCGTGGCCGACACGTCCTTGAGCGCCTGCGTCGTCGCCGGCTTGACCGGCCCGAGCGCCTGGATGATGTGCCAGCCGTACTGCGTGTGGACGGGCGCCGAGATCTCCTTCGTCTTGAGCTCGAACGCCTTCTTGTCGAACTCGGGCACGGTCTTGCCCTTCTGGATCGTCAGCTTCCCGCCCTTGACCGCCGAGGTCGTGTCCTTCGAATACTTCTTCGCGAGCGCGCCGAAGTCGCCGCCGGCCTTCAGCTGCAGCTCGATGTCGTCCGCCTGCTTCTTGCTGCCGACGAGGATGTGGCGCACGTCACGGCTCGCAACTCCGACGTACTGCGCCTTGTTGTCGTTGTAGTACTTCTTGACCTCGGCATCCGAGACCTTCACGTCTCCCGTGACCTTCTTGTAGAGCTTGTCGGAGAGCAGGTTGCCGCGCTGGTAGACCTCGAGCAGCGGCAGCGTGAAGCCCTGCTGCTTGAGCTGCGTCTGGAACGCCTTCTCGTTGCCGCCGAAGTACTGCTGCTTGATCTGCTTGATCTGCTTCGCGACGTCGGCGTCGGTGACGTCGATGCCCATGTCCTTGCCCTTCTGCTCGAGCTCCTTCTCCTGCACGAGGTAGGCCATCGCCTTGTCCTGGAGCGCCTTGTACTCGGCCGTCCCGGGCTTCGGGAAGGTCGCCTTCGCGGCGGCCGCCTGCGCCTTCGCACCGGCGAGCAGGAAGTTGAACTCGGTCTTCGTGATCGGGTCGCTCTTGACGACGGCGACGGAGTCGCTCGGGACGCTCTTCGAGCCGCCGCCGCAGCCTGCGGCGACGACGACGATCGAGAGCAGCAGTGCAACGGGCAGGTAGCGGAGAAGTCTCATGTGAATCCCAGGAGGTCGGAAGGAAAGGAACGGCCGGGTAGCGGAGAGATCGAGTGCCTTCACGCTGCCTGGCGAGCCTCCAAGATAGCATCGACCAGGCGAAGTGCCTGCGGAAACCCGTCTTCGCTGCGGAGGCTCACTTCCCTCGCTCCTACGGTGTAGACGGCCGTGTGGATCCGCCCTCGGAGCTCCTTCAGCTCCTCGGAGCCGAGGATGAGCTTGCCGACCGTCGCCTTCCCGCCCCGGAAGACGAGGTAGTCCGCCCCGAGCCGGGCGATCTTGATCTTCGCCTCCTGGATCGCGAACAGGTGCTCGACGGGCTCCGGGAGCGGGCCGTACCGGTCGACGAGCGCCGCCTCGAGCTCGCGCAGCTCGTCCTCGGTCTCGCTCAGCGCGAGCCGGCGGTGGATGTCGATCCGGAGCGCCTCGGACGAGACGTACTGCTGCGGGACGTACGCGTCGATGCGGGCGTCGATGCGCACCGGCCGCACCGCGGTCCGGCGCTCCCCCTGCAGCTCCGCGACAGCCTCGTTCAGGAGCTCGAGGTAGAGCTCGAAGCCGACGGCGGCTACGTGCCCGGACTGCTCGGCGCCGAGCAGCTCGCCGGCGCCGCGGATCTCGAGGTCGCGCATCGCGATCGCGAAGCCCGCGCCGAGCTCGGTGTGGTCGGCGAGCGTTGCGAGCCGTGCGCGGGCTTCGCCCGTGAGCTCGCGCGCGTCGGGATAGAAGAGATACGCATACGCCGTCTGGTCGGAGCGCCCGACTCGGCCGCGGATCTGGTAGAGCTGCGAGAGCCCGAGCATGTCCGCACGCTCGACGATCAGCGTGTTCGCCTGCGGAATGTCGAGGCCCGACTCGATGATCGTCGTCGAGACGAGCACGTCGGCGTCGCCGCGCAGGAACGCGTGCATCTTGTCCTCGAGCTCCTTCTCCGGCATCTGGCCGTGCGCGACGAGAATGCGCGTCGACGGCACGAGCTGCTGCACCTTCAGCGCAGCCTCCTCGATCGTCTCGACGCGGTTGTGGAGGTAGAACGCCTGACCTTCGCGCTCGAGCTCGCGCTCGAGCGCCGTCTTGATCACGTCCTCGTCGTACTCGCCGACGGTCGTGCGGATCGGGCGTCGCCCTTCGGGCGGCGTCTCGATGATCGAGATGTCGCGCATCCCGGCGAGCGACATGTGCAGCGTGCGCGGGATCGGCGTCGCGCTCAGCGTGAGCACGTCGACCTCCAGACGGAGCGCCTTCAGGAGCTCCTTCTGCTTGACGCCGAAGCGCTGCTCCTCGTCGAGGACGACGAGGCCGAGCTCCTTCGGGATGACGTCGCGGCTCAGCACCCGGTGCGTGCCGATGAGCACGTCGACCTTGCCCTCGGAGAAGTCGGCGAGCACCCGCTTGACCTCCTTCGGCGCGCGGAAGCGCGAGACCATCTCGACGCGCACCGGGAAGTCGCGGAAGCGCTCGCGGAACGTGTTCCAGTGCTGCTCGGCGAGGATCGTCGTCGGCGCGAGCATCAGCACCTGCTTGCCGTTGATCGCGACCGCGAACGCCGCGCGTACCGCGACCTCGGTCTTTCCGAAGCCGACGTCGCCGCAGACGAGCCTGTCCATCGGCCTCGGCGCCTCGAGGTCCTCCTTCACCGCCTCGATCGCATTCTCCTGATCGGGCGTCTCGCGATACGGGAACGAGGTCTCGAGCTGCTGCAGCCATTCGTGATTCAGGTCGTAGGCGATGCCCTCGTGCGTCTGGCGTGACGCGTAGAGCGCGATCAGCTCCGAGGCGAGCTCCTGCACGGACTCGCGCGCGCGCGACTTCAGCAGCTGCCACGCCTTGCCGCCGAGCTTCGACAACGCCGGGGCCTTTGCATCGGCGCCCACGTAGCGCGAGACCTTCCCGAGCTGCTCGTGTGGGACGTACAGGCGGTCGTCGCCGCGGAAGGCGAGCAGCAGGTAGTCACGCGTCACGCCCGCGACTTCCTTCGTCTCGAAGCCGAGCAGCTTGCCGACGCCGTGATCCTCGTGCACGACGTGGTCACCGGTGCGGAGATCCGCGAACGACTGGAGCGCGCGGCCGCCGAGGCGCCGCTCGCGGGGCGCGCGCCGGCGAAAGACCTGGTGCTCGGGAAGGAGAACGAGCGCGACGTCGCGCCAGACGAAGCCGCGACGCGCCGGCGACACCGTGAAGTAGAGCCCGGCCTCGCTGCCGAGGTCGTCTCCCGGCTCGAGGATCGACGCCTCGACGCGCCGGAGCATGTTCTGCGTGCGGAGCGCCTCGCCGCGATGCGGGAAGGCGACGACGACGCGTTGGCCCGCGCGCACGAGCTGAGCAAGCTCGGACTCCGCCTCCACGAGCCCGCGCGCGGCGATTGCGGGGCGCTGCGCCTCGAACGCGTAGGGCTGCGACTGCGGGAAGGGATCGAGCTCCGTCGCCCCGGCGAGCGAGGGCGGCTCGAGGCCCTCCTCCTCCCAGATGCGCCGCACGTCGTCGGGTTGGAACACGAAGTCCGGCGCGCGGTCGAGCGCGGGCACGAGGTCGTCCGGGACCGGCCGCACCTCGCCTTCGTCGCCGTGCCATTCCTCGACGAGGTCGAGCCGGCGCTCGACGGCCGGGAAGATCGTGCAGCGCTCCACCGGATGCAGCGCCCGCTGCGTGAACGGCGAGAACGCGCGGATCGACTCGACCTCGTCACCGAAGAACTCGATCCGGAACGGCTCGCGGCCGGTCGTCGGGAAGACGTCGACGAGGCCGCCGCGGACGGCGAACTGGCCGCGGTCGTCGACGCGCTCGACCCGGTCGTAGCCCGCGAGAGCGAGCTGCTCGGACAGGCCCTCGACGCCGACGTCGCGCCCCGCGGCGAGTTCGACCGGAGCGGGGCGCGCCGCCGCCGGCGGCAGCCGTTCGCCGAGCCCCTGCGCCGACGCGCAGACGAGGCCGCCGCGCGCGAGCACGTCGAGCGCCCGGGCGCGCTCGCCGACGAGATGCGGCGGGGGCTCGAGGCCGGATTCCCAATGGACGCCGCGACTCGGGAGCGTGCCGACGAGCTCCTCGCCCAGAAACCACGACACGGCGTCGGCGACGTCCCGCGCGTCGACGTCCTCGGGGACGACGCAGACGAGCGGCCGCTCGAGCCGCTCGTAGAGCGTCGCGAGCACCACCGGCAGCGCCGGCTCCGACACGCGCGCACGCGTGGGCAGGGCCCCGGCGAGCTCGACGAGGCGCTCCGAGTCCACGAGCTCGCGGACGAAGGCATGCAGTACCGGACGGTCCATGACGAAGGGCGGAACCCGCGGTTCCGCCGGGGTCATCGTAACGGTGCGGCCGCGGCGCTCAGCGACGGTTGACGGCGACCTGCGCGCGGTCGATGCCGTCGGCGTCGAGCGTCTCGACCGCGTCCGCGGCGCGGGCGACGAGCGCCTCGGCGTCGTCCTCCGGCGTGAAGTCGGCGAGGACGTAGTCCGCGAGGGGGCGGGGATCACCGCGCCCGGGCCGCCCGACGCCGACGCGCAGCCGCAGGAAGTCCTGCGTGCGCAGGTGCTGCGCGATCGAGCGCAGCCCGTTGTGCCCGCCGGAGCCGCCGCCGAGCCGCAGCTGCAGGCGGCCGAGGTCGAAGTCGCCCTCGTCGTGGACGACGAGCACCGCCGCCGGGTCGACCTTGTAGAAGCGGGCAGCCGCGCCGACCGACGTGCCGGAGTCGTTCATGAACGTCTCCGGCTTCAGCAGCGCGACCTTGTGGCCCTCGAGGCGAATCTCCGAGAGCTGCCCCGAGAACTTCCCGCGCCAGGCGCCGTCGTGCCGGCGTGCGAGCTCGTCGGCGACCATCCAGCCGACGTTGTGGCGGTTCCGCGCGTACTCGCGGCCCGGGTTGCCGAGCCCCACGACGAGCAGATCGAGCGACGACCCCTGACGCCGCGGCCAGAGGCGCACGGCCCGGACCTAGCCCTCGGTCGTGCTCTCGTCGCCGGCGGCGGCGTCCGGCTCGGCCCCCGCCTCGGCGCCGGCCTCCGCCTCGCCCTCGCCCTCGGCGGCTTCGCCCTCGACGCCCTCGCCTTCCTCGGCCGCCTCTTCGGGCTCGGCCTCGCGCGTCGGAGCGGTCACCGTGGCGACGACCGTCTCGGGGTCGTCGAGCAGCGTCACCGCAGCGCCGACGTCGATGTCGGAGATGCGGAGCGTGTCGCCCGTTGCCATGTGCGAGACGTCGAGATCGATGTGCTCGGGTACCTCGAGCGGCAGCGCGGAGACCTGGATCTCGCGCAGCGGCTGCGAGAGCACGCCGCCCTCCTTGACGCCCGGCGCGACGTCGCCGCCCGTCAGGTGGACGGACACCGACGCGGTGATCGGCTGGTCGAGGCGCACCTCGTGCAGGTCGACGTGCGTGACGCCTCCGCGCACCTTGTCCACCTGGTAGTCCTTGAGGATCGAGGCGTGCGCCTTGCCGGTCCCGTCGATCTCCACGTCGAGGATCGAGTGGAGGCCCGCGGCACCGGTCAGCGCGCGGCGGAGCTCGCGTTCCTCGACGCAGATCGAGACGGGATCGCCGGCACCGTAGAGCACGCCCGGAATGAGGCCCTGGCGCCGCAAACGGCGCGTTTCGCTCGACCCGAGGTGCTCGCGGGTCTTGACGGTCAGCTTTGTGCGCTCTCCGGCCATTTCGGCGGCGGAGTGTAGCGGAGAAGCGGTCCCGGCCTGCACACTCCCGGGGTGTTCGAGGACCTTCTGCGGGCGTGGGACGGCGAGCAGGCCGTCATCCACTACGACGAGCGAAGCGGCGCCTGGATCTTCGTGTGCGTCCATTCGACGGCGCTCGGGCCTGCCGGCGGCGGCACCCGCATGCGCGTCTACGAGCGGCCGGGCGACGGGCTCGCCGACGCGATGCGGCTCTCGGAGGCGATGACGGCGAAGATGGCCGTGGCGAACACCGAGCGCGGCGGCGGCAAGGCGGTGCTCGCCGTGCCCGAGCTGCCGGCCGGCGAGGCGCGCCGCGCGCTCCTCCTCCGGTACGGCAAGCTCGTCGCGTCGCTCGGGGGGACCTACCGCACGGCGGGAGACATGAACATCACGCCGGAGGACCTCGACGTCGTGCACGAGGTCTGCCCGTGGGTCTACGGGACGACCGCAGCGGGCGGCTCGAGCGGCCGCGGCACCGCGCGGGGCGTCCTCCACGGCATCCGCGCGAGCGTCGAGCACGTCTTCGGCTCCCCCGATCTCGGCGGGCGCACCGTGCTCGTGCAGGGCGCAGGCGCCGTCGGGCACGATCTCGCCCGCGACCTCCTCACGGAAGGAGCGACGGTGCTCGTTGCGGACGTCGACGGCGAGCGGGCCGCAGCCACCGGCGCACGTGCGGTCGCGGTCGAGGAGGCGATGACGACGGAGTGCGACGTGTACGCACCGTGCGCGGTCGGCGGCACGTTGAATGCCGACACGATTCCGCGGCTGCGCTGCCGCATCGTCGCCGGCTCGGCGAACAACCAGCTTGCGACCGCAGAGGACGCTGCGCGCCTCCACGACGCCGGAATCCTCTATGCGCCCGACTACGTCGTCAACGCCGGCGGCGTGATCCAGCTGGTCGGGCTCGAGGACCGGCACTGGTCGGAGTCGGAGCTCGAGGCCCACCTCGCGGGAATCGGCGAGACGCTCCGGCGCATCTACGCCGACGCGGACGCCGCCGGAATCACTCCGGCGGAGGCCGCGGAGCGGCTGGCGGCGGAGCGCATCGCACAGAAGCCGGGCCCCGCCGACGCCTGAACGGAGCGTCCGCGCAGCGGAATCACCATTGTCCCTTCCGCCGCGCGGACTGTACCCCGGTCAGTCTGTCGACCCGAAGCCCTTTCCGAGGAAAGGCTCTTCGTCCGCGGTGACCGCCCCCTGCACGACCTTCAAGACAGCGGCCATCGCCGCGACGAGCGCGGCCCACGCTGCTGCTTTTGCAGTGGTCATGTTGGGGAAGGCGCCGAGCCCGCTCACCAACGGGATGAACGAAGCGATGAAGGCAAAGGAGAACACGCGCACGATGCGTAGCGTGAGCTCATGCCAGGCCGACTGAGCCTTTCTCGGCACTCGCTTCTCCAAGGCGCCTACCTTGGTCTCGAGCCTGTGGATGCCCTTCAGGACGTCTTTCCTGAAGTCACTCTCGCGCTTCTCTTCGCGCTTGAACTCCTGCTCGAGGTGCTGAACCGGATCCATAACCGACACGTCTCTCACCTCCTCGTCCGTCGACATACCCCGCGCCGAGAGGCGATGCATCGGGGGAACCCATGATTCGGAGGCCTGCCCGGGCCGCTCGAGACCGCCGCGGTGCCTCCGGGCTTAGAAGAGCTGGTTCTCGCCGCCGAAGATCGCCGAGACGCTGTCGTCGGCGAAGACGTTCATGATCGTCTCGGCAAGGAGCTGCGCGACGGGCAGGACGGTCATGTTCGAAGGCATCTCGAGCGGGTTGATCGGCACGGTGTCGGTGACGACGATCCCGTCGATGGGCGCATCGTGGAACTTCTCGAGCGCTCCGCCGCAGAAGACGCCGTGCGTGGCGAACACGTAGACGCCCGTCACGTTCTTCTCGCGCAGGGCCTCGACGTTCGCGATCAGCGTGCCGCCCGTCATGATCACGTCGTCGCCGACGATCGCGATCTTGTCCTTGACGCGTCCCGTGATCTCCGTCACCTCGACCTGGTCGCGCGACGGGCGCGTCTTGTGCATGATCGCGAACTCCGCCTCGATCATCTCGGCGAAGCGCACCGCCATCTTCGCGCGGCCCTCGTCGGGCGCGACCGACACGATGTCGGGGCCGGTCAGGCCGAGATCGCGGAAGTGCCGGGCGAAGAGCGGCAGCGCCGTCATGTGGTCGACCGGGATCGTGAAGAAGCCCTGGATCTGGCCGGCGTGCAGGTCCATCGTCAGCACGCGGTCTGCGCCCGCGAGCTGGAGCATGTCGGCCACGAGCCGCGCCGAGATCGGCTCGCGCGGCTTCGCCTTCCGATCCTGGCGCGCATACGGGAAGAGCGGCATGACGGCGGTGATGCGCTTGGCGGACGCGAGCTTCGCCGCCTGGATCATCAGCATCAGCTCCATCAGGTGCTCGTCGACGGGGATACAGCCCGTCTGCACGAGGAAGACGTCGGCGCCGCGGATCGACTCGATGTAGCGGGTGTACGTCTCGCCGTTCTTGAAGGTCTCGAGCTCGATGTCGCCGAGCTCGAGCCCGAGCTGCTGCGCGATCGCCTTCGCGAGGTCGGGGTGCGAGCGGCCGCTGAAGACCATGAGCCGCTTCTGCGGCCCGCGCTCGATCCAGTGACCCTGTGACGGCTCGGTCAACGTCGCCCCCTCGAGGCCCGGCAGGGTGAGCTCAACTGTCCCGGTCAGGCTTTCCATGCTTCTCGTGGACCCACCCTTCCTTTGTCTCCTGGCGCGGCGCGAACCCGGCGAGCGAGCCCGGGGGGACATCATCGGTGATGACCGAACCCGGTGCAATCCAAGCATCGTCCGCGACGTCGACGGGAGCCACGAACGTATTGTCGACCCCGGTCCTGACGTTGCTGCCGATCCGCGTCCTCGCCTTCGGCTTCCCCGGCGAGAGGTTGGCGGTGACGTTGGCGGCGGCGATGTTCGAATCCTCGCCGATCTCGGCATCGCCGATGTAGGAGAGGTGCGGGATCTTCGTACGGGCCCCCACGGTCGTCTTCTTGACCTCGACGAACGTCCCGATCTTGGCGCCTTGCCCGACCCGGGTCTCGGGCCGGATATATGCGAAGGGCCCGATCTCGGCCCCGGTGGCGATCGTCGCCGGGCCGCGGACGACGGTCTGGGGATGGATCGTCACATCGGGCTCGATCTCGACGTCGACCTCGATCCACGTCGAGGCCGGGTCGACGATCGTCACGCCCGCGAGCATGTGCGCCTCGTTGATCCGGTCGCGGAGCTTCGAGGCCACGAACGCGAGCTCGACCCGGGTGTTGATCCCCTCGACCTCCCAGGCGGTTGCCGCGGAGTGGACGGCAACCCGCTCGCCGTCCGCGACGAGGAGGCCGAGCGTGTCGGTGACGTAGAGCTCGCCCTGCGCGTTGTGCGGCTCGAGCCGGTCGAGCACGGGCCAGAGCGCGTCGGCCCGGAACACGTAGATGCCGGAGTTGACCTCGCCGAGCTCGAGCTCCTCCGGCGATGCGTCGGGAGCCTCGACGATGCGGGCGAGGCCGCCGCCGGGGTCGCGGACGATGCGGCCGTAGGAGCGGACGTCGGCGGGCTCGAAGGCGAGCACCGTCGCGGCGGCCTGCGCGGCGCGATGGGTCTCGACGAGCGCGCGGACGCCGTCCGCGGTCAGCCCCGGCACGTCGCCGTTCAGCACGACGACGTCGCCGGCGAAGCCGCCGAGCGCGTCGCGCGCCGAGCGCACCGCGTCGCCGGTGCCGAGCGGCTCGCTCTGCACCGCGACCTCGACGCCGTCGAACGAGCCCGCGCTGTCCGGCGACGCGACGACGACGACGCGCTCGATGCCGGCGTCGCGGGCCGCCCGCACGACCCAGTCGACCATGCGGCGGCCGAGCAGCGGGTGCAGATGCTTCGGCGTCGCGCTCCGCATGCGCGTGCCGAGGCCGCCGGCCATCACGACTGCTGCGAGATCGTCCGCCATGTCAGGAGAGGATGGCTGGGGCGCCAGGATTCGAACCTGGGATCACGGGACCAAAACCCGTTGCCTTACCACTTGGCCACGCCCCAGGGCAGGGACCGATTCTACCGGCGATCGAGGAAGAGATAGACGAGGCCGAGGACGGCGAAGACGACGACGGCCATGATCAGGGCCCACTTGACGATCCAGGCGAGGATGACGGCGATCACCGCGAGCAGCTGCGACGCGGCGAAGATCCAGAGCACCTGGCGCACGAGATGCGAGTGGCTCTCGCGTCCTCCGAGCCACGCGAGCACCGAGACGACCGCGACCGCGATGACCGTCCACTTCGTGAGGTTGTGCGAGAAGAGGACGAGGATCGACTCGCCGGCGGCGATCCAGGCGGCGAGGCGAACCCGCCGGGTCTCGAGCCACCGTCCGGCTCTGCTCGAGCCGTGCTGCACGGCGTGCGGAGAGTCGCTCAGCACCGGTCAACCGTACCACGCTGGTGCGGTGAGCCAGGTCTGCGCGACACCTCGCAGCGCCCGCTGCGCTGCCTGAGCCCGGTGCCGGTGATGGAAGAGCCCGTAGACGCTCGGGCCGGCGCCGCTCACGTCCGCACGGAACGCGCCGAGCGAGCGCAGCTCGTCGGCGAGCGGCGAGCTCGCGAGGTCGTTCGGCGGGAGCGCGGCGAAATCGCGAGGACGACGAACGCGGTCGAGCGCCTCGGTGAGGGCGGCGCGCCTCGCCTCCCACCCGTCGGCGCCGCCGCGGGCGTCGAAGGCGGCGTAGACGCCGGCCGTCGACTGCTTCTGCACGCCGTGCGGCAGCGCGACCACGATCCAGAAGTCCTGCGGAAGGTCGAGCGCCGCGAGCGTCGTGCCGTCGCCCGAGCCGAGCTGCGGGCCGTCGAGGAGGAAGTACGGCACGTCCGCGCCGAGGCCCGCCGCGAGCTCGTGGAGCTCGGCGGCCCCGAGCGGCTCGTCGAGCGACTCGTTCGCGAGGCGGAGCGCCGTGGCGGCGTCGGAGCTGCCGCCCGCGAGACCGGCCGCGACCGGAACGCGCTTGTCGATCGTGGCGTGCCAGCGATGCGGCGCCCGCCGTGTGCGCAGCGAGCCGGTCGAGCGCGTCGCGGACGAGCGTGTCGGCGGGGAAGCCGTCGACGCGCGTGCACTCCGCAGGCTCGACGTCGACGCGGTCCGAGAGGCCGATGCGCTGGTAGATCGTGACGACCTCGTGCTTCCCGTCGGCGCGCAGGGGACCGACGACGAGCGCGAGGTTGATCTTCGCGGGCGCCGGCCCTCTCACGCGAGCGCCTCGTCGAGGACGACGAACTCGTGCGGCTCGAGCTCCTCGGCGCGGGTCGTGGGCGGGCGGCCGATCGCCGCCAGCGCGGCCGCCGCCTGCGCACGCTGCGCGACGCCTGCAAGCTCGAGGGAGTTCGGCAGTGTCTTCCGGCGGTGCGCGAAGGCCGCGCCGACGACGCGCTTGACGCGCGCGTAGTCGTCCGGCATCGCGACGCGCCGGAACGCCACGAGCGCGGAGTCGACGTTCGGCGGCGGCCGGAAGACCGTTCGAGCGACCGGATGGAAGCCGGTCCGCTCGCAGACGAGCTGCACGAGCACGGAGACCGCACCGTACGCCTTCGTGCGCGGCGACGCGAACAGGCGGTCCGCGACCTCGCGCTGCACCATGACGCACCAGAGCCCGATGCCGGGCAGGCCGTCGAGGCTCTCCACGATGAGCGGCGTTGCGATGTTGTACGGCAGGTTCGCGACGAGCTTCGTCGCGTTCGTACGGAGATCGAGGCGCAGCGCGTCGCCGAAGCGCAGCTCGACGTTCTCGCCGAGCTCGCGCAGCTGCGGCTCGAGCGAGGCGTCGATCTCGACGGCGTGCACGTGTGCGACGTGTTGCGCGAGGTAGCGCGTCAGCACGCCGAGCCCCGGCCCGATCTCGAGGACGACGTCGCCGGGATCGAGCTCGGCGAGGCGTCCGATCACGCCGAGGAGGTTCTCGTCGACGAGGAAGTGCTGGCCGAGCTCCTTCTTCGGCCTCACGGTCACGGCAGTGCGAAGCAGGCGGCGGCGTTTCGCTCGATCTGCCGCTCGAGCTCGAGCGGGTCCTCGTTCCGCGCGGCTGCGAGCGCTGCGAGCGTGTGCACGACGTACGCCGGCTCGTTGGGCTTGCCTCGCACGGGCTGCGGCGCGAGATACGGCGCGTCCGTCTCGGCGAGGATCCGGTCGACCGGCACTTCGCGGGCGCCGAGCCGGAGGTCGACCGCCTTCGGGAACGTCGCGTTCCCGGCGAACGAGACGTACCAGCCGCGCTCGAGCGCGGTCGGGAGCAGGTGCGGCGACGAGAAGCAGTGCAGGACGACGGTCCCGTCGAAGCCCGCGAGCGCGGCGAGCGTGTCGTCGTCGGCGGCGCGCGTGTGGATGACCGCCGGCTTCCCCGTGTCGGCTGCCACACCGAGGAGTGCGTCGAAGAGGCGCCGCTGCTTCTCGCGCGGCGCGTAGTCGCGGAACCAGTCGAGGCCCGTCTCCCCCGCCGCCACCGCCTTCGGGTGCGCGAGCAGCCCGCGGATCTCCTCGACGTCGCTCTCGGTGGCGTCGTTCGCGTCGTGCGGGTGGATGCCGACGACGGCGTAGACCTCGTCGTGCGCGTCGGCGAGCTCGAGCGCGCGGCGGCTCCCCGGAACGTTCGTGCCGACGGTGAGGATCCGGGTCACCCCGGCGGCGCGCGCCCGCGCGACGACCGCCGCCGGGTCGTCGTCGAGCGCGTCGAGATGCGCGTGCGTGTCGATCACGCAGCGGCCGACGGCAGCTCGATGCGCGGGAAGAGCGGCTCCGACGCCTCGATGCCGTCGACCGCGTCCGCGACGCCGTTGCGGACGCGATCCCACGACGGGCCCTCCGCCTGCCGGAGGGCGGCGAGGATCTTCGGCGACGTGTCGGGGAGGAACGCCTGGAGGGCGACCGCGACGGCCGTGAGCCCGTCGACGAGCGTGTAGAGGACCGCGTCGAGCCGGGCCGCGTTCGCGTCGTCCTTCGCGAGCTGCCACGGCGCCTCGGCGGTCACGTACTGGTTCAGCCGGCGCACGGCGTCCCAGATCGCGTCGAGCGCGCCCGTGACGTCGAAGACGTCCATCCGCGCGGCGACGTTCTCGCGCAGCGCGTCGAAGTCGACCGGCGCGTCGGCGACGTCGACGCGCACCAGCCGCCCGTCGCGGTACCGCGCGACCATCGCGGTGGTGCGCGAGAGCAGGTTGCCGAGGTCGTTCGCGAGCTCGCTGTCGTAGCGCTCGCGGATCCCGTCGATCGACGCGCTCCCGTCCTGGCCGAACGAGACCGCGCGCGCGCACCAGTAGCGGACGGCGTCGGAGCCGAACACGTCGATCAGCTCGAGCGGCTCGACGATGTTGCCGAGCGACTTCGAGATCTTCCTGTCGTCGAGCAGCAGGTAGCCGTGCACGAAGAGCTGCCTCGGCGGCTCGTAGCCGGCCGAGAGGAGCATCGCCGGCCAGAAGACGCAGTGGAAGCGCAGGATGTCCTTCGCGAGCAGGTGGTGCGCGACCGGCCAGAACGTCTCGCGCAGGTCTTCGCCTTCGCGCGCGTAGGTGAGCGCGCTCAGGTAGTTGACGAGGGCGTCGGCCCAGACGTAGGTGACCTGGCTCTCGTCCCAGGGCAGCGGGATGCCCCACGGCTGGCCGGCGCGGGAGATGCTGAAGTCCTGGAGGCCGCCGGCGATGAACGAGCGCGCCTCGTTGAACCGGAAGCCGGGCAGCACGAAGTCCGGGCGCTCGTCGTAGAGCGCGAGCAGCTTGTCCTGGTAGGCCGAGAGCCGGAAGAAGTAGTTCGTCTCCTCGATCCACTCCGGCTTGATCAGGTGGTCCGGGCAGAGGCCGTCGGCCGTCAGCTCCTCCTCGGTCTTGAAGGCCTCGCAGCCGACGCAGTAGAAGCCCGCGTAGACGTCCTGGTAGATGTCGCCGTTGTCGTACATCCGCTGCAGGAAGTCGCGGACGAACCGCTTGTGGCCCTCGTCGCTCGTCCGGATGAAGTAGTCGGTGGACGCGTTCAGCCGCGCCGGCAGCTCGCGCCAGGGCACGGCAATCCGGTCGGCGTACTCCTGGACGTCGAGGCCCTGCTCCTGGGCGACGCGGTAGACCTTCGTCGCGTGCTCGTCGACCCCCGTGAGGAAGAACGTCTCGTCCCCGCGCTGCCGGCGGTGCCGGACGAGCATGTCGGCGATCGCGGTCGTATAGGCATGGCCGATGTGCGGCGTCGAGTTGACGTAGTAGATGGGAGTCGTGACGTAGAAGCGCACACGACCATGATAGGAACCGCGTCACGCTGCGACCCGTCCGCGTGCCGGCCGCAGCGAGCGAGAAACGACGCGCAGCAGCCGGCGCCGCACGGTGAGGAGCGCCACGGCGAGCGCACCGAGTGCCGCCGCTCCGCCGACCGCAAGGCGGAGGACAGGCGACGAGCCGCGGGCGGCGGCAGCCGCCGGCATCGCCGGGAGCGGCGGCGCCGCGGCAGGCGGCCGGAGTCCGAGCGCGGGCAGGCGCACCGGCCGCGCGGACGCCTCGAGGGCGGAGCCGCGTGACGCGGGACCCGCAGCCGGGACCGCTGCGGCGTGCGCGGGCACGAGGTCGGCGCTTCCCGGGTCTGCGGCGCGGTCGGCGGTTCCAGGGTCGACCGCGGCAGGGGCAGCATCCGCCCGCCGGACCGGCGCCCCAACCGACGCGACAGGGGCGGAGGCGGCCGGGGCGGACACGGCCGGGGCGGACGCGGGGCCGCTTCGAGCGGAGACGGCCTGAGCGGGCGCGAGCGAAGGGGCCGCCGGAACGGACGGACGCGCAGGCGTGTGCGGGGCGACGCCCGGCACGGCTGCCGCCGATGCAGGCGCTGCGCCCGGTGCGGTCATGGTCGAAGCCGCGGTCGAGGGCGCGGACGGGAGCGCGGGCCCGACCGCCGGCGCAGCCGCTTGAACCGGCACCGATTCAACGGCACCGCCTGTGCCGACACGCCTGGGCCGGCACCGCCTGGGCCGGCACCGCCGGAGCGGGGGCCGCCGGAGCGGGCGCCGCCGGAGAAGAAACGGCGACCGGCGCCGCCGCGGGCACGGCAACGGGGACGGTCACGAGATGCGGCGCGGGAGCGGGCGTGCCGGCGCAGCGGCCGGCGGCGCCGGCGCGGCAGGCGGACCGGCGACCGGCAGGAAGCGGAGCGGGTCGAGGTAGCCCTGCTCGTCGGTCGAGACCCTGATACCGAGGTGGACGTACGGCACGGCGAACTCGGCCGTGCCGCTCGGCCCGACGGTGCCGACGGGCGCTCCTTCGCCGACGGTCGCGTCGCGCGCGACGGCGAGCGAGCCGAGATGCGTGAGGCTGACGGCGAGCCCGCCGGCCGTCTGGATCGTGACCGTCCTGCCGCTCCCCGGCACGGTGCCGGCGAAGCTCACGACTCCGCCCGCGGGTGCGAGCACGGACGCGCCGTCGTCCGCCGCGATCGCGATGCCGCGGTGCTGGCCCGCCGCGTACGGGTGCGCCTCGTCGAACGAGAAGCGCTCGAGCACCGGCCCCGACACGGGCCACGTCCACGCGCCCGCCGACGGGACGACGCAGAGGAAGACGAACACGATCGGAGCCAGACGCCGCATGCCGCACCCACCACCTTTGTTGTCAGGAAGGAAAACAGTGGTGGCACGGTACCGACGGCGTCGGCTGTTGTCAATTCTGGTTACAGCGTGCGCTGCTCAGAGGGAGCCGCGGTAGAGCCGGTTGCGCGCGACGCCGGTCAGCCGCGCGACGATCTCCGCCGCCCGCCTGCGGGCGAGCCCTGCGTCGACGAGCTCGGCCACGGCCGCGAGCGCCGTGTCTTCGCCGGGCTCCGACCGGCCCGGGCCGAGGACGAGCGTGATCTCCCCTCTCGGCGGCTCGGCGTAGCGCTCGGCGAGCTCGGCGGCGGTCCCGCGCACGACCTCCTCGAAGCGCTTCGTCAGCTCCCGGCAGACGGCGACCGGCCGCGCCGGGTCCGCGGCGGCGAGCGAGCGCAGCGTCGCCGGCAGCCGCTTCGCGGACTCGAATGCGACAGCCGGCCACTTCCAGCCGTCGAGCTCGGCCCAGAGCTCGGTGCGCGCGTTCGCCGTTCGCGGCACGAAGCCGACGAACTGGTAGCGCTCGCCCACGAGCCCGGAGGCGACGAGCGCCGTCTCGACCGCCGACGCGCCCGGCAGCACCGTCACCGCGACGCCCGCCTCGAGCGCGGCGCGCACGATCCGCGCGCCGGGGTCGCTCACCGCCGGCATCCCGGCGTCGGTGACGAGCGCGACGCGCTCGCCCGCCTCGAGCCGCGGCAGCAGCTCGGCGGTGCGCGCCGCCTCGTTGTGCTCGTGATACGAGAGGAGGCGCGCTCTCGATGCCGTGCCGCGCGAGCAGCCTGCGCGTGTGCCGCGTGTCCTCGCAGAGGATGACGTCCGCAGCTCGCAGCTCTGCGAGCACACGCAACGTCACGTCGTCGAGGTTCCCGATCGGCGTCGCGCAGACCGAGAGCGTCACGACGAGAGGTCGAGCGCTTCGAACGCGACGAACGCCGCGCCGATCAGCCCGGCGGCCGTGCCGAGCTCCGCGGGCGCCACCCTGACGACGTCCCGCATCGGCCGCAGCGCCTCCCGGCGCAGCACCTCCTCGGCGGCCGGCAGCAGGAACTCCCAGCCTGCGACTCCGAAGCCGCCGCCGATCACGATCAGCTCGGGCGCGAAGATGTTCGCGAACGAGCCCATGCCCGAGCCGAGGTAGCGGCCGATCTCGGCGAGGATCTCCCGCGCGTGCCCGTCTCCCTCGCCCGCGAGGCGGACGAGCCGGTGCGCGTCGGCGGACGGGCCGAACGCCTCCTGCGCGGCCGCCGTCGCCGCGAGGCCGGTGACGTACGGCTCGAGATGGCCGCGCCCCCGGCATGCGCCCTGGCACGGGCGGCCGTCGTGGACGATCACGACGTGGCCGAGCTCGACGCCGGTGCCGCGAAAGCCGCGGAACGGACGGCCGCCCGAGATGACGCCGCCGCCGAGCCCGGTGCCGAGCGTCAGCATGACGAGGTCGTCGACGCCCCGTCCCGCCCCCGCGCGCCACTCGCCGATCGCGGCGGCGTTCGCGTCGTTGTCGAGGCCGACCGGCAGGCCGAAGCGCGCCGCCATGTGGTCGCGGAGCGCGAAGTCTCGAAGCGGCAGGTTCACGCACTCGACGACGAGCCCGTCGACCTGGTCGATCGGCGACGGTGCGCCGAAGCCGACCGCCGCGACCTCGTCGTCGATCAACTCCTCGACCGCGGCCTCGAGCTCCCGCACGACCGAGGCCTCGGAATCCTGCGGCGTCGCCCGCTCGTGGCGCCTGACGACCGAGCCGTCCCGCGCGACGACGCCGGCGAGGATCTTCGTTCCGCCCAGGTCGACCCCGATCGCGTGACTGCCGTCCACCCTCAGTGGGTACCGTAACCCGCCGAATGGCCGCCTCCGGAGAGAAGCCGTATCGCGTCTATCGCGGCGGCCGCACGAAAGGCAAGGTGCCGCTCGGGACGCGCGAGCGCGACGCGGCGAAGCAGGAGCGCACGACGTATCGCGGCGGCGGCCGGGGCGGCAGCGGCGACGGCTCGGGCAGACAGGTCGTCCGCCGGCCCCGGAAGGGCTGGACCTGGAAGCGGTGGACGTGGGTCACGCTCGTCGCGCTCGTCGTGCTGCTCGTCGTCTGGGGCGTCGCCGGCTACTTCTCGGTGCGGAGCGGCGTCAAGGACGCGAACGCGCGGCTCGCGGTCGGCACCGACTCCGCGCTCGCGCATCAGAACGCGCTGCTCCTCTCGTCCGGCACGAACATCCTCCTCCTCGGCACCGACCACTCGACGAACGGCCAGGCGGGGCGGAGCGCGGACCAGCACTCCGACTCGATGATGCTGCTGCACACCGACCCGAGCCGGCACCGGCTCGTCTACCTCTCGATCCCGCGCGACCTCCGCGCGGACATCCCCGGGTACGGGACGGCGAAGGTGAACGCAGCGATGCAGGTCGGCGGGCCGAAGCTCGCGATTCGCACCGCCGACGCGCTCTTCGGTCCCGATCTGCAGGTGAACCACGTCGTCGTCGTCGACATGGCGGCGTTCATGCAGCTGATCGACGCCGTCGGCGGCATCGACATCAACGTGCCGCAGAACATCCTCTCGAACCGCTTCGACTGCCCGTACGCGTCGAGCACGCGCTGCTCGCAGTGGGAAGGCTGGCGCTTCCACAAGGGCGTGCAGCACATGGACGGCCACCGCGCGCTCATCTACTCGCGCATCCGCGAGAACCGGCTGAACCCGGCCGACACCGACATCAGCCGCGGGCAGCGCCAGCAGGACGTCATGCAGGCGACGCTCCGCAAGCTCGCGAGCCCGTCGATGTTCTTCCGGCTGCCGTTCAGCGGCAGCGACCTGATGAAGCCGCTCGCCACCGACCTGTCGACGTGGCAGTTCGTCCAGCTCGGCTGGGTGAAGTTCCGCGCGGGCTCGACGCTCCGCTGCCGCCTCGGCGGCCGCGACCTCGGCGACGGCTACATCACGGGCGACCAGGAGAACATCGCCGTCATCCAGATGGTGCTCGGCCGCTCGGCGCCGCAGCCGCCGCCGCCAGGGTCCGGCCTCTACGGGGCCGGCTGCACGACGGGCTCCTAGGAGTCGCTCTTCGCGGCGGGCTTCGAGTCCGCCGCGGGCTTCGTGTCGCTCTTCGCCGGCGCGTCGCCCGAGGAGCCGGACGAATCGCCCGACGACCCGCCCGAGGCGTCGCCGCCGTCCTTGCCCCCGGCCTTCTTGCCCCCCTTGCCGTAGTCGGTCGAGTAGAAGCCCGAGCCCTTGTAGTGGATCGCCACGGGATAGAGGACGAGCTCGAGCGGCGAGCCGCCGCACACGTCGCACTTCTCGGGCGCCGGCGCGGTCATCGACTGGAAGCGCTCGAAGGTGTGCCCCTCGGGACAGCGGTACTCGTAGATCGGCATCGGGTGCCAGACCGTATCAGCGAGGCGGAACGACTCCCCGCGGCGAGAGCCGCTCGGTGCTCGGCGTCGACCTCGCGACCGCTCAGGCGTCCGCGCGCTCTTCTTCCTCGAGCAGCTCGCGGTAGCACGGCGCGCCCTCGAAGGCGGCGAGCCCGGCCGGGTGGAGCATGCGCTCGCGGCGCCGGCGCGCAACCTCGCGGCGGCGGCGACCGGTGGCGAGCGCCGCGGACGCCCCGAAGAGGCCGCCGATCACGAAGGAGCGCGCTCGGCCGAGCTTGTCGTCGCCGTCCATGGGACGATTGTGCCCGATGGCGGAGGAGAGGCTGCAGATCGCGACGCTCGGCGACGTGATGCTCGACGTGATCGTGCGGCTCGAGGAGCCGCTCGCCCAGGGCGACGACGTGCGTGCACACACGAGCACCGGCGCGGGCGGCCAGGCGGCGAACGTCGCAGCGTGGGCGGCGTCGTTCGGGGCGCCGGCCCGCTGCATCGCGAAGCGCGGCGACGACGCTGCGGGGTCGCTCGTCGCGCACGCGCTCGAGGCATGCGGCGTCGAGCTCGTCGGGCCGGTCGTGCCGGGCTCGACGGGCGTCGTCGTCTCGCTCGTCGGCACGGACGGCGACCGCTCGATGGCGTCGGACCGCGGCGTCGCTCCCTCGTTCGAGCCCGACGAGCTCGACGCCGCGTGGCTCGACTGCGACGTGCTGCACGTGAGCGGCTACGCCCTGCTGCGCGAGCCGATCTCGCATGCGGCGCTCCTCGCCGCGCGTCTCGCCCGCGAGCGGAGCGCACGCGTCTCGGTCGACGTCGCCGCGTGGACGGAGATCCGCGCGTACGGGCCGGTGCGCTTCCGCGAGCTGCTCGATGCGATCGCCCCGGACGTCCTCTTCGCCACCGAGGCGGAGTGGGAGATGCTCGGCGGCGCGTATCTCACGGCCCCGGTCGGGGTGATCAAGCGCGGCGCCCGCGGTGCGATCGTCGTGACGGAGGACGCGCGCCTCGACCTCGCTCCGGTCGACGCGAGCGTCGTCGACACGACCGGCGCAGGCGACGCCCTCGCCGCGGGCTTTCTGCTCGGCGGCTCGCTCGAGGAGGCTGCGCGGCGCGGGCTCGACGCCGCGGCGCGCTGCGTCGCGCGCGTAGGCTCGCTGCCGTGAGAATCGAGCCGTTGACGGAGCAGCAAGCGGCCGAGATCGGCGAGTGGCGCTACGAGTTCCCGTACGAGTGGTACGACACGGCGTCCGACCCGCGCCGCATCGAGCTCTTCGCGAACCCCGTGCGCCGGGAGGGGCTGCGGGCGGTCGTCGACGACGGCGGCGAGCTGATCGGCTTCTTCAACTTCGTGGTCGAGGACGACGAGGTGCGGATCGGCCTCGGCATCCGACCCGATCTCACGGGCCACGGGCTCGCGCAGCCGTTCATCCAGGCGGGCCTCGCCTACGCGCGCGGGCAATGGGAGCCGAAGCGGTTCCGGCTCTGGGTCGCCTGGTGGAACGAGCGCGCCCTCCGCGCATACCGGCGCGCCGGCTTTCGCGCCGTCGCCGAGCACGAGGGCAGGAGCCGTTTCGTCGAGATGGAGCGGCCCGCATGATCCGGATCGCCGACGAGGTGCGCGAGTCCGACGCGGTCGTCGCGCTCGAGACGACACTCGTCGCGCACGGCTTCCCACCGGGCGAGGGCGTCGAGGTCGGGCTCGAGTCGGAGCGGCAGGTGCGCGCGGCGGGCGCGGTGCCCGCGACGATCGGGGTGCTCGACGGCGAGATCGTCGTCGGGCTCACGGCCGGCGAGCTCGAGCGGTTCGGCGCCGACGCGCGCAAGATCGGGCCGCGCGACCTCGCGGCGGCGGTCGCGCAGCGCGCGGTCGGGGCGACGACGGTGGGCGGCACGCTCGCAGTCGCCCGCGCGGCGGGCATCTCGTGGCTCGCGACCGGCGGCCTCGGCGGCGTGCACCGCGGCTTCCCGGATCCGCCCGACGTGTCGGCCGACCTCGCGCAGCTCGCGCGGACGCCGGCGCTCGTCGTCTCGGCGGGCGTGAAGTCGCTCCTCGACGTGCCGGCGACGGCCGAGCTGCTCGAGACGCTCGGCGTGCCCGTCCTCGGCTACCGCGTCGACACGCTGCCTCTCTTCTATGCCGCCGCGGGCGGGCCCCCGGTCTCCGCACGCGTCGAGTCGGCCGGCGAGGCGGCGCAGGTCGCGCGCGCGCACTGGGAGCTCGGCGGCGCCGGGCTCCTGCTCGGACGCGCGCCGGACGAGCCGCTCGACGACGTCGAGCCGCTGATCGAGCAGGCGCTGCGCGCCGCGCACGAGGGCGGCGTGGCCGGGCAGGCCGTGACGCCGTTCGTCCTCTCCTATCTGCACCGCGAGAGCGGCGGCGCGCACGCAGCGTGCGAACAAGGATCTGATCGCGCAGAACTCGCGGCTCGCGGGCGAGATCGCGGCTACAGGTTCCGGCGCGAGAACGCCCACAGGGTGAGCGCCAGCACGACGACGAGATAGGCGGCCGACCAGACACGGATCCCCCAGCCGTGGACGTACGCGCCGCCGAAGGGCCCGAGCTGGAGCAGGAAGCCGGTGAGGCCCGATGCGTTCTCGGTGATCATGCGCAGCGCGTCCTGGTAGAGCGCCTCGAAGGGAAGCGCCCAGGAGGCGACGGTCGACGCATGCTTCACCGCGTGCGAGTTGAGCGCGTGGCCGATCGTGCCGAGCAGCCCGGCGACGAGGCCGGCGCCGAACAGCATGAAGACGGCGATCCCGTTCGCCGTGGACGAGAGCACGACCGAGCCGAGGAGCGACAGGGCGATCACGATCACGACGCCGAACGCGAGCTCGACGCCCGGCCAGACGAGCCGGTCGGGCCACCAGTGGCCGGTCAGCCCGGTGATCAGCATCGCGGCGAAGTAGACGGTGAGGACGTAGGCGACGCAGACGCCGGCGGCGCCGAGGAAGCGCGCGAGCAGGAGGGTCGAGCGACCGACCGGACGCACGACGAGCGGCTGCAGCAGCCCGCGCTCCGCGTCGCCCGAGACGACGCCGATCGTCAGGAACACCGCGAGCACGACGCCGAGGAAGAGCGTCGCGAAGAGCGCGAGCCCGAACATGAACGCGCCCGCGAAGGTGCGCGTGTCGACGTTCACGTCCGCGGGCGGGGTGATCTGATCGAGCTGAGAGAAGACGAAATGGTTCGCGAGCCAGAAGAGAAAGAGGAAGAGGACCGTGAGCAGGACGACGACGGCGAAGACCTTCCGGCGAACCGCCTCACGGAACCCGTACTCGGCGATGACGGCGACCGAGCTCAGTCCGTCTCACCTCCGACTGCCTCGAGATACGTCTCCTCGAGCGTCGAGGTCAGCACCTGCACGCCGAACACGTCGCGCCCTTCGCGCACCGCGTTTGCGACGAGCCGCGGCACGTCGTCGCGCGTCGCACCGGCGACGAGCTCCGTGCCGGCATCGGTCTCGAGCTCGACGCCGCGCGGGCGCGACAGCTCTGCCGGCGTCCCGGCGGCGACGAGCTCGCCGGCGAGGAGGATCGCGACGCGATCGCAGACGAGCTCGATCTCGGAGAGCAGATGCGAGTTCAGGAGCACCGAGACGCCGCGTCCCCGCAGCTCCTCGAGCAGCAGGCGCACCGTGCGGCGGCCGACGGGATCGAGCGCCGAGGTCGGCTCGTCGAGCAGGAGCAGGCGCGGCTCGCCGACGAGCGCCTGCGCGATGCCGAGCCGCTGCTGCATGCCCTTCGACATGCCGTCGACGCGCCGCTTCGCCGCGTCCTCGAGCGCGACGAGCTCGAGCAGCCTTCGGCGCTCCGCCGCGCCGCCGCGCGAGTCCGCGAGACGCTGGTGCAGCTCGAGCACCTCGTCCGCCGTGTACCAGCCGGGAAAGCGAAAGAGCTCGGCGAGGTAGCCGAGTGCCGCACGCGCGGCACGCGAGCCTGCGTGCGCACCGGCGACCTCCGCGTTGCCGCCGGTCGGCCGCACGAGCCCGACGGCGATCTTCACGAGGGTGGACTTGCCGGCGCCGTTCGGGCCGAGCAGCCCGACGAGCTCGCCCTCCCCCACTTCGAGGTCGACGCCTTTCAGCGCCTCGACCGAGCCGTAGCGCTTGCTCAGCCCGCGAACGGCAAGGGCGTTCGACACGCCGGCCACAGTATCCTCACTCAATGCCGCGCGGATACATGGAGGGCCCTGCATCCGAGGAGGCCGAACGCCGCGCCGAGGAGCATGCGCGCGGCATCCGCGAGCAGACGCCCGCGAAGAGGTATGCCGCTGTCTTCGGCTGCACCGCCGACGAGCCGGAGCTGCACTTCCTCGGCTGGCGCGCCGACGTCGACCCGGACGAGCTCTTCGCGTCGGGCAAGGCGTGGGGCCTCGTCGTGCGCCGCGTCGTCGCGGTCACCGACGAGTAGTCCGGCTCTCCGCCCGGGACAGGGCCGCCGCCGTATCACTTCCGCGACGAAGGCGTGACGGCTCCGTAGCGGGGTCTGGCCCGGGTCTGGCCCCTGTCGTCGGTTTCGCTGCGGACGAGTCTCGACCGTCCGCTCGGACGTGCCGCGAATCACTTCCGCGACGGAGGCGTGACGGCTCCGTAGCGGGGTCTGGCCCGGGTCTGGCCCCTGCCGTCGGTTCCGCTAGCTGAGCGTCTCGACGAACTCGTCGATCGTCAGCGCGGGGAGCGTCTCGATCTTCGTCGAGCCGCGGGCGCCGAGGGCGACGGAGACGCGGGCGATCGTCGCGGTGTCCGGGGCCTCGACGACGTTCACGAAGTCGAAACCGCCGAGCGTCGCCCACTGGTGCAGCACCTTCGCACCGAGCTCCTCGACGTCGCGGTTCACCTCGCGCAGGCGGTCGGGATTCGACTTCAGGGTCGCGACGCCCTGTTGCGAGAGCCGCGAGAGCAGGATGTAGATCGGCATGCCCGGGAACCTACTCCACCCGGGCCGCTTGATCCACGTAGAGAAGCGCGGCGCCGATGAAGAGGAGCGGCGAGATGACGATGTTGGCGAGCGCGAACGCCGTCACGAGCGCCTCGTTCGCGGCGCCCCGGATGATGAAGGCGAGCACCGACTGCGTCAGGAGCACGACGATCGCGAGCGTCGCGAGCGAGCCGAGCGCATGGACGAAGTCGGCGCGCGCGAGGCGCCAGGCGCGCCGGAAGGCCGCGCGCAGGCCGCACTCCTCCGCGACGAGGACCGGCACCACGAGCCCGAACGCGGCAAGCCACGCGAGCGCAGGCAGGACGAAGCCGAAGACGAGGAACGGCACCGGCACGAAGACGAGCCAACCCGCCGCCCACGCGAGCAGCGAGGCGCGACGTGCGCGGCCGGCGCGAGAGCACGATCGTCGAGGCGAGAACGAACGACGCGCTGAGCAGGGCGCCGTAGAGCGTCGGCGCGAGCACGAGCGCGAGGTTGCGCGAGACGTGGCGGCTCAGAACCGCGAGCCCTGCGGGCGGCAGCCCGATCACGAGGCAGCGCGCGAAGTGCGCGCCGTAGATGCGGATCGACTCGGCGACGAGCTGGCCGACCGTGCGCTCCGCCGGCGGCAGCGCCGCCGGGCGCGGCTCGCCGGCGCTCGGGTACGAGAGCCTCGCCATGCGCGCGGAGGGTATCGTCGGCGGCGTGAGCTTCGACGTCGTCCAGGCCGGGGACCTGCAGTGGCAGGAGCGCGATCCGCTCCACGGGCAGGCACCCCGCAGCCAGGCGTCGATCACCGACGCGGCGAAGCTCACGCAGTCCCGCGCGCGCATGTGGCGCTACCCGGCGCACACGCGCGGCCGCAGGCACATCGACCGGGACCAGGAGGAGGTCTTCGTGCCGCTGCGCGGCACGCTGACGCTTCTGCTCGACGACCCGCCGCAGCGCGTCGACGTCGAGCCGGGCGGGCTCGTCGCCGTCCACCGAGGCACCGCCATGCAGGCCCGAAACGAGTCCGACGACGAGATCCTCTTCTTCGCCTACGGCGCCCCGCCGGAGCACGGGAACGCGCAGTTCCTCGACGACGTCGACGAGCTCTAGCGCCCGAACCGGGTCAGCCGAGCCCGCCGACGAGCCGCGCCACCGCATCCGCGAGAGCGGCGAGCGCGTCGTCGAACCGCCACGTCGAGCGATCCGCCTCGTCGACGCGGTTCGAGACCGCGCGCAGCTCGAGAGCCGGGACGCCCGCGAGCGCGCACGCGCGCAGGACGCCGAACCCCTCCATCGCCTCGACCTCGCAGCCGGTGCCGCCGGTGACCCGTCCCGAGGTCGCGATCGGGAGCACGAGCGCCGCCGGAAGCAATGCCCGGGCCCGCGCCAGGAGCGCCGCATCCGGCTCCGTGCGCTCGACGCGCGGAAACGCCGAGCCCGGGTCGACCACGTCGCTGTAGACGGACTCGGAGCCGAGCACGAGCGCCGGCGGGTCGAGGCTGCGGGCACCGGCGAGGCCGATGTGGAGCACGGCGCCGGGCCGCCGCTCGGCGAGCGCCCGCGCCGTGCTCGCCGCCGCGTCCACCGGCCCGACGCCGCAGCAGAGCGTCGCCGCGCCGCGGACGAACCCGAGCTCGCGGTCGGTGGCGGCCACGACGAGCAGCACGACGCGGACGCTACAGCACGTTCGCTACGGCGCGATCTGCCCGCGAATCTCCCCGTTCGGGTTCTTCGCGGTGTGCACGTTCACGTAGAGCTTGTGCTTTCCGGCCGCGGCGATCAGCGCCTTCGTCAGCTTGGCCGACCCGCTCACGCCGGTCTTGCACGGTCCGCACAGCGCGACGACGACGCCGCCTGCCTTGCCCATCGCGCCCAGGTGGATGTGCGCGGCCGCCGCGGGGCCCGAGAGCCCGGAGAACGTCAGCCTCCACTTGAGCGTCGTGCCGGTGAGCGTCCCGTGGAACGCCCCCTTCGCGTTCGGCGCCTTCACCGCCTGCTTCGGGATCTCCTGTGCGGCGGTGAGCTTCGCCGACCAGCCCATTCCACTCGGTGCTGCGAACGCGGTCGCGCCGAGCACGAGCGCGGCGACGACGACGAGAAACGACGGTGCGAGCTTTCTCATGATCCTGCCTCTCACGACCCCGGTTGACACCAGGACTTCGTGGGAGCGGCAGGATCGGTTCGCTCAGGCGGCGACCGGCTCGCCCGCCGCCGCCTTCTCGAAGACGAGCTCGCCGTCGTGGGCGTCGACGCGAATCGCGTCGCCGTCGGCGAAGTCGCCCTCGAGCAGTCGCAGCGCGAGCGGGTTCTCCACGAGCCGCTGGATCGCGCGCTTCAGCGGCCGCGCGCCGTAGGCGGGATCCCAACCCGCCTCCGCAAGGGCCTCCTTCGCAGCGTCCGTGAGGTCGAGCGCGATGCGCCGCTCGGCGAGCCGCTCCCGAAGCCGTTCGAGCTGCAGCTCGACGATCTCCCCGATCTGGTCGCGCGAGAGCGGCTTGAACTCGACGATCTCGTCGACGCGGTTCAGGAACTCCGGTCGGAAGCGATCGCGCAGATCGGCCGCGCTCCGGATGTTCGACGTCATGATCAGCACGGTGTTGCGGAAGTCGACCGTGCGGCCCTGGCCGTCGGTCAGCCGGCCGTCGTCGAGCACCTGCAGCAGCACGTCGAAGACCTCGGTGTGCGCCTTCTCGATCTCGTCGAGCAGGACGACCGTGTACGGCCGCCGGCGCACCGCCTCGGTGAGCTGGCCGCCCTCGTCGTACCCGACGTAGCCGGGCGGCGCGCCGAGGAGGCGGGCGACCGTGTGCCGCTCCTGGTACTCGGACATGTCGAGCCGCACCATCGCGTGGTCGTCGTCGAACATGAACTCGGCGAGCGCGCGAGCGAGCTCGGTCTTGCCGACGCCCGTCGGGCCGAGGAAGACGAACGAGCCGATCGGCCGGTTCGGGTCCTGCAGGCCCGTTCGGGCGCGGCGCAGCGCGTTCGCGACCGCCTCGACGGCTTCGTCCTGGCCCACGACGCGCTGGTGCAGCCGCTCCTCCATGTGGATGAGCTTCTCGGTCTCGCCCTCGAGCAGGCGGTCGACCGGGATGCCCGTCCAGCGGGCGACGACCTGCGCGATGTCGTCCTCGTCGACCTCCTCCTTCACCATCGACGTGCGCGTGGCGTCGTCGCGCTCCGCGAGCTCCTTCTCGAGCGCGGGCAGCTCGCCGTAGCGGATCTCGGCGACGCGCTGGAGGTTGCCGGCGCGCTCCTCGCGCTCCGCCTCGCGCTTCAGCTCGTCGATGGCGCGCGTGATCTCCTTGACCCGCTCGAGCGCCTGCTTCTCCTCGCCCCAGCGGGCGGCGAGCTCGTTGCGGATCTCCTGCGCGTCGGCGAGCGCGCGCTCGACCGGCTCGCGCACCTCCTTCGACTCCTTCTTCATCGCCGCGAGCTCGATCTCGAGCTGGCGCACGCGCCGCTCCGCCTCGTCGAGCTCGACGGGCGACGAGTCGATCTCCATTCGGAGCCTGGACGCCGACTCATCCACGAGATCGATCGCCTTGTCCGGCAGGAAGCGATCCGCGATGTAGCGGTGCGACAGCACGGCGGCCGCGACGAGCGCTGCGTCGCGGATGCGCACACCGTGATGCGACTCGTAGGTGTCCTTCAGCCCACGCAGGATGGCGATCGTGTCGGCGACGGACGGCTCGCCGACGTAGACCGGCTGGAAGCGCCGCTCGAGCGCCGCGTCCTTCTCGATGTGCTTGCGGTACTCGTCGAGCGTCGTCGCGCCCACGCAGCGGAGCTCGCCGCGCGCGAGCATCGGCTTCAGCATGTTCGCGGCGTCGACCGCGCCCTCCGCCGCGCCCGCTCCGACGATCGTGTGCAGCTCGTCGATGAAGAGGATGAGCTCGCCCTCCGCGTTCCGGATCTCGCCGAGCACGGCCTTCAGCCGCTCCTCGAACTCGCCCCGGTACTTCGCGCCGGCGAGCAGGCCGCCGATGTCGAGCGCCCACACGCGCTTGCCCTTGAGGCCTTCCGGCACGTCGCCGTCGACGATCCGCTGTGCGAGGCCCTCGACGATCGCGGTCTTGCCGGTGCCGGGCTCGCCGATGAGGACGGGATTGTTCTTCGTGCGCCGCGAGAGCACCTGGATGACCCGGCGGATCTCCTCGTCCCGGCCGATGACCGGATCGAGCTTGCCCGCCTCGGCGGCCGCCGTGAGGTCTCGGCCGAACTTCTCGAGCGCCTGGTAGGTGCCTTCGGGATCCTGCGAGGTGACCCGCTGCCCGCCGCGCACCGCCTTGATCTTCGCCTCGAGCCGGTCGCGCGGGACGACGTCGAGCGCGAGCAGCAGGTGCTCGGTCGACACGTAGTCGTCCTCGAGCTTCTTCGCCTCGTCGAAGGCCCTGTCGAGCACCTTCGAGAACGCGGCGGAGACGTTCGGCTGCTGCTGCGCTCCCTGGATCGTCGGCTTCGCCGCGAGCGTCGCCTCCGCCTCCGCGCGGAGCGCGTCGGCGTCGGGGACGAGCTCGCGCGGCAGCTCCTGGTCGAGGAGCGCGACGAGCAGATGCTCGGGATAGAGCTCGGGGTTCCCGTTGCGGCGCGCAAGCTCCTGAGCCGCCGCGACGGCTTCCTGGCTCTTGATCGTCAGCTTGGTGAAATCCATGTCGTTACCTTCTTTCGGGAAATCTGTCCGCGCGATAGACGACGAGGTCGCGGCGGTACTCCTTGTGCACGCGCTGCACCTCGTCTCGCACCTGCTTCTGCAGGCGTTCGATCTGCGCGTGCGCCTTGCGCAGCTCGTCCTCGAGCCGCAGCACGAGCTCGACGCCCGCGAGGTTCAAGCCGAGCTCGGTCGTCAGGCGCTGGACGATGCGCAGGCGCTCGATGTCGACCTCGCTGTAGAGGCGCGTGCCTCCCGGCGTGCGCTGCGGGCGCACGAGCCCCTTGTTCTCGTAGATGCGCAGCGTCTGCGGATGCATCCCGACGAGCTCGGCCGCGACGCTGATCATGTAGCGGGGATGGTCGGGCGTCATCAGCCGCTCACCCTCTGCAGCTGCTCGAGCAGCTCCTTCTCCTTCTTCCCCACGCGCTTCGGCACCTGGATGCGGAGCCGTGCGAGCACATCGCCCTTGCCCGAGCCGCCGAGCTTCGGCGCGCCGCGGCCCTTGATGCGCAGCAGCTTGCCGTCCTCGGAGCCGGCCGGCACCTTGAGCGAGACGGTCCCCTCCGGCGTCGGCACGTCGACCTTGCCGCCGAGCGCCGCCGTCGGGAACGACACCGGCACCTGCACGACGAGGTCGTCGCCGCGGCGCTCGTACGTCGGGGACGCCGCCACGCGCGTGACGACGACGAGGTCGCCCGCCGGACCGCCGTTCTCTCCCGCCTCGCCCTTGCCCTTCAGGCGGATCCGCGTGCCGTCCTTCACGCCCGGCTTGATCTTCACGGTGTACGTCTTGATGCGCCGCTCGCGGCCCGAGCCGTGGCACTTCGCGCACGGCTGCTCGATCACGGTGCCGTTTCCGCGGCAGCGCGGGCACGGCTGCGAGAGCGCGAAGAGGCCCTGCGACTCTGCCTTGACGCCGCGGCCGTTGCACTCCGGGCAGATGATCGGCGCGGTGCCGGGCTGGGCGCCGGTGCCGCCGCACTCGCGGCACGCCGTCGTCAGCTCGACCGGCACCTTCACGTCGGCGCCGCGCAGCGAGTCCTCGAACGCAAGCTGCACCTCGACCTCGACGTCGGCGCCGCGCACCGGCTGACGCCGCGCACGCGCCCCGCCGCGGGCGCCGCCCCCGCCGCCGAAGATGCCGCCGAACAGGTCGCCGAGATCGCCGACGTCGAAGCCGCCGAAGTCGAAGTTGACGTTCGGGCCGCCGGGGCCCGGCGCGCCGCGGCCGTTCGTCGAGCCGAAGCGGTCGTACTGCTTCCGCTTCTCGTCGTCCGAGAGCACGTCGTAGGCCGTCTGCACGTCCTTGAAGCGCTCCTCGGCCTCCTTGTCCCCCGGGTTCTTGTCGGGGTGGTACTGGCGTGCGAGCTTGCGATACGCCTTCTTGATCTCGTCCTGCGACGCGCCCTTCGAGACCCCGAGGGTGTCGTAGAGCGACTTAGCCATTCGACTCCTGCGGCGCGGCGATCACGACGCGCGCGGGGCGCACGACGCGGTCGCCGAGCGTGTAGCCCTTCTGCACCACGTCGATGACGGAGCCTTCCTCCGCCTCGGACGGCTGCGAGAGCAGCGCCTCGTGCACGTGCGGGTCGAACTTGCCGGCCGTCTCGATCGGCTTGAGCCCCTGCCGCTCGAGCAGGCTCGCGAGCGAACGGTGCACGAGCGCGACGCCCTCCTCGAGCGCGGCCTCCTCGTGCTCGGCTGCCGCCGTCAGCGCCCGCTCGAGATCGTCGAGAATCGGCAGCAGCTCCTTCACGAGCCGCTCGTTCGCAAGCGTGACGTACTCCTCGCGGTCGCGTGCCGCCCGCTTCTTGTAGTTGTCGAAGTCGGCCGCCAGGCGGAGCAGGCGGTCCTCGAGGGCGGCGACGGCCGGAGCGACGGTCGGATCGACAGCGGGGTCAGGCACCTGCGGCGCCTGACCCCCGTTCTCGCCGGCAGTCGGATCGACAGCGGGGTCAGGCACCTGCGGTGCCTGACCCCTGTTCTCGACGTCTTCCCGCTCCATCACGAGGTCTTCGCTTCCTCGTCGACGACCTCGTACTCGCCCTCCTCGACGACCTCGTCGTCCGCGGTCGTCGCACCGTTGCCGCCCGCGGAGGCCTGCGCCTGCGCGGTCGCCTGGGCGTAGACCGCCTCGGCGAGCTTGTGCGACGCCTCCTGGAGCGCCTCGGTCTTCGCGCGGATGTCGGCGACGTCGTCGCCCTCGAGCGCCTGGCGCAGCTCCATGATCCGGCCCTCGATCGTCGAGGCCTCCGACTCGTCGAGCTTGTCGCGATGCTCCTTCAGCGAGCGCTCGGTCGAGTACGCGAGCGTCTCCGCGTTGTTCTTCGCGTCGACCGTCTCGCGCAGCTTGCGCGCCTCGTCGGCATGCGACTCCGCGTTGCGGATCATCTCCTGCACCTCGTTCTCCGACAGGCCCGACCCGCCCTGGATCTGGATCTGCTGGACGTTGCCGGTACCCGTGTCCTTCGCGGAAACGTTGATGATCCCGTTCGCGTCGATGTCGAACGCGACCTCGATCTGCGGCATGCCCCGCGGCGCCGGCGGGATGCCGACGAGCTGGAACTTGCCGAGCGTCTTGTTGTAGGTCGCCATCTCCGACTCGCCCTGGAGCACGTGCACCTCGACCGACGGCTGATTGTCCTCCGCCGTCGTGAACGTCTCCGACTTCTTCGTCGGGATCGTGGTGTTGCGCTCGATGAGCTTCGTCATCACGCCGCCCTTCGTCTCGATGCCGAGGGAAAGCGGAGTGACGTCGAGCAGGAGGATGTCCTTCACCTCGCCGCGCAGCACGCCTGCCTGGAGCGCGGCGCCGACGGCGACGACCTCGTCCGGGTTGACGCCCTTGTGCGGGTCCTTGCCGACGATCTGCTTGACCTTCTCCTGCACCGCAGGCATGCGGGTCATGCCGCCGACGAGGACGACGTGGTCGATCTTCGACGCGTCGAGCTCTGCGTCCGCGAGCGCCTGCTTCGTCGGGCCGACGGTCCGCTCGAGCAGGTCGGCCGTGATCTCCTCGAGCTTCGCCCGCGTGAGCTGCAGGTCGAGGTGCTTCGGGCCTTCGGCGGTCGCCGTGACGAACGGCAGGTTGATCTGCGTCGTCATCGTCGACGACAGCTCGATCTTCGCCTTCTCCGCGGCCTCGTAGAGCCGCTGCAGCGCCATCTTGTCCTGCGCCAGGTCGATGCCCTGGTCCTTCTTGAACTCGCCCGCCATCCAGTCGACGACGGCCTTGTCGAAGTTGTCGCCGCCGAGGTGGTTGTCACCGGCGGTCGACTTGACCTCGAAGACGCCGTCGCCGAGCTCGAGCACCGACACGTCGAAGGTGCCGCCGCCGAGGTCGAAGACGAGAATCGTCTGGTCGTGCTCCTTGTCGAGGCCGTACGCGAGCGAGGCCGCGGTCGGCTCGTTGATGATGCGGAGCACGTTGAGGCCGGCGATCTTGCCGGCGTCCTTCGTCGCCTCGCGCTGCGCGTTGTTGAAGTAGGCCGGAACCGTGATCACCGCGTCGGCGACCGGCTCGCCGAGATACGCCTCGGCGTCGGCCTTCAGCTTCTGCAGGATCATCGCGCTGATCTCCGGCGGGGCGTACTCCTTGCCCTCCGCCTTCACGCGGACGTCCCCGTTCGCGCCCTGGACGACCTCGTACGGGATCATGGTCATCTCCTCCGAGACCTCGGAGAACTTGCGCCCCATGAAGCGCTTGATCGAGAAGATCGTGTTCTGCGGGTTCGTGACCTGCTGCCGCCGCGCCGGGGCGCCGACGAGCCGCTGGCCGTCCTTCGTGAACGCGACGACGGACGGCGTCGTGCGCCCGCCCTCCGCGTTCGGGATCACCGTCGGCTCGCCGCCCTCGAGGACGGCCATGCACGAGTTCGTGGTACCGAGATCGATGCCGATTGTCTTCGCCATACGCTGTCAATGCCTCCTAGTGAGAAAATCTAAGCGCCTTTATAGCAGATTTGCGGCCGACCGGGGCGCTCCATAGGGTCGAGCCCGTGAGCTCGCTCGCGCCGCGCCGCCACTTCCCGCACCTCGACGAGGTCGTCTACCTGAACAGCGGCTCGATCGGCCTCATGCCGCTGCCGGTCCAGGAGGCGGCTGCGGCCTTCGAGCGGGACATCTGGCTGCGCGGCACCACCGGCTTCGACGAGGAGGCCGAGACCGGCTGCCTCGAAGACGCACGCACCGCGGCGGCCGAGCTCCTGCGGGCGGGCGCCGACGACGTCGCGATCGTGAAGAGCGCGACGGAGGCGTTCGGGATGCTCGCCTGGTGGCTGCGGCCGGCCGAGGGCACGAACATCGTCACGGTCGACATCGAGCACCCGAGCACGGCGTACCCGTGGCTCCGCGTCGCGCGCGAGACGGGCGCCGAGGCCCGGCTCGTGCGGGTCTGGGACGAGCCGTCGTCGCTCTCCCTCGAGAAGCTCGCGGAGTCGGTGGACGACGGCACGTCGGTGATCGTCGTCTCGTACGTGCAGTACTCCACGGGCTACCGCTTCGTTCTCCGGGAGCTCGCCGACCTCGCGCACGCGCACGGCGCGCTCCTCGCGGTCGACGCGACGCAGGCGGCCGGGATGGCGCCGATCGACGTCGTCGCGGACGATCTCGACCTCCTCGTCGCGGGCGGCTACAAGTGGCTCTGCGGCCCGTTCGGCGCCGCGGTCTGCTGGCTCCGCCCGGAGCTCCGCGAGACGTTCGACCCGCCGTTCGTCGGCTGGCGGAGCACCGTCGACCCGTACACGTTCGACTCGCGGACGATGCCGCTCGCACCCACGCTCCGGAGCATGGAGTACTCGACCATGGGCTACGGAGCGGCGGTCGCGCTCGGCCGTGCCCTCGAGTACGTCAACGCGCTCGGCGTCGAGCGCGTGCTCGCGCACGACCAGGCGCTCGCGACGCGGCTCGCCGACGGCCTGCAGGCGTTCGGCGCCACCGTGCTCACGCCGAGCGACGACGCTCATCGCGGCGGGATCGTCACCGCGCGCTACCCGGGCCGCGACGGCGAGGAGGTGGCCGCGCGGCTGAACGAGGCCGGGGTGATCGTCTCGCCCCGCTTCGGCGCCACGCGGTTCTCGCTCCACTACTTCAACGACGAGCGCGACGTCGACGCGGCGCTGCACGTGCTCGCGACGATCCTCGCCTAGAAATACGGAGCCGGATCGCGTAGGCTCGCGATTGTTGAACAGTCGGGCGATCTATGAGCGGCTCGGGGTGCGCCCGGTGATCAACGCCGCGGGGATCTACACGGACCTCGGCGGCTCGGTGCTCTCCCCCGCCGTCCGCGCGGCGGTGCACGAGGTGAACGGGACGTTCGCCTCGATGACCGAGCTCCTCGACCGGAGCGGCGAGCGGCTCGCCGCCCTCCTCGGCGTCGAGGCGGCGCGCGTCGTCCCGGGCGCCTCGGCCGGCATCGCGCTCTCCGTCGGCGCCTGCATGACGCGCGCGGACGGCCGCCTGATGGAGCAGCTGCCGGAGACGACGGGCATGCGCAGCGCCGTGCTGATCCAGCCCGGGCACCGCTACAAGTACGACCGGTGCGCGCGGATGACCGGCGCCCGGATCGTCGAGGGCGACCTCACGAGCTTCGACGACGTGGCCTGCGTCCTCCATCCCGCGCACCTCGACGGGCGCGACGGCACGCTGCCGCTCGCCGAGGTCGCCGCGCGTGCGCACGCGCACGACGTGCCCGTCGTCGTCGACGCCGCGTACATGAGCTATCCGACCGGCCTGATCGCGAGCTACGGCGAGCAGGGCGCCGACCTGACGACGTTCAGCGCGAAGTACTTCTGGGGCCCGAACGCAGGCGGCTTCGTCTACGGCACGCGCGAGCTCGTCGACGCGGTCGCGCAGATCGACTTCACCCGCTTCGAGAGCGGGCCGCACCTGATCTTCGGCCGCGCGTTCAAGCTGGATCGGAGCGCCGTCGTCGCGACGGTGCTCGCGCTCGAGGAGTGGCTCGCGATGGACCACGACGCGCGCTGGGCGTCGTACCGCACGCGCGCGGAACGCCTCGCGGCCGAGGTGGGCGGCTCGACGGCCCAGTTCACGCTCGACGAGCGGCTCGTCGCCGAGCCGCCGAACGCGCTCGTCGTCGATGCCGGCGGCCGCGAGGACGAGCTCGCGGCGGCGCTCGCCGCGGGCGACCCGAGCATCGTCTGCGTGCCGATGGAGGGCAAGCTCGTCTTCTGCCTCGAGACGGTCGCGGAAGCGGACGAGCCGCTCCTCGCCGAGCGGATCAAGGCCGCCCTTGCCTGAGGTGCTCGCGCTCTCCGAGGGAGACGTGCGCGGGCTCGTCGGCCCGGCGGAGGCGCTCGGGGCGATGCGCTCCGCGTTCGCCGCGCTGCACCGGGGCGAGGTGACGCAGCCCGCGAACATGGATCTCGCCTTCCCGGCGTTCCAGGGCGAGGCGCACCTGAAGGGAGCGCACATCCACGGCGCGCCGTACTGGGCGGTGAAGGCCGCCACCGGCTTCTGGGGCAACCCGGAGCGCGGCTTGCCCCTCACGAACGGCCTCTTCCTCGTCTTCTCCGCCGAGACGGGGATCCTCGCCGCGATCCTCTTCGACAACGGCTACCTCACCGAGCTCCGCACCGGCGCCGCGGGCGCGCTCGCCGCCGACCTCCTCGCACCGCACGAGGTGGAGCAGGCTGCGATCGTCGGCGCCGGCGGCCAGGCGCGGTACCAGCTCGAGGCGCTCCTCGGCGTGCGCACGCCGGCGCGTGTCGTCGTCGCGTCGCGCAGCGGCGCCGACGCGTACGCGACCGAGATGCGCGCGCGTCACGGCGTCGACATCACGGTTGCGCCGGACGTGGAGACCGCCGTTCGCGGCTCGCGGCTCGTCGTGACGACGACGCCTGCACGCGAGCCGATCGTGCGCGCCGAGTGGGTGCAGCCCGGCACGCACATCACGGCGATGGGCTCGGACTTCTCGGAGAAGCAGGAGCTCGAGACGGGCGTCCTCGCGCAGGCCGACGTCGTGGCCGCCGACCACACGCCGGTCGCGGCGGCCAACGGCGAGCTGCATCACGCGCTCGACGACGGCAGCGTCTCGCTCGACGACGTCGTCTCGCTCGGCGCTCTGCTCGAGGGCGCTCCCGGCCGCACCGACGCCGCGCAGATCACGGTCGCCGACCTGTGCGGCGTCGGCGTGCAGGACGCGGCCGTTGCGACGGAGGTCATGGAGCGAGCGGCGGCGGCGGGCGTCGGGAGGTCGATCGAGCTGTGAGCGTCACGGCGCGCCCGTTCCGGCCGTTCCTCATGGAGCGCTGGCAGTCGCTCTACGAGCACGAGGTCGAGCTGAACCTCGCCGACAGCGCGACGCGCTGCGCCCCGCTTGGCCTGCTGCTCGGCCCCGGCGAGCTGGAGGAGCTCGCCGGGCTCGAGCTCTTCTACCCGGAGGTGAACGGGACAGGCCTCCTCCGGGCGCGCATCGCCGCGACGTATGCCGCCCCGCCCGCCGAGGACGAGGTGCTCGTCACGGTCGGCGCCTCCGAGGCGAACGCGCTCGTCTGCCAGACGCTGCTCGAGCCCGGCGACCGCGTCACGGTGATCGAGCCCGGCTACCGGCAGGTTCGCGGCATCGCCGAGAACCTCGGCTGCAGCGTCGACGTCGTGCAGCTGCGCGAGGAAAGCGGCTGGCAGCTCGACCTCGACGAGCTGCGCGCGAAGGTCGGGCCGCAGACGAAGCTGCTCGCCGTCGTCGACCCGAACAACCCGACGGGCACGACGCTCGGCGCGGCTGCCCGCACGGCGATCCTCGACGTCGTCGAGTCGAGCGGCTGCTGGCTCCTCGCCGACGAGGTCTACCGCGGCTCGGAGCGCGACGGGGTCGAGACCGCGTCGTTCTGGGGCTCGCATCCGCGGGCGCTCTGCGTCAACAGCCTGTCGAAGGCGTACGGGCTCTGCGGGCTGCGCATCGGCTGGGCGGTCGCGCCGCAGCCGCTCGCCGGCGACCTCTGGCGCCGCCACGAGTACGCGGTCATCTCGGCGAGCCTGCCGAGCGTGTTCCTCGCCGAGCGCGCACTCGAGCCCGTCAAGCGCAGCGAGCTCTTGCAGCGGCAGCGCGACCTCGTCCGCGACGGCGCCGAGCTCTACGCGCGCTGGCTCGCCGAGCACGCCGAGCTCGTGTCGGCGCACGCCCCGGCGGCGACCGCGCTCTCCTTTCCGCGCTACGAGGCCGCGCTGCCGTCCGAGGAGCGTCGCCGATGCGATCCGCAGGCGCGGGTCGGTGCTCGTCGTCCCGGGCTCGATGATGGGAAGCGAGGGCCACGTCCGCCTGACGGTCGGCTTCGAGCCCGAGTACCTCGGCCGCGCCCTCGACCGGATCGCCACGGTCCTCGCGGAGCTCACGTGACGTCCGAGGCCGCAGTCGCGCGCCTCGACCGGTCGACGACGGGATCGCAGGTGGAGCGCGCGCTCCGCGACATGATCCTCGACGGCCGCCTCGAGCCGGGCACGCACCTGCGCGAGACGCAGCTCGCGGAGTCGCTCGGCGTCTCCCGCAACACGCTGCGCGAGGCGCTGCGCGGGCTGACGCAGCAGGGCCTCGTCACGCATCATCCGCACCGCGGCGTCGTCGTCACCGACCTGACGGCCGCGGATGTCGTCGATCTCTTTCGCCTCCGCCTCGTGCTCGAGGGCGGCGGGCTCGCCGCGATCGACCGGGCCGGCGTCGAGGCGCTCCGGCGCTCGACCGCCGCGTTCGCAGCCGCGCTCGCCGCAGGCGACGCCGTCGAGGCGCTCGAGGAGGACTTCGCGTTCCACCGCCTGCTCGTCGCTGCGCTCGGCAGCGACCGGCTCTCGGCCGCGCACGCACGGGCGCAGGGCGAGCTCCGGCTCGTGATGCTCCAGCTCGACCGGGAGTACGAGCCGCCGCAGGTCGACGAGCACCGCGCGATCGTCGAGCCTCTCGCTGCCGGAAACGTCGACGCGGCGGCGGGCGCACTCACCGTCCACCTCGAGCGGGCCGCCGAACGGCTCCTCGACCTCATTGATGTGAGAAAGTCGTAAAACCCCCGGAAAGGAACGAAGCGATGCTCAAGCGACTCATCGGGGCCGCGGCGCTCGGCTCCGCGCTCCTCGCCGCCGCGGGCTGCGGCGGCGGTTCGTCCTCCTCGTCGACCGGCACGACGGCCACCGCCGCCTCGTCGGGCGGCACCCTGACGTACTGCAGCGACATCAGCTACCCGCCCGAGGAGCTCGTGCAGAACGGCAAGAACGTCGGCTCCGACATCGACATCGGCACGGAGGTCGCGAAGCGCCTCGGCATGAAGGTGAAGTTCCAGAACACGGGCTTCGACGGGATCGTCGCCGCGCTCCTTTCGAACAAGTGCGACGCGATCATCAGCGGCATGAACGACACGCCCGAGCGGGCGAAGAGCATCGCGTTCGTCGACTACCTCGACGTCGGGCAGTCGCTCATCGGGAAGAAGGGCAATCCGCTGAAGATCAACACGCCGATGGACGTCTGCGGGAAGACCGCGGGAGCGCAGGTGGCGACGACGAACCTCGAGACGCTGCAGGGGTTCGACAAGAAGTGCAAGGCCGCGGGCAAGAGCGGGGTCAAGATCATCTCGTTCAAGGAGGACCCGCTCGGCGTCACGGCGCTGACGACCGGCCACATCGACGTCTACGAGTCCGACTCGCCGCCCGCCGCCTGGTACACGTCGAAGGAGCCGTCGATCCAGATCGTCGGCCAGCCGATCGACCCGCAGCCCGTCGGGATCGCGGTCGCGCCGAAGAACACGGATCTGAAGTCGAAGATCCAGAGTGCGATCGACGACATGTACGGCGACGGGACGATGATGCAGATCCTCGGCAAGTGGAACATGAAGCAGTTCGCGCTGAAGAAGTAAGCGAGGACGAGGACGGCGATGCACGCGCTCGTCGCGGCACTCGAGTGGCACCTGATCAAGGAGCGGATCTTCGATCCGAACAACGCCTTCGCCCAGGCACTCATGCGGACGATCCTCATCGCCGTCCTCGCCCAGTTCTTCGGCGTCCTGCTCGGTCTCGTGTCCGCGCTCTTCCAGATGTCGCGCTGGGCCGTCCTGCGCGTGATCTCGTACCTCTACGTCCTGCTCGTGCGCGGCACGCCGCTCATCGTCCAGATCTTCTTCATGTACTACGGCGCAAACCTGCTCCTCGGCTTCAACCTCTTCCCGCGCGCCGTGAACCTCGGCGTGATCTCGATCGACGGCGTCGTCGTCGCGGGCACCGTCGCGCTCGCCGTCAACGAGGGCGCCTACATGAGCGAGATCATCCGCGCCGGCATCGCCGCCATCGACCGCGGGCAGATGGAGGCGGCGAAGTCGGTCGGCATGACGTACGGGCTCGCGATGCGCCGCATCGTCTTGCCGCAGGCGGCGCGCGTGATCGTGCCGCCGCTCGGCAACGAGTTCAACGGCATGATCAAGAACACGTCGCTGCTCGCGTTCATCGGCGTCTACGAGATCTTCCTCGACGCGGAGCAGGGATACTCGGTGACGTTCAAGCCGGTCGAGTACTTCATCGCGGTCGCGTTCTGGTACCTCGTGCTGACGACGATCTGGGGGTTGATCCAGGTGCAGATCGAGCGCAAGCTCGGCGCGAGCGACCGCGAAGAGGACGAGGGCTGGCTGCAGCGGCTGCTCGGCATCCAGGCATCGGCGAGAGGTGCGCGATGAGCGAGAACGGCGGCCCGATCGTGAAGGCCGAGGCGGTCGACAAGTACTTCGGGCGCAACCACGTGCTCAAGGGCGTCTCGCTCGAGGTGGCCCGCCAGGAGGTCGTCTGCATCATCGGCCCGTCGGGCTCCGGGAAGACGACGTTCCTGCGCTGCATCAACCACCTCGAGCGGATCGACGGCGGCCGCATCGAGGTGAACGGCCACCTGATCGGCTACCGCACGAAGGACGACGGCACGCTCTGCGAGGACTCCGAGCGCAACATCGCCCGGCAGCGCACCGAGATCGGCTTCGTCTTCCAGCGCTTCAACCTCTGGCCGCACAAGACCGCGCTCCAGAACATCGTCGAGGCGCCCCTCCACGTCCGCAAGGTGGCGAACGCGGAGGCGGTGGCGCAGGGCGAGGCGCTCCTCGAGCGCGTGGGGCTCGCCGACAAGCGCGACGCATATCCGGGGAGGCTCTCCGGCGGCCAGCAGCAGCGCGTCGCGATCGCCCGCGCGCTCGCGATGCGCCCGGCGCTCATGCTCTTCGACGAGCCGACGAGCGCCCTCGACCCGGAGATGATCGGCGAGGTGCTCGAGGTGATGAAGGAGCTCGCGACCGAAGGGATGACGATGGTCGTCGTGTCGCACGAGATGGGCTTCGCGCGCGAGGCCGCCGACAGGATCGTGATGATGGACGACGGCGTCGTCGTGGAGGAGGCGCCGCCCTCGACGTTCTTCTCGTCGCCGCGCGAGGCGCGGACGCAGCAGTTCCTCTCGAAGATCCTCTAAGCGGTCGCGTAGATCCCGATCAGCGCGCCGCCCGCCACGATGAGCGCGGTGCCGATCAACACGCGCCGGCCGACGAGCTCCGTGTGCCTGATCAGGAGGAGCGAGAGCGCGACGCCCCAGAGCGACTCCGTCGCGACGAGGGGCGAGACGACCGTGACACGTCCGCGGTAGTACGCCTCGAAGAGCGACACGTACGACAGCCCGAAGAGGACGCCGACGCCGAGGAACGGCAGCATCGGCCGCAGCTCGAGCCGGCTGCGCACCCGCGGGCCGAGGACGAGGAGGATCAGGAGCATGCCGCCGGCGAGCGCCGCCGCCGCGGCGGTGCCGGGCGGCACGGCGGTCGTGCCTGCGAGCCAGCGCGTGAGGTTGTCGCGCGCGGAGAAGAGGATCGTCGCGAGGAACGCGAAGAGATAGCCCCGCCGCCGCACGTGTGCGGGCCTTCCCCGCTCTCGCGCGAGCTCCACTCCGCCGCCGACGATCAGCACCGCACCGAGGACGAGCGGCCACCTGAGCGGCTCGCCGAGGAGGATCAGCGCGATCGTCACGGACGCGAGAGGCGCGGAGCCGAGCACGACGGAAGCGCGCGACGCGCCGGCCTCGCGGATGGAGAGCGTGACGAAGAGCTGGCCGACACCCGGCTGCATCAGCCCGGCGAGCAGGAACGGCCAGGCGGGCGGTGCGTGGACGCCGCGCGACGGGGACTCGGCCGCCATCGCGACGAGCGAGACCGCGAGCGCGCCGATCACGGTCGCCACGGTCGCGAGCTCGGCGTCGGGATACCGGTTCATGCCGATGCGGAGACCGACGCTCATCGCACCGAACAGGAACGCCGACAGGCACGCGAGGCCGATCGCGGTCACCGGGAGACGCTACTCGACACGTGCGTAGACTCCTGCGCATGGCCACCGACACGCACGCGGCGCTCGCCGCCCAGCTCGCCGAGGACGCCGCCGAGCGCTTCCTCCGCTACGTCCGCATCGACACGCAGTCCGACGAGGACTCCGCGTCGTACCCGTCGACCGCGAAGCAGCTCGACCTGCTACGGCTCCTCGCCGACGAGCTCCGCGAGCTCGGGATCGACGACGTCACGATCGACGAGCACGGCTACGTCACGGGGACGCTCCCGCCGACCGTCTCCCACGAGACGAAGACGATCGCGTTCTTCGCGCACGTCGACACCGCACGCGAGGTCAGCGGCGCGAACGTCGCCCCGCAGCGCTTCCGGTACGAGGGCGGCGACATCCCGCTCGGGACGTCGGGCTCGACGATCCGGCCGGAGGAGTCGCCGCAGCTGCAGCACCATGTCGGCCACGACTTGATCACGACCGACGGGACGACGCTCCTCGGCGCCGACGACAAGGCCGGGATCGCGGAGATCATGGCGGCGGTCGCGTATCTGAAGGCGCACCCGGACGTCCCGCACGGGACGGTGAAGGTGGCCTTCAACCCCGACGAGGAGATCGGCCGCGGCGTCATCCACTTCCCGGTCGAGGCCTTCGGCGCGGTGGCCGCGTACACGGTCGACGGCTCGACCGCGGGCGAGGTGCAGTCGGAGACGTTCTCGGGCGCGCAGGTGCGCATGGCGGTCAAGGGCCGGGCGATCCATCCCGGCTGGGCCAAGGGCGAGCTCGTGAACGCGATCAAGCTCGCGTCGGCGATCGTCGAGAAGCTCCCGAAGAACGAGCGCTCGCCGGAGACGACCGAGGAACGCGAGGGCTACGTCCATCCCGTCGTGATCTCGGGCGACTCGTCGGAGGTCGAGCTTCGCTTCATCGTCCGCGACTTCGAGGACGATCTCCTCGACGAGCACGTCGAGTTCCTCCGGGGCATCGCCGAGGAGGTCGCGGCAACCGACCCGCGCTGCTCGATCGAGGTCGAGTCCTTCGTCCAGTACCGCAACATGCGCGACACGCTGCAGAGCCATCCGGAGATCGTCGCGAACCTCGAGCAAGCCGTCCGCCGCATCGGGCTCGAGCCGCGCAAGACCGCGATCCGCGGCGGCACCGACGGCTCCGCGCTGACCGAGATGGGCCTGCCGACGCCGAACATCTTCACCGGCGGCCACGACGCGCACAGCGAGCGCGAGTGGATCTGCGTCGAGGACATGGGCCTCGCAGCAGCGACGATCGTCGAGCTCGCGAAGGTCTGGGCCGAGTAGGCGCGGGATGCTCGCCGCCCTCGCTCGCCACGCTCACGCTCGCCGCTCCTCAGCCGACCTTCCTGATGCCGGCGTGGTCGCCCGACGGGTCGCGCATCGCGTGGGCGCAGGGCGCCGGCCCGGCCTGGGAGGTGTGGACGGCGAGCGCCGACGGCTCGAGCGCGGCCCGCGTCGGCCCGCCGATCGACGCGCTCTTCCAGGTCGCCTGGGCGTCGCACGACGAGCTCCTCACGGCGGCGAACTACCGGTTGTCCCGCGTCAGGCTCGACGGCACGCGCACCGACTTCGGCGACGGCATCAACGTGGTCGTCGACGCCTCGCGCTCGCTCGCCGCGTGGCAGAGCGCGGACCTCTGCCCGTCGTGTCACGGCCCGCTCCTCGTCCGGCGGCTGGCGGGCGGCCGGGTCGTCAAGCTCGGAGGCGATGCGCAGAACGGGTTCCCGACCTTCTCGCCGGACGGCAGGCGCGTCGCGTTCTCGCGCTCCTTCGAGGCCGCCGGGCGCTTCGAGCGTGCGGGCGGAATCTGGACGGCGCCGTCCGCCGGCGGCGCGCCGAAGCAGATCGTGAAGACCGGCAGCTGCCCGAGCTGGTCTCCGGACGGAACGCGCATCGCCTACGGCGACCGCACGGGCATCAGGCTCGTCGCGCCGGCCGGCGGACGCACCACGCTGCTTCTCCGCGCTCGGAAAGGAGCACGCCTGTGTCCCGGGGCATGGTCGCCCGACTCGCGGGCGATCGCCCTGCCCGCGGCCGACGGTCGGCTGATCGCCGTCGCCGTGCCGTCGGGCGCGTCCGGGCGCTCACCGGTCGAGCACAGGGAACGATCACGGGCTTCTCGTGGTCGCCGGACTCGACGCTCCTCGTGACCGCGCGCACGAAGCCGCACTGCTCGGCGCTCTGGCTCGTGGGCTCGACGAGCCGGAAGCTTCGGGGCTGCTGACGCCGGATACCCTGTGGCGGTGGAGCCGTTGCTCGACACCTTCGGCCGGCCGCTCGAGACGCTGCGCATATCGGTCACCGACCGCTGCAACTTCCGCTGCGTCTACTGCATGCCGAAGGAGGTGTTCGGCCGCGACCATCAGTTCCTCGAGCGCAGCCAGCTGCTGAGCCTCGAGGAGATCGCCCGCGTCGCCGCGGTGTTCGCGGCGCTCGGCGTGCGGACGGTGCGGATCACCGGCGGCGAGCCGCTCGTGCGCCGGAACGTCGAGCATCTCGTCGAGCTGCTGCACGCGATCCCGAACCTCGAGCTCGCATTGACGACGAACGGCGCGCTCCTGCCGCAGAAGGCCGCGGCCCTGAAGAGCGCCGGCCTCGACCGCGTCACGGTGAGCCTCGACTCGGTCGACGACGCTGCGTTCCGGGCGCTGAACGACGTCGACTTCCCGGTGCAGAAGGTGCTCGACGGGATCGACGCCGCCGCGGCTGCAGGCCTGCCCGTGAAGGTGAACGCGGTCGTCAAGCGCGGCGCGAACGACGAGGGCATCGTCGCACTCGCAGAGCAGTTCCGCGGCACCGGCCACACGCTCCGGTTCATCGAGTACATGGACGTCGGCTCGACGAACGGCTGGCGGCTCGACGACGTCGTCTCGAGCGACGAGATCGTCGCGGCGATCGACGCCGTCCATCCGCTCGAGCCGGTCGCGGCCGGCCGCCCCGACGAGACGGCCCGGCGCTTCCGCTACCGCGACGGCGCCGGCGAGATCGGCGTCATCGCCTCGGTGACGAAGCCGTTCTGCGGCGGCTGCTCGCGGGCCCGCCTCTCGGCCGAGGGCAGCCTCCACACCTGCCTCTTCGCGCTCAAGGGCCACGATCTGCGGGCGCCGCTCCGCGAGGGCGCATCTGACGAAGAGCTGACCGCGCTTCTCCGGGGCATCTGGAGCACCCGCAAAGACCGCTATTCCGAGCTCCGCACGGCGGAGACGGCGGCCCTGCCGAAGGTCGAGATGTCCTACATCGGGGGGTGATTTTCCGACCCCCGAGCCGATGACTAGAATCGAATCGTGACCGCTGTCGTCGCAGCCGGGCGTCGCCTGCTTCCACGCGGCTGGAGCGATTTCGGCCTCCAGATCGGCATCTGGATGGGCTTCTACTTCAGCTACCTCGGCGTCCGGAGCCTCGCGGACCGCGATCCCGCGAAGGCGTTCGTGAACGGCTTCCGCGTCATCGATCTCGAGCAGCGCGTCACGAATCACTTCTTCGAGCAGACCGCACAGCGCGTCGCCGACTCGTCGCACCTGCTGCTCACCGTCGCCGCCTGGACGTACTGGAACTCCGAGTTCACGGTCATCGGCCTCTCGCTCCTCTGGGTCTACCTCCGCCGGCACGAGCTCTTTGCACGCTTCCGGAACACCGTGCTGCTCGCGAACATGATCGGGCTCGTCGGCTACGTCCTCGTGCCGACCGCGCCGCCGTGGATGTTCCCGACGCTCGGCTTCGTCGACGGCGTCAACCACTCCGGCCATCTCGGCGCCCTCGCGAACCCGTACGCGGCCATGCCGAGCCTGCACGCCGCCGACGCGCTCATCGTCGGCGTCTTCCTGTTCCGGGCTTCGAGGCACCTGTGGTCGAAGCTCGTCTGGGCTCTCTGGCCGGCCTGGGTCTGGTTCTGCGTGCTCGCGACGGCCAACCACTTCTGGCTCGACGTCGCCGCGGGCATCGTCGTCGCGCTCCTCGCGCTCGCGCTCGTCTCGATCGTCACGAGACGGAGGGCACGGTCCCCCGAGGCCGTGCCCATCGCAAACCTGCTATAGTCGCGGCATAGCAGGATTGCGATCAACCTCGGCCACGAGCGAGCCCTCATGCACGCGATGAAGGAAGCCCCGACCCCGCGTCTCAGCCGGGTGAAAGAGGGCTACACGACCGGCGCACGCTCGCTTGCGAGCCGCTCGGTCACGAGCCTCGCGCGCACCCGCGTGACGCCGAACGCCCTCACCGCGGCGGGCGTGACCCTCTGCCTCACCGCGGCGGTCCTCGTCCCCTTCGAGAGCCGCGACACGCTCCTCTTCTACTGGCTCGGCGCAGGGGTCTTCGTCGTCGGCTCGGTCCTCGACATCCTCGACGGGGCGCTCGCGCGCGCCGGCGGGAAGTCGACCGCCTTCGGCGCCTTCTTCGACTCGACGACAGACCGCGTCGGCGAGGGCGCGATGCTCGCGGCGATCGGGCTCGTCTTCGCACGCGCCGGCAACGACGTCGCGGTGCTCTTCACGATCGTCGGTGTCGCAGGCTCCTTCCTCGTCCCGTACGTCCGCGCCAAGGCGGAGGCGCTCGGCCTGCGCGGCGACGTCGGCCTCGGCTCCCGGGCCGAGCGCGTCGTCGTGATCACCGGCGGCCTCGTCCTCGCGCCGTGGGGCGGGCTCCAGTGGGCGATCTACCTCTTGGCCGCGACCTCGTGGCTCACCGTTGCGCAGCGCATCCTGCACGTCCGCAAGCAACTCATTGATGGAGGAACCAATGGCAACGACTAACGGCAGCTCGAACGGGCGTACGCGCCTCGACGACGGCAAGGTCCGGGTCGCGATCATCGGCGTCGGGAACTGCGCCAACTCGCTGCTCCAGGGCCGCGAGTACTACAAGGACGCGCCGGACGACCAGTTCGTCCCGGGTCTCATGCACGTCAACCTCGGCGGCTACCACGTCCGTGACATCGAGTTCACGGCCGCGTTCGACGTCGTCAAGGGCAAGGTCGGCGAGGACCTCGCCGACGCGATGTGGGCGCACCCGAACGACACGATCAAGTTCGCCGACGTGCCGGAGACCGGAATCAAGGTCTCGCGCGGCATGACGCACGACGGGATCGGCAAGTACCTCTCGCAGGTGGTCGAGAAGGCCCCGGGCGCGACCGACGACATCGTCGGGATCCTCAAGGACACGAAGACCGACGTCGTCGTCAGCTACCTCCCCGTCGGCTCGGAGGCCGCTGCGAAGTGGTACGCCGAGCAGATCCTCGAGGCGGGCTGCGCGATGGTCAACTGCATGCCGGTCTTCATCGCACGCGAGGACTACTGGAACAAGCGCTTCCAGGAGAAGGGCGTGCCGATCATCGGCGACGACATCAAGTCGCAGGTCGGCGCGACGATCACGCATCGCGTGCTCACCTCGCTCTTCCGCGAGCGCGGCGTGCATCTCGACAAGACGATGCAGCTGAACGTCGGCGGCAACTCGGACTTCCTCAACATGCTCGAGCGCGAGCGGCTCGAGTCGAAGAAGATCTCGAAGACGAACGCCGTCACGTCGATGCTCGACTACGACCTCGGCGAGGGCAACGTCCACGTCGGCCCGTCGGACTACGTGCCGTGGCTGACCGACCGCAAGTGGGCCTACATCCGCATGGAGGGCTCGTCGTTCGGCGACGTGCCGCTCAACGTCGAGCTGAAGCTCGAGGTGTGGGACTCGCCGAACTCGGCCGGCATCGTCATCGACGCCGTCCGCATGGCGAAGCTCGCCCTGAACAACGGCGTCGCCGGCTCGCTCGTCGGGCCGAGCTCGTACCTGATGAAGTCGCCCCCGGAGCAGATCCAGGACGACCGGGCGCACGAGCTCACCGAGGAGTTCATCGAGCGCAACAGGCGCCGGGAGCAGACACCGGCGGAGCAGGCACCGGCGGAGCAGGCACCGGCCGGGCAGCCTGCGTAGGACCTACGGCCGGACGCCTGCGAGCCAGGTCACGACCGGCGGCTGGAAGGTGCACTCCTCCGAGTAGGAGATCTCGAGCGGCCCGCGCTCGCGGCCGTGCGAGCAGAGGAGCGGGTCGTCGCCCGGCTCGAGCACGAGCGCGACGTGGCGGCCCGGCCAGACGCCCCAGACGACGAGGTCGCCGCGCCGTGCGTCGGCCTCGTCGATCGGCGGCAGCCACCCGAGCAGCGTGCCGGTGTACCCCGCGCCGTCGTAGCCGCGCCCGTTCGGGTCGGGCGCGCCCGCGAGGTAGTAGCAGAGCGTCACGAAGCCGGAGCAGTCGGTCGTGAGGGGCAGCCTGCGGCCGAGCGGGATCGGCCGGACCTCGCCGTAATGGATCCGGGGCTCGTGTGCGATGCCCCAGCGTGCCGCAGCGACGATCTTCTGCCTGATGGTCGCCACTAGAGTGGTTGGAACGATGGCACTTCGGGTCGCCCTCGTCACCCCCTTCGCCTGGTCGCAGCCGCACGACGTGAACGAGCACGTCGCCGGGCTCGCCCGGGAGCTGCGCACGCGCGGCCACTCGGTCACGGTGCTCGCACCGTCGAACCGCGCCCGCGAGCTCGCCGCCGGGCGCCGCGCGCTCGCGGCCGGCCTGCACGACGAGGAGCTCGTCGCGCTCGGCCCCGCGGTGCCGATCTCGCGCCGCAGCCGGATCGGGGTCCCGGTCGGCGTCCGCGCGAACCTCGCGGTCGCGCTCGCCACCGGCGGCTTCGACATCGTCCACGGCTTCGAGCCGGGCCTGCCGAGCCTCTCGTATCTCGCGCTCCGCGACACGTCCGCGCTGACGGTGGCGACGTTCTTCTCGCCGGAGCGGCTCTCGTACCCGCCGGCGCGGACGCGGCGGGAGCGGCTGCTCAGCCGCCTCGACGCGCTCCTCGCGACGAGCACGGAGACGGCGGAGGCGGCCGCGGAGCGCTTTCCCGGCCGCTACGAGCTCGTGCCCGACGGCGTCGACCGTGCGCTCTTCGAGCCGGGCGCGAAGCGGAAGCTCGTCGTCCTCGAATGGCGCCAGTCGGAGCGCCCGCTCCTGCGTGCGCTCGGCCGCGAGCTGGAGGCCCAGCCGGGCTGGGAGCTCGTGCTCCTCCGCACCCGCCCGCTCGGGTCGCGCCCACCGGTGCCACGCGCCCTGCGCGGACGGATGCGGGTGCGCACGGCTCTCGACGGCGCCGCCCGCGCCGAGCTCCTGCGGGAGGCCGCCGTGTTCGTGCCCGCGGTCGAGGGCATGCCGCGCGTCGAGCTCGAGGCCTGCGCCGCGGGCGTGGCGGTCGCCTCGCCGCCGGGCCGCGCCCTGCAGCCGGAGCTCGCCGTCGCGGAGGCGGCCCGCCTGATGGAGGACGACGTGTTCCGGCTGCAACGCGCGGAGGAGGGCATCGCCGCGGCCTCGGAGCGCGACTTCGGCGCGCTCGCCGACCGCGTCACGGCGGTCTACGGCGAGATCGCGTCGCGCCGGCGCGCGCCGGGAGCCGCCCGCCGGCCGCCACTACGACCGCGACCGCGACTGGATCGTCGTCGACCTGCACATGCACACGACGTGGTCGCACGACTGCTCGATCGAGGTCGACGAGCTCCTCGACCATGCGGAGGCGGAAGGGCTCGGGGCGATCGCCGTGACCGACCACAACGTGCTCGGCGGCGCGCTCGAAGCCGCCGCACGCGCGCACGGCCGCAACCTCGTCGTCATCCCCGGCGAGGAGGTGAAGACCGGCGGCCAGGGCGAGGTCATCGGGCTCTTTCTCCGCGAGGAGATCCCGAAGGGCATGAGCTTCGCCGAGACGATCGAGGCGATCAGGGCGCAGGGCGGCCTCGTCTACGTCCCGCATCCGTTCGACCGGCTGCACGCGATCCCGGACGCGGCGACGCTTCACCGCCACCTCGCAGAGATCGACGTCTTCGAGGTCTACAACGCCCGACTCCTCTTCGAGGGGTACAACGACGAGGCGCTCCGGTTCGCCCGGAAGTACAACCTCACGGCGGGCGCCGGCTCGGACGCCCACGTGCTCCAGGGCGTGGGCACCGGCGCGGTGCGGATGCGCCGGTTCGAAGGCCCCGAGGAGTTCCTCGTCTCCCTCCGCGACGCCGAGGTCCTGCGCCGCCCGCGCTCGCTCGCGTACCTCCAGGGACTGAAGTGGGTGGCCCAAGCCAAGGAACGGGTCCGCTGAGGGCGAACCAACCGTGGGGCTCAAGTGACCGTGGCGACCGACGAGATCTATGAGAAGTACCTGCAAAAGGCGATCACCGAGATCAACGCTCTCGGTGACGAAGTCGCGCAGGCGGCCACGGGCGCGCGCGTGCCGGTCGTCGGCTCGGGGCACCCGCTCGCAGACGTCTTCCTCCTCAAGTACGCCCCGCGCGCCTCGGAGCTCCAGGAGGGCGTCGCGTTCTACGGACGCGCGGGCAACGCGCTCCTCAAGTCGCTGCAGCGCCTCCGGGTCGACCCGATGGCGATCTACGGCACGAACTGCCTCAAGTTCGCGGACGGCGACGAGGAGGAGTCGCGGCCCTTTCTGCTCCGCGAGCTGCATATCGTGCAGCCCAAGCTCCTCGTCGCGATGGGCGAGCCCGCGGTCGCCTTCCTCAACTCCGTGCAGTTCCCGCTCGCGCGCGAGCTCGCGCCGCTCGAGGGCGAGCTGCAGCCGTTCACGCCGACGATCGACGCGCTCGTGACACCGGACATCGACGAGTCGCTCGACGAGCAGCCCGACAAGACGCGGTTCTGGAATGCGTTGAAGGCGCTCGGCGACTGGTGGGCATCGCTTCCTCCCTACTAGCCCGCCGCCGCGTGCGGGTGTTCGCCGCCGTCGGCGCCTGCGTCCTCACGTGGTTCATCGTCGCGCCGCACCTGCCGCGCGTCGGGCTCTGGCCCGCGATCGCGATCGTCTCGATCGTGGTGATGCCCGTGACGCTCTTGCTCGCGTACATCGCGCTGCCGCTCTGGCCCCGGCGGATCCTCGTTCCGGCGATCGTCGCGCTCGCCCTCCTCGCGCTCCTCTTCACGGAGCTCGGCTGGGGGCTCGCGGCGAACTTCGCCAAGCTCTGGGCCGCCGTCTTCGCGGGCTGGGCGTTCCTCACGCTCTTCGAGGAGCTCTCCTGGGTCGTGATCGTCGCCTGCATCGTTCCCGTCGTCGACATCTTCTCGGTGTACGCCGGGCCGACGAAGGCGATCACGTCCAACCACATCGAGGTCTACACGGCGGTTGCGATCGCGTTCCTCATCCCCGGCGGCAACGCGGTGTACTTCGGGCCGCCCGACATCCTCTTCTACGCCCTCTTCCTCGCGGCGGCGGCACGCTGGCGGCTGCGGGTGGCGTGGACATGGCTCGCGATGACCGCCATGTACGGGTTCACGATCGTCCTCGCGGTCGCGCTCGACGTCGGCGGCCTGCCGGCGCTGCCGTTCCTCTCGTTCGGCTTCGTGGCGGCGAACGCGGACCTGCTCTGGCGCGCTATCCGCCCGTCGGCGGATTCGTCGTCGGCGCCGTCGCCTTCTTCTTCGGGTGACGGCCCGGTGCCGAGCTGACCGACGTCTCGCCGATCGAGAACGGCGAGCGGAACGAGGCGATCACCGAGAGCACGACCGCCGTCGAGACGGCGAACCAGCCTGCCGCCGAGTCGTAGTCGCGCAGCACCATCAGGAAGCCGAGGCCGATCGCCGCGAAGCCGAGCGTCCACGCCGGGCCTTGCTGCCAGAGATGGAACCGTTTCGTGGCGCCGGTCACCTCGACGTGCAGGTTCGCGTCGTCCCTGATTGCCGCAGGGTCGAGCTCTGTCCGGGCCGCAACCGGAGCGCCGTCGTTACGCATCGCGCCCTCCGTCGGTTGACGAGCGGAGCCTACACCGCCGCGGCACGCTCGAGCAACGCCACGGTCTCGACGTGCGGCGTGTGCGGGAACATGTCGACGGGCGTCGCCCGCAGCAGCTCGTAGCCGTACTCGCCGCAGAGCACCTTGACGTCCGAGGCGAGCGTCGTCGGGTTGCACGAGACGTACACGATGCGCGGTGCGCCGATCTCGCCGAGGCGCCTGAGCGCCTTGCCCGCGAGGCCGGCCCGCGGCGGGTCGACGACGACGACGCCGGGCGGGCCGGAGCGCTCGAGGAGCTCCTGCGTCACCTGGCCGACGTTGCCGGCGAAGAAGGCGGCGTTCGAGATCGTGGTTCAGCTCGGCGTTCTCGAGCGCGCAGGCGACGGACTCCTCCGAGACCTCGATCCCCCAGACCGTGAGCGCCTGCGACGCGAGCGAGAGCCCGATCGTGCCGATGCCGCAGTAGAGGTCCCAGACCGTCTCGCCGCCCTCGAGCTGCGCGGCTTCGCGCGCGAGCCCGTAGAGCCTCTCGGCCATCGACGTGTTCGTCTGCAGGAACGCGTTCGGCCGTACGCGGAAGCGCAGGCCGCCGATCTCCTCCTCGATCCACTCCTCGCCCCAGAGGAGCCGGCTCGGCAGGTTCGTCACCTCGGCCGGCGTGTCGTTCACGGCCCAGTGCACGGAGCGCACCTCGGGAAAGCGCCGCACGACGTCGACGAAGTAGCCGTGCTCGAACCGCTCGCCCTTCGCCGTCACGAGCTGGACGAGCGCCTGTCCGGTGTTGCGCCCCTCGCGCACGACGAGATGCCGCAGGTAGCCGGTGCCGTCCTCCTGCGAGTACGCGTCGAGCCCCTCCTCGCGCGCCCAGTCGCGCACGGCCTCGCGCAGGCCGTTGCCGAGGTCGGTCGTCAGCCAGCACTTCTCGATGTCGAGCACCTCGTCCCAGCGGCCGGCCCGGTGGAAGCCGAGCGCAGGCCCCGCGTCCGTCCGCGTGAACGAGTACTCGAGCTTGTTGCGGTAATGGAAGATGTCGGGCTCGCAGGGGACGATCTCCTCGAGCGGAGGCTCGGCGATCCCGGCGAGCCGCTGGAACGCATCCCGTACCTGCATCTGCTTCTGGGCGAGCTGCGCGCCGTACTCGAGATCCTGGAAGCGGCAGCCGCCGCAGGCCGGGAAGTGCCGACACGGCGCGGCGACGCGCTGCGGGCCCGCGCGCACGACCTCCGTCGCGAGCGCCTCCGCGTGGGAGCGCTTCACCTTCGTCACCGTCGCGCGGACGCGGTCGCCGGGGAGGCCGCGGCGGACGAAGACGACGAAGCCGTTCAGCCGCGCGACGCCGTTGCCGCCGTATGCGAGCGACTCGACGTCGACCTCGATCTCCTCGTCCTTCCGTACCGGTGCGGCCACCGGGCCACAGTAACTACCGGAACTTCGGATGCAGCGGCAAGAGCAGCGGCTTCCGCGGCGTCTGCGTGAAGTCGAAGTCCTTGCGGAGGTCGCCGAGGATCTTCGCGTTCTCCCGCACGTCCGGCCGCGGTGTCCGGGCGGCCGTCGGTCTTCGGGTTCAGCCGCTGGCCGTGGAGGAAGTCGTCCTCGATGAACTTGAGGTAGGCGTCGAAGCTCAGCACCTGGTGGTCGATGTAGCCGCGCTTCGCGTACGGGCTGATCACGAGAGCGGGCACGCGCAGTCCGTAGCCGTTCGCGTCGACGACCGGCGGCTTCACGTGGTCGTAGAAGCCGCCCCAGTCGTCCCACGCGAGAAAGATCGCGGTCGAGCCCCAGTCCCGGCTGCGCATCACCTCGTCGATCACGCTCGTGACGAACGTCTGGCCCTTCGAGACGAGCGCGGGCGGATGCTCGCTGACCGCCTCCGCAGGAGTGATCCAGGAGACGGCCGGGAGGTCGCCGCGGCGCGCCGCGAGGAGGAAGTCCTCGAACGGCGCGACGTTCTCGCCCTGACGGTCCTGCTTCACGGTGTCGAACCACGGCAGCGGGTTCCAGATGCCGGGCGTCTTCGCGTTCTGCTTCACCTGCTTGCAGAACATCTGGTTGTCCGCGCAGTCGGGCTCGAGCCCCTTGAAGACGTAGTACCTCCACGACACGTGGGCGCGGTGGAGCAGGTAGGTGAGGTCGGTCCACGCGTAGTCCGGCCTCGCGCCGGTCGTGTTCTGCGGCTCGCCGGGCGGCGAGCCCGGCGCCTGGATCGCGTTGACGCAGCTCATCGGATCGCCGGGGCGCGAGCACTTCGCCGACCAGCCCGAGACGAGGTCGAGGTGCACGGGCAGGCTCCAGGTCGTCGTCGGCTCGAACATGTGGTCCTGCAGCACGAAGTGGCGCGCGTACGACCAGTAGTTCGGGATCTCGCGCGCGTCGTGGTAGCCCATCACGTCGGGCTTCTTCGGCGAGAAGGAGCACGCCGGCGCGTCGAAGTGCCGCCGACAGTAGAGGCGCCGGCCCGACTCCGCCCGCGTGACGAAGCCGTTCATCCGGCCGCCGCCGATGTCGCGCACCGCGTCGATGTGGTCGTGCGGGCCGCCGAAGTTCCGGTCGAGGCTGCTGTGATACGGGCGCTCGCAGCCGCCGCGCAGCGGATCGGGGACGCACACGTGCTTCGGGATTCCATCCGCCCCGGGGTACGTGCCGAAGTAGGAGTCGAACGACCGGTTCTCCTGCATGATCACGACGATGTGCCGGATCTTGTGGATGCCGGTGTAGCGGGCGGCTTCCGCACGCACGGGCAGAACGAGCGCGGCGAACGCCGCCGCAGCAAGCACGACCCGGCTCACGGAGCGCGAATCTACTGAAGCGAAGTGACGATGACCTTGCGGTCGCGCGGTCCGTCGAACTCGCAGAAGAAGATGCCCTGCCACTGCCCGAGCGCGAGCTTGCCGTCGCGGAGCGGCACGAGGATCTGCGTGCTCGTCAGCGATGCCCGGACGTGCGACGGCGCGTTCGGGCCGTCGGGATCCTCGGTGTGCTTCCACTCCCAGCCGTCGTCGACGATCTTCTGGAGCGCGTTCTCGAGGTCCTGCGCCACGAGCGGGTCGGCGTGCTCGTTGATCGTCAGGCCCGCCGTCGTGTGCGGGACGTAGACGAGGGCGGCGGCCGCTCCGTTCGCGTCTCCGAGCGCCCTCTGCACCTGCTCGGTGATGTTGACGAGCTGGGTCTTGCGCTCGGTCTTGAGACTGATCTCGTGCACGCGGTTATCCTAGGCACGCCGTGCCGACGCCGCTCGACCAACGAAAGCTCGACGCCCTCCGCGAGGACGCCGACCGCTTCATCGCGGAGCTCGACGAGGAGGCCTATCTCCACTTCGCCGGCCTCAAGGAGACCTACGACCTCGTCCCGATCTACGAGCGCCACGCCGAGCTGACGAAGCTCGAGACGGCGCTCGGCATCGGCGCCTCCGTGAACGGGGGCCGGAACGTGCGCGAGCTCTGGCGCTTCGCGTGCGAGGGCTATCTCGGCAACTTCGTGAGCGAGGAGGAGGAGAAGGCCGCCGAGGCGGAGACGAAGACGGTGCAGGTCGGCGACGAGGCGATCCCGTACCGCGACCTCCGCCCGCGCATCGCGAACGCCGACGACCGCGACGAGCGCGAGCGGCTCGAGCGCGCGCGAAACGAGGCGACCGAGGAGCACAACGGGCTCTACATCCGCAAGCACCAGGTCGTGCATCGCGAGACCGAGCGGCTCGGCGCGCCGAGCTACACCGAGCTCTACCGCGGCTTTCAGTATCCCCTCGACGACCTCGCCGGCCAGTGCCGCCGCTTCCTCGACTCGACCGAGCGGCTCTGGGAGGACGCGGGCGACCGCTTCTTCCGCAGCCGCATCGGCGTCGGCCTCGGCGAGATCGAGCGCTGGGACGTGACGCGGGTCTGGCGCGGCGTGGCGTGGGACGCGGCGTTCCCGGCGGAGCGGATGGTGCCCGCGCTCGAGGCGACCCTCGGCGACCTCGGCGTCGACCTCCTGAGCCAGCGGAACGTCGAGCTCGATCTCGAGGACCGCCCGAACAAGTCGCCGCGCGCGTTCTGCGTGCCGATCGAGGTGCCGGAGCGCGTCATCCTCGTGATCAAGCCGCAGGGCGGCCCGGACGACTGGCGGGCGCTCTTCCACGAGGCGGGCCACACGGAGCACTTCGCGCACACCTCGCCGTCGCTCACGGTCGAGGAGCGGCGGCTCGGCGACAACGCGGTCACCGAGGGCTGGGCGATGCTGCTCGAGCACCTGACGATCGACCCGGTCTGGCTCGAGCGGCGGCTCGACTTCCCGCGGCCGCACGAGTATGCGGCGGAAGGCGCGACCCAGCTTCTCTGGCTCCTGCGGCGCTACTGCGCGAAGCTCCTGTACGAGATCGAGTTCCACGAGGCGCCGGACGTCACGCAGATGCGCCCGCGGTACGCCGAGCTCCTCGGCGACGCGTTGAAGGTCGCGCCGAGCGACACCGACTACCTCGCGGATCTGGACGACGGCTTCTACGCGTCGAACTACCTCCGTGCGTGGGCGTTCGAGGCGCAGCTGCGGGCGTACCTGCGCGAGAAGTTCGGCAATGCCTGGTTCGCGCGCAGGGACGCGGGCTCGCTCATCCGCGAGCTCTGGACCGAGGGGCAGAAGCCGACGGCGGACGAGATCCTGCTCGAGGTCACCGGTGCGACGCTCGAGCTCGAGGCGGCCGCCGACCGCGTGCGCGAGGCGCTGGCGGCCGCCTGAGCCGGCGGCGGGGCGCTACTTGCGCTCCGCCTCGCCCTCGATCGTCTTCTGCCCGGGCGCCGAGCCCGTGGCGATCTGGATCTTCCGCGCCTTCGGCTGCTCGGGCTTCGCGATCCGGACCTCGAGCACGCCGTTCGCGTAGGTCGCGCCGATCGAGTCCTCCGTCACGCCCTGCGGCACGCCGATCGTCCGCGTGAACGAGCCGAAGCGCCGCTCGAAGCGGAAGTAGCGCCCTTCCTCGACCGTGGCCTCGCGCTCGCGCTCGGCGGCGATCGTGAGCGCGCCGTCCGCGAGCTCGACGGAGATCGCGTCCTCCGCGATGCCGGGGAGGTCGAAGGCGTAGACGACCTCGTTCTCCGTCTCCCAGACGTCGGCGGTCGGGATCCAGCTCTGCGTCGTCCGGCCGTTGCCTTCGTGGAGCCCGTTCATGAAGCGGCTCAGCTCGTTCTGGAGCGAGGCCAGCTCGGAGAAGGGCGCCCAGCGAACCAGTGTTGCCATGATGTATCCTCCTGCAGACTTGATTACGACACCAGGATAAAACCTAAGCGTTGGCTTGTCAAGTACGCGGAGGCCGTATGCTGCCGCTCCGGTGCTGCCGCTCAAGGACAACGTCCCGACCCGCTCGGCGCCGGTCGTCACCGTCGGCCTCATCGCCGCCAACCTGCTCGTCTGGTTCTGGGAGCTGCGCGCTCCGGGCGTCGACTACCACGTCTTCAAGGACGGCTACTACCCGTGCGCCGTCCAGGGGCCGTGCCACATCCCCGTGTCCGTGCCGATCCACCCCCTCCCGTGGTACGAGGGCGCCTTCACGTCGATGTTCATGCACGCGAGCTGGGAGCACATCCTCGGGAACATGCTCTTCCTCTGGATCTTCGGGAACAACGTCGAGGACGCACTCGGGAAGGTGCGGTTCCTCGCCTGGTACGTGGCCGCCGGCCTCGCCGCGACGGCCCTCCAGACCGTGATCACGCTCGCGGCCGGGACGACCGCCGACGCGAGCATCCCGAACATCGGCGCGAGCGGCGCGATCGCGGGCGTGCTCGGCGCGTACTTCGTGCTCCTGCCCCGGGCGCGCGTACTGACCGTGATCTTCCTCGGCATCATCCTCATCCGCGAGATCCCCGCGATCTGGTTCCTCGGCATCTGGATCGGGCTCCAGATCTGGTCCGGCGGGCTCGCGATCCTCCACCCGCAGGCCGGCGGCGGCACGGCGTTCTTCGCCCACATCGGCGGCTTCGCCTTCGGGCTCGCGACGATCCTCCTCGTCGCGAAGCGGCGTCCGAGCGCCCCCACCTCGCGCTACCCGGTCTGGTGAGGTTCGAGGAGCACGTGGCGCGTGCGGTGGCGTCGCTGCCGCCCGAGCTGCGCGAGGCGATCCGGAACGTCGAGATCGCGGTCGAGGACGAGCACCCGGACGACCCCGATCTCTTCGGCCTCTACGAGGGCGTGCCCCTGCCGGAGCGCGGCGACTGGGCCGGGGCGCTGCCCGACCGGATCCGCATCTTCCGGCTGCCGCTCGTCGAGTCGTTCTCCGAGCCGGGCGAGCTCGAGGAGGAGATCCGCGTCACGGTGCTCCACGAGCTGGCGCACTATTTCGGGATCGACGAGGACCGCCTCGACGAGCTCGGATACTCCTGAATTCCTGAGGAATGCCCGCTCCGTCGACGGCGTTACAAGGGGCATGACAACGCTCTCCGAAATCCATGCGGAGATCGAGCGCCTGAGCGAGGATCGCGCCGAGCTCTGGCACCGCCTCTCCGCCGAGTACGACCCCCAGATCCGGGAGGAGATCCGCCGCCTCGACGCGGAGCTCGACCACCTCTGGGACGACCATCGCGCCCTCAGGGCCCGTGTGCGCTTCGGCGACCGCGCGGCGATCGTCGCCCGCGCCCGCGTCGAAGAGCGCCTCGAACGAGCAGCCTGACTCTCGATCGGCCGGCCTGGCGATCCCTCGGATGGGGGTCGACAGGCCGGTTCTCCGGCTCGATTCTCTGAACGTCGTCTCTGCGGCGCCGATTCCTCCACGAGGGAGCACGCCGCGTGACCGTCCCGAACACCTCGCCGCAGACACTCGAAGAGCGTGAGCTCGAGCTTGCGCTGCGCGAGGCCGAGCTGAACCGCCGCGAGGCGTCGCTCCGCCGCTCCGAGGAGGCGCACGACGGAGCGCCGGCGAGCCACCTCGCGCTCGGGCGGCGCGACGAGCTGGAGATCGAGCTCGCCGAGCGGGTCGCGATGCTCGAGCAGCGCGAGCGCGAGCTCCAGCGGACGGTCGAGGCCGTCGAGGCGCAGCGCCAGCGGCTCGAGTCGGTCCGCGCCGAGTACGAGGAGCGCCGCGACGCGCTCACCCACCGCACGCGCGAGGTCGAGGAGGAGCTCGACCTGCTGCGCGAGGAGCGTGCCCGCCTCGTCTCCGCAGAGCTCGCCCGCGCGGAGGCGCCCCAGCCCGCGCCGGAGGAGCCGCCGCTGCCGGCGGCCGTCACGGTCGTCCCCGAGCTCGCGGAGGCCGAGCCGCTCGCGCCGACGGTCGACGCCTTCGCACCGCCCGAGCCGCCCGCCCCGCGCTCGAAGATCGACGAGTGGTGGGCGAAGCAGCTCGGCTCGCCGCTCGAAGCAGCCTGACCCGCCCGCGACGCCTCTACACTGAGGCCCGCACGGGGCGTTAGCTCAGCTGGGAGAGCGCCGGCTTTGCAAGCCGGAGGTCGCCGGTTCGATCCCGGCACGCTCCATTGTCCGGCGCCGCTACGCGGCGCACCCCGTTGCACCGCTTCGCTTTTCTGCGCGGGGGCTGAGGACGAGCTGCAGGCTCGAGAATCGCGTCGTCGTGAGCCGACGCCGGCAAAGCCGGCATCGGCAGCGGACTTGCACGGCAGCAGCGGCTTTCACGGCGAAGACTCCGCTGTCAGATCGCTCAATCCCAAGGGTTGCGCTTCGAGAAGCAGTTGGCTTGCGCAACTCCAAGTTCCCTCCATCATCATCGGAGATTCCGGTCGTGCGGGGACTCTGCTGTTACTCGGATGCTCCGGGCAGGGCAAACCCGAGATGCGTGTGGCTTCGTCAGCCTTCGCAGTCGACGGCGATCTCGAGCGCGTCGCAGATCTGATGCATCCGGTCGCCGCTCAGACGGCCCAGGCGTTCGACGAGCGTCCCGACCGAAACGCTCTCGACCGAATCGAGATTGACGACCGAGACGAGCGGAACCGGGTCATTCGGAGGCTCGAGGAGAACCTCGGTTGGGATCCCGCGGATCGTAGTCGTGCATGGGCCGACGAGCGCACGCCGGAGACGCGGGATTGCGGCGTCTCGAGAAAGCACAACCACCGGCCGGCGCCCGATCTCCGGAAGCTCGCACCACCAGACATCGCCTCTCGTCGGAAGCGCCGTCACGAGGAGCCGGCTGCCGCCCGGAACGAGGCAAGGTCTCCCCACTCGTCAGCTTCGTCGAGCGGGTGTGCGTCATAGGCGGCATAGGCAGCGTCGAACTCTGCCGCACGCCGGCGAGCCAGCAGTGCGGCGAGCGCTTCGTCGATGAGCGCCGCGTCGGCGAGCCCCGAGCGCGCCCGGCGCGCGCCCGCGAGCAAGTCGGCGTCGACGGTCGTGCTGATTCGAGTCCGCGCCATGCCATGATCGTAGCATGAACATGGCACGCGGGGTGCCGGCGTGAACGTAGGCCTATCTGCGTGCAGGCCGCGGTGCGGCAGGAACCTACCCGGAGGGCGTCGTCTTGATCAGCTTCCCGGCAGGTGAGAGCACCCACCAGTACTCGATGTAGGCCTGGCCGTTGACGTCCCCGGGCCTCGCGTCACCACGGGCGGCAGGTGCGTTGCCGCCGGTGGTGAAGCCGGCGAACGTGTAGAGGGGGTGGCGGTTGTAGCTCGCCTGGATCGTTCCGTCGGTGCGCTTCACCGTCGTCAGCAGCGACGTGTCGACTCCCTTGCCTGCCTTGACCGCGCCGTGGACGCGCAGCGGAAGCCAACCCTTCGAGCAATGGTAGGTGGCGTCGTCGTAGCAGGTCGGTGTGTTCTCGGTGTCCGCATCGAATTCGTACAGAGTCGTCAACGTGCGAGGACGCAGGTCGCGAGTCCCGGCAGCTCGTAGCCGCCGTCGACGGCGAAGGGCTCGAACGCGTCACGGAGCTCTTCCGCCATCGCTTCTGCGGTCGTCCTCCGGCGCGGCCGCCCACGCGCGCGAGAACATGCCGCCCAGCTCGTTCGACCGACGGACGTACTCGTCGACGTCGCGGTAGGAGTCGTGGACCGGCACGTCGGCCATGTGCACGTTTGCGAAGCCGGCGTCCTCCACCAGGGCACGCAATTCACTCTTGTTCGCGAGCACGAACATCCCCGGCTCGCCCGGCTTCGGAGGCGGCATGTAGCCGTGCGCGACGAGGATCCGGCCCGCAACGGAGATCCACGGATTGCGATCAGCGCTTGCCCAGACGGCGAACGCGAGCCGCCCACCGCGGCGCAGCACCCGCCGCGACTCGGAGAGCGCGATCGCGGGATTCGGCATCAGCATGTAGCCCCAGCGGCAGACGACGCCGTCGACCGAGCTCTCCTCGAGATCGAGCTCCTCGGCGTCGAGCTCGCGGAGCTCGACGTTCGTGAGACCGAGCTCCGCGCAGCGGCGGCGCGCAAGCTCGAGCATCGCCGGGCTGAAGTCGCTCGCGATGAGCCGTCCGTCCTCGCCCAGCAGAGCCGCAACCGCGAACCCGACGTCGCCCTGACCGGCCGCAAGCTCGAGGACGACATCACCCGGCGTCGGCGCAAGCTCTCGCACGAGCCAGTCCCTGACGGGCGCGCCCACCCGCTCGCGCGCCTCCCGCTCGCGCTCCCAGCCCGCGGCCATCGCGGCCCAGTTCTCGAGGCGAACGCGCCGCTGCTCGCCCTGATCCACGCGGGCATCCTACGCCGAAGCCCGCAACGCCATCCCCGGTGCGTGCCGTCGAAGCGGAGGACCGCGTGACCCGTGGCGCCGGCCGGCGATCGCGACGATCGCCGGCCGGCTCTTCGGATCAGGCCGTCGCGGCGACGGCCGGACGCCGCTCGCCGCGGCGGCCGGCGGCGATGACGGCGACGCCGAGCAGCAGGACGATCAGTCCTCCGCCCGTCACGCCGAGGCTCGCGGCCAGCGCGTGGTTGATGCGGCCGCCGACCTTGACGTCGGCGCTCACGCCGGACGAGCCGTCGGCGTTCATGAGGACGACACGCCACTCGCCCGAGCGAATGCGCCAGGTGAGCTGCTGGTCGGCGGTGCCCGACGTCGACACGGCCCAGATCGAGCGGGAGGCCGGTCGTGCGGGTGCCGCCGTACCGGGGCGGCTCTCGTAGTCGACCTTGAACGAGCCGTACTCGAGGTTCCGGATCTGGCTCCGGCTGACGTTGGCGAGATACGCGTCGACATCGTGCTTGCGGGCGATGCCGACGAACACCGGCTTGCCGCCGGAGGACGACGCCGTGATGCGAGCGCGACCGATCAGCCAGCGGGGGATGTCGCTGTCGACCTTCAGGCCCTCGGTGACGATCGCGTGCGACGGCGTCTGGAACCGATGCGTGCCGGTCGAGATGTAGCCGCCGTCGGCCTTGCCGATCTGCCACAGCGCGGCGCCGCCGGCGGCGACGACGACGGCGCCGAGAACGAGCACGATCGCGCCCGCCACCGTTATCGCAGTCCTTCCTTTCGAGCTTCGAGTTGCAGTTTCCATTTCACGGTCTCCTTTGGGTTCGGACGAGGCCCGGGCCACGAGCGGCCCGGGCCTCGCTTCTCGGCTCAGGCGGCGGCTGCCGCGGGGACGGTTGGGGCGTCGACCTCGTCGTCGTGCTCGAGCTTCGGGAGCCACGAGAGCCACCGCGGCAAGTACCAGTTCCACTCGCCGAGCAGCTTCATCGTCGCGGGCAGCAGCACCGCGCGCACGATGGTCGCGTCGATGAGCACTGCGGCCGCGAGGCCGATGCCCATCTCCTTGAAGTCGAGGAACGGGAGCGTCGCGAAGATGCCGAACGCACCGACCATCACGAGAGCCGCACTCGACACCGTGCCGGCCGTCGTCTTGATTCCGTGCGCGACTGCGTCTTCGGTCTTCATCCCGCGGTCGAACGCTTCACGTACGCGGCTCAGGATGAACACGTGGTAGTCCATCGAGAGCCCGAACAGGATCACGAACATGAAGATCGGCAGCCACGAGGCGATGCCGCCGTTCGAGCGGAAGTTGAGGATGTTCTCGCCCCAGCCCCACTGGAAGATCGCGATCACGACGCCGTAGGAGGCGCCGACCGAGAGCAGGTTCAAGACGACCGCCTTGACCGCGATCACGATCGACCGGAACGAGACGAGCAGGAGCAGGAATGCGAGCAGCAGCACGAAGCCGAACACGAGCGGCGCGGAGTGCTTCATCGCCGCGTTCTCGTCGTGCGAAGCGGCCGTGCCGCCGGTGACGGCGTACGTCGTGCTCGCCAGCGTGCCGATCGTCGAGGGAAGGACGTCGTTTCGCAGCGTGGCGAGTGCAGCATTCGACTCTGCGTCGACGCCGCTGCCGGCGAGCGAGATCGTGATCCGCGCGACCCGGTGCGACCCGTTGACCTCGAGCTGGACCGGTCCGTGCATCTGCCCGGTGGCGAGCGCCTTGCCGCGGAACGCGTTGAAGGCGTTCTTGAACTCGGCGCTGTCCGTGGTCGGAGTCTCGACGGCGATGACCGCCGGGTCGGCCGTCCCGACGAACGCTTCCTGGATGCGGTCGAGCGTCTCGACCGTGGGAGCGTTGCGCGGCAGGCCGGCGATACCCGACTCCGCCGTGTGCAGGTGGAGCACCGGCACCGCCATCGCGAGGAGGACCGCGGCCGATGCGGCTGCGGAGATCACCGGATGGCGAAGCGCGGGCGTCAGGACCTTCGACCAGACGCGGTTCTCGCCGCTCGGGCGGCGCAGCCGGCCGAGGAACGGGATGCGGCCCTTCTCGACGCGGTCGCCGAGCTTCGACAGGAGCGCCGGCAGCACCGTGAGCGAGCCGAGCATCGCGATCGCGACGACCATGATCGTGCCGAGGCCGAACGAGCGGAACGTACGGTCACCGGAGAAGAAGAGGCCCGCCATCGCGGCCATGACCGTCAGGCCGGAGATGAGCACGGAGCGGCCCGACGTCGCCGCCGCCGCCTCGAGCGCGGCCCGATGCCCGCGGCCGGCTGCACGCTCTTCCCGCTCACGCTTGAGGTAGAAGAGCGCGTAGTCGACCCCGACGGCAAGGCCGATCAGGAGCACGACCTCCGACACCGACTGGTCCATCGGGAGCAGCCGGCTGGGAAGCGAGAGGAGGCCGATCGTCGCGAGCACCGCGGTGAGCGCGAGCAGGAGCGGCACGCCCGCGGCGACGATCGAGCCGAAGACGAGCACGAGGATCGCGAGCGTCAGGGGCACCGAGCGGATTCCCGCCTGCGCCAGCTGCTTGTTGAACATCGCGTTCAGCGCCTTGTTGGAGCTCGCGCTGCCCGCCTCGCCGATGTAGAGACCCGGATGACGCTTCGCCGCGGCAGCCGTGGCAGCCGTGATCGCGTCGATGTTCTTCTCGGCCACCTTGCTCGTGCCCTTCATGTCCCACCCGACGATCGCGGTGTGACGGTCGGCGGAGACCTGATCGCGGTGAGCCGGATCGATCGGCGAACGGAAGTTCTTGATCGTCGTGAACGGCGTCACCGTCTTCGTGACGTCGGCGATCGCGGCGCGGAAGGCGCCGTCGTCGATCGTGAGCGACTTGCTCTGGATGAGCACGAACTCCGTCTGCGAGTCCGTCTGGCCGAAGCCGGACTTCTTGAAGATCTCGTCGGCCTGGTGTGCCTGGCCGACGTTCATGTCCTGCGTGTCGATCGTCTTCATCGGCAGCTGCGTTGCGATGCCGAACGCGACGACGACGAACGCGAGCCAACCGAAGACTGCGGTCTTCCAGTGACTCGCACTCCAGCGACCCATGCGGGCCGCGATGTTGTTCGAGTGCTTCAGGGGGGACATCTGTGCCTTTCGGTCGGGGTGTGAAGCTCGCTACGAGCCTCGCAGCGGCGCGACCGATCGGAAATGCGGAGGGCGCGAGTCTTGTGGTGCGGTTAGCCGCACCCACCCGCACGAGCTACCCGAGCGTTACTGGCGCAGGTAGGTGAGCACCGCGAGCACGCGACGGTGGTCGTCCTGCGCGGACGGCAGCTGCAGCTTGCTGAAGATGCTCGTCACGTGCTTCTCGACGGCGCGGAGCGTGACGACGAGCCGTTCCGCGATCGCCTGGTTCGACCGGCCCTCCGCCATCAGCTCGAGCACCTCGCGCTCGCGCGGGGAGAGCTGCGAGACCGGATCCTCGCCGCGGCGCCGGCCGACGAGCCGCGAGACGACCTCGGAATCGAGGGCGGAGCCGCCGTCGGCGACGCGCTTCACGGCCGCCGCGAACTCCTTCACGTCGGAGACCCTGTCCTTCAGGAGATAGCCCACGCCCTCGGCGTTCCCCTGCAGGAGCTCGAGCGCGTAGCCGGACTCGACGTACTGCGACAGGACGAGCACCCCCGTCCCCGGATGCTTCTCGCGGATCTCCTGCGCGGCGACGAGCCCTTCGTCCGTGTGCGTCGGCGGCATGCGGATGTCGACGATTGCGACGTCCGGTGCGTAGGACCGGACTTTGAGCATCAGCTCCTCGGCGTTCCCGGCCTGGCCGACGATCTGGAAGCCGGCATCCTCGAGCAGCCGCGCGATGCCCTCGCGCAGCAGCACGGAGTCGTCGGCGAGGACGATCCTCGTGCGGGCGCCGAGCCCGAGCTCGGCGACGTCGGCGCGGAGCGCCGGGAAGTCGGCGGAGCCGAGCTGGTGGAGCCGCTCGGGCGCGTCGACGCCCCGGAGGTGGTGCTCGCCGAGGTCGCGGAGCGGGGCCCCACCGGCGAGGAAGCCCGCGGCCGCCTCCGACAGCAGCACCTGGCCTCCGTGGCCCGCGGCGCAGATGCGGGCCGCACGGTGCACGTCGAGCCCCACATAGCCGCCGTCCGTCCGGATCGGGTCGCCCGTGTGGATGCCGATGCGGACGAGGATGCCGCCGACCGGCGCCTGCTGGATCGCCTCGGCGGCGGCGACCGCCCGCCCCGGGTCGGCGAAGGCGGCCGAGAACTCGTCGCCGCGGCAGTCGATCTCCTCTCCGCCGTGCGCCGCGAGCGCCGCCCGGACGGCAACACGATGCTGCTCGAGCGCGGTTGCGTACGCGTCGCCGAGCTGTTGGACGAGCCGCGTCGAGCCCTCGATGTCCGTGAACAACAGGGTGACGCTCATGCGAGCGAGTCTACGCAGCGACCGCGTCGCGGACGAGCGCGCGCCCGGGGTCGCGCTGCGCCGCGTAGGCATACGGATGCTCGAAGACGTCCATCGCATTCCGAGGTCCGGCCTCGAGCTCGAACCAGTCGCCGTTGCGCCAGTCGTAGACCGAGACGCTCAGGCGGTTCGACCCGCTGTGCCAGAAGAGGGTGACTGCGACTCCGTCGTTCTCCCGATGTGCGAGTTCCTTCTGCATGACGGCTCCTTCGTGGGGTGCCGTCAGCCTCGCGCTCGGGACGCGCGCGCGAAATGCGGCTAGCCAGCGTCCGACGGTACGGCTTCCCGCACCCGTGCGAGCGGGATCGTCGCGACCACGCGCGTGCCGGCGCCCGGAGGGCTCACGACGACGAGCCGGCCGTCGAGCGCCTCGACGCGGTCGGAGAGCCCTCGCAGGCCGGAGCCCTCCCGGTCGTCGGCGCCGCCGGCCCCGTCGTCGGCGACCTCGACGACGACCGCGTCGCCGGAGTGCGCGACCCGCACCGTCACGGCGCTCGCGTCTGCGTGCTTCGCGATGTTCGCGAGCGACTCGGAGACGACGTAGAAGATCGCCACCTCGACCGGGCCCGGCAGGCGCCCGTCGAAGTCGACCTCGAGCTCGACCGGCACGCTCGCGCGTTCGGCCAGCATCTCGAGCGCGGGCGCCAGGCCCCGGTCGGTGAGGATCGCCGGATGGAGGCCGCGGGCGAGCTCGCGGAGCTCCTGGAGTGCGTGCGCGAGCTCGTCGCCCGCCCCGCCGAGGATCGTCGACGCCGCCTCCGGGTCGGCCCGCAGCTTGGACTCGGCGAGCCGGAGCGCAAGCGAGACCGAGACGAGGCGCTGCTGGGCGCCGTCGTGGAGGTTCCGCTCGAGCCGCCGCCGCTCGGCGTCCGCAGCGTCGACGAGGCGCGAGCGCGACCGCCGCAGCTCCTCCTCGTCGCGCTTCCGCGCCGTGATGTCCATTGCGCAGATGAGGAAGTGCTCCTTGCGGTATCCGTCGAGCGACGTCGGCCACCACTCGACGACGATCTCGCTGCCGTCCGCAGCCCGCCAGGGCGTCTCGACTCGCGTCGAGCAGCCGGACTCGACGGCGGCGAAGAAGTCCGAGCGCGCACCGGCGATCTCGTCCTCCGGCACCACGAGCTCCCAGAACGGGCGCCCGATCGCCGCATCGTCGCCGACACCGGTCACGGCCTCGAACGCGGTGTTCACGCCGCGCTCGGTGACGACGCCGTTCGGGTCGACCACGCAGAGGAGCGTGGGGGTCGAGTGCCCGACGAGGTCGAGAAAGTCCCGCTCGCGCCGCAGCTCCTCGGCGTGGCGGACGCGCTCGCTGACGTCGGCACCCGTCAGGACGAGACGAAGCACGCCCTGGCTGTCCGGAACCGGGGTCAGCGACCAGGCGACGTCGATGACGCCTCCGCCGGCGGCGCGGAAGAGATGCTGCAGCTCACCGCCCGCACCCGCGATCACGCTCTCGCGGAACGCAGCCGCGTCCTCCGGCGCGGCGAAGACCTCCCAGACGAAACGGCCTCGTACGCTCTCCTCGTCCGTGACGCCGGTGGCCTGGGCCATCGTGTCGTTGAAGCGGATCACACGGCCTTCGAGATCGACGACGCAGAAGAAGGCGGGAGCGGCGTTCACGACGTCGCGCATGAAGTCGCGCTCGCGCTGGAGCTCGTCGAGCCGGGCTCGGAGCTCCGCCTGGAGGCGGTTTCGGTGGAGGGCGAGCCGCGCCGCGACGGCAACCGCGTCGATCAGCTCCGGCTCGTCGAGGAGCGCGCGGTCGTGCACGATGACCGCGACGGGCTCGCCGGTCTCGCTCGCGATCATCGTCGCGACGCGCTCGACGTCGTCGGTCGGCACTTCGAAGCCCTTGCCCGCGGGATCGACGTAGCCGTGCCGCTCCTCGACCCAGGCAGCGAGCCTGACGCCCGGATCGTTGAGCGCGCGCCGCAGGCCCTCCTGCGCCTCGTCGAGGCTCGCGGTCTCGCGGACGTCGAGCAGGAGCTGGGCCACGCCGCCTCGCGCGAGACGGCTGCGAAGAAGCCCGGCGAGGAACCAGAACGGAACGCTCGCAAGGGTGATCAGGGCGATCAGCGCGAGCACGTCCTTGGCGTGCTTGTCGATGAGGCCGACGGCAAAGCTCGCCGTGAGGATCGTGAGCGCCGTCGCCCCCGCGAGCCCGATGGGCCTCAACATGCGCCGTGCCACCGGGGTTGCAGCGCGGTACCGCACCAGCAGGATCCCGACGACGATCGCGATGAGAATCGCCGCCGTGAGGTTCGTCGTCGTGTCGACCGCGCGCCCGACGGCCGGCTTGTCCGCCACGTTGAGGACGTTCGTCGCACACTTCGGGCAGTCCGGGTGCGGCTCGAACATGAGCGTCAGCACGTTCGCGACGACCGCGAGCGTGTAGCCGCTCACCACGAGCAGGCGGTCGCCCCGCGTCGTGAGCCGGCCCGCGGGATAGGCAAGGACGAGATGCACGAACGCCGCCAGCACGAGCGCGCCGCTCGCAAAGCCGATCGTGGCGACGACGGCGTCGTTCGCGGATCGGAGCAGGCCGAGGAACCAGGCGAAGCTGACCGCGAGGAGCAGCCACCCCGTGTTGTTCTCGGGCCGCCGCGTCCACGCGATCAAGCCGCTCGCGGCGAACGAGAGGCCGACGACGAGATCGACGGCGATCTCGGCGCCACTCGGACGCAGGTGGTGGCTGCGAAGCTCGACGACGAGCGCGATCGCTGCGCCCGCAAGTGCGGCCGCACCCCACGCGAGGACGAGGCGGCGCCTGGCCCAGCGGCTCATTCGAGGAGCGACAGGAGAGCCGCCCCCGACAGCTCGGCCTTCGGGATGAAGCCCCGGGCCCCGCTGCGCTCGACGAGCGGCCCGAAGTCGGAGCCGTCGCGGCTCGAGACGAGGACGACGGCCGGTCCGCCGCCGCCGTTCGTCAGGCGGGCGGCGACCTCGAAGCCGTCGATGTCCGGGAGCTGCACGTCGAGGAGGACGAGCTGCGGGGAGAGCTCGGCGGCGGCGCGGAGCGCCGACGCACCGTCCTCCGCCTCGCCGACCACCTCGAACCCCTCGGCCTCGAGGAGCGCCCGCGCATTCGCGCGGAAGCTCGGATGGTCGTCGACGATCAGAACGTTCATGAGGGCCTGATCGTGGCAGACGGAAGCGGTGGTGACCATACGGCTAACCGCACTTCGTGAACGGCGGCCGCCGACTGCGCGCTCGGGCTAGACCCCCGCCCGAAGGCTGAGATACGGTCCCGAACGCAGGCATCCGACACGGAGGGAGATCGGCATGAAGGACTTCAAGGAGTTCCTGCTCCGGGGAAATCTCGTCGACATGGCGGTCGGCATCGTCATCGGCCTGGCGTTCGCGGCCGTGATCACGGCATTCGTCGGCGACCTGATCACGCCGCTCATCGCCGCCATCGGCGGCAAGCCGAACTTCGGCGATCTCAGCTTCACGATCAACAAGAGCCACTTCCTCTACGGTGCGTTCCTCAACGCGCTGATCACGTTCCTCATCATCGCGGCGGTCATCTTCTTCCTCGTCGTGAAACCGGTGAACGCGCTCATGGCCCGCCGCAAGACCGAGGCGCCGGTCGACGAGACCACGCGGGAGTGCCCGCATTGCCTCAGCCAGATCCCGGTCGCGGCAAGGCGCTGTGCCTTCTGCACGCAGGAAGTGGGGGCAGCGACGGCGTAAAGAGCTGTTTACGGCAGCCGCCGCGACACGTAGGCTGCGACGGTTATCGCCCTCGGGGGAGCGGCTTGCACGACGCGGTTCAGGCCTTTCGCTACGTCAACCTCGTCGCGTACATCGCGCTCGGAGCGGTCACGCTCGTCTTCTGGACGCGCCGCCGCGACCGGGCGAGCATGTGGGCGGCGATCGCGTTCGGCTCGATCGGCCTCCTCGAGCTCCTGAGCCTGATCCCGAACCAGCCCGGGAATCTCCCGGAGCGAGCCGTCGGACGCATCGAGATCGCCCTCCTCGTCGTCTTTCCGTACTTCCTCTTCCGCTTCACGAACGCCTTCCGGACGCCGGGGCAGAAGCTCGCGAACGCCCTCTTCGGCCTCAGCGCGATCCTCGTGGTCTGGACGTTCGCGCTGCCGTCGATCCCCCAGCCCGGCGAGCCGCGCTCCGCTCCCTTCCAGGCGTTCGTCGTCGTCTTCTTCATCCACTGGATCGTCCTCTCCGTCGTCGCCGCCTCGAGCCTCTGGCGGGCCGGCCGGCGGCAGCCGAGCGTCGCCCGGCGGCGGATGCGCCTCCTCGCGTTCGCAGCCGCGCTGATCACGCTCGCACTCTTCATCTCGCTCTTCACGAGCAACAAGGACTCGGGCATCTCCATCGCGTCGGGCGCCCTCGCGACGGTGAGCGTGACCGCGTTCTTCCTCGGCTTCGCCCCGCCGGCCTTCCTCCGGATGTGGTGGCGGCTGCCCGAGCAGGCGCGCCTGCAGGAGGCCATCGCCGGACTGCTCGAGTTCGCGGAGTCGCAGGAGGAAGTCGCCGAGCGAGTGCTCGAGCCGGCGGCGACGATCGTCGGGGCGAGCGCGATCGCGATCCGCAACGCCGAGGGCAGGGTCGTCGCCGCGTGGAACGTCCCCGAAGCCGCGTGGGCGAGCTTCGAGCGGAGCTCCGTCGACCCGGCCGAGGCCGGCGACGCCGAGGTCGTCGACCTCGAGGTGCCCGGCGGCAGCCTCATCGTGTGGACGTCGAAGTACGCGCCCTTCTTCGGCGACGAGGAGCTGCGGCTGCTGAACGTGCTCGGCGCGCTCACCGGCCTCGCGCTCGACCGCGTCCGTCTCTTCCGGGCCGAGCGCGACACGCGCATCGCGCTCGAGCGGGCCGACGAGGTGAAGACGAACTTCGTCGCGCTCGCCGCACACGAGCTGCGCACGCCGATGACCACGATCCACGGCTTCGTGACGACGCTGCATCACCTCGCCGACCGGCTCGACGACACCCAGCGCGAGACCGTGCGCGAGGCACTCCTTCAGCAGACGCAGCGCATGGCCATGCTCGTCGAGCAGCTGCTCGACCTCTCGAGGCTCGATGCGAACGTGATCGAGATCGCACCCGAGCGGCTCGACGTGCGTAGCGAGGTCGAGGAGATCGTCCAGACCGCGGCGCCGAACACCGACGCCGTGGAGATCGACGTCCCGATCGACACGGTCGCGCTCATCGACCGCGGCGCGCTCGAACGCATCGTGACGAACCTCGTGACGAACGCCTTCCGGTACGGGACTCCACCCGTACGCGTCCGGGCCGAGCAGAACGACCGCCACTTCCGCCTGAGCGTCGAGGATCGCGGCGAGGGCGTGCCGGCGGAGTTCGTGCCGGACCTCTTCGAGCGGTTCACGCGAAGCGACGGCTCGCGTCCCTCGGCGATCGGAACCGGCCTCGGCCTCGCGATCGCCCGGTCCTATGCGCGCGCGCACGGCGGCGATCTCGTCTACGAGAACGCCGTGCCGCACGGGGCGCGCTTCAGCCTCGTGATCCCGATGCAGGAGCCTGCCGCTCCGCGATGACCGACTCGGCGGCGCAGATCGCGCAGGTCGCCCTGCTCGGCGAGGCCGTCGAATGCCTCCAGGGCGCAGCCGTCTTCGTCTGGGACGACGACCGCAACTACGTCGCCGCGAACGACGCGGCCTGCGCCCTCGTCGGGCGCTCACGGGCCGAGCTCCTCGCGATGAAGGTCGGCGACATGACCGCCGACCGCGCCGCCCCGTATTTCGAGCAGGTACAACACGGAGCGGTGCACACGGGATCGCTGCACGTCGACCGCGCCGACGGGCCCGTCGAGATCGACTGGCTGACGTGCCGCACGACGATCGCGGGCCTGCCGTACATGGTCAGCGTCTGCTGGCGGAAAGGCCCGAGATAGACCGCTGGGAGGAAGGCTTCGACCGCTGGACGCCGCCCGCCGAGGCTGCGGGCGACGACACCGGCGTCGACCTCGACAGGGAGTCGCTCCTGCGCCTCGCCCGCGAGCTCGCGGGCAAGCGGCACGCCGAGCACATGGAGGCTCGCACGGAGCTCGAGCAGCTGAAGCAGGCGCTGCGCGAGCGCGCCGAGTCGGTCGCCGCGCGGGAGCGAGAGCTCGCCGGGCTCCAGCGCCGTCTCGACGCCGGCAGCCAGGCGAAGCCGGGCCGCCAGGAGCGCAAGGACACGGCGGCCGGCGAGGCGCTCGTGGCACGGGAGCGCGCGGCGCTCGAGCGGGCCCGGGCCGTCGAGGCGCGCGAGCGCGAGCTGCAGGAGCGCCAGGCAGCGCTCGAGGCGGAGGCGGAGCGCGTCACCCGCCGGGAGGCAGAGCTCGCCGCCGAGCTCGCAGACGCCCGGGCCGACCGCAGCCGGTCCGAGTCGGAGCGGCAGCTCGCGGCAGCCGAGCGCGAGCGGCTCGACGAGCGCGAGCAGGAGGCGCGCCGGATCGAGAAGGAGCTCGCCGCGAGGCGCATCGAGCTCGAGGCAGAGCGCGACCGGCTCGAGGCGCGCGCCCGCGCGGTCGAGGAGCAGGCCGGAGCGATCGAGGCGGCCGCCGCACGCGCGGCGTCGCCGACCGCCGAGCCCGAGCCGGCGCCTGTGCCCGAGCCTGCCGCGCCGCCCGTCGATCCGTACGCCGAACGCGAGCGCGAGCTGCAGGCGCTCGAGGCGAAGCTCGAGACGCGCGAGCGGGAGCTCGCGCTCGTCCGCCAGGGCCTCGACGCGGAGCGCAACGCCCTCCTCGACCGCGAACGCGCTCTGCGGCGACGGGAGGTCGCGGACGTGCGCCAGAGCTTCGACGCGCCGTTCATGCCGCCGAGCTTCAGCGAAGGCCTCGCCGCGTTCACCCGCGGGCGCTCGCGCGACTAGCGCTGGTACGGTGAGTGGCCGCCCGTCCTGGCGGCAGCGGAGCGTTCCGGGCGGGCTCCTTCGCCATGCCCAAAGAGCCAAACCCTGTCGATCCGCCCGACCTCGGCCTCCTGCCGACGTTCCGCAGGCTGCTCCGCCTCTGGCGCGCCGAGTGGCGCCTCGGTGCGCTCGGGCTCACGCTCGCCTTCTGTTACACGCTGATCTCGATCGCGATCCCCTTGCTCACGCAGCGGGCGGTCGACCACGCGATCGTCTCGCACTCGCGCGCGCTCTGGCCGTACATCCTCGCGATCGTCGGCCTCGCCTCACTCCGGTTCGTCGTCAACTTCTCGCGCCGCTACGCGACGGCGCGCATCGGCATCCGCATCGAGGCGCGCATGCGCGAGCTTCTCTACACCGCGTATCTGCGATATCCGCGGGCGTTCTACGACCGCCATGCGACGGGGCAGGTGCTCTCGCGCGCGACGAACGACCTCTACCCCATCCGCTACTTCATCGGCTGGGGCCTCGTCCAGGGCATGCAGAGCGTGATGATGATCCTCGCCGCCGGCACGGTGCTCGTGCTCGTGAACCCGCGGCTCGCGCTCTACACCGCGGTCGCGATGCCGCCCATCACCGTGCTCGCGTTGCGCTTCGCACGACGTGTCTCGCCGCTGTCGCGGCAGGTGCAGGAGCGGAAGGGCGACGTCACGGAAGCGGCCGACGAGGCCGTGGTCGGCATCGAGATGGTGCAGGCGTTCGGCCGCGAGGACGACGTGCGGAGCCGGTTCGGCGGCAAGGCCGAGGCCGTGCGCGACACCGTGCTCCGGCAGGCGGGAGTCGAGGCGAAGCACCTCCCCGGGCTGTACTACCTGCCGTCGCTCTCGATCGCCGCCGTCGTCTTCTTCGGCGGCAAGCAGGTGATCGGCGGCCACCTCTCGATCGGCCAGTTCGTGCTCTTCGAGACGCTGCTCCTTCAGCTCGTCTGGCCCCTCGAGGCGCTCGGCTGGATCACGAACCTCGCGCAGCGCGCGCTCGCCTCCGCCGGCCGCAGCTTCGCCTGGCTCGAGGGCATCGAGCCGCTCCCGGAGCCCGCGGCGCCCCGGCAGCTGCCGGCCGGGCCGCTCGCGGTGCGCTTCGAGGCCGTTCGCTTCGCGTACGGCGGCGAGGACGACGTCCTGCGGAGCCTCGACCTCACGGTCGACGCGGGTGAGATCGTCGCGATCTGCGGGCCGACCGGCGCCGGCAAGACGTCGCTTCTGAACCTGCTCCCCCGGTTCTACGACCCGACGGGGGGCCGCGTCCTCGTCGGCGGCGCCGACACGCGAGACCTGCGGATCGCCGAGCTCCGCTCCGACGTCGCGCTCGTGACGCAGCGGCCCGTGCTCTTCTCGGTGCCGCTGCGCGAGAACCTCACCGCCGGACGCGACGACGCGGACTGGGACGACGTGCTCGCCGCCTGCAAGGCGGCCGGCGTCGACGCGTTCGTCGACGAGCTGCCCGACGGCTACGACACGCTGATCGGCGAGCGCGGCGTCAACCTCTCCGGCGGGCAGCGGCAGCGCGTCGCGCTTGCGCGGGCGCTCGTGACGGGCGCGCGCGTCGTCGTCCTCGACGATCCGCTCTCGGCCGTCGACACGCTCACCGAGCGCCGCCTCGTCAAGGGCCTCCGCCCCGCGCTCGCCGGCCGCACCGTGCTCGTCGCGACGCAGCGCCTCTCGACGGTCGAGCTCGCAGACCGCGCCGTCGTCCTCGACGACGGCGTCATCGTCGAAGCCGGCACGCCGCACGACCTCCTGCGCGCCGGCGGTCGCGTTCACCGACCTCTTCGGCGACGAGGTCGTGGCGGCATGAGCGTGCTCATGCCGCCGGGCTCGGCGAGAAGAGGAGCGGCATGAAGCGGCTCTGGCGGTATCTCGAAGGGCGGAAGCTGTGGGCGACGGTGCTCATCCTCGTGGGCGTCGGCAACGCGGCCTGCCAGACGGGCGGCTGGCTGCTCGTGCGCAACGCGATCGACAACGGGATCCGGGCGCGGAACGAGCACCACCTCACGGTCGTCGTGCTCATCTATCTCGGCGTCGCGGCCGTGGGCTGGGGCCTGCAGGCGTGGCTCATCCGCGGGCTCGCCGGGCTCGGCCAGCGGATGGTCCTCGGGCTGCGCAAGGATCTCTTCGACCACCTGACGAGCCTCTCGCTGCGCTACTTCTCGCAGCAGAAGGCCGGCTGGATCATCGCGCGTCTCACCTCCGACGTGGACGCGGTCTCCGACGTGCTCTCGCAGGGCATGCCGACGCTCGTCGCGAACGTGATCCTCCTCCCCGCCGCCGTGATCGCGCTCCTCATCGCCGACTGGCGGCTCGGCCTCGTCGTCTTCGCGATCATCCCGCCCGCGCTCGTGCTGACCCGCTGGTTCCAGCGCACCTCTCACGTCGCACTCGTCGAGACGCGCAACCGCATCGGCATCGTGACGGCGCAGATCGCGGAGTCGGTGTCCGGAATGGCGATCGTGCAGGCGTTCAACCGCGAGCAGGCGTTCCAGCGGCAGTTCGACGAGCTGAACGCCGCGAACCGCGAGCAGAACGTCTACACGCAGAAGATCTTCTCGATCTTCTTCCCGTCGATCGAGTTCCTCGGCGTGATCGCCACCGGCGCGGTGCTCTACACGGGCAACGAGCTGCTGACGAGCCACACGATCACGATCGGGACGCTCATCACCGCGCTGTACCTCCTCCAGCTCGTCTTCCAGCCGCTGCAGGAGCTCTCGGACGTCTACGGCCAGCTGCAGTCGGGCGCCGCCGCGATGGTGAAGATCGCGTCGGTGCTCGACGAGGAGGCGGACATCAAGGATGCCCCCGACGCGCATGAGCTGCCGCGGATCGACGGCGACCTCGCGATCGACCGCGTCGTCTTCGCGTACGGAAAGGATCCGGTGCTGAAGGGCGTCGAGATCCACGTGCCGGCCGGCGGCTGCCTCGCGCTCGTCGGCGAGTCCGGCGGCGGCAAGTCGACGCTCGCCCGGCTCGTCGGGCGGTTCTACGACCCGGACGAAGGCGGCGTGCGCGTCGACGGCGTCGACCTGCGCGGCGTGAAGCTCCGCTCGTACCGGCGGCAGCTCGGCGTCGTGCTCCAGGATCCGTTCCTCTTCAGCGGCACGATCGCGTCGAACATCCGCTTCGGCCAGCCGGACGCGACCGACGAGGAGGTCGCGGCCGCCGCCGCGGCGGTCGGGGTCGACCGGGTCGCGGCACGCGTTTCCGGCGGTCTCGACCACGCGGTCCGCGAAGGCGGGTCGGGCCTCTCGGCCGGCGAGCGCCAGCTGATCTCGATCGCACGCGCACTGCTCGCCGACCCGCGCATCCTGATCCTCGACGAGGCGACGTCGAACATCGACCGGCCGACCGAGGTGCTGATCGAGCGTGCACTCGACCGCCTGCTCCACGGCCGCACCTCGATCATCATCGCGCACCGGTTGTCGACCGTCCGTCGCGCCGACGAGATCGTCGTCGTCGAGCGCGGCCGCATCGTCCAGCGCGGGACGGAGACCGAGCTCCTGGCCGAGGACGGCCCGTTCCGGCGGCTCGCCCACGATCTCTCGGGCGGCGCCGCGGTGACCGCCGCGTAGTACTAGCTAGGCCTCGATCACGCGGAGCGCGACCTCGACCACGCCCGCGTCGAACTGCGAGCCCGCGCCCTCGCGCAGCCGGCGCACGGCCTCCGGGTGGCTCAGCCGCTTCCGGTACGGGCGGTCGGTCGTCATCGCGTGGTACGCGTCGCAGACGAAGATGATCCGCGACTCGAGCGGGATCGCGTCGTCGCTCAGGCCGTCGGGGTAGCCGCGCCCGTCCCACCGCTCGTGGCAGTGGCGGACGATCGCCCCGACCTCCTGCAGGCGGTCGATCGGCGCGATGATCCGCTCTCCGAGCTCCGGATGCGACTCCATCACCGCGCGCTCCTCGGCCGTGAGACGGCCCGGTTTCGAGAGGATCTCGCTCGGGATGCCGATCTTGCCGATGTCGTGGAGCAGCGCCCCGAGCTCGAGCCGCTTCAGCGCGTGCTCGCCGAGGCCGAGCTCGCAGCCGACGCGGAGGGCGAGGTCGGTGATCCACCGCGCGTGCTTCGAGGTGTACTCGTCGTTCGCCTCGAGCGCGTTGGCGAGCGCCTCGACGGTCGATACGAAGCTCCGCTCGAGCCCCTCGTAGTTCGACGCGTTCGTGATCGCGAGCTTCGCCTGGTGCGCGAGGCCCCCGAGAAGCCGCAGCTCGCGCTCGCCGAAGTCGCCTTCGGGAATGGCGGCCACGATGCAGCCGCCGCGCTTGCCGACCATGAGCGGCGCGACCGCGTACGAGGCGCCGTCCTCCGCCGTGACCGGCGTCCGCATCCGCATAGTCGGCCGGGGTGACCACGAACGGCTCGCGGCCGGCGCCGAGGCGCTTCTGCATCTCGCCGACGTGGAAGCGGCGCTCCTCGACGCAGCTCTCCTCGCCGCCCGCGTGACCGAAGACTTTGCGCGCGGTGAGCCAGCCTTCCTCGTCGGCGATCCAGACGGATGTGCGCTTCGCGCCGATCAGGTCTGCCGTGAGGCGGACGACGCGATCGTAGATCTCGTCGAGGCTCGACGCGGCCGAGAGCGACCGGCCGAACTCGAGCAGGGTGGTCGCGCTCTCCGCCTCGCGTCTCGCCGATTCGTACAGGCTCGCGTTCTCGACTGCGACGGCTGCGTGGCCGGCGAGCACCTCGAGCAGCCGGACGTCGTCCTCGTCGAACTGGTCGAGACCGAGCTTCGAGATGACGACGACTCCGACGACGCGCGAGCCGTAGCGGAGCGGCACGGCGACGAGCGACTCCTCGATCGACGGCGTCCCGGGGATGCGCGCGCCGAACTCGCAGTTCGCGGCGTCCCCGACGAGGAGGGACTCCGCGCGCTCGGCGCAGCGGCCGGTGATTCCCTGGCCGATCTTGATGCGGAGCAGCTCGAGCGGCAGCGCGACCGTCTCGACGACGAACTCGCCGCGGAACGCGACGGGCTCGAGCTCTTCGCCGTCGACGACGAAGACGCGGCAGTTGTGGTAGTCGATGAGCGAGCGGAGCTCGGAGGCGATCTCCTCCCCGATCTGCCGCACGTCGTTCAGCCGGTTGAGCTTGCCGCTGAGGCTCTGCAGCATCTTCATATGGGCGATCGACCGGCCGTCGCGTTCCTGCACCGGCGCGTCCGGGCGGGCGGTCGCCTGGTCGTCGTAGAGGACGATCCGGTTCTTGCCGTGCGCCTTCGCCGTCATCATCGCCGCCTCGGCGCACGCGGCCAGCTCGCGCGGGTTCATCGCGTGCTCCGGGCCGAGCGCGAGGCCGACCGAGACCGTGAGGGTGCCGACGCCCGGGAAGTCGAGCTCGGCGAGCCTGTCGACGAGGCGCTGCGCGATGACCGTCGCGGCGTCGCCGTCGCAGCCGTGCATGATCACGCCGAACTCCTCTCCGCCCAGCCGGCAGACGATGTCGTCGGGGCGGACGCAGCTCCGCAGCGCGTCGGCGAGGAGCCGCAGCAGCTCGTCGCCGACGCCGTGGCCGTGCACGTCGTTCACGCGCTTGAAGTCGTCGATGTCGAGCATCAGGATCGCCGCCGGACGGTGCGTGCGGCTCGCCTCCTGCAGCGCGTGCAGCAGCCGCTCGTGGAAGCTTCGATGGTTGAAGAGGCCGGTGAGCGAGTCGGTGCGCGCCTGGTGCTCGAGCCGCGCGCGGATCTGCGCGTTGTCGAGGGCGAGCGCCGCCGCGTCCGCGAATCGCTTCGCAAGCTCGAACTCCTCGTCCGAGAACACCCCCTCGTCGCCCACGCGGTAGATGTTGAGGACACCCTTGATCTGCGCCCGGGCGACGAGCGGGATCGAGATCAGCGCCTCGGGATCGTTCGGCGTGCCGGGCACGATCCTGACCCGGGGGTCGAGATGCGCCTGGTTCACGAGCACCGGCTCGCGCCTGCTCGCCGCCCAGCCGGTGATGCCCTCGTCGAAGCCGATGGTCGTCCGCATGATCTCGTCCGCGTACTGGTCGCGGGCGAGGACAGGCGTCAGCACCGCGTGCGCCTCGTCGGCCTCGTAGATCGTGAGCGTGTCGTGCGGGATCAGGTCGTAGAGCGCGTCGGCGATGCGCACGAGCAGCGCGTCGAGCGACTGCTCGGCGAGCACCTCGTGGAACACGTCGGCGAGCCGCCGATAGGAATCGAGGAGCTCGGGGCCCGGGGGGAGCGTGACGTCCTCCGGCATGAGCCGGAGGCGCGTGGTCGGCCGCACAACCATCCTCCGGAAGAATCGCTCCGGGTGGCAGGAGTGGCCTCCCCCGACCGAGGGAACCGTCACGGCATGACGGACACCGCCGCGGTCTACGTGCCCGAGCGCCCGACCCTGCCGAAGCTCCGCGCCGCGGCCGCCGGCTGCCGCGCCTGCCCTCTCTGGGAGCACGCGACCCAGACCGTCTTCGGGGAGGGCCGGGCCGGCGCGACGGTGATGCTCGTCGGCGAGCAGCCGGGCAACGAGGAGGACCTCGAGGGCCGTCCGTTCGTCGGTCCCGCGGGCCGCCTGCTTGACGACGCGCTCGACCGCGCGGGGATCGAGCGGTCGGCCGCCTACGTGACGAACGCGGTCAAGCACTTCAAGTGGGAGGCCCGAGGCACGCGGCGGATCCACGCCAAGCCGGCCTGGACGGAGCAGCAGGCCTGCCGCCCCTGGCTCGAGGCGGAGCTCGCCGTCGTCGAGCCGGCCGTGCTCGTCCTCCTCGGCGCGACCGCGGCGCAGTCGCTCCTCGGCAGGCAGTTCCGGGTCACGAAGGAGCGCGGCCGCTGGCTCGACTCCGACCTCGCCCCCCACGTGCTGGCGACGATCCACCCGAGCGCCGTCCTGCGGCAGCGCGACCGCGAGCGCCGCCGGCAGGAGCTCGCCGACCTCGTCGCCGATCTCGCCTCGTACCGAGCGTGCTCTAGGCGGCCACACAGCCGAGTGGCCCCCGCACGCTCACGAGCGAGGAAGCGAAGCGGTGCGAGTGAGCAGTGGGCGCCGCGGAGCGGCGCGATCGAGACGCGCCGCCCGGCCGGTGCCGGCCGCCCTCGTCGCCGACTCGCCCTCGAACCGAGCGTTCTCCAGGCGCCCCGTCGCCGCGCCCGACCTGCGCGGGCGCGGCCACACAACCGAGTGGCCCCCGCACGCTCACGAGCGAGGAAAGCGAAGCGGTGCGAGTGAGCAGTGGGCGCCGCGGAGCGGCGCCCACGAAACTAATCGCCCCAGTCGAAGTCGCGGGCGCGATCGACCTTCCAGAAGCCGGAATCCTCGATCTCGCCGGCGGGCGCGTGCTCCGCGGTCTCTTCGCCGGGCCACGGCAGATTCGCAGTCGCCTGGGTCGAGTGCGCGACGAAGTTCGGCTCGATGCCGTCCATCGTCTCCTCGAGGCGGGCCTGCTCCTCCGTCTTGAAGAGCGGGTGGTTCTCGAACGGGTCGTCGGAGCGATAGCGGTCGATCGGCAGGTGCCGACCGAGATCCGAGTTCCGTTCCTTCAGCTCGAGGTGATCCTTGATCACCTGCGCGAACAACGACGGTGTCTCTACCGGCATACCTTCCTCCGCGTTGGGGACGTGCTCCTCAGCAGGCATTGTAGCCAGGCTTCGGACCGTTTTCGGCCCTGATTGCCGGTCGAGACTACTAAAAGCTGCGGACGGCTGCGTCGATCTCGACCCGGTTCTTGCCCTCCCGCTTGGCCCGGTAGAGGGCCCGGTCGGCCGCCGTGAAGAGATCCCGCTCGTGGTTTCCGCCCCGGTGCTGGGCCACGCCGAAGCTGCAGGTGACGGTCACGACCTCCCCGTCCCGCCCGAGAAACGAGCGTTCCGCCAGGGCCGTGCGCACCCGCTCGGCGAGGTTCGCGCCGCCCACGGCGTCCGTCCCGGGCAGCAGGAGCAGGAACTCCTCCCCGCCCCAGCGGCCCGCGAGGTCGGAGTCGCGGACGGTGGCCCGGAGGACCGAGGCGAACTCCCGCAGGACGTCGTCCCCGACCGGGTGGCCGTGGTCGTCGTTCACGGTCTTGAAGTCGTCGAGGTCGGCCAGCACGAGCGTGAACGGGGCCCCGAGGCGCTCGGCGCGGGCGATCTCGGCGGTGAGCGCGTCCTCGCACTGGCGCCGGTTGGCGATGCCCGTGAGCCCGTCGACGAGCGCCTGGCGCTCGACGATCCGGTGCAGCCGCGCGTTCTCGAGCGCGATCGCGGCATGCGAGGCGAGCGAGTTCGCCGTCATCCGCTGCTCGTCGTCGAACGAGCGGCCGACGAGGGAGAGCGTGCCGAACGTCGTGCGGCCCGCCGTGAGCGGGAACTGCAGCTCGTCGCCCTCCGCGTCGGGGTCGCCGGTCTCGACGATGCGTCCGTCGTCGGCGACGAGGCGGGCGCCGGTCGCGCCCGTCGCTTCGACCGCGGCCTCGACGATCACCCGGAGCAGGGTGCCGAGGTCGTGGGTGGCCGCGAGCGCCTCGCCGAAGCGCGTGATGGCGTCGCGGAGCCGGCTGCGCTCGTCCTCGAGCTCGTCGAGCCGCGCCTGGAGCTGGTTCGCCATGTCGTTGAAGGCGGTGGCGAGCATGGCGAACTCGTCGCGCCCCTTCACCGGCACGCGCTCGCTCAGGCGGCCGCGAGCGATTCCGTGCGCCGCCTCGGCGAGGCTGCGCAGCGTCCGGACGATCGACCGGCCCTCGAAGTACGCCACGACCGAGACGAGGAGGAGAGAGGCGATCAGGCCGAGCAGGAGCCGGTTGCGGGAGCTCGCGTTCGCCGCGTCGATCAGCGCCTGCGGGCGGAGGACCGCGAAGCGGACGTTCGCGACGTCGTACACCGCAGGGGCGGCGAGCGCACGGAACCGCTCGCCCGACACATCGACCGTGTCGGCCTGCCCGGAGCCGACGCGGACCGAGCCCGTGACCGTCGGCGACGAGGCGACGATGGCGGCGCCGCGCAGGATGACGAGCGTGTCGGCCTTCTCGAGACCCGAATGCGCGCGCAACGTGTCGACGAGTGTCGAGTCGAAGGGGACCGCGACCGTCACGGTGCCGATGAGGCCGCGCGCCGTGACGACGGAGACCTCGCGCGTCGCCGCGAACGGCGGCGGCTGGTGGACGCGGAAGCCTCCCGCCGCGGTGACCGAGACGTTCTTCGAATCCTGGAGCGCGTGGACGAGCGCCGGCAGGTCGCGCTGCTCGAGCTCCATCTGGAAGACGCGCGTCCCGGCGAGGGAGGCCGCCTCGCGCTGGGCGGCGGCGATCCGCTCCTGGTAGGTGGCGAGGACCGAGCGCAGGCTCGACTGGAGCCGCGCGTCGACGCGCCGCGTCTCGCTCTGCCCCGCCACGCTCGTGAACCCCCAGAACGCGGCCGCGATCGGCAGGAGCGAGAGAAGCAGGAAATAGACGACGAGCTTGACCTTGAAGCTACCCACCGATTGCCCCTTCATTTCCGACGATGTTCAAGTGCCGGCGCCTCCTTGCCGATACCTCATTCGAGTGATGTTGTCGGCAGTGGGGGGTGGAAGCATGAGGGGCATCGACCGTTTTCTCGCCGCGATCTTGCTGGCGGGAGCGCTTGGGAGCACGGCCATGTTCGCGCGGCACCTGGGAAGCGTGCCTGAGCTCCAGGCTGTCCACCTGGCCGCACCGCCGCAGCACGTGACGGCCTCCGGGACCGTCCGGGCGCCCGTCCTCGTGCCGCTCGAGGGCGCGCCGGCGCGGCCGGTCCTCGGCACGGTCGGGCCGGCCGCCTTCACGCAGCCCGCGCCGCCGGCGCCCCGGCCGCACCCGCAGGCGGCTCCGGCCGCTCCCGGCCCGGCGAAGGGCGCAGGCCCGGCAGCGCCCCGCGCCGCCCCGCGCCGCTCCCGCCGCTCCCCCGCTTCAGCCGGTCCAGCAGCCCGTGCAGCAGCCTGCCCGGCAGCCCGCACCGCCCGAGGCCCCGCGCGTGCTCGCCGCCGTGCTCCCCGCCGCTCCGGTGAAGGGGCACGGCCGTCTGAGCGCCCCGGGCCAGCTGAAGAAGCTCGCCGCCGCCGCGGCGGCAAGCGCCGGCTCGACCGCTCCCGTGGACGTCGCGGCTCCCGTCGCCGCGCCGGCGCCGGCGGCGCCGGTCGATGTCGCGGAGGACGACGACGACGAAGGCCCCGGCACGGGAACGGCAACGGCAACGCGGGCCGGCACGGAAACGGCTACGGCCGCGGTCACGGCAAGCACGAGTAGCCGCCGCGACTACACTCCCTGCGTGCCTCGCCTCGGACGCCTCCGCCCCGGCCCCGTCGGGCTTGCGATCACGCTCTTCGACGTGTGGCGCCGCCTGCCGCCGAAGCAGCGGAAGCTCGCGCTCCAGCTGGCACGCAAACACGGGCCGAAGGCCGCGTCGAAGCTGATCCAGCTCCAGCGCGCGCGCCGCGGCAAGCTCTAGATCCACGCGGGGGGAAACCATGACCACACTCGAGAACCGGCCGAACACGGCGCTCCTCGTCGTCGACGTGCAGAACGGCGTCGTCGAGGGGGCTCCCGAGCGCGACTCCGTCGTCGCAAACGTCGGCAGCCTCGTCGAGAAGGCGCGGCGGGAGCAGGTGCCGGTCGTCTGGGTCCAGCACTCCGACGACGGCCTCGCGAAGGGCAGCGAGGAATGGCGGATCGTCCCCGAGCTGAGCCCGGACGAGGCCGAGCCGCTCGTCGAGAAGAACTACGGCGACTCCTTCGAGGACACGAGCCTCGAGACCGTGCTCGAGAGCCTCGGCGTCGGACGGCTCGTCGTCGTCGGCGCCCAGACCGACGCGTGCATCCGCTCGACGCTCCACGGCGCGTTCGCCAGGGGCTATGACGCGACCCTCGTGAGCGACGCCCATACGACCGAGGACCAGACGCCGTGGGGCGCGCCGCCGCCGGAGCAGGTGATCGCGCACACGAACCTCTACTGGGGAAACCAGACCGCGCCGGGGCGGACCGCCGGGACGGTGGCGGCGAAGGACGTCGACTTCGGCGCCTCCGGGCGCGCCGACAGCTAGCGCGCCGAGAGCGCCGACGGCGCGAGCGCGGCCCGGACGATCCGGTCCTGCTCGCGCAGGTGCGCCGTCGGATAGCCCTCGCTCGGGCTCGCCCGCCAGGGCCGACCCACGTACAGGAGCACGACGCCGTCGGGCTTCGCCTCTTCGAGCCGGTGCCGGATCGCCCGCCATGCGCCCATGTTCTGCGGCTCCTCCTGCGCCCACACGACCTCGCGCAGGTTCGGATAGCCCCGGAGGAGCTCCGCCGCCTGCTCGACGGGGAACGGGTAGAGCTGCTCGAGCCGCGCAACGGCGATCGTCTCGCCCCGTGCGCGGTCTTCGTGGCCCGCGATGTCGAAGTAGATCTTGCCCTGGCAGAGCACGAGCCTCGTCACCGCCTCGCGGTTCGCCCCTGTGTCGTCGAGGAGCGGCCGGAACTCGCCCGTCGCGAGGTCGTCGATCGTCGAGGCCGCCTGCTTCAGCCGCAGGAGCCCCTTCGGCGTCATGACGACGAGCGGCCGCGCGGTGACGTCGAGCGCCTGCCGGCGGAGCAGGTGGAAGTACTGCGCCGAGGTCGTGCAGTTGGCGATGCGGATGTTCTCCTGCGCTGCGAGCTGGAGGAAGCGCTCGAGGCGCGCGCTCGAGTGCTCCGGCCCGTTGCCCTCGTAGCCGTGCGGAAGCAGCAGCGTCAGCCTGGTGCTCTCGCCCCATTTCGAGAGACCGGCGGAGATGAACTGGTCGATGATGATCTGCGCGCCGTTCACGAAGTCGCCGAACTGCGCCTCCCAGAGGACGAGCGCCTCGGGCGCCGCCGCCGAGTAGCCGTACTCGAAGCCGAGGCACGCGTACTCGGAGAGCGGCGAGTTGTGGATCTCGAACGACGCCGACGCCTCGTCGAGGTGCTGCATCGGCGTGAAGGTCGCGCCGGTCGACACGTCGTGCAGGACCGCGTGCCGGTGGGAGAAGGTGCCGCGCTCGGTGTCCTGGCCCGTGACGCGGATCGGGATCCCGTCCACGAGCAGCGACCCGAAGGCGAGCGCCTCGGCCTGTCCCCAGTCGATGCCTCCGGCCTCGATCGTCTCGCGGCGGCGCTCGAGCTGCTTCATCAGCTTCGGGTGCGGCGTGAACCAGTCCGGCGTGCGGAGCAGCTGCTCGTTCAGGTCGCGGAGCTTGTCGGCCTCGACCGCAGTGACGACCTCGCCCGCGGCAGCCGCCGGGATCCGCCCGTCGGGCGCCGGCGCCGGCCGGGAGCCGAACGTCTCCTTCAACGCCTCGTGTGCGGCCTTGATCTGCGTGAGGACGTCCCGTTCGAGCTCGTCGGCCTGCCCCTGGCCGAGGACGCCGTCGGCGACGAGCGCCTGCGCGTAGAGCTCGCGGACGGTGGGGTGCGCGGCGATCGCCGCCGCCAGCAGGGGCTGCGTGTAGGCGGCCTCGTCCTGCTCGTTGTGGCCGTGGCGCCGGTAGCCGACGAGGTCGACGACGACGTCGTGCCCGAACCGGCGGCGGTACGCCATCGCGAGCCAGACCGCCGAGACGGCGGCCTCGGGGTCGTCGGCGTTCACGTGGATGATCGGGATGTCGAAGCCCTTCGCGAGGTCGCTCGAGTACCGGGTCGAGCGGCCGTCGTTCGGGTCGGTGGTGAAGCCGACCTGGTTGTTCGCGATCAGGTGCAGGGTGCCGCCGGTCGAGTACCCCGCGAGCCCCTGGAGGTTGAGCGTCTCGGCCACCTCGCCCTGCCCGGCGAACGACGCGTCTCCGTGGATCAGGATCGGCAGCGCGACGGTCGGGTCGTGGTACCCCTCCCGCGTCGAGCGGTCCGTCTGCTCGGCGCGCGCGCGGCCCTCGACGACCGGGTCGACCGCCTCGAGGTGGCTCGGGTTCGACGCGAGCGTCACGGTGATCTCGCCGCCGCGAGTCGTGCGGGTCCCCTCGGCGCCGAGGTGGTACTTCACGTCGCCGCTGCCGCCCTCCTCGTTCACGACGACCGCCTCGATCGTGCGCTCGCCCTCGAACTCGCGGAGGATCACGTCGTACGGCCGCCCGACGACGTGCGCGAGGACGTTCAGGCGGCCGCGGTGCGCCATGCCGATGACGACCTCGTGCGCACCGAAGTCGGCGCCGACCTCGATCGCCTCGTCGAGCATCGGCACCATGACGTCGAGCCCCTCGATCGAGAACTGCTTCTGGCCGAGGAAGGCCCGGCGCAGATAGTGCTCCATTCCCTCCACCTGGCTGAGCCGTGCGAGCAGGCTGACCTTCTCCTCGGGCGCGAGGGGCCGGCGGTAGCGGCCCGACTCGATCGCCTGGCGGAGCCACACACGCTCCTCGTGGTCCGAGATGTGCTCGATCTCGTACGCGATCGGGCCGCAGTAGATCTCCCGGAGGAGCGGGTACGCGTCCGCGAGCGTCTCGGCATCGACCGAGAGGCGCAGGAGCCGGGCCGGGATGCGCGCCATCAGCCCGGGTGTCAGCCGCGGCACGAGGCGCTCGGGCTCGAGCGCCGGGTCGCCGGGGGGCTCCGACCCGAGCGGGTCGATGCGCGCCGCGAGATGGCCGTGCGTCCGGAACGCCTTGACGAGCGACATGGCGGCCGCGATGCCGCCGATCAGCTCCTCGTCGGCCGGCGCGGCGGGCGCCGCGGCTGCAGGGGCCGGCCCGGCTGCCGCGGGCTCGGGCTCCGGTTCGGGCTCCGGTTCGGGTGCGGGTGCGGCTGCGGGAGCCTCGACGGCCGCCGCGCCGTTGCCGTCGTGCCGCTCGAGGAGCTCGACGAGGCGTGCGAGCCCCGGCTGCATCGCGAGCACGTCTTCGGGGGCGCTCTCGAAGAGCGCCCGCCACTCCGTGGGCACGGCGCCGGGGTTGTCGAGGTACTGCTCGAGGAGCAGCGCCGCGTAGCCCGTGTTGAGTCCGTCGACCTCCGGCCGGCTCATCGCAGTTCGTGTTGTAGCAGCGGCAGGGGCGCTACCAGAGCGCGCGCGAGGTGATGACCGCGATCATCAGCCCGAAGAAGAAGCAGGCGGCGACGACCATGACCGCCGCGAAGGTGAGCCGCTGGTGGCGGCCGCCCATCGCCGCGGCGACGAGCGAGACGATGATGGCCGGCCCGATCAGGCGCAGCGGATGCCATGCGAGGCCGATGAGCGCGATGAAGATCGCGAGCGCAGCGAGGAAGCCGGCGACGACCTCGGAGGGCCGCGCGCCTGTGGGCTCGTCGATCGCGCTCATCGCCGGCCCGCTTCCGCGCGGGCGTTCGCGGCGCGGGGAACGCGCGGATACGTGCGGGTCGGCCCGCCGTGCGGCCGCGGCCGGAAGTGGCGCGCACGCACGCGGCTCCAGCGCCCGCCGGGCTCGTCGGGGCCGATCCGGGCGGTGACGCCCGCGCCCTCGCCGGGACGCGGCGACGCTTTGATCGCGTAGACGACGACGCCGATCAGATAGACGATCGGGATCTTCAGGATCACCATCAAGAACACGAGCTCCCAGACGCCGTGGTGCATCGCGGAAGTGTACCCCCGCGGCGGGCGGGGAGAACCAGCGGGGCGGGTTCACCGTTTCCTTACGCAGAACCGGTTACGACCTCCATCCCGAAGGAATAAGAGGCTATGACGAACGAGCAGAAGTTGCGCGCCCTGATGGAGCACGGCGAGGAGATGGGCTGCATCAACATGTCGGCGTTCAACACGCTCGTCCAGGAGCTCGAGCTCGACGACGACGAGCTGAGCGGCCTCTACGAGCAGATCGAGCAGCGCGGCATCGAGCTGACCGACGACTGCGGGCTGCCGGAGGTGGAAGAGGCGACGTACGTGAACAGCGAGGTCGCCGCGATGACGACCGACTCGCTGCAGCTCTTCCTCAACGAGGCGGGCCGCTACCCCCTCCTGACCGCCGCCGAGGAGGTCGAGCTGGCGAAGCTCGTCGAGCGCGGCGACAAGCGCGCCAAGGACCGGATGGTCAACTCGAACCTCCGCCTCGTCGTCTCGATCGCCAAGAAGTACCAGGGCCACGGCCTGCCGCTCATCGACCTGATCCAGGAAGGCATCATCGGCCTCATCCGCGCGGTCGAGAAGTTCGACTGGCGCCGCGGCTTCAAGTTCTCGACCTACGCGACCTGGTGGATCCGCCAGGCGGTCCAGCGCGGCGTCGCGAACAAGTCACGGACGATCCGCATCCCGGTCCACATCGTCGAGCGCGAGCAGAAGATCGCACGCGCAGAGCGCGACCTCGTGTCGAAGCTCGAGCGAGCGCCGACCGACGAGGAGGTGGCCGGGGCCGCAAAGCTCAACGTGAAGCACGTGAAGGAGGTCAGGGCCGCCGCGCGCACCGTCGCGAGCCTCGACAAGACCGTCGGCGAGGACAGCGACACCGCCTTCGGCGACCTCGTCGCGCAGGAGGCGGGCAACGTCGAGGAAGAGGTCGTCGTCGCGCTCGGCGACGACGCGCTCCATCGGGCGATCCTGACGCTGCCGCCCCGCGAGCAGGACGTGATCCGGATGCGCTACGGCCTCGACGCCGAGCAGGAGCCGAAGTCGCTCGAGGAGATCGGCCGCCGGATGGGCATCACGCGCGAGCGGGTCCGCCAGATCGAGACGCAGGCGCTCTCGCGCCTGGCCGAGCAGCGCGAGATCGCTGCGCTCTCGCCCGTCGGCTAGCCCTCCTAGCCGGGCTACGCGTGCGCCGCGTAGGCGCGCATGGCGTCGACGAGCGCGCCGAGCCGCCGCCCGGCCGCCGTCAGCTGATACTCGACCCGCGGCGGCCGCGTGTCGGCGATGACCCGCCGCTCGAGCACGCCTGCGTTCTCGAGCTCGACGAGGCGCAGCGCGAGCGTCCGCGGCGGGATGCCCTCGAGCGCCTGCTTGAACTCGTTGAAGCGGACTGCGCCCTCCTCGGCGGAGGCCCAGAGGATGGCGAGCATCCAGCGCCGCCCGAGGAGGTCGGCCGCGCGGGCGACCTCCTCGGGCAGCGGCTTGCAGGCCCTACACCGCATGCGCGGCGTCAGACGGCATGGAGCTGGGGCTTCGACTTCGGCTCGAGCGCGAGGCTCAGCACCTCGCCGAGCGTCATGACCGGATGGAACGTCATCGCCTCGCGCACGTCGGCGGGGACGTCGTCCAGGTCGGCGCGGTTGCGCTCCGGGATGATCACGTCCGTGAGCCCGGCCGCATGGGCCGCGAGCACCTTCTGCTTCAGGCCGCCGATGGGCAGCACGCGTCCCTGCAGCGTCACCTCGCCGGTCATGCCGACCGTGTGCTTGACGGGCCGCTCCGAGAGGAGCGACGCGAGGGCGGTCGCCATGGTGATGCCGGCGCTCGGCCCGTCCTTCGGGATCGCGCCGGCCGGCACGTGCACGTGGAAGGCGCGCTCCTTGAAGAAGTCGGGCTCGATTCCGAGCTCCTCCGCGTGCGAGCGCACGTACGAGAGCGCGATCCGCGCCGACTCCTTCATGACGTCGCCGAGCTGGCCCGTGAGCATGAGCTCCGAGCCGCCCTCCATCGAGGTCGCCTCGACGAACAGCACGTCACCGCCGGTGCCGGTGACCGCGAGCCCGGTTGCGACGCCGGGCATCGCCGTGCGCTCCGCGACCTCCTGGAACACCTTCTGGCGGCCGAGGGCGTCCCGGACGACGTCGACGTCGACGACGACCGGCGGCTCGATCTGCTCGGCGGCGATCTTCGTCGCCGTCTTGCGCAGGATCTTGCCGACCTCACGCTCGAGCTGGCGAACGCCCGCCTCGCGCGTGTACTCCGACACGACGAGCTCGATCATGTCGTCGCCGATCGAGACCTCGTCCTCACGGAGGCCGTTGCGCTCGCGCTGGCGCGGCCACAGGTAGTCGCGGGCGATCGCCGTCTTCTCGTCGACGGTGTAGCCGTCGAAGCGAATGACCTCCATGCGGTCGAGCAGCGGCCCCGGGATCGTGTCCGCGACGTTCGCCGTCGCGATGAAGAACACGTCGGACAGGTCGAGCTCGACATCGAGGTAGTGGTCGCGGAACGAGTGGTTCTGCGCCGGGTCGAGCACCTCGAGGAGTGCGGCGGACGGGTCGCCGCGCCAGTCGGCGCCGACCTTGTCGACCTCGTCGAGAAGGATGACGGGGTTCATGGTCTTCGCGTCGCGGAGCGCGCGCACGAGACGGCCCGGCATCGAGCCGATGTACGTCCGGCGGTGGCCGCGGATCTCGGCCTCGTCGCGGATGCCGCCGAGCGACATGCGCACGAACTCGCGATTGAGCGCCCGCGCCACCGACTCGCCGATCGACGTCTTGCCGGTGCCGGGCGGCCCGATCAGGGTGAGGATCGCGCCGCTTCGCTTGTCGTTCGGGATGCCGCGCTCCTGGCGCAGCTTGCGCACGGCCAGGTACTCGACGATGCGCTCCTTCACGTCGTCGAGCCCCGCGTGGTCGTCGTCGAGCACCTCACGCGCGTGCTTCGGGTCGAGACGCTCGTCGGAGCGCTTCGACCACGGCACGGACGTGAGCCAGTCGAGGTACGTGCGGATCATCGACGCCTCGCCGGAGGCGTCGCCCATGGACTCGAGCCGGCGCAGCTCACGGTCGGCCTGGGCGCGGACGTCGTCCGGCATCCCGGCCTCTTCGATCTTCGTGCGGTACTCGTCGACGAGCGAGCCCTCGTCTTCGCCGAGCTCCTTCCGGATCGACTCCATCTGCTTGCGGAGCACCCATTCGCGCTGCTGCTTCTGCGCGTCGGACTCGACGTCCTCGCGGATGCGGCGGCGCACCTGCATCTCTGCAAGGCGCTCGCGCTGCAGGCCGAGCGCAAACTCGAGCCGCTCGATCACGTCGACGTGCTCGAGCAGCTGGACACGCTGCGCGAACGAGATGTCGGGCGCGTACGCGCAGGTGTCGGCAAGCGCCCCGGTCTCGGTGATCGAGCGCAGGAACGCGCTGATGCGATCGTCCGCATTGCGGAGCTCGAGGATCTCCTCGACGACTGCGCGGTACTCGCGCTCGAGCTCTCGCGTCTGCACCGGCGGCGGGTTCTCGTCTTGATGCTCCTCCGCCTCCACCCGGAGGCGTCCGAGCGGGTCGGTGTGGGCGGCGCCGATGACGGCGCGGTGCAGGCCGCTGAAGGCCACGGCTTCCGCGCCGCCCGGCAGGCGGACGCGGTCGACGACCTCGGCCACGGTGCCGACCTTCGCGTACTCCGCCTCGTGCCGGGGCACAAGGAGGACGCGATCCTCGTCACCCGCGTCGACCGTCAGGGTCACCGTCATGCCCGGGAACACCACGGTGTCCTCGAGCGGGACGAGCAGCAGGTCGGTCAAAATCGGTTCACTCTCCATTCCATGTACTAGGTATCGGAATTGTACCTGGTAGGAACGGCCGCCCGAAGCGCTGCATTCCCGCGGGTTTGCGCACGCCGCCGCCGGATACGCACCGTAGGGTCATGGGGGCGCGGAAGAAGCGATTCGGGGTCTACACCGCGGAGGCGATGATCATGACGCTCGTCGCGGGCCTCGTCTTCGCGGGCGCCTTCGTCGGCTGGATCGTCGGCCACTACGCGACCCCGGGCCACACGAAGACCGTCACCGTGTCGGCCGGCGGCACCTCGCCCGGCGGCACCTCGCCCGGCGGCGGCGAGGGGAGCGCGACGGCCCCGAACTTCTCGGCCGAGGACCTCTCCGCACTCCCGACGGACAACTGGCCCACGGTCGGCGGGAACCTGATGAACGAGCGCTACTCGCCGCTCACGCAGATCGACACGTCGAACGTCTCGCAGCTGAAAGGCGTGTGGCGGACCCATCTGAACGGCTCCGGCGTCGCAGCGAAGTACTCCGCCGAGAGCCAGCCGGTCGTCTACAAGGGCGTCATCTACGTCACGACGGGCGCGGACGACGCGTTCGCGGTCAGCGTCGCCACCGGGAAGATCCTCTGGACGTACAGCTCCGGGATCTCGCAGAAGATCTCGACCGTCTGCTGCGGCTGGCTGAACCGCGGCGTCGCGATCGGCGACGGCCGCGTGTACATGGGCCAGCTCGACGGCAAGGTCGTGGCCCTCGATCAGCAGACGGGCAAGGTCGTCTGGAGCAAGCAGCTCGTGAAGTGGCAGCTCGGCCAGACGATCACCGCCGCCCCGATCTACGTCGACCACAAGATCTACATCGGGGTCGTCGGCGCCGAGTACGGCACCCGCTCGTTCCTCGAAGCGATGGATGCCTCGACGGGCAAGCAGGCGTGGCGCTGGTACACGACCGCCGCCCCCGGCGAGCCGGGCGGCGATACGTGGCCGTCGGGCTCGAAGCAGTACCTGCGCGGCGGCGCGACGATCTGGCAGGCGCCTGCCGTCGACCCGAAGCTCGGCCTCCTCTACTTCTCCACCGGCAACGCCGGCTCCGACTGGTTCGGCGGCGACCGGCCCGGCAAGAACCTGTACGCCGCGTCGATCGTGGCGCTCGACCTGAAGACCGGCAAGCTCAAGTGGTACTACCAGCAGGTTCACCACGACATCTGGGACTTCGACTCCGCGAGCCCGGTCGTGCTCTTCGACGCGGGCGGCCGTCAGGGCATCGCGCAGGCGTCGAAGACCGGCTGGCTCTACATGCTCGACCGCGCGACCGGCAAGCCGCTCTACGGGATCCCCGAGAAGCCGGTGCCGCAGAACGCGGCCCAGAAGTCGTGGCCGACCCAGCCGATCCCGGCGAACTCCGCCTTCACGCCGCACGGGACGCCGCCGGCGGGTGACGTCAAGCGCGTGAAGAAGGAAGCGGTCGGCCCGCTCGCCAAGGTGCCGGTCGTGATCGCCCACGCGCCGTTCACGCCGCCGCCGCCGAAGAAGCTCCTGATCTACGGGAACGGCCCGCAGGGCGGCGTCAACTGGCAGCCCGTCTCGTACAACGAGAAGACGCACATGATCTACGTCTGCT
>CAWHPX010000003.1:0-38443 GCA_963831405.1 uncultured Actinomycetes bacterium
GGAAGGTTCATGTCTGCGGCCGAGACCATCGAGACGCCTGCCCTGCCGAGCCTCGAGATCGTCTGGCAGCAGGAGCCGTGGGCCTACGCCTTCCTCCGCGACGGCGAGGGCGGCCTCGCCGCCGACGGACTCGAAGCCGGCGCGCCCGAGACCGTCGATCTCAGCCTCGCGCGCGGCGTGCCGGTGCGCCGCGTCACCGCCGCCGAGCTCGTCGCTCTCGCCGCTGCGCCGCCCTCGACGGCCGTCCCGGGGGCGAGCGCGCGCGGCGTCTTCGCGATCGTCGAGCTCGCGCACCGCTCGCTCGCCGAGGGGCTCGTGCACCCGTACCTCGACCACGGCGACGGCGTCTGGCACGCGTTCTGGGGCGCAACGCTCGACTCGAGCGTGCAGGCGTCCCTCGCCGGGATCGCCGCTGCGCTCCCTCCGGTCGCCGCCGACGCGTTCGACGGCGACGCCGACGCGCTCGTCCACGACCTCTATCCCGTCGTCGTCGACCGGATCGCACGCGACCGGCTGCGTTCGAGCGGCGTGCGGCTCGTGGCCCAGCCGGCGCGCCGGCCCTCGGCGCTCGAGTCGTTCGTCGAGGGGCTGACCGCCGCCGAGCCGGCGCTGCCGCCCCACTCCGGCTACGCCGCGCTGAAGCGCCAGCTCTCGCGCTGGGTCTACGACGGCATCGGCGCGCTCGCGCGCGGCTCGGCCGCGTCGTGGCGACTCGCGATCCACCTCGACGAGCGCGGCGACGCGATCGTGCTCGAGCTCTGGCTCCAGGCCGAGGACGATCCGTCGCTCAGCCTGCCCGCGTCGCTCGTCCGCGACGGCGGCGCCGACATCTTCGCCTTCCTTCGCGCGAGCGACCCGCACACCGCGCTCGCCCGGCGGCTTGCGGAGCTCGAGCCGCTCCTCGCCGCGCACGACATCGGCTTCGACGCGCGCGAGCCGACGGAGGCGACACTCGACGCCGACGCCGCCGGACGCTTCCTGCGCGACGTGATGCCGCAGCTCGAGGAGGCGGGTGTGCCCGTCCTGCTCCCGAGCGCGTGGGTGCGCGCGCCGAGCCGGCTGCGCGTCGACCTCCGCGCGACGAGCAGGCGCGACCCGACGATCCGCTCGAGCGGCCTCCTCTCGAGCGCGTCGCTCATCGAGTTCGACTGGCGGCTCGCGGTCGGCGACGTCGAGATGACGGACGCGGAGCTGGCCGAGCTCGCGCAGGCGAAGCACCCGTTCATCCGCGTCGCGGGCCGCTGGCACGCGCTCCGCCGCTCGGAGGTCGAGCGGGCTCTGCGCTTCCTCGAGCAGAAGCGGAGCGGCTCGGGGATCGTCGACCTCGTCCGCGCCGTCTCCGGCCTCGAGACGGACGAGGCCGGGCTCGAGCTCGGCGAGGTCACGGTCGACGCGCCGCTCCGCGAGCTCCTCGGCGGCGACGACCGCCGCTTCCGGACGATGGCGACGCCGGCGGCGATGCACGGCCGCCTCTTCGGCTTCCAGGAGCGCGGCCACGGCTGGCTGCGCATGCTCGGCGATCTCGGCGTCGGCGCGATCCTCGCCGACGACATGGGGCTCGGGAAGACGGTGCAGGCGATTGCGATGCTCGCCTCCGAGCGCGAGGAGCACGGCGCGGACGCCTTCGGGCCGACGCTCGTCGTGTGCCCGATGAGCGTCGTCAAGCAGTGGGTGCACGAGATCGAGTCGTTCGCGCCGACGCTGCGCGTCCTGTCGCATCACGGAGTCGCGCGGCTGACCGGCGACGCGCTCGTCGACGGCGTGCGGTCGGCCGACGTCGTCGTCACGTCCTATGACGTCGCGACGCGCGACATCGAGACGCTTGCGCTCGTCGACTGGGACCGGCTGCTGCTCGACGAGGCCCAGGACGTCAAGAACCCGGCGACGAAGCGCGCGCGGGCGATGCGGCGCCTGCGCGCTCGACGCCGCGTCGCGATGACGGGGACGCCGATCGAGAACCGGCTGGGCGAGCTGTGGGCGATCATGGACATCGTCAACCCGGGGCTCCTCGGCTCGCGGCAGTCGTTCGACCGCACGCTCGCGCGGCCGATCGAGGTGCACGGCGACGAGCAGGCGCTCGAGCGGCTGCGGGGCATCGTGCAGCCGTTCGTGCTGCGGCGCGCGAAGGACGCGCCGGAGGTCGAGCTCGAGCTGCCGCCGATCACGATCGGCAAGGACTACTGCCGCCTCACGCTCGAGCAGGCGACGCTCTATCAGGCCACGGTCGACCGGTGGATGCCGCGCATCGAGGAGCAGCGCGACAGCTTCGGCGTGCGGGGCTCGGTGCTCGCGATGCTGAGCCAGCTGAAACGGGTCTGCAACCACCCGGAGCTCTTGCTCGCGACGGGCAGCCGCTCGAAGGACGGAGCGGCAAGCTCGACCGGCTCGTCGAGCTGCTCGAGCAGGTGCCGGCGGGCGACAAGGCGCTCGTCTTCACGCAGTACCCGGGCTTCAACCGGCTCGTGCCGCACCTGCACGAGCGGCTCGGGGCGGACGTCGGCTTCTTCCACGGGCGCCTGAGCGCGCGCGAGCGCGACGAGGTGCTGCAGTCGTTCGCGGCCGAGGACGGCCCGCCGGTGCTCGTGATCTCGATCAAGGCCGGTGGGCGCGGGCTCAACCTGCCGGCCGCGAACCACGTCATCCACTTCGACCGCTGGTGGAACCCCGCCGTCGAGCAGCAGGCGACCGACCGCGTGCACCGCGTCGGCCAGCGCAAGCCGGTGTTCGTGCACAGCCTCATCTGCGTCGGCACCCTCGAGGAGCGGATCGACGCGCTGCTCGAGTCGAAGCGCGAGCTCGCGGCGAAGGTGATGCACGGCGGCTCGGAGGACTGGCTCGGAGAGCTCGACATCGGCGCGATCCGGGCCGCGGTCGCGCTGTCGCCGGACTGGATGGAGGCGGCGGCGTGAGGAAGCGGCGATGAGCGAGCGCATCGGAAGCGGCGCGTGGGCGCGACTCTTCGCGAGTGCCGTCGTGCGGGACGAGGGCTCGGCGGTGGCCGAGCGCGGGCGCATGCTCTGCCGCGAAGGCCGCCGTCGGCGGGCTCGCGGTCGAGCTGGGCGTGATCACCGCGCACGTCGCCGGCTGCTCGGTCGAGATCACCGCGGCGCCCGTGCCGCCGCGGATCTGGGCGGCGATGGTGCGCTTCTCGCGCGGCAACGCGCCGCTCGAGGAGGCCATCGCGGGCCGCCGGCAGTCGGTCCACCTCGAGCATCTGATGACCGTCGACTGGAGCGAGCCGCTCGTGCCGCGGGCGTTCGAGCTCGGCCGCGCGTGCACGTGCGACGGCGACGACGTGTGCGAGCACGTCGCCGCGCTCGCCTATGCGGTCGCGCTCGCGATCGACGCCGAGCCGTCGGTGCTCCTGCGCTGGCGCGGCTGCACCGACGAGGCGCTCGCCGCGCAGGAAGCGGACGAGGCGGCGGAGGCCGAGCCGCCGGTGGTGGAGGCCCTCGTCGATCCGGCCGACGAGCGGCCGTGGCGCGGCGGCCCGCTGCCGGAGCCGCTGCCGCTTCGCCCGCTGCCGGTCGGCGCGGTGCTGAAGCGGCTCGGCCCGAGCGGGCTCGAGCTCCGCGGCGACGATCTCGCGCAGGTGCTGCAGCGCGCGTACGAGTCGTTCGCCGCGTCCGCGGACTAGGGCGAGGTCAATCCACGGGACAGGCCATCAGGATCGCGTCGACGTACTCGCCGCCGCGCCGGTAGTGCGCCTCCGGTAGCCCTCGCGCTCGAAGCCGAACGCGCTCGTAGAGCGCGATCGCCGGCTCGTTCCACGGAAAGACGTGCAGCTCGAGCTTCCGCACGCCGGCGGCGCGCGCCCAGTCGCACGCCGCCTCGAGGAGCGCGCGCCCGACGCCTTGCCGCCGCGCGTCGCGTGAGACCATCAGCCCGAGGTCGGCGACGTGGGCGCTCGCGGGATGCGTGTCGCGCGCGAGCGAGAGGCGGCCGATGATCGTGCCGTCGCTGCGCTCCGCGACGAACACCGCCGCGTTCGGGTAGCGCCGCAGCGCCTTCAGATAGCGGCGCTCGTCGCCGACGCTGCGCCACTCCCCGTCTGCCGAGATGAGCCAGGCCTCGGGCTCGGCGCTCACCTCCTCGGCGAGCCGCACGAGAGCTTCGGCATCCGCCGGATCCGCGGGGCGCACCCGGAACGAGGCGTTCACGCGACGAGGCCCGCGCCGCCGCGGCGGGGGTCGCCCGCCGCCGCCGTCTCGCCGTCCGAGCGCACCTCGACCGCACTCACGCCGCCGAAGAAGAGGTTGCGCTCCCTCCAGCGGACGACGGCGCGGCCCTGCGCCTCGAGTGCGTCCGCCGCGGCTGCGGCCTCGCAATGCACGACACCCGCCTCCGCGTGCACGCGCGGCGCCTCGACCGCCTGCTCGACGTGCATGCCCGACGCGACGACGTTCGCCGTCACCTGCAGGATCGCACCGCGCAGCCGCGCGCTGCCCGCACTGCCGAGCACGAGGCGCGGTGCGCCGTCGCGCAGCACGATGGACGGCGCCATCATCGACGTCAGCCGCTCGCCCGGTTGCGACGCTCCGACGAGATCGAGCTCCCCCAGCATGTTGTTCAGGTGGATACCGGTTCCCGGCACCACGACGCCGGACCCCGACCCGAGCGATGAGCTGAGCGACGCTGCGTTGCCGTCGGCGTCCAGCACGGAGATGTGCGTCGTTCCCTTCAGCAGCTGCTGCGCCGCGTCACCGGAGTAGAGCGCGCGGGCGAAGGCCGCGTCTCTCGCCGCTTCCTGCGCGTCCATCGCGTCGGCGATCGCGCCCGGAGCCGGTTCGCGGTCGCCGAGCGCGCGCAGGCCGAGCGCGATGCAGGACGCCTCCGCTCGACGGCGGCGGGTTCGAGCGGAACTCGTGGCCGCGGTACTCGACGGAGATGCGGATCGCGCTCGACCACCTCGTAGGCGAGGAGATCCTCGAGCGTCAGCGCCCCGCCGCCCGCGCTGACATGCGCGACGACCCGCTCCGCGAGCTCTCCTCCGTAGAGGACGCCCGCGCCGCCGGCGGCGAGCCGGTCGAGCGTGTCGGCCAGCCCGGGCAGCGCGAACCGCTCGCCCTGCCGGTAGGCCCGCCCGTCGCGGCCGTACATCGCCTCGCCCTCGGGCGAGTGACGGAGCAGCGGGTCGAGGATCCGGTGCAGGTACGCCTGGATCGCCGTCAGCTCGACGCCGTCGCGCGCGACCGCGGCCGCGGGCGCGGCGAGCTCGGCCCAGGGAACGCGCCCGAAGCGGCGGTGCGCCTCCTCGAGGCCGAGCGCCGTGCCGGGCACCGCCACCGCCGCGGCGCCCGTCCGGAAGAGCTGCCGCGTGTCGCCGTCGAAGTCGACCGGCAGCTCGAGCAGCTCGGCGGCCGGGTTCGCCGCCCGCGGCACGGTCACGAAGAAGTCGAGCAGCGTCGTTCGACCCGTCGCCGCCTCGTGGACGAGCATGAACCCGCCGCCGCCCGGCCCGGTGAGCGGGCTCTCGCACGTCCACGAGACGAACGCCGCGGCCACGCAGGCGTCGACGGCGCTGCCGCCCGCCCGGAGCACGCGGACGCCCGCTTCCGCGGTCAGCGGGTGCCCGGCTGCGACGGCTCCTCTCATGTCTCGTTCACGTTCAGACGGTAATCCTGCACCGAACCGGGCCAACCTCAAGTTCCGTTGTACGTCTGACGACATGAAGGCCAGGAAATGAACGCAGCACTCGCCCAGATCCACGCCCGGATCGGACGCCGCGGCATCGCCGCCGCCTCCGTGCTCCTGCTTGCCCTCCTCGCGTCGGTCGCGACGCCGCAGCTCCTCGGCTCCCGGGTCGCCTCGGCGCTCGACACGATCGGCACGGCCGACGCGAAGTGGCTCTGGCTCGCGGGGCTCGGCTTCCTCGTCTCCGTCGCCTCCGCGGCCGCCTCCTGGCGCTGCGCGATCGGGCTCTGCGGCGGCCGCCTTTCGCTCACCGAGGCCTGCGCCCGGTACGGCGCAGGCTCGCTCGTCAACACCTTCGTGCCCTTCCGGGCCGGCGACGCCGTCCGGATCGGCCTCTTCTCGCGGGTGCTCCCGAACCGCGAGCGCCTCTGGACGACCGGCGGCGCCTTCGCCGCGCTCGGGGCCGCGCGGGCCGCCGTGCTCGGCGCGCTCATCGTGGGCGGGGCCGCCGCCGGGGTCGTGCCGCTCTGGCCGCTCCTCGTCGCGGCCGGGCTCGTCGCACTCGGCATCGGGGCCGGGATCGCGGCCCGCCGGACGCCGTCCCACCTGCTCGACGCCTTCCGCGAGCTCGGCCGCGACCCGAGGGCGGCCGCCCGGCTCGTCGGCTGGATCGCGCTCGCCACCGCCGGCCGGCTCGCCTCGGCGACGGCCGTCGCCGCCGCGCTCGGGATCAACCAGCCCCTCGCGGCGGCCATCGTCATCGTGCCGGCGCTCGACATTGCGTCCCTCCTGCCGGTGACGCCGGGCAACGTCGGCGTCACGTCGGCCACGATCGCCATGGCGCTCCACGCGCACGGCACCTCGTTCACGAGCGGGCTCGCCGCCGGGATCGCCTTCCATGCGATCGAGACGGCCGTCGGGATCATGTTCGGGCTTGCGAGCCTCATCTGGCTCGCCCCCTACCCCTCTCCGGCCGCCCGTCGCGTCGTGCTTCTCGCGGGCGCCGGCAGCTGGGCCCTCGGGGTCGCCGGCGCGTTCAGCGCGACGGTGCTCGCCCCACTCGTCTAACCTCGTTCCGTGAAGGCGATTCGCACTCTTTTCCTGACGTGCGCCTTCGCACTCGTTCTCTCCGGCAGCGCCGCCGCGAAGACCTCGAACGACTTCGCCGGGCACCACCGCCAGGTCTTCCCGGTCTACGTCGTGCACGGGCTGACGCTCGGCGACCTCCCGCAGCTCGCGAACGAGGGAGCGGTCGGCCTGATGGTTCCGAACGCGGGGCCGCGCACGAGCCAGGCCGCCGCCTTCGCCGGCATGGTGCGCGGGATCCTCTACAACACGCGCCTGCCGCGGCCGCGCGACGTCGTGCTGATCCACGTGCGGCAGTCGAGCGACATCCCGCAGCACGGACCGGCGATCGTCGTCGGCCTCCCGCCCGCGACCTCGGCGCCGAACGACCGCCGCTACCCGATCGCGGTCATCGGCCACGGCTACCACGGCTTGCTCACGTCCTCGCTGACGCGCATCCCGGGCGTCGTCTCGATCGCCGACGTCGCGCGCACCGCGCTGCAGACCCCGCACGCGCTCGACTGGCAGCGAGACGACGGCGCCGTGGCGACGTCGTACCGCCTGGAGGACCAGATCGAGATCGCGCGCGGCACGACGATGCCCGGCTCGGTGCTCGTGCTCTCGCTGCTCGTCTTCTTCGCGCTCCTCTATCCGCGGGGAGCGCCCGCCGCGTTCGGCACCGCGATCGGCATCAACCTGCTCCAGGGCTGGTTCCCCGCCGGCGACGCCGCACCGCGCGTGACGCTCCTCGGCCTCTGCACGGTCGCGGGCGGAATCCTCGGGCCGATGCTCTTCCGGCGGAAGACGATCTTCGGCTTCGCACTCGTCGCGCTGCTCGCGGCGTACGCGGTGTCGATGCTCGTCCGGCCCTCGACGCTCTCGCTCGCACCGATCGGCCCGGAGCTGACGAGCCGCTTCTTCGGCGTCTCGAACCTGCTCGAGACGTGGCTTCTCTTCCCGGCGCTCCTCGGCGCGGCGGTCCTGCGGCGCCGCTTCGGCTGGCCGATGTTCCTCGCGATCGGCGCGCTCGCACTCGCGACGATCGCCGAGAACAAGCTCGGCTCCGACGGCGGCGGTGCGATCGTCGTCGGCGTCGCGTTCGCGATCCTCGCCGTCGAGCTGACCGGTGCGCGCCGCCGCTTCACGCTGCCGGCGCTCGGCGCCGCTGCGCTCGTCGTGCTCGCGCTCGTCAACCTCGACGCGGCGGCGAGCGGCCCCGACCATCTGCGCGGCGCGCTGCAGGGCGGCTTCAACGGCATCGCGAACGTCGCGGCGAACCGGGTGCCGCTCGCGTATGCGCGCATGGTCGAGCAGTGGTGGCTCCTCATCCCGCTGACCGCGATCCTCGGCGTCGGGCTCGCCGCCGCACGCTACGGGCGCTCGCGCTCCGAGCGCGCCGTCGCGGTCGCCCTGCTCGGCCGGGCTCGCCGCGTCGTTCCTCGTGAACGACTCGCCCGGTCCCGTCGCGCTCGCGGGGTTGAGCGCCGTGCTCGCGCTCGAGGGCGGGCTCGTGCACCGCACGCTCGCGCTGCCGGTGCTGCGCCGGTTTGCGCTGCCCGTCGCGGCGGAACTTCCACAGGAGCCGTGAGCCTCCGACATCCCCTCGTCCGCGAAGCGGTCCTGTCGGCTGCGGCGGCCGCCACGATCGCGGCCGCGCTCGCGTGGCTCGGGCCGCCGGGAACGGACTTCGCCGCGCACGCCTACCAGCGCACGCTCTTCCTCGAGCACGGGTTCACGCTCTGGAACAACTTCTGGTACGCGGGCCGCTACAGCTTCGTCACCTACAGCCTGCTCTACTACCCGCTCGCCGCCCTCCTCGGGATCAAGCTTCTCGCCGTCGCGACGATCGCGCTCGCGGCGCTCGCCTTCGCCGTCGTCCTGTGGCGCGAATGGGGCCCGACGACACGCTGGTCGAGCCGGACGTTCGCGGTCGTGTGGGCCGGAATCGTGCTGTCGGCGGCATTCCCGTTCGCGCTCGGCATGTCGCTCGCCCTGCTTTCGCTCTGGGCGCTGCAGCGACACGGGCGCTGGCGGTTCGCGGCGCTCGCGACGCTGACGATCGCCGCGAGCCCGCTGGCCTTCCTGCTCCTGCTCGTGATCCTCGCCGGCGTCGCGCTCGCGCGACGCGAGTCGCTGTACCGGAACTGGGTGCCGATCGTCGGCGTCGCCGTCGCCACCGTGCTCGAGATCAGCCTCTGGCGGATCTTCCCGGGAGGCGGGCGCTTCCCGTTCAGCGGCGCCGAGTTCGCGGCCGGCGTCGCGTTCTGCGTCGTGTGCTTCGCGATGTGCTGGGGCGTCGAGCGTGCGCGCGTGCTGCAGTTCGTCTTTGCGGTGTATCTCGCGTCGCTCGTGACGCTCTTCATCGTGCCGTCGGCGATCGGCGAGAACGTCGCACGTCTGCGCTACGCGGCGATCCCCCTCGTCGTGCTCGTCTTCTCGTTGCGCGGCTGGCGCCCGCGGGCGCTCGGGCTGGCGACCGTCGCGCTCGCGTTCGCCTGGAACGTGACGCCGCTCGTCTGGAGCTACGTGCACGGGAGCACCGACGCGACCGCGCGGGCGTCGACGTGGCCCGCAGCCGTCGGCTTCCTGCGCACGCACCTGCAGCCGTCGTATCGCGTCGAGGCGGTCGACACGTCGACCCACTCGTCGGCGGCGTATCTCGCGGAGGCGGGGATCCCCATCGCGCGCGGCTGGTACCGGCAGGACGACTTCCCGCAGAACGAGGTGCTGTACGACCATCTCGGCGCGAAGGCGTATCTCGGCTGGCTGCACGGGCTCGGCGTTCGCTACGTCGTCCTGGCGCACGCGACGCCCGACTACAGCGCGCGCGGCGAGGCGACGCTCGTGCGCAGCGGGCGCGCCGGTCTACGGCCGGTGTTCCGGACGCACGAGCTGACGATCTACGCCGTGCCGGCGCCGAGGCGGATGGTGACCGGCCCCGGCAACGCGCGGCTCACGACGATGGCCGAGTCGCGGATCGGCGTCGCCGTCGGGAGCGGCGGGACGTACCGGATCGCCGTGCGCTGGTCGCCGTACTGGCACGCGTCGCTCGGCTGCCTGCGGAAGGGCCACGACGGGATGCTCCGGCTGACGACGCGGCGCGCCCGGACCGTGATGCTGACGTTCCACGTCGACGCCTCGCGCGCGATCGGCGAGCTCGCCGGGCAGCAGCCGAGCTGCCGGCTGCCCTAGACCGTGCGGACGACGTCGTCGAACGGCTTGCGCTTCGCGCGGGCCGACCACTCCTCGGCGGTGCGCGACTCCGGGTCGCGCGGCTTCGCCGGGTAGCCGAACGTCAGGACGATGCTGACCGGCGCGCCCACGATCCGCTCGGCGCCGTCGGCGTCGCGGATCCCGTTCGGGCACGAGCCGACGCCGTCGTTCCAGGCCGCGAGCAGCATGTTCTCGGCCGCGCGGCCGACGTCGAAGCCGCGGGCTGCGCCCGCGATCGCGACGACGAGCGTCGCGCCGAGGACGTTCCCGGGGGCGAAGACGCACTTCGCCATCGCGTCCTTGTCCGTGACGACGACGAACTCCCACTGCTGCGTGTTCCTGGAGGAGCCGCTCAGCCGGCCCGCGTCGAGGATCCGGTGCACGACCTCGTCGGGGATCGGCGTGTCGGCGTAGTCCCGGATCTCGCGGCGGCTCGCGATGGCCAGGTACGTGTCCACCGGAGGGAGCCTAGACGAGGGCTGTCTAGCGGAGGAAGCTCGGGATGTCGACGTCGTCGCTCGTGCGCGACGAGCGCGTCGGCACCGGAGCTTCGAACGGCGGGCGGCGGACCTTCGCGCCGCGGCCGATGCCGGTGGCGACGACCGTCACCCACACCTGGCCCGTCAGGCGGTCGTCGACCGTGGCGCCGAAGATGATGTTCGTCTCCTCGGTGGCGGCGGCGCGAATCGCCTCTGCCGCCTCGTTCACCTCGATCAGCGTCATGTCGTCGCCGCCGGCGATCGACAGGAGGATGCCCGTCGCGCCCGTGATCTCCTCGTCGATCAGCGGCGAGCGGAGCGCCCGCTCGGCGGCTTCCTTCGCGCGGTTCTCGCCGCTCGAGGCGAAGCCGATGCCCATCAGCGCGGTGCCGCTGTCGGCCATGATCGTGCGCACGTCGGCGAAGTCGAGGTTGATCAGGCCCGGCATCGTGATCAGGTCGCAGATGCCCTGGACGCCCTGGCGCAGGACGTCGTCGGCGACCTTGAACGCGTCGAGCATCGAGGTCGACCGGTCGAGCACCTCGAGGAGCCGGTCGTTCGGGACGACGATCGTCGTGTCGCACACCTGGCGCAGCGCCTGGACGCCGAGGTCGGCCTGGTGGCGGCGCTTCGTGCCTTCGAACTTGAACGGCGTCGTGACGATGCCGACGGTGAGCGCGCCGAGCTCGCGCGCGATCCGCGCGACGACCGGTGCGGCGCCCGTGCCGGTGCCGCCGCCCTCGCCCGCGGCGACGAACACCATGTCGCTGCCGCGGAGCGCGTTCTTCAGCTGGTCGTAGCCCTCGTCCGCCGCGGCGCGCCCGACGTTCGGGTCGGCGCCGGAGCCGAGGCCCTGCGTCAGGTCGCGGCCGATGTGGATCTTCGACGGCGCGTCGCTCATGTGGAGCGCCTGAATGTCGGTGTTCACGGCGATGAACTCGACCTGGCTGATGCCGGCGTCGATCATGCGGTTCACGGCGTTCAGGCCGGCACCGCCGACGCCGACGACCTTGATCACCGCGAGATAGGCGCCGGAGTCGGCGCGCGGCATGCGATGGAGCCGTGCAGGCTGCTCGGGCAGCGTCTCGACGTAGCGCGTCACCGGCGGCGGCGCGGGCGCCGGGACGGGCGGCGCCGCGCGGATCTGCGGCGGCGCCGGGTCGGGCGTCGGGTCCGGGCCGGGCGAAGGCGTCGGCGCAGGAGGCACCGGGTCCGGCGTCGGGGGCTGCGGCATCGGGTCGGGCCGGGGCGAGGGCGGCGCAGGCGCCGGCGGCTCGATCGCAGCCTCGCCGCGCGCGGCCTCCTCCCAGCTCGGAACGTGGTCGACGGTGCGCTCGTCCGGCTCCGTCGGCCGGAGCCTCCGCCGGGGCATGCTGCTGCTCAGGCTCCTGTTCGGCCTGGCGCTGTGCCGCCTCCGTCGCGCGGAACAGCTCCGCGAGCGGGCCTTCACGCATGCTGGCGCGCCGGCGCGCCATTCAGTACCTCCTTGGCGAGGTCGCGATACATCGTCGCAGCCTCACCGGTCGGGTCGTACTTCAGCACCGACATTCCCTTCACCGGCGCCTCTGCATAGCGGACAGTCTTGCGGATTCTCGTGTTCAGCACGAGGTCTCCGAAGTTCTCCTTCAGGATCTCGACGGCCTCCCGCGAGTGCAGCAGGCGCTTGTCGAACATCGTCGGCAGGATTCCCTGGATCTCGACGACCGGGTTCAGGTTCTCGCGGATCATCGTCAGCGTGTTCTCGAGCTGGACGAGCCCGCGGAGCGAGAGGTACTCGCACTGCACCGGGACGATGACGCCGGTGGCCGCGACGAAGGCGTTGATCGTCAGCAGGCCGAGCGACGGCGGGGTGTCGATCATGATCCAGTCGTACTCCTCGCGCGCGGGAAGGAGCGCCTTCTCGAGGGCGCGCTCGCGGCCGATCATCGAGCTCAGGGCGAGCTCGGCGCCCGCCAGGTCGATCGAGGCGACGGCGACGTCGATCTCGTTCGTCCGGACGATCTCCGAGATCGGCAGCTTGTGGACGAGCACGTCGAACATCGACCGGTCGATCTCGTCGGGGTTCCACCCCTGGGACATCGTCAGGTTGCCCTGCGGGTCGAGGTCGATCGCGAGGACCTTCTTCCCCTGCTCGGCCAGCGCCACGCCGAGGTTCAGGGTCGTCGTCGTCTTGGCGACCCCACCCTTTTGATTCGCGAATGCGATGACCCGAGCCAGAGTCGGTCCCCTATCCGTCCTCGTCCGAGCGCTCGGGCGTGGAAGAAGTCGCGCGAGCGCCATAGTCGCTCACCTTTCGGATCAACGTAGCAGAGTCCTTCTTGCGTAGATTCCCGGGCATGGACCGCAAATGGCGCGCCCTTCTCATCGTCTGTGTCGGCATCTTCATGCTCCTGCTCGACATCACCGTCGTCAATGTCGCGCTCCCCGATATTCAGAAGGAGCTCCACACCTCCTTTACGGACCTGCAGTGGGTGGTCGACGCGTACGCCCTCCTCCTCGCCACCTGCATGCTGAACGCGGGCACCCTCGGCGACTGGCTCGGCCGCAAGCGGGTCTTCATCGTCGGCATCCTCCTCTTCACCGCGGCCTCGGCGGCCTGCGGCGCCGCCACCTCCCCGCTCTTCCTGAACATCGCCCGCGGCGCCCAGGGGATCGGCGGCGCGATCATGTTCGCGGTCTCGCTCGCGATCCTCTCCCAGGAGTTCCACGGGCGCGAGCGCGGCACCGCGTTCGGGATCTGGGGCGCGACGATCGGCCTCGCCGTCGCGATCGGCCCGCTCGTCGGGGGCGTCCTCACCGAGTACGCCGGCTGGCGGTGGATCTTCTTCGTCAACCTGCCGATCGGCGCGGTCTGCGTCTTCGGCGCGATCGCCTACCTGCACGAGTCGCGCGACGAGCAGCATGCCGGATTCGACCTTCTGGGCTTCGTCCTCTTCACCGCGGGCCTCTTCGCGCTCGTGCTCGCGCTTCTGCGCGGCAACGCCTGGCACTGGGGAAGCGGTCGGACGGTCGGGCTCTTCGCCGCCGCGGTCGTCATGCTCGCCGCGTTCGTCGTGTCGCAGCTGCGCGAGGACGAGCCGATGTTCGACATGCGGCTCTTCCGCAAGCCCACCTTCGCGGGTGCGCAGATCATCGCGTTCACGATCTCGTCGGCGATGTTCTCGCAGTTCCTCTACCTGACCCTCTACCTCCAGAACGAGCTGCACTACTCGCCGCTGCAGGCGGGCCTCCGCTTCCTGCCGCTCTCGCTCGTCTCGTTCGTCACCGCGCCGATCGCGGGACGCCTGTCGGCGCGCATCCCGGTGCGCATCCTGCTCGGCGCCGGCATGTCGCTCGTCGGCATCGCGCTCCTGCTGATGCACGGGATCACGAAGAGCTCGCACTGGACGACGCTCCTCGCCGGCTTCATCGTCGGCGGCGTCGGCGTCGGCATGGTGAACGCACCGCTCGCCTCGGTTGCCGTCAGCGTCGTCGAGCCGCGTCGGGCCGGCATGGCGTCCGGGATCAACAACACGTTTCGCCAGGTCGGCATCGCGACGGGCATCGCCGGGCTCGGCGCGATCTTCCAGAGCCAGGGCTCGTTCGTCGACGGCCTGAACGAGATCCTTCTCGTCGCGGCATTCGTCGCGTTCGCGGGGGCGATCCTCGGCGTTGCGCTCGTGCGCACGGGGGATCTGGTCAGAATGCCGCAGCCAGACGCGGCCTGATCCGGATCGCGATCTGCCACGCGGTGATCAGCAGGAGCACCGCGGCGCCCGTCACGACGATCAGCGCCTGCGCGGCGACCGCGAACGCGACCGCCTCCGCCTTCGGCACACCGGAGAGCGCGAGCAGGGTCGCGCCGGCGCCGGCCTGCATCGCAGCGCCCGCCGGCCCGATCGGCACCGCGGCCGAGGCGGCGGAGGCGCAGAGGAAGCCGAGCGCGAGCGGGAACGAGCCCCGCAGCGCGAGCGCGTTCAGCAGCAGGAAGACGGCCGTGCCGCGAAGCGCCCAGGAGACCGAGATGAGGAGGAGCGCTGCGAGCGACTCCCTGCGGTTCTGCGTGTGCTCGCTCAGCCAGCGGCCGATCCGGAACTTCATGACGCGCCGCATGCCGGCGAACTTCGGGAGCATGGAGACGACGACGGCCGCGAGGACGCCGGCGACGGAGACGACGAGGAAGCCTGCCCGCACCGCCCACGACCGCGCGTCCGTGATCGCCACGCCGGCAAGCGGGGCGAGTGCGGCGTTGTCGAGCATGCCGACGATGATCAGGCTGAGGCCGATCGTGCCGAGACCCGCGCGCGTGCCCGGGAAGCGTCTCACGCACGCGATGCGAATCGCATCGTCGATGCGTCCGGGCATCGCGACGCCGCCGACGCACGCAGCACCGCCGGCGAAGGCGAGCGCGCCTGCTGCGGGACGCTCGTCCTCACGGAAGAGCCGCTGCCAGCCCCAGGCCTTGAACGCGTACGCGATCAGGAAGAGGACGGCTGCAGCGCCGACGAGAATCGGGTCCGCGTGATGGAGCGGCCAGCCGCCCTTCACGAAGTGCCGCACGCTGAAGTACGACACGGCGAGCAGCCCGAGCCCGAGGCCTCCGTTCAAGAGCACCTGGACTTTTCTGTTGGAGAGGAGCGCTCGCACCGTTGACCCAACGGTGCTATCGGCTAAGCGGGTACTGGGGATTAGGCCAAGGTAGCCCCAATGCCGGCTCACCGTCGAAGGAGTCGAGCGGCTCGAGCCGGGCGACGAGGCCGAGGCCCCGAAAGAAGATCGTGTTCGAGCGCGGGTAGTACGCAACGTCATTTGCGTCGCGCGTGCCGTATGCGAGATACGTGAGGCCGCCGGCTCCGGCGCGAAAACAACGGGAAATCCGCGTTCCGGCGGGCCGCGAGACGACGTGGGCCGGCCGGACGGCATGCGTCTCGCCGGGCTCGGCGCGCGGCACCTCGCCGGCCTTCGGAGCACCCCACAGCTCGGGGCGCCCTCGCCCTCGAGGACGACGAAGACCTCTTCCTCGGACGAGTGACCGTGCGGCGGGGCCACCTCCTCGTTCGAGGGAAACGCGAGCCGGTCGAGGACGCTTCGAGATGCCGCCGTATTCGCCCTCGGACGAGCGTCACACCGCGCTGATCGCATGCTCCGCGAGGCGCTGCGCCGCCGCCTCCGCGCGCGGATCGCACTCCCGGCGGGCCCACGCCTCGGCCTCGCGGACGAGCTCGCGCAGCTCGCCGAGCAGCACCGCGGGATCCGCGCGTGCACGCTCGAGCGTCTCGATGCGCTCGAGTCGGGCCAGCACGGCACGCGCTTCGTCCATGTCTCGACGCTAGCGGCGCAGCTGTGTCAGCTTGCGCGCAGCTGTGCGACGCGTTCGCGACCGGCGCGCAGCCCGAGGAGCGCGCCGTCGAGCTCGCGCAGCAGCGTGCTGCGATCGCCGTGCAGGAGCACGGCGACGAGGAGGCGCCGCACGAGGTCGGGCGTCGGCGTGCGGAAGCGCTCGACGAGGTCGGCGCGCTCCTCCGCCGTCTCGCCGAGGAGCGCGCCCGCGCGCATCCCGGCTGCCCAGAGCCCCTCGCCGTCCCCGAGCGCGGCGTCGAGCGCGTGCTTCAGCTGCTCGCCGCGGAAGGGGTCGTCCTGGAAGAGCGAGAGCTCCCAGCGGTCGAGTGCGTCGCCGAGCGAGGCGTCGTCGTCGGCGACGCGCGAGCTGCGGACGGAGCTTCTCCGCGACGGAGGCGCGGAACGGATCGAGCCGCGTCGGCTCGCCGGGCGGCGCGGTCGCCGCGATCGGCAGCACCGGCCGGATCCCGTACGGCCGCCAGTCGAGCCGCTCGAAGAGAACCGGGCCGGCAGCGACGGGCGCCGAGGTCGCGAGCCGCAGCGCCGTGACGGCGTCGGCGAGCTCCCCGGGCGCGTCGGGGCCTTCCTGCGCGCCTTTCTCGAGCGAGCGCTCGAGCTCGAGCACGCAGAGGCGGTCCGTCTCCCGGCCGAAGTCCCGCGGCAGCAGTCCGTTCGCCTCGGGCCACATCGCCGCAAGCTCGCCGGGCGCGGCGGCGCGCACGCGGATGCCGCCGCCGAGCTCGATCTGGGTGCCGCACGAGATGCCGACGAGCGGTGCGACGGCGCCGTAGGAGTGCCCCTCGCCGAAGAGCGAGCTCTCGAGCTCCTCGTACGAGCGGTCGAAGGCGCTGTCGTCCCAGTCGAAGCCGCCGCAGCCCTCCGCGGTGCGGACGAGCAGCGGCACGAGCACCGAGCGGTAGAGCGCGCGCGCCTCGTCGCTGCCGCCCTCGTGGGCGCGCGCGAAGATCCGGGCGGCCGGCTCGCGCTGCAGGTCCGCGACCGCCTCGCGCACGTCGTCCCGCGCGAAGAGACGGTCGGCGCGGGCCTCGACGAAGCCGCGCACGAGCGGCCGGTACTCGTAGAGCGTCGGCCGGCCGTACGTGCCGTGCTCCTCGAAGGCGAACGGGAGATCGGCGCCCGTCGCGAGGTCCGTGTGAACGCGGCGAACGCGCCGAGGCAGAACCTGCGCATCGTGTCGTAGAGATGAGGCGAGCGCATCGCAACTTCCTACCTACGCCTTCGGCTCCTTCCCTCCTCTTTGGCAGCCGGGGCACCAGTAGGCGATCCGCGCCGCCTCGCCCTGTGGATACGAGCGGATGACCGTGCCGCAGCGGTGGCACGCACGGCCGGCGCGCCGGTAGATGTGCCGCAGCGGGCGGGCGCCGTCGACGCCGGCGCGCATCAGCCGGTGCGCGGTGTCGAGCGCCGCACGCAGCTCGACGTCGGCCACGTCGGCGAGCGGGCGCCACGGCGAGACCCGCGCGTCCCAGAGCGCCTCCGCCTTCCACATGTTCCCGATCCCCGCGACGATCCGCTGGTCGAGGAGCGCATCGCCGACGGCGCGCGCCGCGCTCTGCACGGAAGCGCTCGATCATCTCCTCGAAGTCGGGCGGCCGCTCGAGGATGTCCGGGCCGAGGGCGCGAGCCGGCCGCCCTTCGCGAGCTCGAGCACCGGGCCCGTTCCACAGCACGGCCTCGTACGCCTCGCCGCGCAGCACGAGCCACGGCCGGCCGGCGCGCCGGGCGCCCTTCGGCTCGACCCGCCAGCGACCCGTCATCCGCAGGTGGCTGCGGAGCACGAGGTCTCCCTCGAAGCGGAGCAGCAGGTTCTTCCCCACCGCCTCGACCGCCTCGAGCGTGCGGCCGTCGAGCCGCTCGGCGAGCCCTTTGGCCGCCGCGCGCGGGTGCGGCGTCTCGACCTCCACGCGCTGGCCGGCGAGCACCTGCAGCCGCTGCGCCGCACGGTGGAGCGAGTCGCCCTCTGGCATGGCGGCAGCGTAGTCGGGCCGGGGTCTAGCCTTTACGAAGTGAGCAGGCGCTTTATCGGCATCCGCTGGTGGCTCGGGGCCGCGTTCGCGCTCGTCGCCGCTGTCTCGACCGCGATCGTCGTCTCGCAGTTCTCGTCTCGCTCCGAGAGCGAGTTCCGGGGCCATGCCGAGCAGCTCGCCGCCGGCAGCGCCGTCCTCGCGGCGACCCAGGCGGCGGGCCCGAACGTCGAGCGGCGGCTCCCGGAGATCGCGCAGCACTTCGACCTCGACCTCTACGTGTACGGACGCGACGGCAGCCTGATCGCGAAGGCTCCGGCCCGCACCGCGTTCGCGCATGCGCCGGCGGAGGAGGCGATTGCGCTCCAGGCGGCGCGGGCGCACGTGCGGCGCGTCGTCAGCACGGCGAACGGCGGCATCGTCGTGATCGGGATCCCACTCGGGAACGACGCGCTCGTCGCGCTCAGCCGCAGGCCCGACATCGCGGCGGCGGTCGGGATCCTGAACGACCAGGCGCTTCGCGCCGGCGTGATCGCCGGCGTCATCGGCGTGCTCGTCGGGCTGCTGCTCGCGCAGCTGATCGCCCTGCGCCTGCGGCGGCTGTCGGGCGCGGCCGAGGCGATCGCGCACGGCGACTTCGAGTCGCCGCTCCGCTACCGGTTCCACGACGAGTTCGGCGCGCTCGCCCAGAGCTTCGACCGCATGCGGCGGCAGCTGCGGCGCTCGTTCCGGCACATCGAGGGAGAGCGCGACCGGCTGCGCCTGCTCCTCGAGCGGCTGCACGAAGGCGTCGTCACGGTCGACCACGAGCTCGTCGTGCACTTTGCGAACGCGGAAGCGCGGCGCGTGCTCGGCGTGCGCCTCGCCGAGGGCGACCAGCTGCCCGAGCCGTGGGACTCGTTCTCGCTGCGGGGATTCGCCGAGGGGCTGTTCGAGTCCGACGGCGGCCTCGCGCAGGCGCATGTCCGCGCCGACGACGAGCACGCGCTCGCCGTCGTCGGCATCCCGGCGCAGCCCGAGGGCGACACGGTGCTCATCGTGCTCGACGACCTCACCGAGCAGGAGCGCCGCGAGCTCGCCGAGCGGGAGTTCGTCACGAACGCCGCGCACGAGCTCCGCACGCCGCTCACGACGATCATCGGGGCGGTCGAGGTGCTGCAGGAGGGCGCGAAGAACGATCCCGTCGAGCGCGACCGGTTCCTCGCACACATCGAGCGTGAGGCGGAGCGGCTGGCCCGGCTCGCCCGGGCGCTCCTGACGCTCGCCCGCGCCCACGCGGGGCAGGAGCGGCCGCGGGTGGAGACGGTCTCGCTGCATGCGCTCCTGACGGACGTCTCGGCCGACGTGCGGCCCGCCGACGGCGTGTCGGTCGAGGTCGAGTGCGCGCCGGAGCTCGTCGCCTCCGCGAACCGTGACCTGCTCGAGCAGGCGCTGCGGAACCTCGGCGAGAACGCGGCGAAGCACACGCGCGCAGGGCGGATCGTGTTACGCGCCTACCCGGAGGGAAGCTCCATCCGCGTGGAGGTCGAGGACACCGGCGTCGGGATGAGCGCGGAGACGCAGCAGCACGTCTTCGACCGCTTCTACCGCGGCCGCGACCGCGACGCCGACGGCTTCGGGCTCGGGCTCGCCATCGTGCGGCAGGCGGTGCGGAGCCTGGAGGGGCACATCGAGCTCGACTCCGTGCCGGGCGAGGGGACGCGCGTGCGAATCGTCCTCGAGCGGGCGCGCGTACGGGACGAGGTGCCGGTCGCGTGACCGCCCGGCAGAGCATCCTCGTCGCCGACGACGACCCGGGCGTGCTCGACGTCGTCGCGTTCATGCTGCGCCGCGAGGGCTTCGACGTCGACGAGCAGAGGACGGCGAGGCCGCGCTCGCCGCCGCGCGCGAACGGGCGTACGACATCGTCATCCTCGACGTGATGCTCCCCGGGATGTCCGGCACCGAGGTCTGCCGCGCGCTGCGCTCGGAGAGCGACGTGCCGATCGTGATGCTGACCGCGCGCGACGCGGAGGTCGACCGGGTGCTCGGGCTCGAGCTGGGCGCCGACGACTACGTGACGAAGCCGTTCTCCTCGGCGGAGCTCCTGAGCCGCGTGCGCGCGATCCTGCGGCGCCGCGACCTCGACCGCGCGAACGGAGGCGCCGCCATGGTGCGGAAGCTCGGCGGCCTGCAGATCGACCTCGGGCGCCACGAGGTGCTCGTCGACGGCGACCGCGTGCACCTCACCCTGTCGGAGTTCAAGGTGCTCGCCCTGCTCGCGGAGCAGCAGGACAACGTCGTGTCGCGGCGGGAGCTGATGCAGCATCTGTGGGCGAGCGAGCACGTGGGCGACGAGCACGCGTGCGAGGTGCACATCTCGAATCTCCGGCGCAAGATCGAGCGCGATCCGTCGCAGCCGCAGCGGCTCGTGACGGTGCGCGGGAGCGGGTACAAGCTCGTCGCCGCGTGAGCCTCTTCGGGGCGACGACATCCGATCGTCCAGGCGCCGATGGCGACGGTGCAGCCGCCGTCGCTCGCGGCGGCGGTGTCGAACGCAGGCGCGCTCGGCTCGATCGCGGGAGCGGTGCTTTCGCCGGACGAGCTGCGCGAGGCGGTTCGCGAGGTGCGCGCCGCGACGGCGGCGCCGTTCGCGGTGAACGTGTTCGCCCCGCCTTATCTGCGAGACGGAGTGCTCGACGTGGTGCTCGAGGAGCGGCCCGCGGTGTTCAGCTTCACGTTCGGGCTCGTCGACCCGCAGCCGTTGCAGGAGCGCGGGATCGCGGTGCTCGGGACGGCCACGACCGCCGAGGAGGCGGACGTCCTCGCGAGCACCGGCGTGGACGGGATCGTCGCCCAGGGCGCCGAGGCCGGCGGGCACAGGGGGACGTTCCTCGGCTCGTTCGAGGACGGGCTCGTGCCGCTCGACGAGCTGCTCGGGGCGATCGACGTGCCGATGCCGGTCGTCGCGGCGGGCGGGATCGTCGACGGCGCGGGCATCCGGCGCGCGCTCGAGCTCGGCGCAGCGGGGGCGCAGCTCGGCACGGCGTTCCTCTTCACGCCCGAGTGCGGCCGGCCGCGTGAGCACCTCGACGCGCTCCGCGCCTACGAGACCGTGGTGACGCCGGCATACACCGGACGCCACATGCGCGCCGCGCGCACGCCGCTCCTCGAGCAGCTGATGGCGGAGCCCGACGTGCTGCCGTTCCCCGAGCAGCGGGCCGTCGCCGCCGCGCGCGGTCCCCGTCTTCATGGGCGGCACCGGTGCACGCCGCGCGCGCGAGCTCCCGGTCGCGGAGCTCGTCCGGACGCTCGTCGCCGAGCTCGGCTAGGCCGCCCGCCGTCTCCGGGCCGTTCAGGCGCGAAGAACGGCGCGGCGGGGGCCGGCCAGGAAGCCGGCGTCGACGAGCAGGGGCATGACGAAGGAGCTCGTCACCGGCTCGCCGTCGAAGCGCTCCACCGCGAGCCGCTTCGCGCCGCCCCGCTTGACGTAGGCCACGAGCGCCGCGAGCGCGACGCGGAGCCACTCCTCCTCGGGCTCACGGAGCGGGACGAGCGTCCGCCCACCCCGCTCGACGAAGAGCACCGCCTCGCCGCCGAGCAGGACGACCTGCGCGCCCGCGACACGAGCCGCACGCGAGCCGGACCGCTTCGGCCAGGGAATCGCCGCCCCGTACGGCTGCGCCGGGTCCGCCGCCGCGAGCACGAGCGCCTCGGGCTCGTCCCCGTCGCGCGGGCGCAGCTCGCGCAGCCGCTCGACCGCGCCGCCGAGCGCGAACTGCGCACCGCCGAGCCCCTCGACGAAGTAGCCGCGGCGGCACGTGCCGAGCGTCTCGAGCGCGCGCAGCTCCGAGTACACCGCGCCGTAGCCGCCCGGGATGCCCTCGCCGCGCACGCCGTCGCGCGTGACGATCCCCTGACGCTCGAGCAGGAGCTCGGCGAGCGCGCGACGGTCCGGGCGCCCTGCGAAGAGACCCTCGGCGAGCGCCCAGCGCCCCTGCGTCGCCGTCGGTCGCGAGGCGCGCGAGCGCGAGAACCGCCGCGCGCGGCGCTCCGGGCGGACCGGCTGATAGCGGCGCTCCGCGCGCAGCGGCTGCCACGCGTCGTTCGTCACCTCGCCGGCCCACACGAGGTCCCACAGCGCGGGCAGCACGTCGGCGTCGACGAGGCCCGTCTCCTCGAGCAGATCGCCCCAGAAGCGCGCACCGCCCGCGAGCGCCGAGCGAATCGCGTCGTGCGCCTCCGCGTCGGGCGCGGGCGCCGCCGCAGGCCGGCCGAGCACCGGAGCGTCCTCGCGGAAGAACACGGCCACGCGATCGAGGCCGGCGCCGACCCACACGAGCTCTCCGGAAGCGCACAGCTGATCGAGCTGCTCCGGCCGGTATCCCGGCACGCGCCGCGGCAGCACCTCCGACTCCCAGAGCGACACCGGCAGCGCGAGGCCCTGCAGCGGAATCAGAGCCTCGCGCAGCGTCGCGCGCCGGTCGATGCCGTGCCAGTGCGGCAGGAACTTGCCGAGCGCGGCCTGCTCGGCCGGCTCGACCTCGCGCCGCAGCGCAGCGAGCGACGCGCGCCGCAGACGGCGCAGCACGTCGGGGTCGCACCACTCGCGCTCGCTTCCCCCCGGCCGCAGCTCGCCGCGAACGAGCCTGTCCTCCCGTTCGAGCTCGCGCAGGTGCTGCTCGACGTCCACGCCGAACCACTCGCTCACCTCTCCGGTCGTGAACGGGCCCCGCCCGCGCGCGTAGCGCCGCACGAGCTGCCGCAGCGAGTCGGCGCCGCCCTCGAGGAACGCGTCGGGGAGCCCCGACGGCGGCATGACGCCGAGCGCGTCGCGATAGCGGCCGGCGTCCTCGACCGCGATCAACCGCTCGTCGCCCGCAAGCCGAATCCGCACCGCACGGCGCTCGGCCTCGAGGATCGCGGCGTGCGCCTCGTCGAACTCGCCGACGCGCAGGTCGCCGCGCAGTCGCAGGATGTCGTGGAGATGGTCGGGGCTCTTCGAGCGCGGACGAAGCGACGCCTCGACCTCCGCGAGCGCGTCTGCGTCGATCAGCTCTCGGAGCTCTTCCTGGCCGAGCAGCTCGCGGAGAAGGTCGCGGTCGAGCGAGAGCGCCTGCGCACGCCGCTCTGCCGGCGGCGTGTCGTCCTCGTACATGTAGGTCGCGATGTAGTCGAAGAGAAGCGACGACGCGAACGGCGAGGCCGAGGCGGACTCGACCTCGACGAGATCGAGCTCGCGCGTGCGCAGCCCGTGGAGCAGCTGCTTCAGCGCCGGCAGGTCGAAGACGTCCTGCAGGCACTCGCGGTACGTCTCGAGCACGATCGGGAAGCTCGCGTACTTCCGCGCGACCTGCAGCAGGCCCTGCGCCTTCAGCCGCTGCTGCCAGAGCGGCGTCCGCTCGCCCGGGCGGCGGCGCGGGATCAGGAGCGCCCGGGCTGCGTTCTCGCGGAAGCGCGCACCGAAGAGAGCCGTCTCCCCCACCTCCGCGAGCACGAGCTCGTCGAGCTCCTCCGAGGTCAAGAGCAGTAGATCGGTCGCGGGCGGCGCGTCGGCATCCGGGAGGTGAAACGCGATTCCGTCGTCGGACCAGATCGACTGCACCTCGATGCCGAGCGACTCGCGCAGGCGCGCGCCCACCGCCATCGCCCACGGCGCATGGACGCGCGCACCGAACGGCGTCAGGATGCAGATGCGCCAGTCGCCGATCTCGTCGCGAAAGCGCTCCACGACGACGGTGCGGTCCGACGGGACGACCCCGGTCGCGCGCTGCTGCTCCTCGAGGTAGGTCGACAGGTTCTGCGCCGCGTACGCGGACAGCCCGAGCTCGACGAGGCGCTCGCGCCGCGCCGACTCCGGCTGCGCCATCACCTCGCGCGAGAACCTGCCGATCGCCGCACCCAGCTCGTACGGCCGCCCGACGCCCTCGCCCTTCCAGAACGGCACCGAGCCCGGCACACCGGGCGCCGGCGAGACGAGGACGCGGTCGCGGGTGATCTCCTCGATCCGCCACGACGACGCGCCGAGCATGATCACCTGGCCGGCGCGCGCCTCGTAGACCATCTCCTCGTCGAGCTCGCCGACCCGGCCTCCGCCGTCGACGATGAAGACGCCGAAGAGGCCGCGGTCCGGGATCGTGCCGGCGTTCGTGACCGCCAGGCGGCGCGCCCCCTCGCGTCCGCGCACGACGCCGGCCGTCCGGTCCCAGACGATCCGCGGCCGCAGCTCGGCGAACTCGTCGGAGGGGTAGCGGCCTGCGAGCATGTCGAGCACGTTCTCGAGCTGCGCGCGCGAGAGATCCGCGAACGGATATGCGCCGCGGACGAGCGTGTGCAGCTCCGCGACCTCGATCTCCTCCTGCGGCGCACATCGCGACGATCTGCTGCGCGAGCACGTCGAGCGGATTGCGCGGGATCTGCGTCTCCTCGATCGCCCCCAGGCGCATGCGCTGCAGCACGACCGCCGACTCGAGCAGGTCGGCACGGAACTTCGGGAAGATCCGCCCCTTCGAGACCGCGTCGAGCGTATGGCCCGCGCGCCCGATGCGCTGCAGCCCCCGTGCGACCGACTTCGGCGACTCGACCTGGATGACGAGGTCGACCGCGCCCATGTCGATGCCGAGCTCGAGCGACGACGTCGCGACGAGGCACGGGATGCGGCCGGCCTTGAGATCCTCCTCGATCTGGACGCGCTGCTCTCGCGCGAGCGAGCCGTGATGCGCGCGCGCAACCTCCTCCTCCGCGAGCTCGTTCAGCCGCAGAGCAAGCCGCTCGGCGAGCCGGCGGTTGTTCACGAAGACGATCGTCGAGCGGTGCGCGCGCACGAGCTCGAGCACCGCGGGATAGATCGACGGCCAGATCGAGTTCGACGAGCGCTCGGTGCCGACGTCCATCTCCTGGCCGTCGGCGGGCGCGGGATGCGACAAGAGCCCGGTCGAGGAGAGCTCGCGCATGTCCTCGAGCGGCACCACGACCTCGAGGTCGAGCTGCTTCGCGACGCCGGCGTCGACGAGCTCGATCGGCCGTCCGCCCGAGACGAAGCGGCCGATCTCCTCGAGCGGCCGCTGGGTCGCCGAGAGCGCGATCCGCTGGAACGACTCCGGCACGAGGCGCTCGAGGCGCTCGAGGGAGAGCGCCATGTGCGCGCCGCGCTTCGTGCCCGCGACGGCGTGCACCTCGTCCAGGATCACCGTGTCGACCGAGCGCAGCAGATCGCGGGCCTGCGAGGTGAGCATGAGAAAGAGCGACTCCGGCGTCGTGATCAGGATGTCGGGCGCGTCGCGCAGCATCGCCGTGCGCTCCTTCTGCGGCGTGTCGCCCGTGCGAACCGCAACCCGCAGCTGCGACTGCAGCCCGGCGAGCGGCCCGCGCAGGTTGCGCTCGACGTCGTAGTTCAGCGCCTTGAGCGGCGAGACGTAGAGGACGCGCAGGCCCCCGCCCGGCGCCGGCGTGAGCCGGTCGATCGCGTAGAGGAACGCCGCGAGCGTCTTGCCCGAGCCGGTCGGCGCCTGGATGAGCGTGTTCGCGCCGCTCGCGATCACCGGCCAGCCCTGCACCTGGGCCGGCGTCGGCGCGTCGAAGGCCTGCTCGAACCACGCGCGCGTGAGCGGGCTGAACACGTCGAGCGGCTGCATCCAGGGAGCGTAGCTCCGGTGCCCCGGGCGACCGGCAGGGCTAGGATCGAGGCATGGCCGCTCCGGAACGGCTCTATTTCACCGACGATGACGATGCCTGCCGGCTCCTCGCCGAGAGCCCCTTCGCCCTCCTCGTCGGCTTCGCGCTCGACCAGCAGATCACCGTGCAGCAGGCGTTCGCCGGGCCGCTCCGGATCCGGGAGCGCACCGGGACGCTCGAGCCGGCGGCGCTCGCGCACACGGACCTCGAGCCGGTCTTCCGCGAGAAGCCGGCGATCCACCGCTTCCCCGGCTCGATGGCGAAGCGGGTGCAGGAGCTCGCTGCGGTCGTCGCCGGGCAGTACGGCGGCGACGCGGCGCGCGTCTGGAACGAGGCGGCCGACGCCGACGACCTGCGCCGGCGGCTCGGCGCGCTCCCCGGCTTCGGCGAGATGAAGGTGCGAACGGTCGCCGACGTCCTCGCCAACCGCTTCGGAGTCGAGCAGGCCCGCCCGCTCTTCGAGCGAAGCGGCCTCGGCGGCGTCGACTCGCCGCAGGCCCTCCTCGACTACCAGGCCGCGAAGCGCGCGCACAAGGCGAAGCTGCGCGCCGCGAAGGCCCGGACATAGAGCTTCGCACGCTCACCGACGGCGGCCAGCCGCCGGAGGACACAGCACACGCCCTCGCCGCCTGGATCGGCGCGGCAGAGCGCACGCTCGACATCGCGATCTACGACCTCCACCTGCCCGACGCGCTCGCTGCGATCGTCGAGGACGCGCTCGAGGGCGCGGTGGGCCGCGGCGTCGCCGTCCGGCTCGCCTACAACGTCGAGGAGACCGAGCGCCTGCCGGTGCCGCCGCCCTCGCGTGCGGAGCCCGAGCACCTCGAGAAGCTCCCCTTCCCGACCGCGGCGATCCCGGGTACCCCCGACCTGATGCACCACAAGTACGTCGTCCGCGACGGGGAAGCCGTCTGGACCGGCTCGACGAACTGGACGGCCGACTCCTGGACCCGCGAGGAGAACGTCGTCATCACCGCCGAGTCGGCGGAGCTCGCCGCCCGCTTCACGACGGACTTCGAGCAGCTCTGGACGAAGCGCGGCGTCGAGCGGAGCGGCAAGGTCGACACCGCCCCGCTCCAGGTCGGGGGGACGAGCGTCCGGGCGTGGTTCTGCCCGGGGCGGGGAGAGCAGCTCGCCCATCGGATCGCCAAGGCGATCGGCACCGCGAGGCGCCGCATTCGGATCGCTTCGCCGGTCATCAGCTCGGGCCCGATCCTCGGCACGCTCGCGCAGGTCGCCTCCGACGGGAAGGTGGACGTCGCCGGCGTCGTCGACCGCACCCAGATCCGCGAGGTCCTGCACCAGTGGCAGCTGAACGGGAACGCGAGCTGGAAGGAGCCGCTGCTTCGCTCGGCGCTCTCCCGCGCGCCCTTCTCGGGCAAGCACTCGACCCCGTACGCGCCCGGGCGGGTGCACGACTACATGCACGCGAAGGTGACCGTCACCGACGACATCGTCTTCCTCGGGAGCTTCAACCTCTCGCACTCCGGCGAGCAGAACGCCGAGAACGTGCTGGAGATCGCGGACGCCGGGCTCGCCGACCGGCTCGCGGGCTTCATCGACGCGATCCGCGGCCGATATCCCGGAATCGACCTCTAGTTCACCCTCCGCGGGGGCGCGTCGAGCACACGCGGGAGACGATGGTGAAGCGATGGAGCTGGCCGCTCAACTCCGTCCCTCACCCTTCGGGGTGCGTGAACGGTCATACGGTTCGCATACCGCGAGAGCCCTCGGATTCATCAGGCGGTCTCCGATCCTCTGCCCATCGGACATGGCGTCCGGCCGGTACAAGCAAAGGCAGAGGAGACAGACGATGACGAAGGCAATCACGGCACTGGCCCGCAAGAAGACACTCTTCGCGCTCGTGCTCGCACTCACGATCTTCGGCGCGGTCTACGGCTTCGCGGCGACGCTCAACGTCGGCACGAACCAGCTCAGCGCCGGTAACGCGACGGTAGCGTCGTGTCAGTCGAGCGGCACCCCGACGGGCACCTACTCCGTCGCGTACGACTCGAGCATCAGCGGCTACAAGGTCTCGGGCGTCACCGTCACGGGGCTCGACACGAACTGCGCCAGCAAGGCGATCTCCGTGACCCTCACCGGCTCGTCCGGCACCGGGCTCGGGACGATCACCGGCACCGTTCCGGTCGGCGGCGGCTCGCTCGCGCTGACCCCCGGGTCTGTCGTCGACGCCAAGAACGTCATCGGCGTCGCCGTCGCCATCAACGGCTAAAGGCCGGTTCCGTACCGGCGGACAAACGAGTTGCGGACGGAACGCCTGCGGCGGCGTTCCGTCCCGCAGCACCCGACTCGATACCTGGAGACCGAGATGAAGCTGCTGACGAAGATCCTGGGGCTCGCACTCGCGGTTGCCGCGACGTTCGCGGCTTGCGGAGCTGCGGCGACACTCGCTCTCGGCTCTCAGCCACTGTCCGCCGGTAACGCGTCCGTGAGCTCGTGCGGCGTCTCGACGCTCAGCGCGACCCGGACGGTCGACAACAGCGGGAACGTGACGCAGGTCGACGTCGCCGGGATCCCCGCGGCGTGCTCCGGCGAGACGCTCTCGGTCACCCTCGTCGGCTCCGGCAACGCCGCGCTCGCCAGCGTCTCGGCGACGCTCTCCGGGTGCACCGCGACCTGCTCGGCGAGCTTCACGAGCCTCGGCACGGTCTCGGCTGCGAGCGTCAGCGGCTTCAGCTACGGGGTCACGGGCTGATGAGCGTCAAGCGGCTCGCCGTGCTCATTGCCGTGACGCTCGGCCTCGGTTGCAGCGCGGCGTTTGCGGCGTCGCTCAACGTCGGCTCGTCTCACCTGTGGGCGGGCTCGCAGACCCTGACGAAGGGCACGTGCACGCTCTCGGGCACCGCGTCGACGACCGACACGTACGTCGACGAGCACAGCGGCTCGGCGAGCTTCGGCGGCGCGACGACGCTCAGCGTCGGGCCGAAGTCGAATCATGGGACCTGGGCCTTCGTGCGATTCGACATCTCGAGCTGCGGCATCCCGTCGAGCGGCGGGGCGGACTCCGCCACGCTGAGCCTCCGCATCACCTCGGCTCCCGGCTCGAGCCAGACGCTCGACGTGGCCCCGGTTCTCTCGTCGTGGTCGGGCGCGTCGACGTGGAACGGCGTCCAGGGCCTCTCGTACGGGGCCGCGATCGCGTCGTTCGCGACGGGGACGACGAGCGGCGTGACGAAGACGGTCACCGTCACCGCAGATCTCGACGCGTTGATCAAGAACAGCGCCTCGAGCTTCGGCTGGCGGATCAGCGAGGCGAGCAGCAACTCCAACGTCACGACGCTCTTCGGCGCCGCCGAGAACGCCACGCCGGCGAACCAGCCCCAGCTGACGATCAACTATGAGAAGTAGCACCCACCTCACGCTCGTCCGGCCTTCCCACCCGCTCCGTGCGGCGTTCGAGCGCTCGAACAAGGCGGCCGGCATCGCGATCAGCGTGCTCGTGTGCCTCTTCTGGGCGCAGTACCTGCGTCCGCAGTCGCTCGGCGGCCACACCGGCTACGTGCTCGTCTCCGGCCAGAGCATGGAACCGCGCTACCACACCGGCGACCTCGTCCTCGTCGAGAAGGCACGCGAGCTACCACCCCGGCGAGGTGATCGCCTACCGCGTCCCGAAGGGCGACCCGATGGCAGGCGCTCAGGTCATCCACCGGATCATCGGCGGCGACGCGAAGCACGGCTTCGTCGTCCGCGGCGACAACCGCACGGCCCCCGACGTCTGGCGGCCGAAGACGAGGGACATCGTCGGCGCAAAGGCGCTGCGCCTTCCGAACGCGATCGTCGTGCTGCAATACCTGCGCTCGCCGATCTTCCTCGGCATCCTTGCGGCCGCGTTCGTCTTCGTGAACGTCCTCTCCGGCGGGCAAAAAGGCCCGGAACGCGCGGACGAGGACGAGGGCGACGTCCCGCTCGAGCGCGCCGCATGACGCCGCGCGTGCTGATAGCCGAGCCGAACGACGACGTACGCTCGCTGCTCGAGTTGACGGTGCGGCGCCTCGGCTACGAGCCGGTGTCGGCAGAGGGACGGACGGATTGCCGTCCCGTCGACGCGATCCTGCTCGAGCCCGCGTGCGCCGTCGGGCGGTCGGTGCTCCGACGCTTCGGCGACTCCGCGCCGCCCGTCGTGTGCCTCAGCATCTACCCGCGCGAGCAGGGCCTGGAGCCTCCCGCGAGCGTCGCGTATCTCGTGAAGCCCGCGTCGAGCGCGGCCATCGGCGACGCGCTCCGCGGTGTCTTCGGCGACTAACCGCATGTCTACACTCCGACGCGTCGTGTCGCTCGCCCGCCGCCGGTACATCGTCTCGTTCGCAGCCCTCGCCGGCCTCGCGGCCACGTGGGGCGCGATGATGGCGTTCTCGTGGTCGGCGAAGCTCGGCATCGTCACCTTCGCCCCGTGGGTTGCGCTCATCGGCTTCGACCTCGGCGTCATCGCGGGCACGGTCGGCGTCGCGCTCGCGGTCACGCTCTGGCTCGTGGCGAGCAACGCCGACAATGCGACGCTCGACGGGAGCCAGATCGGCGTCCGGGCGGGCACGCTGCTCGTGCTCGCGGTCGGATCGGCGCTCGCCGGCCTGCGCCTCCGCGCGAGCGAGCGGGCCCACCGCGGAGTGGCCGCGCTGCAGTCCGCGCTGATCGACGCCACGCTGGACGGCATCTGCCTCACGGACGCGGACGGGAACATCCTCATCTCGAACCGGCCGCTTCGCCAACTCGTCGGCGAGCTCGGGATGCCGAATCACGGCTCGGTTCCCGAGCGCCTGCTCGCGCTCGCGGACTCGATCACCGAGCCGGAGCGCTACCGCAAGCGCATGCTCGAGCTCGCGCACGAGGCGGGCGACGCCTCGACCGACGAGTTCGAGATCGCAGGCACGGGCCGCGTCTTCCGCGGGTACACCCGGCCCGTCCCGGAGACGTCCGGCGGCTTCAAGGGCCGGGTGTGGACGCTGCGCGAGGTGACCGCCGACCGCGAGCTCGACCGGATGCGCGACGCCTTCGTCGCGACGGTGTCGCACGAGCTGCGCACGCCGCTCACCTCGATCTCGGGCTTCCTCGAGATGATGCAGGACGAGGAGGCGGGCCTCGGCACGTCCGGCCGCCAGTACCTCGACGTGATCCGGAGGAGCACGACACGGCTGCACGCGCTCGTCGAGGATCTGCTGCTCGTGGCGCAGATCGAGGCGAAGCGGATCGAGCTGACGCTCGCGCCGATCGACATGGTGGACCTCGCGACGCGCTCGGCCGAGTCCGTGCGTCCGACCGCCGCCGAGAAGAACGTCACGATCGACGTCGTCGCGGATCATCCGCCGGAGGTGCTCGCCGACGCGCACCGGCTGCGCCAGGTGGTCGACAATCTCGTCTCGAACGCGGTGAAGTTCACGAACGACGGCGGCACCGTCACGGTCAGCGTCGCCGGCTCCGGCGACGCGGTGCTGCTGACGATCGCCGACACCGGGATCGGCATCCCGCCCGACGAGCAGGGGCAGGTCTTCTCGCGCTTCTTTCGCGCGTCCACGGCGACGCGTCGGGCGATCCCCGGCACCGGGCTCGGGCTCGCGATCTCGCGCGCGCTCGTCGAGCAGCACGGCGGCACGATCTCGCTCTCGAGCCGGGAGGGCGAGGGCACGCAGGTGACGGTGTCGCTGCCCGTGACCCGCTAGGGGGATACCGCCCAGGCCCGTTTCGGGCACCCTGCGGGCATGAAGCGAGCTCTCGCGCTGGCCGCAGGCGCGTTGCTGGTCGGCGTCGCGTCGGCGCAGGCGCTGCGCCTTCCGGCTGCACCGAAGTGCCCCGTCTTCCCGGCGTCGAATGCGTGGAACCAGCGGGTCGACACGCTTCCGGTCGCGGCGAACTCGGCGGAGCTCGTCCAGTCGATCGGCATCGGCACCGGGCTTCACGCGGACTTCGGCTCGGGCCTCTACGACGGCCGGCCGATCGGGATCCCGTTCGACGTCGTCTCGAAGGCGACGCTCCGGTCGCGCGTGTCGTTCGACTATGCCGACGAGTCCGACAGGGTGCGCTATCCGATTCCGAGGACGGTGCACATCGAGGGCGGCCCCGGCGCGGACGGCGACCGGCACGCACTGCTCGTCGACAGGGACGCCTGCAAGCTCTACGAGCTCTTCGCCCTGAACAAGACGTCGACGGGTTGGCACGCGGGCTCGGGTGCCGTGTGGAACCTTCGCTCGAACGCGCTGCGGCCCGCCGGGTGGACGTCGGCCGACGCGGCCGGGCTCCCGATCCTGCCGGGGCTCGCGCGCTACGACGAGGTCGCGCGCGGACGCATCGATCACGCGCTGCGGTTCACGGCGGCGCGTACGCGGCGGGCCTACGTCTATCCGGCGCGGCACTTCGCGTCGTCGTCGGACGATCCGTCGCTTCCGCCGATGGGCCTGCGCGTGCGGCTGAAGGCGAGCGTCGACATCTCGGGCTTCCCGAAGCAGACGCGGATCGTGCTCCAGGCGCTGAAGACGTACGGGATGATCCTCGCCGACAACGGCTCGAACTGGTACGTGAGCGGCGCGCCGAGCCCGAAGTGGTCGAACGACGACCTCCACTCGATCGGCCGCATCACGGGAGGCATGTTCGAAGTAGTCGATACGTCGTCGCTCCACCCCTGACGGAGTCGGAGGACCGGGCCGACGGAGCCGCGAACCGTGGACAGTCCAGGGTTGCGGAACCGTCACGACTTCCGCGCGGATGCGAGACCGGGCCGACGGAGCCGCGAACCGTGGACAGTCCAGGGTTGCGGAACCGTCACGACTTCCGCGCGGATGTGAGACCCGGGCCGACGGAGCCCCGAACCGTGGACAGTCCAGGGTTGCGGAACCGTCAGGGCTTGCGCGCGGATGTGAGACCGAGGTCGCGGAGGGCGACGCGGGCTGCGGCGAAGCCGCACATGCCGTGGACGCCGCCGCCGGGAGGGGTCGAGGCGCTGCAGAGATAGACGCCGCGGCGCGGCGTGCGGTACGGGACGAGCTTCGCGACCGGGCGCTTGACCAGCTGGCGAAGGTCCATGAGGCCGCCGTTCAGGTCGCCGCCGACGAGGTTGCGGTTGTACGCCTCGAGCTCCGCCGGCCCGCGCGCGCTCCGCGCGAGGATCCGTTCGCGGAAACCGGGGGCGAACCGCTCGACCTGATCCTCGATCGCGGCGGTGACGTCGACGTCGGCGCCGTTCGGCACGTGGCAGTACGCCCACGCCGTCTGCTGCCCCGTCGGCGCCCGCGAGTCGTCCCAGAGGCTCGGCTGCGCCAGCAGCACGAACGGCCGCTCGCACACGCGGCCCTCGTACGGCGCGCGTTCGGATGCCGCGATCTCCGCGAACGTGCCGCCGAGATGCACCGTCGCCGCCTGCGCGCAACGCTCGTCGCGCCACGGGATCGGGCCGGCGAGCGCCCAGTCGAGCTTGAACGCACCCGGGCCGTGGCGGTAGCAGCGCAGCGCGCGCTCGTAGCGCTCCGGGAACCGGCCGCAATCGGAGCAGCTCCCGCGGCGAGACGTCGCACAGAACGACGTCCGCACGCGGCAGCTCGTCGACGGTCGACGACACGCGGATCTCGCCGCCGCTCGCGCGCAGGCACGCCGCGAGCGCGTCGGCGAGCGCCTGGGAGCCGCCGCGCGGAAACGGCCAGCCCACGGCATGGCCGAGCGTCAGCAGCGTGAGCCCGAACCCCGCGCTCGGCCGCCGCTCGAACGGCAGCATCGAGTGCGCGGCGTTCCCGGCGAAGAACGCACGAGCCCGTTCGGTCGAGAAGACCCGCCGCGCCAGCGCGTCGGCGCTCGAGCAGCGCGTCGCGCAGCGCGCGAAGCGACCGCCCCTGGCCGAGCTCGCGCGGCAGACGCAGCGGCGCCCGCGGATCGAGCGGAAACGGCCCGAGGAGGAGCGGCTCGACCGAGCGCCAGCCCTCCGCGAGCGGCCCGACGAGCCGCCGGTACGCCGCGCCGTCCGCCCCGAGCGAAGCCGCCGTCTCGTCGACGCCGCGCACGAGGAGCGCCGCCTCGTCGTCGTCGAACGGATGCGCGACGCACGCCGGCGACTCGAGCCAGTCCACGTCGAGCTCGAGCGCGCCGAAGCAGACGGACGACCGCCCGAGCGGATGGATCGCCGAGCACACGTCGTGCCGAAACCCGGGCAGCGTCAGCTCGTCGGTACGCATGCCGCCGCCGACCCGGTCGGACGCCTCGTGCACGACCACGTCGAGGCCGGCGCGGGCGAGCGTGATCGCCGCGGCGAGCCCGTTCGGCCCCGAACCGACGACGACCGCCTTACGGGCCGTCGAGCACCTCGCGCACACGCGCGACGCAGAGCCGGTACGAGAGCGCCTCCGGCCTCCTCGCTGTAGTACGCCGCGTGCGGCGTCACGACGAGGTTCCGGCGCGAGCGGCGCGCGCAGGCGGCGGCTCCTGCGGCAGCACGTCGAGCGCCGCCCCGCCGAGCCGGCCCGACCGGAGCGCGACGAGGACGGCGCCGACGTCGAGCACCGCGCCGCGCGAGGTGTTGACGAGATAGGCGCCCGGACGCATCGTCTCGATCTCGGCGCGGCCGATCAGCCCGCGCGTCTCGCGCGTGAGCGGCACGTGCACCGTGACGGCGTCGCAGTCGGCGAGAAGCTCGTCGAGCGCGACGAACCGGACTCCCTCGCGCGCCACCGGCAGCACGTCGTTCGCCCACACCTCGCAGCCGAGCGCGAGGAGCCTCGTCGCGACGGCCCCGCCGATCCGGCCGAGCCCGACGATGCCGACGCGAAGGCCCGCGACGGTGCGCAGCGGCCCCGCGCCCCGCGGATCCCACCGCCCTCGGCCGACCTGCCGGTCGAGCTCCACCACGCCGCGCACGAGCGCGTAGAGCAGCGCGACCGCATGATCGGCGACCTCCTCCGTGCAGTAGTCGGGAACGCTGACGACGGCGACGCCGCGCCGGTCGGCGGCCTCGACGTCGATGTGGTCGAATCCGACCGTCGCGGTGCCGACGACGCGGAGCGACGGCAGCCGCTCGAGCAGCTCTTCGCGCACGGGCACGTCGATCGTCAACGCGGCGACGACGTCGTCCTGCGGCTCACGCACGACCTCGAACCCCTCGAGCAGCTCCTCGGGATAGCCCTCCTCGACGAGCAGCAGCTTCACTCGACGAGCGAGAGGAACCGCTGCGTGCGCTCCTCTTTCGGCGCGGAGAAGAACTCGTCGGGCGGCGCCTCCTCGACGATCCGTCCCTCGTCCATCATCAGCACCGAGCTCGCGACGTGGTGTGCGAACCGCATCTCGTGCGTGACGACGACCATCGTCGTGCCGTCACGGGCGAGCGCCTCCATGACGTCGAGCACCTCGCGCACGAGCTCGATGTCGAGCGCCGACGTCGGCTCGTCGAAGAGCATCGCCTTCGGCTTCATCACGAGCGCGCGCGCGATCGCGACGCGCTGCTGCTGGCCGCCCGAGAGCTCGTCCGGATACTGCGATCCCTTGTCCGCGAGCCCCACCCGGTCGAGGAACTCGAGCGCGGCCTTGCGCGCTTCGTCTCTCGACTGCCGGCGAACCTCGACGAGGCCGCACATGACGTTCTGGAGCGCGGTCATGTTCTGGAACAGGTTGAAGCGCTGAAAGACCATGCCGACCTCGCCCGGCTCGGGGCGCCGGCCCTCGAGCGTGATCTCGCCCGCCTCCGGCTGCTCGAGGCACGCGAGGCAGCGAAGCAGCGTCGACTTGCCCGATCCCGACGGCCCGATGATCACCTTCACCTGGCCCGGCTCGACGTCGAACGTGACGCCGCGCAGCACCTCGAGGTGGTCGTAGAACTTGTGCACCTGCTCCGCGCGGAGAACGCTCATCGCGCGTCGTGGGAGACGACGGGAACCGCGGTCGCCGTCCCGCGGCGGCGCTTCCGCGACGTCCACGTGAAGCGGCGCTCGAGCCGGCTCTGCAGGATCATGAGCACCGACACGATCGCGAGGTAGTAGAGCAGGGCGGCGAGGAGCGGCTCGGTGTACTGGAACTTCACGACGGAGAGCTCCTGCGACGCGGTCAGGATCTCGTGCAGCGAGATGATCGACGCGAGCGACGTGAGCTTCAAGAGCGTGATGAACTCGTTGCCGGTCGGCGGGATCACGATCCGGATCGCCTGCGGCACGACGACCCGTCGGAGGATGCGCCGCCGTGACATCCCGAGCGCCCGGCCGGCGAGCTCCTGCCCGGGGTCGACCGAGAGGAGGCCCGCACGGATGATCTCCGACATGTACGCGCCCTCGTTCAGCGCGAGCGCGATGAACGCTGCCATGAAGGGCGTGAACCAGCTCTGCGCGAAGCCCGTCCAGAGCTGCGGCAACGCGTACCAGATGAAGAAGAGCTGCAGGAGCGTGGGCGTCGCGCGGAAGATCCAGTTGTAGACCCACGCGATGCTCCGGGTACGGCGTCGCGTGCTCAGCGCTCCGAGCGCGACGAAGAACCCGATCACGAGAGCGGCGGCGAGCGAGGCCGCCGTCAGCTCGAGCGCGGTCAGCGCTCCCCTCCAGTACGGACCGGAGGAGAGCGCTGCCCAGAACAGGTGCGTGTCGAAGCTCGCGAGCACGAGCCGCCGACGGTACTACTTCACGTCCGCGACCGGCACCTTGTACTTCTTCGCGATCTTCGCGAGCGCGCCGGTTGCCTTCAGCTGCGCGACGCCGTCGTGGATCTGCGTGCCGAGCGCCGAGGCGTCGGCCTTGCGGTAGTAGATCCCGAAGGAGTCCTTCGCCGCGAACGTGTACCCGATCGCGATCTTGCCCGGATGCTGCGACGCCTGGTACGCGAACGACGTGTCCTGGGTCAGGACGGCGTCGGCCCGGCCGATGAGAACCTGGGCGACCGCGTCGTTGTCGCCGGGATAGCTCTGCAGGGTGAAGCCGATCTTCGACTTCAGCCCCTTGAGGTACTCCTCGTACTTCGTGCCCGCCTGGACGGCGACGACCTTGCCCTTGAGCTGGTTCGGGCTGTGAATGCCCTTCGGGTTACCCGCCTTCACGATGAGCACGCGATGCGACGCCATGTATGCGACGACACCGGCCTGCTTCTTGCGGTCGGGCGTCACGAAGATGCCGCTGATCACGGCGTCGCACTTCTTGGCGTTGAGCGCCGGGATGAGGCCCGGGAACGCGGTCTTCACCGCGACGGCCTTCCCGCCCCAGGTCGCCGCGAGCTTCGTCGCCATCTCGACGTCGAAGCCCGTGATCTTGCCGCTCGTCGTGGCGAGCTCCATCGGCGGGAACGTCGGGTCGGTGCAGTACTTGAACGTCGTGGCGTGGCGGCTCGCCCCGGCCGTGCCTGCCGCGGCGAGGGCCACAAGCAGGGACAGCAGGGAGAGCAGCATGAGCGTCTTGCGCATTCCGTCTCCTTGAAGTCGAAGTCCCGAGACGCGCACCCTATCTTGAATACGCGAGGAAATAAAATTCAGACGAGTGCGCGCAACTGCGGAATCACCTGCGGGTCGATCGAGTGCTCGATCGGCGATTCGAGGTAGAGCACCTCGGCGCCCGCACCCTCGAGCGTCGCCCGTGCGGCGCGACCGAACTCGACCGGGATGACCGGGTCGTAGGTGCCGTGCGCGATCGCGATCGGCGGGAACGGAGACGCCAGGTCGGCCTCCCATCCGTCCACCGTCGGGATGAAGCCGCTGAGCGCGAGCAACGCACGCGTGCGCGGGCGCCCGGCGCCGAGACCGAGCGCATAGCTCATCACCGCACCCTGCGAGAAGCCGCCGAGGACGATCTCGCCCGCCGCGAACGGAAGAGCGTCGAACCACGCCGTCAGCGCGGCGTATCCCTCCGCGAACGTGGCCGGATCGGGGTAGCCGACCCGCGGCACGTGATACCAGTGCGCGCCGCCGGGCGGCAGCGAGAGCGGCGCACGAGGCGTGTAGCCGTTCAGCTTCCGTTCAGGGTCGAGCGCGTCGAGGAGCGGGAAGAGGTCGTGCTCGTCGGCGCCGCGGCCGTGCAGCAGCACGAGCGCGCCCCGCGGCTCTGCGGCCGCGGGACGCTCGAGTGCGACGAGCGCGTCAGGCAACCCGGTGGCTGCGCGGATTCGGAAGCGGTGTCAGGATCGGCTCGACCTGCGCGCGAAGATGCTCGAACGCCGGCGGCAGGATGAGCTTCTCGCCGAGATGCGCCGGGTCCTCGTCGGTCGCGAAGCCCTGGACCGAGCGTCGCGATCTCGAACAGCACGCCGCCCGGCTCCCGGAAGTAGATCGAGCGGAACCAGAAGCGGTCGATGATCGGCGTCGGCCGCGCGCCGGCCTCCTCGACGCGCCGGCGCCACGCCTCGTGGTCGTCCATCGTCGACGACCACGCGATGTGGTGCACCGTGCCGGCGCCGGGAACGCCCGCCTCTTCGGGCGCGGCGTCGAACTCGATCCACCCCCCGCGCGAGTCGCCGCGCGTCTCGAAGCGTGCGCCCTCGCGCTCGAAGCCGAGCGCGGCGAGAAGCGGCGCGGTCGCGCGCTCGGCGTCCCGCGCATACGCACGGGCGCCCTCGAAGCCCTGCAGCGCGAGCTCGCGCGGGATCTCGGGGTGGTCGGCGACGAGCGGCTCGTCCGGCACGTTCGCGATCACGAGCTCGTGCTGCAGCCCCTCCGGATCCGCGAAGACGACCGTGTCGCCGTCGCGCTCGACGCCGAGCCGCTCGGCCCAGAAGTCGAGCGCCTCCTCGGAGGCGACGCGCCAGACGATCGAGTGCACCATGCCCGCGCCGGCGCGCCCCTGCGCCGCGCCCGGGTACTCGAAGAACGTCAGGTCGGCGCCCGGGCTCCCCTGCTCGTCGGCGTAGAAGAGGTGGTAGACGGTCGGGTCGTCCTGGTTGACCGTCTTCTTCACGAGCCGCAGCCCGAGGACGCCGGTGTAGAAGTCGACGTTGCGCGGGGCGTCGCCCGTGATGCACGTGATGTGGTGGATGCCGTCGAAGCGCATGGTTTCGGACCGTCCCTTCCGGAGATACTTGCGTGCTCAAATACTAGCAGGCTGCGACGTGCTGCGGCGGCCGTATGGCAGTCTCCGGCCCGTGCCGACCGACCAGTATCACGAGCCGCCCGAGGAGCTGAGCGAGGAGGTTCGCACGTTCGCC
>CAWHPX010000004.1:0-130138 GCA_963831405.1 uncultured Actinomycetes bacterium
GGCGTTGACCACCTCCGAGCCCGTTTCCTCGGCGGTACCCGTCTGATTCATGCTCTGCCTCTCCTCGACGCTCGCCATACCGGCCCCTCCCGAACTGTAGCCTCCGGATATTCCGCTGAGCCCTTGTCCTCCCAGCGGGGGACCGCAGGCTAGACCCAGGCTCGGACGGAGCGGCCCGCGTCCCGGAAACCCGCCCGGAAGGCGCTACGGGCGCCGGACGGGCGACGGCGCGGGCGTCATGCGCCGGGCCTGGATGCGGCGGGCGAGCCAGGTTCCGCCGGCCGCGAGCAGGAGGAGAAGGGCGAGTGCGCCGAGCACGAGGAGCGGGAGCGGGATCGACTGCGCGTTGCCCGGGCCGATCCGGTCGCCGAGGCTGTGGAAGAACCCCGAGCCGCTGTCGGTCCCGCCGCCCTGCGCGTTCGAGGAGCCGCCGCCCGAGCTCGACGGGCCGGAGCCCCCCGTGCCGCCGCCCGTGCCGCCGCCGCTGCCACGGTCCTGCCGGAGCGCGGCGAGGAGCGCGTTGTGGATGTCCTCGGGCGCGCTCGAGTAGCCCTGCACGTCCGGGAACTGGCTCAGATGCTGGATCGCCTGCGTGTAGCACGGGATCGCGTAGACCTTGTCGACCCGGTTGTTGTCGAACCAGTCGTTGATCACCGCGCGCCAGCACGTATCGGTGGGATTGAGCGAGGCCGACGTCGCCGCCGCCGCGGGGCGGGCGCCGGCCGCTCCGAGGGCGAGCGCGCCCACGACCGCCGCGAGGAGCAGGCGCGTCAGGCGGGGCGTGTGGCGTGCGGTCGTCGTCATTCAGCTCTGGCCCAAGCGCGGCCTGCACGCCCGGCGCGTCCCCTCAGTCTCTCCAAGGGGAGTGTTCTCGCGGTAATCCCGATGTAAACCGTTTGTGAACGGGGAATTCGGGGGTGCTCCGACGATGCTAGCGTCACCGCCCGTGCGCGCTCCGCGCGAACGCGTCGAAGAGCTCGCTCCTGGCCTCGCGGCGGCAGCCCTCTCGTTCTGCGCCCTCTTCTTCGGCGGCGGCGACGTCAAGGCGCCGCTCGTCTGGATCGGCGGCCTCGTTCTGCTGCTCGCGGCTCTCCTGCTCGTGCGGCGGCCCGTCCTCGACGCGCCCGCCGCGCTCCTCCTGGGCTCGCTCTTCGGCCTCGCCGTCTGGTCGGGCGCCACCACGATCTGGTCGATCTCGCCCGACCGCAGCTGGCAGTTCACGAACCGGACCGTCGTCTATGCCGGCTTCGCGCTGCTCGGCGTGCTCGCGCTGCCGCACGCGTCCCGGCCGGCGCTCGCGCGTGCGGCCGCGATGCTCCTCGCGCTCGTCGTCGGCTGGGCCCTCCTCGCGAAGTGCGTTCCCGCGCTCTTCTCCGACTACGGGCGCGTGGCGCGGCTGCGCTCGCCGCTCGGCTACTGGAACGAGCTCGCCCTCGTCTGCGACGCCGGGGTCCCGGTTGCGCTGTGGCTCGCGGGCAAGCGCCGCATCGGGGGCGTCGTCCTCCTCTACGCGCTCGTCGTCACCGTCCTTCTCACCTACTCGCGCTTCGGCGTCGCGCTCGCCTGCGCGGCGGCAGCGGCCTGGATCGTCCTCGACCGGACGAGCCGCGTCGAGAGCCTCGTCGCCTGCGCGCTCGGCGGCGGCGCCGGTGCCGCGGTCTTCGGCATCGCCCTCGCCCTGCCCGGGATCACGAACGACGGCGAGCCGCGGTCGGTCCGTGCGCACGACGGCCTGCTCTTCGCGCTCGCGCTCGCAGCCGGCGCCGCCCTCGTCGGCGCGTGCGCTTTCGCGCTCGCACGCCGGGAGGTGGCGCCTGCGCGGCGGCGGCGGATCGAGCGCGTGGCGGGCGCCGTCGCGGTCGTCGCCGCCGTCGCGGGCCTCGCGGCGAGCATCGCGTTCGCGGGCCACATCTGGACGGACTTCACGAGCCCGGGGAGCCAGCTCTCGAACAGCGCGTCCCACCTCGGGAGCGCGAAGAGCAACCGCTGGGAGTGGTGGCAGGAGGCGTGGCACGCGTTCACGCGGCACCCGGGCGGCGGCACCGGCGCCGGCACCTTCGAGCTGACGAACCAGATGCTCCGGAAGACACCCGTCGTCGTCGACGAGCCGCACAACGTGCCGCTGCAGTTCCTGACGGAGACCGGCCTCGTCGGCCTCCTCCTCTACCTCGGCGTTGCGGGAGGCGCCCTCTGGGGCGCCTGGCGGGCGAGACGCGACCCTGCCGGGCTCGCGCTCGGCCTCGCCGTGGCGGTGTTCTTCGCGCATGCGATCGTCGACAAGGACTGGAACTACGTCGCCACGTGCGGCCCGCTCTTCCTGCTCGCGGGCGCCCTCGTCGCGCGGCCGCCGGCGGCGCGCCGCGCCGCCGGAGCCTGCTCCTCGCAGCGGGTGCCGTCGCGGTCGCTCTCGCCGCCGTCTACTCGCTCGCGGCGCCGTGGCTCGCAGACCGCGCGCTCGCACGCGCGGACCTCCGCGCAGGCGCACTCGTACAACCCGCTGTCGGTCGACGCGCTCACCGACTGGGCCGCGTTCGAGGACGCAGCGGGCAACCTCGCGCACGCGCAGCAGCTGTACACGGACGCGGTCGGCCTCGAGCCCGAGAACGCGTCGGCCTGGTACGCGCTCGGCGCGTTCTACTTCGCGCACAAGCAGTGGCTCCCGGCCTACGACGCGCTCAACAACTCCTACACGTACGACCGCTTCGGGCTCGCCGCCCGGCCCTGCGGGCTGCTCGACCAGGCGCGCAAGAAGGCGCACAACTTCGTGCCGCCGAGCGCGTCTAGGTGCCCAGGAGGAGGACGATCTTCGAGCCCTTGAGCTGCGGGCCGCGCAGGCCGTCGACCGGTGCGACGAGCCCGACGCCCGCGTCGTGCGCGAGCCTCCGCGCTTCCTTCACCCAGCCGGGCACGTACAGCACCATCGACCGCGCGTAGTCGTGGCGGGCGGCGTTCGTGGCGCCGCCGATCCGGTAGCCCTCGAGCTGGAGCCGCTGGGCGGCCGCGGCGGCGGCGCCGGAGACGCCGTTGCCGTTCAGCACGAGCACGCGGACGAGCGAGCGGGGCTTCAGCGGGTGCGACGGCGGCGGCGCGACATGCGGCACGGGCGGCGTCGCGGTCTTCGCCGCGTGCACCGGCTGCGCCGTGTGGCGGTGCTTCGGCGCGGCGTGGATCGCGCCGATCGCGATCAGCGCGACGAGCTCGGCTGCGGCGAGCGCGCCGACCACGAGGGTCGCGGCGCGCCAGGGGAAGGTCGTCGGGATCTGCGCTGCGTGCTGCACGGACCGAAATGGTTCGCCCCGCCGGTCACCGTTCCTTCATCCACCGCCAGGTCGCGTCGAGACCGGCGTCGAGGGGCTGCTCGGGCCGCCAGCCGAGCTCCCGCGCAGCCGCCGAGACGTCGAGCACGCTGCGCTGCAGCTCGCCGGCCCGCGCGGGCGCGTGCGTCGGGGCTGCGCTCGACCCCGGTGGCACGCCGGATCGCGGCGTACAGGTCGAGCACCGACGTCTCGATCGCCCGTGCCCACGTTGAAGACGCCGCCGTCGCGGCGAAACGCGGCGAGGACGGCCCGTACGACGTCGCCGACGTAGACGTAGTCGCGCGTCTGCTCGCCGTCGCCGTAGATCTTCGGCGTGCCGCCGTCGCGGAGGAGCCCCATGAAGATCGCGACGACGCCCGCCTCTCCGTGCGCCTCCTGCCTCGGGCCGTAGACGTTGCCGAAGCGAAGCGCGACGTGGCGGGTGCCGTGGAGGCGGTTCCACGTGGCGAGGTACTCCTCGCCGCAGAGCTTCGACGTCCCGTAGGGGGCGAGCGGCAGCCGGGCCGACGACTCCGGGGCCGGCCCGTCGCACTCGCCGTAGATCGCGCCGCCGGTCGACGCGAAGACGATCCGGGCGCCGTGCCGCCGGGCGCCCTCGAGGATCCGCACCGTCCCGATCACGTTCACGTCCGCGTCGAACGCGGGCCGCTCGACCGAGACGCGCACGTCGGCCTGCGCGGCCAGATGGACGACGGCCTCCGGCCGGGCGGCGTCGAAGACGGCGTCGGGATCGCGGATGTCGGCTCGGTGGAGCTCGGCGCCGTCCGCGACGTTCTCCCGCTTTCCCTTGGAGAGATCGTCGAGGACGTGAACCTCGTCGCCTCGCTCGAGCAGGGCATCGACGACGTGGGAGCCGATGAAGCCCGCTCCACCGGTGACGAGTACCCGCATGAGCCTCGTATCCTAGGTTCTGTGGGAGTCCTGCTCGCGATCGAGGGCATCGACGGCGCCGGCAAGGGCACGCAGGCGGCGCGCGTCGCCGAGACGGCGTCTGCGCGCGGCCACCGCGTCGCCTCGTTCAGCTTCCCCCTCTACGACGGCAACCCGTTCAGCCGCGCCGTCGCCGACTATCTGAACGGCGAGTTCGGCGGCGTCGAGGAGGTGCACCCCGAGCTTGCTGCGCTTCTCTATGCCGGCGACCGCTTCCACGCGCGCCCGCAGCTCGTGGAGGCGCTCGCGGAGGCCGACCTCGTCGTGTGCGATCGCTACGTCGCGTCGAACGCCGCGCACCAGGGCGCGAAGCTCACGGGCGACGCGCGCGCCCGGCTCCTCGACTGGCTCGACGAGGTCGAGTACGGCGAGTTCGCGCTCCCGCGGCCGCAGCTCGTCGTCCTCCTCGACGCGCCCGTCGCGCTCGCGCGCGAGCTCGTCGGCCGGAAGGCGGCCCGCGGCTACACGACGCTCGAGGCCGACATCCACGAGTCCGACGCAGGCCATTCGAGCGCGACCCGGGAGGTCTACCTCGAGCTTGCCGCCCGCGGCGGCTGGCGCGTCGTCGCGACCGGAGGCACGGACGGGGAGCCGCGCGCCGTCGACGAGATCGCGGACGAGGTGTGGCGCGCCGTGGAGCCGCTGCTCCGGTGACCTTCGCCGCGGTCGCAGAGCAGAACGACGCGAAGCGCCTCCTGTCGGCCGCGCTCACGGAGGGCCCGGCCCACGCCTACCTGCTGCACGGGCCGCCGGGTGTCGGCAAGAAGGCGATCGCCACGCTCTTCGCGGCCGAGCTCCTCGGCGACCACGCGCGCGTCGAGCGGCGCACGCACCCGGATCTCTACGTGCTCGAGCCGCTCGGCGACCAGATCCGCATCGACGACATCCGCGCTCTCCGCCGCGACCTGCACATGCGCCCGTTCGAGGCGTCCCGGCGCGTCTATCTCGTGTTCGGCGCCGACACGATGAACGAGGACGCGGCCGACGCGCTCCTGAAGGACCTCGAGGAGCCGCCGCCGTACGCGGTGATCGTGCTCATCGCGAGCGATCTCGGGCCGCTCCCCGAGACGATCCGCTCGCGCTGCCAGCTCGTGCCCTTCCGGCGGCTCTCGGAGCGGGCGGTGCGGGACGAGATCCGGGCCAGGGCGCCGGAGCTCTCCGACGACGAGGCGACGACGCTCGCACGCGTCTCCGGCGGCCGGCTCGACCGCGCGGAGCGGCTGCTCGACCCGGCGGCGGCGAAGCGGCGCGAGGCGCTCCTCGAGGTCGCCCGCGCCGTGTACCTCGACCCCGCGTTCGACGCGGGGGACGGCGCGCAGACGCTCCTCGCCGGGATCACCGAGCGCGGTGCCGAGGCCAAGGAGCGGGCGGAGGAGTCGGTCTCGATGCTCGAGCTCACGGGCCGCGAGGCCGAGCAGCGCATCCGCCGCTCGCAGCGGGGCGCCGAGCGGGACGAGCTGCTCGCGGCGCTCGAGGAGCTCGAATGGTGGTACCGGGACGTCGTCGTCATGGCCGCCGGGGCGGAGCGTGCCGTCGTCCACGTCGACCGGCTCGAGGATCTGCGGGCGGACGCAACGCGGGAGCGGCTCCAGGACGCCGAGCGGGCCTGCGAGGTCGTGCGCGCCGCGTGGCGGGACGCCGAGGAGCTGCAGGTCTCCGTCCCGCTCGCGCTCGAGGCGCTCCTGCACCGCCTGCGCCGCGAGCTCGGCTCCGTAAAGCCCCGGTAAAACGCGGCCTCGGATCACCCCGATTCGGGTTGCCGGGCCGGGCGGGCTCGCCGATGATGGGTGCCGTGGCGCGCTCGTGCGGCGGGGCGCGCGGAAGCACAGGATCTTCAGCGGGGGCGAAGATTTGGCCGCAGTTCCGTCCATAGGTCGTGCGAACCGCGTCGAGGGGGCGAGCCCTCCCGAGGCAGACGCGACGCGCGCCCTCTACGAGCGGTACGCGAACCAGATCTTCCGCTACTGCGTGCACCAGCTCGGCTCGCGGGAGGAGGCCGAGGACGCGGTGCAGAGCACGTTCCTGAACGCCTTCCGCGGCCTCAAGCGCGGCGTCGTGCCCGAGCTCGAGTCGGCGTGGCTCTTCAAGATCGCCCACAACGTCTGCCTCTCGCGCCGCCGTTCGAGCTGGCGCCGCGGCCGCGTCGAGTCGCCGGCGGACTTCGAGCTCGTCGAGGAGCTGACACCGGCCCCGTCGCGGCGCGCCGACGAGCTCATCGGCCTTCAGGACGCGCTCGAGCAGATGCCGGAGACCCAGCGGCGCGCGATCCTCCTCCGGGAGTGGCAGGGCCTCTCGTACCGCGAGATCGGCGCGGAGCTCGGGCTCTCGCAGGCCGCCGTCGAGACGCTGATCTTCCGCGCGCGCCGCGCGCTCGCGAGCGGCCTCGAGCAGCCGAGGGAGCGCCGGAGCGCCGCGCGCATGCTCGACTGGGGCAACGCCGTCACGGTGCTCAAATCGCTCCTCGTCGGCGGAAGCGCCGCGACGAAGGTCGCGGCGACCGTCGCGGTCGTCAGCGCGACGACGGTCGTCGCCGCCGCCCCCGTCGTCTCCTACCGGGCGCACCATCCGTCGACCCGGACGCCCGCCCGTCACGCGCCCGTGCCGACCGGCCGGACGCCGCAGGCACCGCCTGCAGCCCGGACGGCTGCTCCGGCCGCGGCCCCGGAGCAGCTCACGGTGCCGAAGGCCGTGCGGCACGCGCGCCCGGCCGGGCGCGCGGCGGCGCACGCAGGTCTGCCGCGCGCAGGTCTGCCGCACGCAGGCCTGCCGCAGGCAGAGTCGGCGCACGCCGGGCACGCGTTCGGGCTGTCCCTCCGGCCGGCGCCGGACGAGCCGGCGGCGCCGGTCTCGGGCGGCGAAGCTCCGCGGGCCGGGCGCGGCGAAGGCCGCGACGCGAAGAGCGGGAGCGGTCACGGGAACGGTCGCGGCCGGGAGCACGGCGACGCGCCGCCGGCCGACGACGCGCTGCAGGGCACGCCTTCCCCGCTTCCGGCCGAGCCCGTCCGAGGCGGCGGAACGGACGGGAGCCAGAGCCCGCCCGGCGGCAGCGCGAACGGCAGCGCCACCGATCACGGCTCGAAGAGCGACTCCGGCTCGCGACGCGGCCAGGCGGCCGACGGCGCCTCGACCCCCGCCCCCGACCCGCAGGCGACCACCGGCGCGCAGGCGACCACCGACGGGTCGAGCGCCGACGGGTCGAACGCCGGCGCGCCGAAGGCGGAGCACCGGCGGAACGGGTCGGACGGCTAGCGCGCGGGGCGCGCCGGCCGTCCGGAGAACAGGTTCGTCGCGCCCGGGCGGGGCCGCTTACGCAGCCCAGACGAGCTCGTCGCCGAGCTCGAGCTGCAGGCGGTGGAGCGCCTCGGACTCGAGCTGGCGGACGCGCTCGCGCGTCAGGCCGAGCTCCTTGCCGATCGTCTCGAGCGACGCGGACTCGCCGCCGAAGCCGAACCGAAGCTCGATGATCCGCCGCTGCCGCTCGGGCAGGTCGGCGACCGCACGCTGGATGCGCTGGCGGCGCACCGCGTCGACGGCCTCCTCGGCGGGATCGACGGACGTCTCGTCGGCGAAGAGATCGCCGAGCTCGGAGTCGCCCTCGGAGCCGAGGCCCTGGTTCAGGGAGATCGAGTCGACCGCGTCGAGCGCCTCGACGACGTGCTCGCGCTTGAGGCGGGTCGCCTCGGCGAGCTCGTCGACCGTCGCCTCGCGGCCGAGCTTCGCCTGCAGCTCCGCGGAGGCGCGGTTCAGCTTGATCCGGCGCTCCTGGACGTGCACCGGGATGCGGATCGTCTTCGACTGGTTCGCGACCGCACGCTGGCAGGCCTGGCGGATCCACCAGGTCGCGTAGGTCGAGAACTTGTAGCCCTTGCGCCAGTCGAACTTCTCCGCCGCGCGGTTCAGGCCGATGACGCCCTCCTGGATGAGGTCCAGCAGAGGCACGTCATGACCCTGGTACCGCTTCGCGATCGAGACCACGAGGCGCAGGTTCGAGTTGATCATCCGCTCCTTCGCCGCCGCGTCGCCCTTCTCGATGCGCTTGGCGAGGTGCACCTCGTCGGCGGCGGTCAGCAGCTTGTGGCGGCCGGCCGCGTCCATGAAGAGCTGGAGCGGGTCGAGCGTCCCGCCGCTCGAAGCGGCGAGCGACGCACGGGTCGGGGCAGCCTCGGCGCGCACGATGACGTCGCGCTCTTCGAGCGCGGTGCGCAGGGCAGCCATGTCGTCCTCGGCGAGCTCGTGCTCGTCGGCGAACGCTTCGAGCTCCTTCTCCTCGACGAAGCCGCGCTCGGCGGCCTCCTCGACCAGGCGCTCGGCAGGCGTCAGGTCATGCAGGTGAATCGTGTCGCTCAGTTCAATCCCTCTCTCGGTCGTGGCGGGGCCGCCCGGCAGCGGCCTCCTCGGCGTCCCATGCGCGGGAAAGCCCGCGATCTTGCAGAACGCCCTGTGTCTGATTTATAGAACGGCGTGCCTCGGAAGTCCATTCCCAAACATCGCAAATTTGCGATTTTCTTACATCCCAAACGCCTGCACTCAGCTGGTTTTCAGGTCGGTAGACTGCGCGCAGCGCCGACGTAGCTCAGCTGGTAGAGCACTTCACTCGTAATGAAGGGGTCCGCGGTTCGAATCCGCGCGTCGGCTCCTTCGGAGAAGCCCTGCTCAGGCGTCTTTCGCCGTCACCACGCCGGGGCCTGCCGGGCGGGCGCGCGGCTTGCGGCCGCGGCCCTTCGGCGCCGCGTGGACGAGCGCCTCCGCGGCGAGGGCCGAGTCGAGGTCTCCGGCCGTCGGCTTCGCGCCGACCGGCGCGGCGCAGTACGGGCACGCCTGCCACAGCCGCTCGAGCGGGGCTGCGCAGCTCGCGCACGACTCCTTCAGCTGGGTCGTGCAGACGGGGCAGATGAGGAAGGCCGGCTCCACGTCCGTGCGGCAGACCGGGCACTGCGGCCGGGCCTCGCGGAGACGCGATTCGAGGGCGCGGATCTCGGCGCGGCGGACGTGCGCGTCCTCGAGCGTCTCGGGCGGCCGGAAGAGGAGGTAGACGAGCGGCCCGATGAACGGCACGAGGCCGATGAGGGTCGCCGTGCCGACGAGCCACGGGTCGTCGACGCGGCGGCGGGCGTCCCGATACACCCAGTACGCGAGCCCGAGCCAGAAGACGACGACGAAGAAGAGCGTGACGTTGCGGGCGATGTGGAACGCCGTCGAATGGAAGACGTCGTGCACCGACCCGAAGGCCGACGTGCCGATGAGCTCGAGCCCGGTCACTCGGCACGTGGATGCCCGCGGAGGCGGCGAAGAAACCACGAGCGCGGCCCGCCGCCTTCCCGCTAGTCTCCGCGCCTCGCATGCGGCGCCTCCTCTGTCGAGTCCTGGGTCACAAGCTGCCCCGGCGGCGCCGGCCGTTCTTTCTGACGGAGCGGTTCCAGCACTGCGAGCGGTGCGGCGCCCGCGTGAGGCTGCGGGGCCGCTGATGGTGAGCTGCGTCTATCGCGCGTACGAGGACGGCACGGTCGTCGCGACCGGCCGCCTCGTCCTCGAGGGGCTGCCGATCGTCGGCGAGAAGGTCTCGCTCAACGGGCGGACGCACGTCGTGCGCTCCGTCGTCTTCGGCGGCGGCGAGCACGTCGTCGAGCTCGAGCCGCTCTAGGCTGCGCGGCGACCGCGCGCTCGCCGCTACGGTCAGCGCCGTGCACCGTGGGGTCGGAGCAGCGGTCGGAGCAGCGGTCGGAGCAGCGTTCGTCGCCGCGCTCGCGCTCGTCGCGGCCGTGCCGGCGCACGCGTCGAGCGGAGCGCGCTTCGGCGTCCAGGACGATGCGTGGCTCGAGTACGGGCCGGGCACCCTCTCGGACCGCGTGACGACGCTCGACGACCTCGGGGTCGAGATCGTCCGCTTCACGCTGCGCTGGGACGCTGTTGCGCCGAAGCGGCCCGCACGGCCCCGCGACCCGTCCGATTCCGCGTACCGCTGGGGCGTCTACGGCGACGTGATCGACGAGCTCCACGCGCGCGGCATTCCCGTTCTCGTCACCCTGTGGGGCTCGCCCCGCTGGGCGAACGGAGGCGGCGCGCCGAACCGGCTGCCGGCGTCGGGCCTCGGCAACTTCGCAACCGCCGCCGCCGCCCGCTTCCCGTGGGTTCACCTCTGGACCGTGTGGAACGAGCCGAACAGCCGTAGCTTCTCGGTGCCGGTCTCGCCGAGGCTGTACGTCGCGCGCGCGCTCAACCCGGCCTACGCCGCGCTCCACGCGGCGTCGGCTGCGAACCAGGTCGCCGGCGGCGTGACGTCGCCGCGCAAGACGCCGAGCGGCCTCGCTCCGCTCACGTTCATGCAGGGGATGCGGGCCGCGCATGCGCGACTCGACGCGTACGCGCAGAACCCGTATGCGGTCGGCCGCGGCGAGACGCCGCTGCGGGGCACCTGCGGGAGCTGCTTCACGATGGCGAGCCTGCCCGAGATCCGGAGCGAGGTGACCCGCAACTTCGGCGCCAAGCCGCTCTGGCTCACCGAGTACGGCTACCAGACGAACCCGCCCGACCGCCTGCTCGGCGTCTCGTACGCGCAGCAGGCGTCGTACATCGGCGAGGCTGCGCTCCGCGTGTGGCAGCAGCCCGGGGTGACGATCCTCATCCAGTTCCTCATCCGCGACGAGCCGGCCGTCGGCGGCTGGCAGAGCGGCCTCCTCAGCGTCCGCGGAGCGGCGAAGCCGTCCTACCGCGCGTTCGCGCTGCCGCTCGCACAGGTCTCGCGGCAGGGCGCGCGCACGGCGCTCTGGGGGCAGGTGCGCCCCGGTGCCGGACGCCGCTCGTACGTGCTGCAGCGGTCGGTCGGCGGCCGGTGGCAGCCCGTCGGCGGCGACGCCACGACCGGGCCGGGCGGAACGTTTCTGCGCACCGTCTCGCTCCCCGCGGGCGCGCGGGTTCGCATCTTCGCGCCCGACCTCGGCTACGCGAGCCCCGCGCTCATCCTCTCGTAGCGGCGGGTGCGGGAGACTACGCCGGTGGACGCCGTGCTCCGGATCGTGCACCTCCTCGCCGCCGTCGTCTGGGTCGGCGGCACCGTCGCGCTCGTCTTCGTCGCGGTGCCTCCGGTCCAGCGTCTCGAGGGCGCGGCGCGCGCCGACACGCTGCGCGCCTTCGGCGCCCGCTGGCGGCCGATCGGCTGGTCGTCGCTCGGGGTCGCGATCGTCACGGGCGCGGTGATCGCCGCGCGCGAGCACGCGTTCGACCGGACGCCGACCCGCTTCGACTGGGTGCTCGCGGTGAAGGGCGTGCTCGTCGGGGCGCTCGTCGCGGGCGCCTACGTGCACGACTACGTGCTCGGGCCCGGGCTCGCGCGGCAGATTCGCGAGGGCAAGCCGCAGTCGCTGCGGCGGCGCTTGACCGCGATCGGCAGGGTGAACCTCCTGATCACGGTGACCCTGCCGGTGCTCGGGGCGCTCCTCTCCGAGTTTCTGCACGACTGACGGCGAGCAGAACACCGTCGTCGTGCAGGACGATGTCGATCTCGCAGCGCTCATCGCCCTTCGCCGCGCGCGCAGGCGCCGCAAGCCGCCCCGGCGCCGCACCGTCCTCGCGGCCGTCGTCGCATTTGCAGCGGTCGCCGCCGCGGCGCTCGCGGGCGCGGCCTTCACCGGCCGGGCCCTCGTCTTCGGGTCGTGCGACCTCGCCTCGCTCCGGCCGGTGTCGCTCGGCTCGAACTCGTTCCTCTTCGCCTCGGACGGCAGCCTGCTCGGCGTCATCCCCTCGGCGACGAACAGGCAGCCGCTCCTCCTCGACCGGATGTCGCCGTGGCTGCCGAGAGCGACGGTGGCGATCGAGGACAACCGCTTCTGGGAGCACGGCGCGCTCGACTACCGGGGCATCGCGCGTGCGCTCTACAAGGACGTGAACGCGGGGCGCATCGTCGAAGGAGGGTCGACGATCACGCAGCAGCTCGTCCGGAACCTCTACATCGGCAAGGCGCAGCAGACGTTCTCGCGCAAGCTCAAGGAAGCCTGCCTCGCGGAGAAGCTCGCGAAGGTGTGGACGAAGAAGCAGATCCTCGCGGGCTACCTCAACGAGGTCTTCTACGGCCGTCATGCGTACGGCGCGCAGGCGGGAGCGCAGACGTTCTTCTCGACGAGCGCGAGGAAGCTGACGCTCGCGCAGGCCGCGCTCCTTGCGGGGCTGCCGCAGGCGCCGAGCGTGTACGACCCGCTCCGGCACCCGGACATCGCCCTGCGGCGGCGCAACGAGGTCTTGACGGCGATGCGGAACACGCGCGGCATCACGCAGCGCGAGTACGCGGCGGCGATCGCCGAGCCGCTCGGCCTGAAGCCGGGGACGCTCTACAGCGCGCAGCGCCACCCGAACTTCTTCGGCTGGGCGTCGAAGCAGCTCGTGAAGCGCTTCGGCGAGCGCCGCGTCGAAGCGGGCGGCCTCCAGGTGCGGACGACCCTCGACCCGCGCATGCAGTTCGCCGCGCGCAACGCGATCGCGGGCGTCCTCCGTGAGAAGAGCGATCCCGCCGCCGCGCTCGTCGCGATCGACCCGCGCACCGGCGCGGTGAAGGCGATGATGTCGTTCCTGCCCGACGGGCGGCCGATGAAGTTCGACCTCGCGTCGCAGGCGGGCCGCACGGCGGGCAGCGCGTTCAAGCCCTTCACGCTCGCGACCGCGATCGACCAGGGCATCTCCGTCTCCACCGGCTTCTCCGGCCCCTCCCAGCTGACCCTGACCGATCCGAAGTGCGCGTTCAACGGCGTGCCGTGGACCGTGCACAACTACGCCGACGAATCCGGCGGCTACATGAGCCTGCTCGACGCGACTGCGAACTCGGTCAACACGATCTACGCGCAGCTCGTCGACATCGTCGGTCCCGAGCACGTCGTCAAGGAGGCGCACAAGCTCGGCATCACGTCGCCGCTGCAGCCGGTCTGCTCGATCACGCTCGGGACCCAGGCCGTGAACCCGCTCGAGATGACGGACGCATACGCGACGCTCGCGGCGCGCGGCAGGCATCACGACCCGCAGGCGTTCGAGGTCGTGCGCGGCCCGAACGGCGGCCTGATCGGCAAGCTCGACGCGCCGGGCGTGCAGGCGATCCCGCAGAACACCGCAGACCTCGTCACGTACGCGCTCGAGGGCGTCGTCTCGCACGGCACGGGCACCGCCGCCTACTTCGGCCGCCCGGCGGCGGGGAAGACCGGCACCGCCGAGGACTACAAGGACGCGTGGTTCTGCGGCTACGTCCCGCAGCTCGCGACGTGCGTCTGGATCGGCTACCCGAAGGCGGAGATCTCCCTCTACGGCGTCGAGGGAGTCGGCGCCGTGTTCGGCGGCTCGCTGCCGGCGATGATCTGGAACCGCTTCATGTCGGAGGCCGTCCGCAAGCTGCCGGTCAAGGACTTCCCCTATCCGCAGTTCACGGGGCACACCGTCTCCTCGCCGTACAGCTACGTCCCGACCTACACGCCGACGACGACGACGGCCACGACCCCGGCGCCGCGGCCGCATGCGCCCGCGCCGAAGCCCGGACAGACGCCGCCCGCCCCGGCGCCGCCGGCACCGACGCCGCCCACGCCCCCGGCGCCGCCTCCCCCGGCGCCCACGCCGACGACACCCGTGCCGCCGCCCCCGCCGCCGACGACCCCGGGCGGCAACGGGCAGTAACCTCGACGCGGTGCCCCTCAGGCTCGAACGCGTCGACGACCTGGCCGGTGACGCCGTCGAGCGCGCCTTCCGCGCGCACCACCGGCGCAGGCTCGTCCGGCGCGGCCACGCGCGCGCCTTCGACCCGCCGGCGGGCGGCTGGGCCGACACCGGGGCGTTCGCGCCGCGGCCCGGCTGCGCCGTCGAGCTCCTCGTCGACGGCGCCGAGATCCTGCCGCGGATGGTCGAGGACGTGCGGGCGGCCGCGTCCCACGTCCGGCTCGCAGGCTGGTGCTTCACGCCGGAGTTCCACATGGGCCCGGACGGGCCGACGCTGCACGACCTGCTCGCGGAGGCCGCACGTCGCGTCGACGTCCGCGTGCTCGCGTGGGCGGGTGCGCCGCTGCCGCTCTTCCACCCGGACCGGGGCGAGGTGCGCGCGATGCGCGACGCCCTCGTCCGCGGCTCGACGATCGAGATGCAGCTCGATGCGAGAGAGCGTCCGCTGCACTGCCACCACGAGAAGCTCGTGCTCGTCGACGATCGCGTCGCCTATGTCGGCGGGCTCGACCTCACGTGGCTCGCGGGCGACCGCCTCGACTCGAGCGACCATCCGCCGCGCCGGGGCCTCGGCTGGCACGACGCGTGCCTGCGGCTCGAGGGCCCGATCGTCGCCGACGTCGCCGAGCACTTCCGCCTCCGCTGGCCGGGGGCCCTGCCGGAGCCGCCGCGGACGGGGGCCTCGGGCGGCATCGAGGCGCAGCTCGTGCGAACCGTGCCGGAGCGCGTGTACGACGGGCTGCCCCGGGGCGAGTTCACGATCCTCGAGAGCTATCGCCGCGCGCTCCGCGCCGCCGAGCGGTTCGTCTATCTCGAGAGCCAGTTCCTCTGGTCGCCCGAGCTCGTCTCGATCCTCGCCGACAAGCTGCGCCGGCCGCCCCGCGACGACTTCCGCGTCGTCGCCGTGCTGCCCGCCGACCCGAACAACGGGCGTGACGACACGCGCGGCCAGCTCGGCGTGCTCGTGAAGGCGGCGCAGGACGGGGGAGACGATCGGCGCTTTCTCGCGTGCACGCTCTTCCAGCCGGGCGGCAACCCGGTCTACGTGCACGCGAAGATCGGGATCGTCGACGACGCGTGGCTCACGGTCGGCTCGGCGAACCTCAACGAGCACTCCCTCTTCAACGACACCGAGGTGAACGTCGTCGTGCGCGATCCCGAATGGATCCTCGCCGCGCGGCTCCGGCTCTGGAGCGAGCATCTCGAGCAGGAGGCCGACGGCGACCCGGTTCAGGTGATCGACGAGCTCTGGCGCCCGAGGGCGTTCGAGGCTGCGAGCAGCCGCAAGCTCCGGCGGCTCGACGGCGTCTCGCGCCGGACGCGTGCGCTCCTCGGGCCGCTGAACGGCCTCTTCGTCGACGGCTGATTCCCGCCGCTCGGGCTCTCGCCCTCAGATCTGCCAGAGGCCGTCGGCGATGACGGCGACGCGCTTGCCCTTCGCGGTGATGCCCGTGACCTCGAAGTCGGGGCCGCCGATCATCACGTCGAGGTGGATCGTCGAGCGGTTGAGGCCGCCGGAGCCCTGCGGGCGCGTGCCGCCGAAGCCGGCGCCGAAGGCGATGTGCGCGGCCGCGTTCTCGTCGAGCAGCGTGTGGAAGTACGTGCGGCCGCTCTGGCCGATGCGCGACGTCGAGTCCACGAGCGCGACCTCGCCGAGCCTGCGGCCGTGGCCGCTCGGGTCGCTGTCGATGTACGACGCGACGAACGCGCGCTCGTCGTCGCCGTCGGCCTCGAGCCGCACGAGGCGGCCGTTCGAGAACTCGCCGCGGAGCCCGCTGATCAGCTTGCCCTGGAACGTGAGCGGGAACGTGCACCGGAACACGCCGTTCGTCCCCGTGGCGTGCGGGCTCGTGAACGCCTCCTCGGTCGGCATGTTCGGTGCGATCTTCACGCCCGAGTCCGTCTCCTCCTGGCCGCCGAGCCAGCGCGCACCGGGCGTGAGCTTCACGTCGAGCTCGGTGCCGGGGCCGCGGAGCTCGAGCGCGGCGAGCTCGAGCTTCGTGAGCTTCGCCGCGCGCCGCGCGAGCGCCTTCACGTGCGCGAGCCAGCCGCTCGAGCCGGTGCCGTCCTCGTCCGTCAGCCGGCAGAACCAGAGGAAGTCCTGTGCGAGCCGGCGCTTCCCCTCGAGGCGCGACAGCTCCGGATACACCTGCGAGGCCCAGTAGTCCGTCGGCCAGGCTGCGCCGGTCCAGCGCGCGTTCAGATCGAGGTTCGCGCGGCGGTAGAACTTCGTCTGCGCGGCGACGCCCGCAGCGTCGGCCGCCATCCGCCTCGGGTCGATGCCGTCGAGGTAGCCGTGATCGGCCTCGCCGGTGATGACTGCGCGCGCGCCGCGCGGCTTCACGAGCTCGCGCATCCGCCGGATGCTCCAGGGCGTGACGACTCCGAGCGAGTCCTTCGAGCCGTGCTCGAGATGGGCGCGCTCGACGAGCGGGTCGTAGTACGAGACGTCGACCTCCGTCGCGCCGGCCCGGTAGCCGGCCTCGGCGGTGGCGACGACGATCTCCCGGTGCTCGGGATGGCCCTGCAGGAAGAGGTAGTCGCCCTTGCCGACGCGAAGCGACGCCTTGACGATCGCGTCCGCGTAGCGCCGGAGCGCGTCCCGCTCGAGAATCCGATCCTCGCCTGACACGGACGGCAACCTAGCGGGTTGCCTCCTAGATCGAGGCCGAACGGGCGGCGTCGAGCGAGTCGTGCACGCTGAAGTGCCGGTCGAGACCGGAGATCTCGAGCGCGCGCCGCGTCTCGAGCGCGGGCGCCGCGAGCAGGAAGCCGCGCCGGTTCTGCATCCGCGTCCGGGCCTCGATCAGGACGCCGAGGGCGGTCGAGTCGATGAACTTCACGTTGCTCAGGTCGACGATCAGCCGCTCCGGGCTCTCGGCGCAGCACGCAAGCAGCGCCTCGCGCACGGTCTGCGCGTTGTAGAGGTCGAGCTCGCCCGCCAGGCTGACGACGATCGAGCCGTCGCTGCGCACGATCTCTGCGACCGGGTCCTCGCGGATCCCTGCGGTTCCGTCCTGAGCCGGTCCGCTGCCATCGGCCACGACTCGCTCCTTTCCTGGGCGGGCGTCCGCGGCGCCCTCGTCGCCGCGCGGCTGCCATTCAAGCATCCGCTGCAGTTCAGCCGCAAACGAGGCTCGTATGCTTCTGTCGTATGGAGGTCGAGGAGGTCGCCGCACGAGCGGCCGGCGAGAACTTCCCGGTCGGCTCGATCCTGTTCCCGCGCGCGCTGCGGCCGCACGTCCGGGCGCTCTACTGCTACGCGCGGCTCGTCGACGAGCTCGGCGACTCGTTCGCCGGCGACCGCCTCGCGGCGCTCGACGAGCTCGAGCTGCAGGTTGCGCTCACATTCGACGGGCACGCCGACTGGCCCGTGCTTCTCAACGTCCAGCCGACCGTGCGCGAGTTCGACCTCCCGCGCGAGCCGTTCCTGCGGCTGATCGAGGCGAACCGGATCGACCAGCGCGTCGCCGAGTACGCGACCTGGGAGGACGTGAAGCAGTACTGCGTCCACTCCGCCGACCCGTGCGGGCGGCTCGTCCTCGGCGTCCTGCGCCGGCTCGACGACGCCGAGCTCGTGGCCGCGAGCGACTCCGTGTGCACGGGCCTCCAGCTCGTCAACTTCCTCCAGGACGTGCCTCGCGACCTCGAGCTCGGCCGCGTGTACCTGCCGGCGGAGGATCGGCGCGCGCTTCGGCGACCCCGCCCTCGACCGACCGAGCGACGAGCTCCGCGCGCTGCTTCGCTTCGAGGCGCAGCGCGCGGCCGCCGCTCCTGCAGGCGGGCGACGTGCTGCGCGCGCGGATCGGCGGCCGGCTCGGCCGCGCCGTCGGGCTCTTCGCCCGCGGCGGCCTCGCCGCGCTCGACGCGCTCGAGGCCGCGCACTGGGACGTCTTCACGCAGCGTCCGAAGCCGTCGCGCGCGCGGCTCGCGCGCGAGGCTGCGCTCGTACTCGTTCGATGAGCGTCGACGAGGCATACGCCGAGGTCCAGCGGGTCACCCGCGAGCGGGCGAAGAACTTCGCGTACGGGATCATGGTGCTGCCGCGCGAGAAGCGGCGGGCGATCGCCGCGATCTACGCGTTCGCGCGGGAGGTCGACGACGTCGCCGACGGCGCCCTGCCCGTCGAGGAGAAGCGCGCGCGTCTCGAGTCCCTGCGGGCGTCGCTCGACGCCGCGCCGGCCGGTGCGATGGGCGTTGCGCTCCACGACGCCCGCGAACGGTTCGACATCCCGCGCGACGCGCTCTCGGCGCTCGTCGACGGCGGCCTGCAGGATCTCGAGCAGGCGCGTTACGCGACCTTCGACGAGCTGCGCGGCTACTGCGAGAAGGTCGCCGGTGCGGTCGGAGTCGCATGCATCGCGGTGTACGGCTCCGACGACCGGGAGCGCGCGACGACGCTCGGGATCGCGCTGCAGCTGATCAACATCATGCGCGACGTCGAGGAAGACCTCCTGCTCGGTCGCGTCTACCTGCCGCAGGACGAGCTCGGCCGGTTCGGCGTCGCCGAGCTCGATCGCGTCACGCCCGAGTGGGAGCCGTTCATGGCGTTCCAGGCGCAGCGGGCGCGCGCGCATCTCGTGGAGGGGCTGCGGCTGCTCGACTCGCTCGACCGGCGGAGCGCGCTCTGCGTCTCGACGTTCGCCGGCCTGTACCGCGGGCAGCTCGACCGCATGGAGGCGAACGGCTTCGACGTGTTCGGCCGCTCCTGCCGCCTGTCGACGCGCGAGAAGCTCGGTGTCGTCGCCCGGGGGCTCCTGCGGTGAAGGCGGCGGTGATCGGCGGCGGGCTCGCCGGGCTCGCCGCCGCGCTCGACCTCGCCGACGCCGGCGTCGAGGTGACGCTGCACGAGTCGCGACCGACGCTCGGCGGCGCGGTGCAGACGCTGCCGGCGCGCGAAGGCGACCCCGAGCCGCCGCCCGACAACGGGCAGCACATCGCGCTCGGGTGCTTCACGGAGTACCTCCGCTTCCTCGAGCGCGTGGGCGAGGGCCGCTCGTACCTGCGCACGCGGCTCGCACTGCCCGTGCTCGCGGAGGACGGCTCGCGCTCCGACATCAAGCCGAGCCTCCCCGCGCTCCTCTCGTACGCGCACGTGCCGGTCCGCGATCGCCTGCGCATCCCCGTCGTCACGGCGCGCTGCAGGAACGCGCGTCCCCGGCAGGGCGAGACGTTCGGCGACGTCCTGCGCCGGCTCGGTGCGAGCGATGCGGCCGTCGAGCGGTTCTGGGACGTCTTCATCCGGCCCGCTCTCAACCTGCGGGCCGACGAGGTCGACGCCGGCGCGGGGCTCTTCACGGTGCGCACCGCGCTCCTCGGGCCTCGCGGCAACGCGGACCTCGTGCTGCCCCTGAAGCCGCTCGGCTCGATGCACGGCGACGCAGCCGGCCGCGTGCTCGGCGACCGCGTCCGGCTCGACCGCCGCGTCGAGTCGCTCGGCGACGTCGACGCGGACGTGGTCGTCGTCGCGGTGCCGCCGCGCGAGAGCGCGCGGCTGCTCGGCGAGCCGGAGCCGCGACTCGAGGACTCGCCGATCGTCAGCGTGCATCTCTGGTTCGACCGCGTCCTTCTCCCTGCACCGCTCGCGGCGCTCCTCGGCTCGGACGCCCACTGGGTCTTCGACCGCGGCGCGCTCACGGGCCACACGCCGGAGCGCGGCCAGTACCTCACCGTCGTCTCGAGCGGCGTCCCGGAGCTGCTCGAGGTGCGCGGCCGCGAGCTCGTCGAGCGGGTCGCCGCGCAGCTGACGGAGCGGCTCGGCGACGCCGGGCTTCTCTGGTCTCGCGTGAGCCGGGAGCCGTATGCGACCGTCGCGCTCCGCCCGGGCGTCCAGCGTCCCGGCGTCGAGACGAAGGATCCGCGCGTCGTCCGCGCCGGCACGTGGACGGACACGGGCTGGCCCGCGACGATGGAGAGCGCCGTGCGGAGCGGCCGCGCGGCGGCTCAGCACGTCTTGAGCAACCGACGTGCGACAGTTACGGCATGACCGCGACCGCGGAGCTCACCGCGCTCGGCACCGCGCTCGACCGCGCGATCGACCTCGGCACGCGCCGTCTGCTCGAGCTGCAGAAGCCCGACGGCGTGTGGTGCGGAGAGCTCGAGTCGAACGTGACCATGACCGCGCAGCATCTCTTCTGGCACCACGCGCTCGGGCTTCGCACGCCGGCACTCGACCGCGGGATCGCGAACGAGCTGATGGCGCGCATGCGCGACGACGGGACGTGGGCGATCTGGTTCGAGGGGCCGCCCGACCTGTCGACCTCGATCGAGGCCTACGTCGCCCTGCGCATGTGCGGCGTCGACCCGGGCCCGGCCGCGCTCGCGTACATCCGGCGTGAGGGCGGCATCCCGAAGAGCCGGCTCTTCACGAAGTGCTTCCTCGCGCTCCTCGGCCAGTGGCCGTGGCAGCGGATGGTGCCGATCCCCCCGGAGCTCGTCCTGCTGCCGCCGTGGTCGCCGTTCTCGATCTACAACTTCGCGTGCTGGGCGCGGCAGACGTTCGTCGCGCTCGCGGTGGCGCAGTCGCTGCGGCCGGTGCGGCCGATCGACGTCGATCTCTCCGCGATCGGCGCGCTGCCGGGGCGGACGCGTGCGCCCCGGCGCCCGAACGCGCTCCGCCGCCGCGCGCTGCGCGCCGCCGAGCACTGGATCCGGGACCACCAGGAGGCCGACGGGTCGTGGGGCGGGATCCAGCCGCCGTGGGTGTGGGGGATCGTCTCGCTCGCGGCGCTCGGCCACGGCTTCGACGACCCGACGCTGCGCAAGGCGGTCGAGGGCTGGCAGCACTTCATGGTCGCCGAGGGCGACCGGCTGCGCCCCGAGGCGTGCCAGTCGCCCGTGTGGGACACGGGGCTCGCCGCGCTCGCGCTCCGGGCGTGCGGTGTCCCCGCGGACCATCCGCAGCTGCGTGCGGCGGGCGCGTACCTGCTCTCGCAGGAGGTGACCGTCCGCGGAGACTGGGCCGTCCGCCGTCCCGATCTCGCTCCCGGCGGCTGGGCGTTCGAGTACGAGAACGATCTCTATCCGGACACCGACGACGCGGCCGTCATCCCGTTCGCGCTCCGCCAGCTCGGCGTCGGCGACGACGCGGCGCGGCGCGGCCTCGACTGGCTCGTCGGCATGCAGTCGCGCGGCGGCGGCTGGGGCGCATTCGACGTCGACAACCAGGCGATGTGGCTCTACAAGATCCCGTTCTGCGACTTCGGCAAGGTCACCGACGAGCCGAGCGCCGACGTCACGGCGCACGCGCTCGAGGCGCTCGGCCACGAGACGGGCTACGACGACGCGCAGGAGCGCGGCCTCCGCTGGCTCCTCGACGAGCAGGAGAAGGACGGCTCGTGGTTCGGCCGCTGGGGCGTCAACCACCTGTACGGCACCGGTGCGGCGCTGCCGGCCCTCGAGGCGTGCGGGGTGCCCTCCGATCATCCGGCGGTGCGCCGCGCCGTCGCCTGGCTCGACTCGGTGCAGCAGGAGCACGGCGGGTTCGGCGAGGACATCCGTTCGTATGCCGATCCGGCGTGGCGCGGCCGCGCGAGCTTCGCGACGCCGTCGCAGACGGCCTGGGCGCTCATGGGCTACGTGGCCGCAGGAAACGCTGAGGATGGAAATGCGAGAAAGGCGGCCGATTATCTTTGCGGAACCCAGCGTGCAGACGGCGACTGGGACGAGCCGCATTTCACGGGCACCGGCTTCCCGCTCGACTTCATGATCCGCTATCACCTCTACCGCATCACGTTCCCGCTACTCGCACTCGGTCGAATGAGAGAGAGGCTTTCTGCATGAAGTTCCCGCTGCAGTCGACGGTCACGATCGGCAAGTACGTCGCGTCCCAGCAGCGGAAGGGCGAGCGCTACCCGCTCGTGCTCATGCTCGAGCCCACGCTCGCCTGCAACATCGCCTGCATCGGCTGCGGGAAGATCCGCGAGTACGAGTCGAACCGTGCGCGCCTCTCGGTCGAGGAGTGCGTCGACGCCGGCGTGCAGTGCCCGGCGCCGGTCGTCTCGATCTGCGGCGGCGAGCCGCTCGTCTTCAAGGGGATCGAGCAGGTCGTCGCCGGCATGCTGGAGAACTCGAAGACCGTCGAGCTGTGCACGAACGCACTGCGCCTCGAGCAGTGCCTCGACTGGTTCGAGCCCTCGCCGCGGATGACGTTCGTCGTGCATCTCGACGGCATGCGCGAGATCCACGACTACGTGTGCGACTACCCGGGCCTGTGGGACATCGCGGTCGACGCGATCAAGACGGCGCGGTGCGAGGGGGTTCCGCGTCACGACGAACACGACGATCTTCAAGGAGACCGAGATCGACGACGTCATCGAGATGATGCGCTACCTCACCGACGAGGTGGGCATCGACGGCATGCTCGTCGCTCCCGGCTACCAGTACTCGCAGATCGACCCTGCGCTGACGATGACGAGGGCGGAGCACGAGGAGAAGTTCCGCGCCCTTCGCGTCGCCGTTCGCAAGCACGGCTACCGCTGGCTCGCAACGCCCATCTATCAGGACTTCCTCACCGGCGAGCGCAAGCTGTCGTGCGCGCCGTGGGGATCGATCACGCGCAACCCGTACGGCTGGAAGGGCCCGTGCTACCTGCTCACCGACGGGATCTTCCCGACGTACGAGGCGCTGCTCGAAGGCATGGACTGGGAGGCGTACGGCCCGGGCAACGACCCGCGCTGCGAGCATTGCGGCATCCACTCCGGCTTCGAGCCGTCTGCTGCCTTCGAGTCGTCGAAGAGCCTGAAGGAGACCGTTCGGAGCATGGCGTGGACGCTGACGGGCTGACCTTCGCCTGCGCGACGACCGCCGAGGCGCGGGTCGCGAAGCGGCTCGGCCTGCGCACCGTGCTCGTCGGCGTGCGCGCCGCGAACGGCGTGCCGGACGCGCGCGTCGTGTCCTTCGGCCTCGCCGGCGCGTTGAACGGCGAGCTGCAGATCGGCGACGTGGTCGACGCGACGCGCGTCGTCGACGAGCACGGCGCGACGCTCTGGGAGGGCAAGCCGCTCGGTGTGCGCGGTGCGCGCAGCTGCACGGTCCTCGGAGCCGACGAGCTCGTGCACGACGCTGCGGAGCGTCGCCGGCTGCACCTCGCGAGCGGCGCCGACGCCGTCGACATGGAGAGCGGCGTGCTCGCCCGGAGCGGCAGGCTCGCCGGGGTCGTCCGCGTCGTCTCCGACGGCGCGGAGAGCTCGATCGAGGGTGTCGACTCGACGGTTCGTGCCGACGGCCGCACCGACGTCGCCGGGCTCGTCCGCTGGGTCGCGACGCGCCGCGGCGCCGCGCTCCGCTCGATGCGAGACGCTCTCGCGGCGCTTCGCGCGCTCGAGGAGGCGTGCGCGTGAGCGGGAGAGTGCTGCTTGCCGCCCCGCGCTCGTTCTGCGCCGGCGTCGACCGGGCGATCGAGATCGTCGAGCGCCTGCTCGAGCAGCACGGCGCGCCGGTCTACGTGCGGCATCAGATCGTCCACAACGAGCACGTCGTCCGCCGGCTCGAGGAGCTCGGCGCCGTCTTCGTCGAGGACGAGTCGGAGATTCCCGAGGGCGAGTACTGCGTCCTCTCGGCGCACGGGGTCGCGCCCGCCGTGAAGGAGAACGCCGAGAAGCGCGGCCTCCGGGTCGTCGACGCCACGTGCCCGCTCGTCAACAAGGTGCACGCCGAGGCGCGCCGGTACGCGGACAGCGGCCACCTCGTCGCGCTCGTCGGGCACGCGAACCACGTCGAGGTGATCGGCACGCTCGGCGAGCGGCCGGACGCAACCGTCGTGATCGAGTCGCCCGAGCAGGCGCGGGCGCTGAAGACCGACAAGCCGATCGCGGTGATCACGCAGACGACGCTCTCCCTCGACGACGTCGCGCCGATCGTCGACGCGCTCGGCGAGAGCCAGGGCGAGCTGCGCCGGCCCCACGCGGACGACATCTGCTACGCGACGCAGAACCGCCAGGACGCCGTGAAGGCGATGGTCGCCGAGGGAGCGACGCTCGTCCTCGTGATCGGGTCGCAGACGAGCTCGAACGCGCGTGCGCCTCGTCGAGGTCGCCCAGGCGGCGGGTGCGGAGGCGACGCTGATCGACGGCGAGTCCCGCCTCGACGACTCGCTCATCGCCGGTCACGAGACGATCGGGCTGACGGCAGGCGCCTCGACGCCGGAGGAGCTCGTCCAGAACGTCGCGCGCGGGCTCTCGGACCGGGGCTACCCGGCGCTCGAGGAGATCACGGTCGCCCGCGAGCACGTCCACTTCCGGCTGCCGAAGGAGGTCGCCCGGGCATGACGAGCATCGAAGTCCCGTACTCGATCGCGGCGGCGCTGCCGACGCTCTCGGTGATGGACATCACGAACGAGGTCTCCAAGTCGGTGGCGGCCTCCGGGCAAGACCGCCGGCATCGCCTACGTGTCGGCGACGAGCGGGTTGTCGCTCGTGCGCGTGCAGGAGCGCGAGACCGGCTTCTTCGAGGATCTCGAGTGCCTGCTCGAGCGCGTCGTCCCCGCCGAGGCGGCGGCGCGCGAGCGGCTCGTCCACGCGCTCCTCGGCTCGCGGACCGAGCAGGTGCCGTTCAGCGACGGCTGTCTCTGCCTCGGGCAGTGGCAGCGGATCATGCTCTTCTCGCTCGACGCCGGGCACAGCAACGACTTCTCGTTGACCCTGGTCGGCTAGAGCGAGCAAGACCGTGCCCGGTGCCCGCCGGGCTGCGGGTAACGTCTTTCCCGATGCTCGTGCTCTCGCGCGCCCAGGTGGAGGAGCTGCTCGATCTGGAGGAGCTCGTCGGGGCGCTCGCGAAGGCGCACGAGGAGCTCTCGGCCGGGGCCTGCTCGATGCCCCCGCGGATCGCGGCGCTCGCCGAGCGCGGGCTGCTCGGCGCGATGCCCGCGTACTCGCCGTCGGCCGGGCTCGGGTGCAAGCTCGTGACGCTCTTCCCGGGGAACACCGACCGGCACACCCACCAGGCGGCGATCGTGCTCTTCGATCCCGAGAACGGGTCGCCGACCGCCCTCCTCGACGGCACGTACATCACCGCGACCCGAACGGCCGCCGCGGCTGCGCTCGCCGCGCGCCTGCTCGCCCGCCCCGACGCGAAGGTGCTGTCGATCATCGGCAGCGGCGTGCAGGCACGCTCGCACGCGCGCGCGTTCGCCCACATCCGCGACTGGACCGAGATCCGGATCGCCGGCCGCGACCCGGCGAAGGCGGCGGCCCTCGCCGCCGAGCTCGGAGCGACGTGCGCCGCGTCGTTCGAGGAGGCCGTGCGCGGCGCCGACGTCGTGGCCGCGACGACCCATTCGGCGGAGCCCGTGGTCCGCGCCGAGTGGGTGGGGCCGGGGACGCACGTCAGCTCGGTCGGCTACAACGCTCCGGGGTCCGAGCTCGATCCCGCGCTCGTCCGCGCTGCGACGATCGTCGTCGAGTCGCGCGACTCGGCGTTCGCGCCGCCGCCGGGAGGCGCCCCGGAGCTCGCGGACCTCGATCCGGCCTCGATCGCGGAGCTCGGCGAGCTCCTCTCGGGCACCAGGCGCGGCCGCGCCACCCCGATTGAAATTACGCTGTACAAGTCGGTCGGCGTCGCCGTCCAGGACCTCGCCGCCGCGGCACTCGTCGTTGCCGCGGCACGAGCGCGGCACGTCGGCCTCGAGATCGAGTTGGAGGAGATTCCCGCATGACTGAATTCAGCCCAGGGCTCGCAGGCGTCGTCGCCTTCGAGACGGAGATCGCCGAGCCGGACAAGGAAGGCGGCGAGCTCCGGTACCGCGGCGTCAACATCGAGGACCTCGTCGGCAAGGTGCCGTTCGAGCAGGTGTGGGGGCTGCTCGTCGACGAGTCGCTCGAGCCGGGCCTGCCCGCCTCGCACTGCGAGCTCGAGTACCGCACCGGCGGCTACATGTCGGAGCTCCAGGCGGCGCTCGCCGGCCTCAGCGGCAAGTGGAAGCTCGGCCAGCTCATCGACATCGACGACGAGCAGGCGAAGGAGGATCTGCGGCGGCTCTCCGCCGCGGCGCTCTCGATCGTCGCGCAGTCGGCGCGCGGCGCGGACAAGCCGCCGGTGCCGGAGGAGAAGGTCATGGAAGGCCAAACCGCCGCCGAGCGCTTCCTGCTCGCCTGGCGGGGCGAGGTGAACCCCGATCACGCGAAGGCGATCGACACGTACTGGATCTGCACCGCCGAGCACGGCCTCAACGCGTCGACGTTCACCGCCCGCACCGTCGCGTCGACCGGCGCCGACTGCGGCGCCGCGCTCGCCTCCGCGGTCGGCGCGCTCTCGGGCCCGCTGCACGGCGGCGCGCCGGCGCGCGTGCTGCCGATGCTCGACTCGGTCGCGGAGATGGGCGACGCGGAGAAGTGGGTCGCCGAGGCGCTCGCGCGCAAGGAGCGGATCATGGGCTTCGGCCACCGCGTCTACCGCGCCGAGGACCCGCGCTCGCGCGTGCTGAAGCAGACCGCGAAGGAGCTCGGCTCGCCGCGCGTGAAGATCGCGGAGGAGCTCGAGCTGGCCGCGCACGAGGCGATCGCGAAGAAGAACCCGGATCACTCGTACACGAACGTCGAGTTCTGGTCGGCGATCGTGCTCGACGTCGCCGAGATCCCGCCGTCGCTCGCGCCTGCGATGTTCGCGTGCTCGCGCACCGCGGGCTGGTCGGCGCACGTGCTCGAGCAGAAGCGGCTCGGGGTGCTCGTCCGCCCGTCCGCGAAGTACGTCGGCCCGGGCGCTCGCTCGCTGCAGGAGGTCTGACGCGGCTCCGGGCCGGGCGGCGTCACGGCGGCGTCAGCTCGCCGGCCTCGATGCGGACCGGCAGCCGGTTCGCGGGCGGCGAGAGCGGGCACGCCCAGGAGTCGTCCCACGCGCACGACGGGTTGAAGGCGAAGTTGAAGTCGAGGACGAGCGTCGAGTCGCCGCCGCCCAGGTCGGCGCCCTTGACCGTGTCGAGCAGGTAGCGGCCGGCGCCGTAGGTCTCGCGCCCGCTCGTCGCGTCGCGGAACGGCAGAAAGACGCCGCCGCCGTACGCCGAGAGCCAGTACAGCTCGAGCGCGTGCTCGCCGAAGCGGGCGACCGCGAAGCGCTCGAAGCGCGTCACGCTCCCGGCGCTGCCCGCGATCTCGAGCGGGGCGGCCTCGACCGGCTCGACGGCCGCCTCGAAGCGAAGCGACGGCTCGTACGGGAAGTACGCAGGGCTGCCGCCGCGTCGCGGCGACTGCGGGTGCCTCCCGTACAGGTCGGCGCGGACCGCGCACCAGTGCCGCCACGCGGCCTCGGGGTCCTCCGCCGCCCGGACGTCCGCGTACAACGCGAAGACGCGCCGCTTCCAGTCGAGGAGCGTCAGCTGATCTAGGCTCATGGACGTGGACGACCTCCTCGGCTATCGCGACCGTTTCCCGATCCTGCAGGACTGCACCTATCTGATCAACCATTCGCTCGCGGCGATGCCGGCTGCCGCCGAGGACAACCTGCTCGAGTACGCGCGCATGTGGCGCGAGCGCGGCATCCGCTCGTGGGGCGAAGGCTGGTGGGAGATGCCGGTCACGGTCGGCGACCAGGTCGGCCGCATCATCGGCGCCGCCGCCGGGCAGCACCGTGATGCACCAGAACGTCACGGTTGCAGAGGAGATCGTCCTGTCGTGCTTCCGCAACCCGGCGGCCCGCGACGCCGGCCGCAACCGCGTCGTGTACGAGGAGGCGAACTTCCCGTCGGTTCGCTACCTCTACCAGGCGCAGCCGGACCTCGAGGTCGTCGCCGTCGAGGACGACGCCGCGATCGTCGATGCGATCGACGAGCGGACGCTGCTCGTGCCGATCAGCCACGTGCTCTACAAGAACGCGGAGATCCAGGACGTCGAGCCGATCGTCGAGCGCGCGCACGACGCCGGCGCCTACGTCGTGCTCGACTGCTACCAGTCCGCCGGCGTCGTCCCGCTCGACGTCACGGCGCTCGGCGTCGACTTCGCGTGCGGCGGCAGCGTCAAGTGGCTCTGCGGGGGGCCCGGCGCCGGCTGGCTCTATGTCCGTCCCGATCTCGCCGAGCGCCTGCGAGCCGACGTTCGTCGGCTGGCAGGGGCACGCCCGGCCGTTCGCATTCGAGCCCGAGCTCGAGTACGCGGCGGGCGCGCGCCGCTTCCTCACCGGCACGCCGAACGTGCCCGCGCTCTACGCGGCGACGGCCGGCTACGACGTGATCGAAGAGGTCGGCGTCGAGCGGATCCGCGAGCGCTCGCTCGCGCTGACCCAGCTCCTGATCGACCTCGTCGACGGCGCGGCGGCCGGCGGGGCAGACCTCGAGGTCGCGAGCCCGCGCGCCCCCGGGCGCCGCGGCGGCACCGTGCTCGTCCGCACTCCCGACCACGCGGCCGTGCACCGGGAGCTCGGCGAGCGGAACATCGTCTGCGACTTCCGGCCCGACGCCGGCGTCCGCCTCGGGCCGCACTTCTTCAACACCGAGGAGGAGCTCCGGCACACCGTCGACGCGCTCGCCGACATCGTGTCGAGCGGCGCATACGCCCGCCACCAGGGCGCCGCGGCGCGCTTCTGAGAAGGCCGCACAAGCGCGTAGCCCCCGTCCCCGTCCGAGGGATGCGAAGGCGGCCCTCCCTGGCCGACATTGGAACGGTGCAGCGGCTTGCGGCGATCACCCTCGTCCTTCTGGGCGCCCTCGCGGCGGTCGGCTCGGCGTCGGCCGCCCAGCTGATCGACCGGAACGCGACGGGCGTGCAGATCCGCGCCAACGCGAAGGGCGAGGCGATGATCACCTACCACAAGGGCGGTGCCGTCAAGCACGTGCTCGTGTGGGGAGCGATCAACGCGATCGCGCCGCGCGAAGGTGCGCACCAGGCGAAGTTCAAGCTCGACTACTCGGGCGGCTGGGGCACGCGCCACACCGTCTACTGGAAGCACTTCCCCGGGAGCTGCGGCGCCTACGACGGCCCGACGCTGCCGAACGTCGTCGCAGCCTGCACGTCGCCCGGACGGCTCGTACTGGGCCGCGCAGAGCTGGCCGCAGCCCCAGCCGAACCTCGGCTTCACCCCGTGGCTGCCCGAGCTGCGCGCGAACTGGCTCGAGATCTCGCACTGGACCGGTGACGTCGCGAAGCTCGAGACCGGCTCCGGCTGGGTGTACAGCGGGCGCTTCCAGCAGGTCTTCGGGCGCTACACGTACAGGGGCACGCCCGTCTACGGCTTCGGCACGACGCGCTACGGCGCACCGACCGACGGCTTCGGAAGCCTGATCTATCTCGACACCTACAACTCGGTGTACGGTCAGGGCTGGCGGCGCGAGAACTCCTTCGTCTCTCACAACCCGACGGGCGTCTTCTGTTACGGCTTCTACTCGTTCGATCCGACGAAGGGCGGCTACAAGCATCCGGCCGGCTGGACCGGGCGCCGCGGGCCCGGCACGGGCGAGAAGTACCGGCTGCTCGCGAGCGGCCCGGGCGTGACCCCGAATGTCGGCGTCATCGTCGACGGCCTCCATCCGTTCGACGCGTCGAACCCGGCCGACGTCGCCTACCAGGCGGAGCAGTCCGACACGCTCCTCTCCTGGGGCGACAAGCTCTGCCGCGCCGGGCTCTCGTAGCGGCCGCCGCGCTCGCGGCTTCACTCGTCCTCGTCTCGACCGTCGCCGGCGCGGACAGCCCCGTCGTCACCGTCACGCAGAGGCTCTCGGGCCTGAACGACGTCGCCGCCGGCGGCTTCGAGCCGCCGGACGTCAGCGTCGGGGCCGGCTCGGGGTTTCTCGTCGAGCTCGTCAACCTCGCCGAGCGCACGTGGGCGACGGCGGGAGGCGTGCCACAGCTCGTGCAGACGCGTGACCTCGCCGCCCTCTTCGGGAGCGGCGGCGACCGGCTCACGGATCCCCGCATCCTCTTCGACGCGCCGAGCGGCCGCTTCTTCGCGTCGATCTCGAACATCGACAGGGACACGATCATGCTCGCCGTCTCGGCCGGCGGCGATCCGACGGCGGCCTGGACCGTCTCCTCGTTTGCCGCGAACGGCTGCGCCGACCAGCCCCGGCTCGGAGTCGCCGACGGCGTCGTCGTGCTCGCGGCCGACATCTTCGACGATTGCGCCGAGAGCGGTGCGCGGCCCGCGGGCGCAGAGCTCTGGACCGTCAGCAAGGAGCAGCTCCTCGCGGGCTCGTCGACGCCGGCGTTCGAGAGCTTCGGTCCGACGGCCGACTACTCGAGCCTCGCACCGGTGCAGTCGCTCTCGTCGACCGCGACGGAGTACGTGGTCTCGGTCGACGACCGCGCGTCGCGTTTCGTGCATCTGCTGGCGGTCGACGGCGTGCCGCCTGCGCCGGTCACCGTGCACGAGGTCGCCGCGCCGGCGATCCAGCCGCTCCTGCGGCCGCCGCCTGCCGGGCAGCCCCCGTCCGGTGCGACGAGCCCGGCGATCGTGACGAACGACAACCGCGTGCTCGACTCGGTCTGGGAGAACGGGCGGCTGTGGCTCTCCGCGAACGGGCGCTGCGTCCCCCCGGGCGACGCGATCCTCCGCTCCTGCGCACGCGTCGTCGAGCTCGAGACCGCCACCGGCTCCGTCGCCTGGGACACCGACCTCGGGTATGCCGGCGCGAGCGTCTTCTACCCGGCGCTGCGGCCCGACCTGAACGGCAACCTCGTCATCGCGATGGGGGAGTCCGGGCAGAAGGTCCTGCCCGAGCTCGTCGTCGTCGGCCGCACGGCCGACGGCATCTTCACGCAGCCGGTCGTCGTCGCCCGGAGCGTCGGGATCTACCGCGGCGACCGCTACGGCGACTACTTCGGCGCGGCGCGCGACCCGGCGCATCCGGCGTCGGTGTGGGTCGGCGGCGAGACCGGCACGGACCTCGCGTCGGGGCGCGGCTGGGCAACCGCGCTCGCCTCCGTCGTCGTGACCGGCGCCGGGTCGATTCCCCCGGCCGTCGCCGGCAGCGCGCCGCCGGGCGTCCGGGCCGTCGGCTCGGTCGAGCGCGTCGGCTCGTCCGTGCGCCTCGCCTACCGGGCGCTCGACGACGGGTCGGCGGTACGCGCCGTCGTCGTCGTGCGGAACGCGCAGAAGGCGGTCGTCTACCGCACGTCGACGTCGCGGGTGACGCTCCATGCCGAGCAGCGCTACGTCGTGCTCTGGCCGGCGAAGAACGCGAGGGGGCGCTTCAGCTACTGCGTCAACACGGTCTCGCTCTCAGGCGATGCATCGCCGCAGAGCTGCGTCGCGATCACGGTTCGCTGAGCAGCTCGAGGAGCCTTGCCGCGTGGGCGGGAGCGGCCGGCTCCTCGTCGTGGCGGAAGTACACGTACACCGGCTCGGCGCACGCGCGGAGGCGCGCGGCGAGCTCGTCGTCGGGCGCCTCGCGGCGGCGGAGGTAGCGGAACGGCGCAGGCCCGTCGAGGTCGCCGACGCGAACGGCGCCCGCGGCGGCGAGCCGCGGCTCGATCCCGTCCCACGACGGGTGGCCGAGGTCGAACGCGAGCCGCAGGGCCGGGTCGAGCGATCCGAGCAGCAGCTCGATCGCGCCGTCGTCGCGCGGGCTCTTGAGCGAGATCCGCACGGGGCCGAGCCGGTCGCCGAGCAGCCGCAGCCGCTCGCCGAACAGTTCGAGGCTGCGGAGGCGCGTGCCCGGCAGCTTCGGCGCGAACTCGAAGCCGTCCGGCACCTGCTCCGCCCAGCGGCGGAACTGGTCCTCGGCCGGCAGCCGGTAGCCCGTCGTGTTCAGCTCCACCGTCCGGAAGCGCTGCGAGTAGAAGGGCAGGAAGCCCGCCGCATCGCTTCCCGCGGGGTAGAAACCGGGCCGCCAGGACGGGTACGACCAGCCGGAGGTTCCGACCGAGACCCGCGCTAGGGTGGGCGGTCCTTTGGCCACTGCCGACACAGTGACACTTCCGGTCGAGACGTTCACCGACGAGGAGCAGGCGCGGCTCGCGCCGCACTTCACGAACCTCGACCGCCCCGTGTTCGGGCTCGTCAACCTGCCGGAGACGGTGAAGGGCGCCCTCTTCGCGCGCTACTCGCGCTACGCGGGCACGCTCCGCCGCCTGTTCCTCGACGAGTTCGCCGACTCCGTGCCGGAGGTGCCTGCGATCGAGGGCGCGGAGGGCGATCGTGCGGCGGCGCTCTACGAGCGGATCTTCCTCGGCTACGGCGACGACTCGGTCGCACAGCTCGGCGGCGCACATGTTGCCTGCGAGTGGACGTCGAATCTGCTGACGAAGATCCTCCAGCGCCCGCGGCTCGCCTCGTACCTCGAGCAGTCGACCCGGTATATCGCGTACGACTCGCAACTCGACGGCTTCGGCTACCGCTACTACCGCGACGCGCGCTTCGGCCCGCAGTACGGACGCGCGATGGACGACCTGTTCGAGACGTATACGCGCCTGCTCGAGGGAATGACCGCGTGGACCGCCGAGCAGTTCCCGCGCGGCGCCGACGAGTCGGCCGCGGCTCATGCTCGCGCCGTGCGCGCCAAGGCGCTCGACCTCGTGCGGGGCCTGCTGCCCGCGTCGTCGCTCTCCCACATGGGCATCTACGCGAGCGGGCAGACGTACGAGCAGCTCGTCCTCCACCTCCTCGCGCATCCGCTCGACGAGGCGCAGGCGTACGGGCAGATGCTGCTCGAGGAGCTGCAGAAGATCATCCCGAGCTTCGTCGTGCGCGTCCCGCGCCCCGATCGCGGCGGCCGCTGGATCGAGTTCCTGCAGGAGCGTCGCGACGCGGCGCGCGGCGCCGCCGAGCGGCTCGGGCTCGGCGACCCCGAGCCTGCGACAGCTCCGTCGGTGCGGCTCCTGCGCGCGCACGGCACCGAGACGGAGCTCGCGGCGGCGCTTCTCTACGAGGTCGCGGCGGTCGGCGAGGCCGAGGCGCTGCGGGTCGTCGGCGCGCTCCCGGCGAGCGAGCGCGCAGCCCTCATCCGCGAGCTCGTCGGCACGCGCGAGAACCGCCGGCACCGGCCGGGGCGCGGCTTCGAGACGCTGCGGTACCGCTTCGAGATCGTGTCGGACTACGGCGCCTTCCGCGACCTCCAGCGCCATCGGCTCCTGACCTGCCAGTGGCAGCGGCTCTCGCCCGATCTCGGCGCCGACGTGCCGCACGAGCTCGTCGCGGCCGGCCTCGGCGGCGACTACGAGCGGGCGCTCGACGTGTCCCGCGGCGAGCACGCCCGGCTGCGGGAGGCCGGGCTCGTCGAGGAGGCGCCCTACGCGCTCTGCCTCGCCTTCCGGATTCGCTACGTCCTCGAGCTCGACGCGCGCGAGGCGCTGCACCTGATCGAGCTCCGCTCCGGCCGCGAGGGCCATCCCTCGTACCGCGCGGTCGCGCACGAGATGCGCCGTGCGATCGCGGGCGTGCATCCGAACGTGGCCGCCGCGATGAGCTTCGTCGACGACTCGCAGGAGGAGCGCCTCGAGCGGCTGCTCAGCGAGATGCGGAACGAGTCCCGCACCGAGTCGTAGTGCCGCTGCCGCGCGAGGCCGAGGACGCGACGTTTGCAGGGTACGACGCGGAAGGGGAAGCGCTCGACGGGTGCTGCTATGTCCGGTGCAGCTTCCGCGCAGCGGTGCTCGACAGCCTCTCGACGCACAACTGCACGTTCCACGGCTGTGACTTCACGAATGCACAGCTGAACGGCTCGGAGCACGCGGGCAGCGACTTCGCGAACTCCGTCTTCGAGAACGCCAACCTGTTCGGCGCCGCGTTCGACGACTGCCGTCTGCTCGGCGCGGGCTTTCCGGGCGCGATCCTCACGGGCTGGTCGGTGCGCGGCGGCGATCTCTCGTACGCGCTCCTGCGCGGCCACGATCTCTCCGGGCTCGACCTGCGCGGCGTGAAGCTCCACGAGACCGACTTCTCGGAGTCGTCCCTGAAGGGCGCCGACCTGCGCCACGCCGATCTCACGGCCGCGGTGCTCACGAACACGTTGCTCGACGGGGCGGACCTGCGCGACGCGATCCTCGACGGGGTCGCGCTCGGCGCAGCGATCGTGCCGGGAGTCGTGCTCGACCTCGGCGGGGCGGTGCAGCTCGCCCGCTCGCTCGGGGCCGTCGTCGACTGAGCCCGCCGGGCCGAGCCGCTCAGACGACGGGCTTCAGCACGACCGGGCCGGTCGCGCGGTCTCCCGGCTGCTGGCGCGTCACGACCCAGCTGTCGCCCTTGCGCAGCCGGTACGGGGCGTTCAGCCGCACGGTGACGCCGGCGTTCCCGTCCTTGACGACGAACGCGCCGCACGGCGCGAACGCCTTGCCGTTCCGCACGAGGAAGACCTCGTAGTAGCCCTTCTGCGGCAGCTTCGGCAGGCCGACGGCGGCGATCTCCATCGGCCAGTTGCCGGCTGCGTCGACGTCCTCGATCCGGAGGGACGCCTTCGCGCTCGGCGCGAGCGCCGTGCCGCGGAGGCTCAGGACGTGCCCGGTCACCGTGTGGCTGTTGCCGGTGATGTAGCCGGCGAGGAACGCGAGCAGCAGCACGATGACGGCCGCGGCGAGGAGCGCGGTGCGGCGCTTGATGTGGCGTCGCGCCCGGCCGCCCATCGTCATCGCGAGCGTCGGTCCCGCTTCCATCTGCGGCGTCAGCTCGGGCGGCGGCCCTGCCGTGACGAGCATGTCGTGCACGCGGCGGAGCCGCTCGCGGTCCGCGCTGTCGGCGTCGCCGAAGAGCTCCTCGAAGTCGGGTTCCCGGGTCATGCGAGCTCTCCTTCGAGCAGGTCGGCGAGGCGGGACAGGCCGCTACGGGTGCGTGTCTTCACCGTGCCGAGCGGGATGTGCAGATACTCCGCGACCTCGCTCTGCGACATGCCGCTCCAGTACGCGAGCTCGACGACCTCCCGCTCCTTCTCGGGCAGCTCCTCGAGCGCGCGGTGCACGCGCCAGGCGACGAAGGACGCCTCGGCCTGCTCGGCCGGGCCCGCCTCGCCCGACGGCAGGTCGGGCGCCTCGGCCGCCGGCTCGGTGCGCGCGCGGAGCCGGTCGATGATCGCGTTTCGTGCGACGGCGTAGAGCCACGGCGCGGCCGGGCCCCGCTCCGGCCGGTAGCTCGCGGCGGACCGCCAGACGGCGGCGAAGGTCTCCTGGACGGCGTCCTCAGCCCGCTGCCGGTCCCGCAGCCGCCGGAGCGCGAGCCCGAAGATCGAGCGGACGTACCGGTGGTAGAGCATCTCGAACGCCGCGCGATCGCGCTCGGCGACGCGCACGAGCAGATCGGAGTCGGAGGCATCGGCCGCTACGTCGACGCGCTCGGACTCCGGAACAGCACGCAGGCGCGCGCGGGTTTCAAGCGCAAGCTCCATGTCCGTCCGATCTCTACGCGGCATCGCTCATAGCGGATTGTGGCTTTGAGTCATAGCAGCGTTTGACCGAACCTTTACGTCCGCAGGGCTTGGGGCTTACGCGCAAGCGGAATCACTGGGGGAGAAAACTCCAGGAGGTTCGGGAATGCGAAGGATGCTCGCCACCGTGCTCGCCGTGCTCGCGGGCGCCCTGACCGCCGCGGCCGCCGGCCAGGCCGCCTCGGCTGCCACGGTCACGGTCCAGATCAAGAGCACCGGCTTCTCGCCGGGCTCGCTGACGATCACCCACGGTGACAGCGTCACCTGGCGGAACGTCGACAAGACCGACCACCAGGTGGTTGCCGACAACGGCTCGTTCGCCTCGCCGATCCTGCATGCGGGGCAGTCGTGGACGCGGTCGCTCGCGACCGCCGGCACCTTCCGCTACCACGACGCGCTGCACCCGAGATTCACGGCGAAGGTCACGGTGAAGGGACCGCCGCCGTCGCTCTCGCTCGCGCTCTCGCTGCCGATCGTCTACTTCGGGACGCCGGTCGCGATCTCCGGGACGGTGTCGACCGGCGCGGCGAACCAGACGGTCGAGATCAGCCAGCAGCCCTTCGGCCAGGCGGCTGCCGGCCAGCTCGCGGTCGTGAAGACCGGAGCCGGCGGCGTCTTCTCGTACTCGGTGACGCCGAGCCTCTACACGACGTACACCGCCAGGTGGGGCAGCGTGACGAGCGGCAGCGTCGTCGTGCAGGTCGCGCCGAAGATCCGGCTCATCCCGGGCGGTGGCGGCTACATGAAGGCGACGATCGCGTCGCCCGTCTCGCTCTGGCATCGCCACGTGTACCTGCAGCGGCTCTCGCCGTTCGGCCAGTGGGTGAACGTGGCGAACCTCACGCTCGGCGAGCAGAACGGTCGGCTCTTCCGGCCGGTCGCCTACCTGCCGAAGGGCGTCTCGCACATTCGCGTCTTCCTGTCGATCAACCAGGCCGGCAACGGTCTGCTCGCCTCGCACAGCGGGACGCAGACCATCGTCCGGCGCAAGTGACGCGCAACCGCTGCGGGGTCCAGCGCGTTTGATGAAGGAGTACCACCGAGGAGGGGAATCGATGAGACGCATCCTGCTGCTTCCGGCGGCGCTGCTCGCGACACTCGTCGTCGCGGCGTCGGCCGGAGCCGACACGAAGACAGTCCAGATCACGAAGACCGGGTTCACGCCGGGCTCGACGACGATCACCGTCGGCGATTCGGTGACGTGGCACAACGCCGACACGGCGAGCCACCAGGTCGTCGCGAACGACGGATCGTTCGCGTCCCCGGTGCTGAAGTCCGGCGAGACGTACTCCGCCACGTTCCAGAAGAGCGGCAAGGTCACCTATCACGACTCGTTCGCGACGTCGCACAAGGGCACGGTCACGACGAACGCCCCCGCCGCGAACGTCACGCTGACGACGTCGACCACGACGGTCACCTACGGCGACAACTCGACCGTGTCCGGCGTCGTCACGAACCAGCTGACGAACGAGCCGGTGACGCTCACGTCGCAGCCGTACGGCAAGGGGACGCAGTCGCTCGCCTCGACGACGACGCAGGCGAACGGCGCGTTCTCGTTCGGCGTGTCGCCGACGATCCAGACGTCGTACCAGGCGCACTGGCGGACGACGGCGAGCCCGGCGGTGACGATCACCGTCCGTCCGCGCGTCGGCTTCGGCCGCAGCGGCAAGCTCTTCGTCGCGAAGGTGACGTCGGACCTCTCGTACGCGGGCCACTACGTCTGGGTCCAGCGGAAGGCGCCGTTCGGCAGCTTCCGCAACGTCAAGCGGATCTATCTCGGTGCAAGCTCGCGCGCCGTGTTCCGCGCGAACCTGCCGAAGGGCCGCTCGATCCTGCGGCTCGTCCTCCCCGATGCCCAGGCGGGCGTCGGCTACGTCGCCGGCACGAGCCGGCTCATCTCGCTGAGCCGCCGCTAGCTCCCCGCGGGGCGCGCAGCCGAGCCTTCAGCTGCGCGCCTCCGCGAACCGCTTCGCGACCTCGTCCCAGTTGACGACGTTCCACCAGGCCTCGAGGTACGCCGGCCGCTTGTTCTGGTACTTGAGGTAATAGGCGTGCTCCCAGACGTCGATCCCGAGGAGCGGCACGTCGCTCTGCATGACCGGCGAGTCCTGATTCGGGGTCGAATAGACGGAGAGGCCGGTCCCGTCCCAGACGAGCCAGGTCCAGCCGGAGCCGAAGCGCTTCACGCCGCCGTCCGTCACCGCCGCCTTGAGGGCGTCGAAGCTGTCGAAGGTCTCGTCGATCGCCGCCGCCAGGTCGCCGCTCGGGGCGCCGCCCCCGTCCGGCCCCATGATCTGCCAGAAGAGCGAGTGGTTCGCGTGGCCGCCGGCGTTGTTGCGGACGGCGGTGCGCTTGTCGTCCGGGATCGCGTCGAGGTCTGCGAGCACGGACTCGAGGGAGGCGTTCTCCCACTGGGTTCCCGCGAGCGCTGCGTTCGCGTTGTCGACGTACGCCTTGTGGTGCAGGTCGTGGTGGATGCGCATCGTCTCCGCGTCGATGTGCGGCTCGAGTGCGTCGTAGGAGTAGGGGAGATCGGGCAGTTCGAACGGCATCTGAGTGCTCCTTTCGCGTTGCAGCTGAGGATATGCTGCCGCCGCCCCATCCCGTGGAGCGCTACCCGAAGCGGTCGAGGAGAGGAGCCCGATGTCGACGCTTGCCTTCAAGTTCGAGGAAATCGCGCCGCGTGAGCTGCGCCCCGAGGTCTACGAGCTCGAGGGGATCTCCCGCGCGTCCGTGGAGGCCCATTACAAGCTCTACCAGGGCTACGTCGCGAAGCGGAACGAGATCCTGGGCAAGCTCGCCGGCGTCGCGCTCGACGGGGCGAACCAGGTGTACTCCGAGCTCCGGGCGCTGAAGGTCGACCTGACGTTCGCGATCGGCGGGATCAAGAACCACGAGCTCTACTTCGCCCATCTCGGCGGCGGCGGCGGCGATCCGGCCGGGTCGTTCGGCGCGCTCGTCAAGCGCGACTTCGGCTCGATCGAGGCATGGCGCGCCGACCTCAGGGCCACCGGGATGGCGGGACGGGGCTGGGCGTGGACGGCGTACGACTGGGACGAGGGGCACCTCTTCAACTACATCGGCGACGCGCAGAACACGTTTCCGGTGTGGAATGCGACGCCGCTCGTCGCGCTCGACGTGTACGAGCACGCGTACTTCCTGGACTACCAGACCGACCGCGCCTCGTACATCGACGCGTTCTTCGACAACCTCGACTGGGACGTCGTGAACGGCTGGGTCGACCAGTACGGCATCCCTTCGTCGTAGGAGCGAAACGTGACGACCGCGATCCTCGTCGTCGGCGGCTGGATCTGCGGCTCGATGCCCTGGGGCTACTGGCTCGTTCGCATCTTTCGCGGCGAGGACATCCGCACGCAGGGCAGCGGGAACATCGGCGCGACGAACGTCTGGCGCGTGCACGGCCGCCGGCTCGGCCTGCCGGCGGTCTTCCTCGACACCGCCAAGGGCTTCGTGCCGGCGCTCGTCGCGACGAAGATCGCCGGCCACGATGCGGGAGTGCTGACGGGAGCCGCGGCGATGCTCGGCCACTTCCGGCCTCTCTTCCTCCGCTTCCGGCGCGGCGGCAAGGTCGTGGCGACGACCGGCGGTGCGTTCCTCGGCGTCGCCCCGATCGTCGGCGGCATCGGCGCCGGCGTCTGGCTCCTCGTCTTCGGGCTGACGCGGTACGCGTCGGTCGCCTCGATCGTCTCGTCGCTCTCGCTGCCGCTCTGGGCCTGGCTCGTCGGCTACCCCTGGCCCGTGATCGCCTTCGCCGGCGCCGCGGGCGGAACGGTGCTCGTCCTGCACCGTGCGAACATCCGGCGCCTCGTGCGGGGCGAGGAGCCCCGCTTCGAGCTGCGCCGCAAGCGGAAGCCGGCTAGCCCTTCCTCAGCCAGTCTCTGAGCTCGCTGTGGCGCAGCGGCCCGTGGGCGCCGCCGGCGAGCTCGGCGCGAAGCTCGCCGATCGTGCCGTAGCGCTCGGCGACGACCTCGTGCGCGTGAATCGTCTCGAAGTTCACCTGCCGCGACAGGACGAAGTCCGCGTCGTCGAGATCGGGAACCTCGTCGAGCACGCTTTTCAGCGCGACCCGCACCGAGTCCTCGACGAAGCGCGGCTGCAGATGAGCGTGCTCGACGACGAAGAGCTCGTCCGGGCGCTTGAGCAGCTCGTAGATCGGCGAGCTCATCGAGCCCTCGACGAGCTCGACGAGCCGCTCCGCGTTGACGCGATGCGACGTGCCGACGAGGAGGGTGCCCTGGCCGCGCTGGTTGTGGGTTGCGAGCGGAACGAGCTGCAGGATGCGCTCGACGTCGCTCGTGTCGAAGCCCGCGTCGCGAAGGCGCTCCGTCGCCTGCCCGCGGACGAGGCCCTGCGCGCAGGGGCAGGCGTTGATGCCGACGGCTTCCACGCCGACGATGCGGCGCACGCCGTCGCGCGACGCGGCTGCGATCCCGATGAGCGTCACCATCTCCTGCGTCGAGAGGCCGGTGACCGGAGTCGTGCGCTCGTACGGGTAGCGCGCGCGGATCTGAACCTCCGCGACGACGGCGTCCTGCCGCTCGACGATCCGGGCTGCAACGTGCTCGGCGAGGTCCTCGACGAGAAACGCCTCGTCGGCGACGACGCCTTCGATCGCCTCCTCGAAGAGCTCGGGGAAGCGCGACATGTGCACGCCCTTCTGCGACGGATCGAGGTCGACGGTGCAGTCGATCGTGGCGGCGATGAGCTTCTCCTGCGCGCCGCGGCCGATCCTCACCGCCTTCTGGACGCCCGTGACGCCCGCGCGCGACAGGCCGATCGGCACGTCCGGCGCGGAAGCCTGGAGGTCGGCGGACGGCTGCCGCGTCGTTTCGGTCACGCCGATACTGTGCCTCAAAGTTCGTGTCTGCCGATTCTTCCTTCGCCCGCCTCGTCTCGCTCGCCTGCCACGACGTGCGCACGCCGCTCGCGACGGTGCACGGATTCGTGAAGACGCTGGAGCGCACGCTCGAGCTCGAGCCGCCGACCGACCGCTACATGGAGATCATCGGCCAGGCGTCGCTGCAGATGGCCGAGCTCCTGGACGAGCTCTCGCTCGCGGCGCGCATCGAGTCGGGACGCTACGAGCCTGTCCTTCGCGAGACCGACACGCTCGTGCTCGCACGGGGGGCACAGGAGCGGCTGGGCGAGGATCGCGTCGCCGTCACCGGCGAGGGAGGCCCGGTGTCGACCGACGTCGATGCGGTGGGCCGCGGCGTCTCCGCCCTCGTGCAGTCCGCACTGCGGCACGGCGGCCTCGACGAGGTCGCCGTCGCTGCGCGCGGCGCGGAGATCGACGTCGGTCCCGTCACGCCCGCTTCCGCGCGCGTGGTGCTCGGCGAGGACCTCCGCGATCTCGGCGCCGCCGTCGCCGTGCGGCTCGTCGACGCGCTCGGCGGCACGGTCTCGCTCGAGGGCGAGACGCTGACGATCCGCCTCGCGTCCTAGAGCTTCGAGAGCCCGCCCTCGAGCGCGTCCTTCGCCAGCTTGCCCGGGTCGATGCCGAACTTCTCGAGTTGCGCCGCGTGCGCTTCGTGGTCGATCTTGTCGGGAAGCTCGTCGATCGCCTGCTGGATGTGCTCGTTCTTGCCCTGCTTGCGTAGCTCGTCGATGACGAGCTGCTTGTCGATGTGCATCAGGTGCCCTCCTCCGTCGGTTGGAGGGAGCATCCCCGCCCGGGCCCGGGGCTAACCCGTCGCGGTCGCCGGCTCGGCGATCTCGTGGCAGCCGCGGCAGCGCGCCTCGTAGGAGTCGAGGGCGCCGACGACGATCGTCGCCCCGTCGGCGGGTGCGGGGGCGCCGTTCACGAGCCGCTGCGTCATCGTCGCGGGGCCGCCGCAGCGGTGGCAGACGGCCTGCAGCTTGTCGACGAGCTCGGCGCGGCACAGGAGCTCGGGCATCGAGCCGAACGGCAGGCCGCGGAAGTCCTGGTCGAGGCCCGAGGTGACGACGCGCTTGCCCCGCTCGACGAGCACGTCGATCACGAGGACGATCTCCGCCGGGAAGAACTGCACCTCGTCGATGCCGATCACGTCGTAGCCGTCGGCGAGCCCGGGGATGTCCTCCGGCCGCGAGACCGCGACGGCGCGCATCTTCGCGCCCGCATGGCTCACGACGTGGCCGATGTCGTAGCGATCGTCGATCCGCGGCTTCACGATCAGGGGCCGCTGGCCCGCGATCTCGGCGCGCCGGAGGCGCCGGATCAGCTCCTCGCTCTTGCCGCTGAACATCGGGCCGCAGACGACCTCCAGCCAGCCGCCGCGCTCGGGGAACAACCGGATCATGCCGGGGAGGTTATTCGGCGCGGGGGACGGACTCGAAGGCCCAGCGGCTGAGCAGGCGGAGGCTGACGATCCCGAGCGGGCGGCCGTCCTTCACGACGGGCAGATGGCGGAAGTTGTTGTCGAACATCACCTGCGCCGCATCCTCGATCGAGAGATCGGGCTCGATCGTCACGGGGTCAGGCGTCATCCACTGCCGGACGCGGGCCTCCGCGGCCCGGGCGCGGGCGGCGACGGCCCGGAGCAGGTCGCGCTCCGTGACGATGCCGACGATCCGCACCATGTCCTCGACGACGACGACCGCGCCGACGTTCGCCGCGTCCATCTTCTCGGCCGCCTCGCCGATCGTGTCGGAAGGCTCCACCGTGAGGACGTCTCTCACCATCAGGTCTGCGACGGAGGCCATGCCGCGAGCCTATCCCTAACGCAGGAGCCGCGAAAGTCGCCGGTCCTTGAGGACACGGCCGCCGGTCTGGCAATCGGGGCAGTAGTAGATCGTGTGCTCCTCGAAGTCGACCTGGGCGAGCGGCATGCCGCAGACGTGGCACGGCCGGCCGAGGCGGTTGTGCACGCGGTAGGTCTTCTTGTCGTCGGCGCCGCGCTCGCGGAGCGCGAGGCCGCGCGAGAGCTCGTCGTCGATCGCCGCGGCGAGGCGCTCCACCTCCTCGTCCGTGAGGTCGGTCGAGAGCTGGTAGGGCGAGAGCTTCGCCGTGTGGAGGATCTCGTTCGCCCACGCGCGCCCGATCCCGGCGATCGCGCGCTGGTCGCGGAGGAGCGCGTGCAGGCGGCGCGACTCGCGCCGGAGGATCTCCCCGAGCTCGCGGGAGCCGAGGCCGAGCGCCTCGGGGCCGAGGTGGGCGAGCTCGGCGGCGGCGGCCTCGGGCGTCAGCAGCCACACGCCGGCGCGCTTGCGCTTCGCGTTCTCGGTGAGGACGAGCTTCGCGCCGCCGGCGAACTCGAGCTTGAACGCGGGTGTCTTCGGGCCTGCCTCGCCGGCCTGCAGCGACTTTCAGCCGTCCCGCGGTCATGAGGTGGACGAGGAGGACGAGCTCCCCGTCGTCGGTCGGGAAGAGCAGGCGCTTCCCGCGGCGCTCGACGCCGCGGAACCGGCGTCCCTCGAGCGCCGCGAGCGGCGGGTCGAACGTCTTCAGCGTGGCGATGTGCGCGGGGCCGGCCTTCGCGATCGGGAAGGCGGAGACCGGGTCAGCCAGCTGGCGCCGCCACGCCTCCATCTCGGGAAGCTCCGGCATCGGCCGTCACGGTACCGATGGCTCTTTCTAGGCGTCTGCGGCGGCGGGGCCGGGCAGCGGGACGCCCTCGATGAGCCCGCCCGCGAGCTCGGCCTCGCCGGGGGTCGGCTCGTCGACCGGCTCGGGCATCTTGCCGATCGAGCGAACCGGCGAGAGCAGCACGGGGAGGAACGTGAAGACCTCGCCGATCGCCGCCGCCCAGAGCGTCGTGTGGAGCGAGTAGACGCTCGCGAGGGCGCCGCCGGCGAGCGAGCCGAGCGGGATCGTGCCCCAGACGATCCAGCGCATCGCGGCGTTCATCCGCCCCTGCAGGCGCTCCGGCGTGATCGACTGGCGCAGGCTGACCTGCGTGATGTTGTAGGCGACCGCGCCGAAGCCGAAGAGCGCCTGCCCGATCATCATCAGGGGCAGCGGGAACGACCTGGGGCGCGAGGGGGTAGGCGAGCCCGCCGACCGAGAAGACGATCGCGGTGGCGACGATCGTCGGGCCGACGCCGATCCGGCTCTGGATGCGGTTCACGAAGAGGGCGCCGATGATCGAGCCGACGCTGCCGAGCGCGAAGACGAAGCCGATCGCGGCCGACGAGAGATGCAGCGTGCGCACCGCGTAGAGCAGCAGGATCGCGAAGAGCATCGACGAGAAGAAGTTGGAGGTGCCCGTGCACGTGGCGATCGGGCGGAGCCACGGGTGGCCGACCACCCAGCGGATGCCTTCCTTGACGTCGGGCCACATCTTGGAGCGCGGCGCCTCGGTCGTGTGCTGCACGACGTTCTCGCGGTGGCCCATGCGCACGAGGAAGATCGTCGAGATGACGAAGCTCAGTGCGTCGGCGAGGATCGCGTACGGCGCAGTGAGCGCTGCGATCAGGCCGCCGGATGCGCTCGGGCCGCCGATCTGCGCGACCGAGACGGTGACCTGCAGCTTCGAGTTGCCGTCGACGAGCTGGTCGCGCTCGACGAGGGCCGGCAGGTACGACTGGTACGCGACGTCGAAGAAGACGGTGAAGACGCCGATCACGAACTGCAGCACGAGCAGGTGCCACATCTGCAGCGTGTGGGTCGCCCAGAGAATCGGGATCACGGCGAGGAGCACCGCGCGAGAGGCGTCACCGACGATCATGATCTGGCGGCGGCGCAGGCGGTCGACCCAGACGCCGGCGGGCAGCGCGAAGAGGATGAAGGGGAGGAAGCCGAGCACCCCGAGGAGCGCGAACTGGAACGGGCTCGCGTGGAGGCCGACGGCGGCGAGCCAGGGGATCGCGAGCTGCGAGATCTGCGAGCCGAACTCGCTGATCGACTGGCCGGCCCAGAGCTTCTTGAAGTCGGCGTGATCCCAGAGCCCGCCGGCCGGGCGGCGCAGCCTACGCATCGGCGTGCCGCCGGTAGAGCGCCACGGCGAGCCCGTACGGCTCGCCGGCCGGATCGTCGGCGCCCCGGAAGTCGCGGTGCAGCTTCTCGATGCGGCGCATGAAGCGGGCCGCGTCCGCGTCGCTCAGCCGCACTCGCAGGACGGCGAAGGTCGTCCGGTCGTCGTCAACCGCGGGGAGCATTTCCTCCGCCGCGGTACGGAGGGAAGCCGCTGCGACGTCCCGGACGCCTTCGCTGCCTGCATCGTCGGTGCTCTTGAAGAGAAAGAGACGGGCTGTCCGTCCGTAGTAGCGCTCCGTGACGGCGCGCACCTTGCGCGTCCGCACGACCCGGATCAGCCCGGCTTTCTCGAGCACCTTCACGTGATGGCCCACCGTTCCCTTCGGCAGGCCGAGCTTGTCGGCGAGCTCCGTCGTCGAGGCCGCGCGCTCGCGCAGCAGCACCACGATCTTCGCGCGCAGGTCGTCCCCGAGCGCCCGCAGCTGCTCGGGCTGCCGGACGACGAGCACGTCGACCGCGTCGTAGTCCGGCTCCGGCAGCCTGATGTGCTCGTTGACCTCGGGCGAAGCCTCGCCCCCGGCAGCGGGCGAAGCCCCGGCGGACGAAGCCTGCTTGACAGCCGAACGGGCCACTAATCCGGAATGTACGACTTTTCCCGCCCATTCGCAAGCGAGCGTTTCGAGGCCGGGGCCAGACCCGGGCCAGACCCCGTCTCGGCTTCGTCACGACTCTTCGACGAATGTCCGAAGCCGGCTCCGGGCGAGCTCCGGCGTTCCTCCGAAGCAGTCGAGGACGGGTGCAGTCTCGACGAAGCTGCTGCTCGCGGCGGTGCCCGCGATTCCCCCGTAGCTGCTCCACATCCAGTCGCCCGGCCGCTCGCAGAGGCGCGCCTCCACCGGGTTCAGGGCGATGTAGCGGAACGCCACCATGAGGTGGAAGTCGTCGGTGATGCGCTTCGAGTTGTAACGCCCTCCGAATACGTGGCCGCGTGTGCCGTGCCGCACGTTGAACGACGACGCGTAACGGAAGTTCAGCGACTGCATCCCGGTGGGAAGGGCGCCGTCCCCGACCGCGAGGAGCAGATGGTAGTGCGAGGTCATGAGGCAATAGGCGAGGCATTGCCAGCCGACCTTGTCGCGGGCGAGGACGAGCTCTCTGAGGAAGACGAGCCGGTCGATGTCGTCGCGGAACACGTCGTCCTGCTTCGCGGCGCGCGTGTAGACGTGGAAAAGACCGGCGGCCGTGTCGCGCGCCCTCCGTGGCATCTCGCGACGATGACGGGCGGCACCCGCGCGCGCCAGTGTCCTGCGAGGACTTTGTCACTGCCGCCGCAGAGTCGGCACGCCTTCGTAACGGGGCCTGGCCCGGGTCTGGGCCCTGACTCCGCGCACCGCCAATCCGCCCGCACGTAGGCTCCGCGACCGTGGAGCCGATCGTCGTCGAGGTTCGCCGGAACGGGCTCGTCGAGGCGCGGCACCGGGTGCACGCGGTTGCCGTCAGGGACGGCGCCGTCGTGGCGGAGGCGGGCGACGGCGGGCTCACCTGCTTCATGCGCTCGTCGTCGAAGCCGATCCAGGCACTGCCGCTCGCCCGCGCGCGCGACGACCTCGACGCGCGCGACCTCGCGATCGCGAGCGCATCGCACCGCGGGACGCCGGAGCAGGTCGCGGCAGTCGAAGCGCTCCTCGCGAAGGCGCCCGCCCGCGAGGACGAGCTCGAGCTCGGCCTGCAGGCCGGCCGCCCGCCGCACAGGCGCTTCCACAACTGCTCCGGCAAGCACGCCGGCATGCTCGCCCTCTGCCGCGCGCACGGCTGGCCGTCCGCCGGCTATCGCCTTGCCGGCCATCCGGTGCAGGAGGCTTGCCGCGCCGCGCACGCCGAAGCCGCCGCCGCCGAGCCCGACGAGCTCGCGACCGCGATCGACGGCTGCGGCGTCGTCACCTTCGCGCTCCCGCTCGAGCGCATGGCCTACGCGTACGCGCGCTTCGAGCAGCTGCCGGGCGCCGCCCGGATCGCCGACGCGATGCGCGCGCATCCGGAGCTCGTCGGCGGCCCGGACGGCGCCGACTTCGAGCTGATGCGCGCCGCGCCCGGCTTCATCGCCAAGGGCGGGGCCGAGGGGCTCCTCTGCGCGGCGAGCTCCGACGGGCTCGGCGTCGCGCTGAAGGCGGAGGACGGCGCGAGCCGTCCGCTCGGGCCGGCGCTCGCCGCGTTCCTCGCCCCGCTCGGCGTCGTCCTCGCCGCCCTCGAGCGGGCGCCGGTCACGAACAGCCGGGGCGAGCTCGTCGGCGAGATCGCCGTCCGAAGTTCGTGACTCCTGCGCGTTTCTTTACGAACCTGTAGCGCAGGACTATGCTCCGGGCCTGCTTGGAGGGTGAGGCCGGGGAGTGGGATCGCAAGGCCTCTGCATGTCAGGTTCGTCGTCAGTCGTCGTTCAGGGCTAGCCGGAGGTCGAAGTGCCAGAGCTCCTCACCGTCGAGATTGCCGCCCCCGAGGTCGAAGAGCTACAGAAGCTCGTCGCCGACGGCACCGAGAAGGGCTTCCTCACCTACGACGAGATCGTCAACGGTCTCGAGGACGTCGAGCTCTCGAAGGAGCAGGTCGAGGACTTCTACTCGTACCTGATCGACCACAACATCGAGCTCGTCGAAGGCGAGCAGCACAAGACGCCGCCGCACGAGCAGCCGCAGCCGGAGGAGGACAAGCTCCCGCCGGCGCCCAAGCTCGATCTCACCGTCGAGCCCTCGCTCGACAGCCTGCGCCTCTACCTGCGCGAGATCGGCAAGGTGCAGCTCCTGACGGCCGACCAGGAGGTCAGCCTCGCGAAGCGCATCGAGCGCGGCGACATGTCGGCGAAGACGCAGATGACCGAGGCCAACCTCCGGCTCGTCGTCTCGATCGCCAAGGGCTACCTCGGCCGCGGCCTCAGCTTCCTCGACCTGATCCAGGAGGGCTCGCTCGGGCTGATCCGCGCGGTCGAGAAGTTCGACTACCGCAAGGGCTACAAGTTCTCGACGTACGCGACGTGGTGGATCCGCCAGGCGGTCACGCGCGCGATCGCGGACAAGGCGCGGACGATCCGCATCCCCGTGCACATGGTCGAGAAGCTGAACAAGGTCGTGCACATCGAGCGTCAGCTCGTGCAGCGGCTCGGCCGGGAGCCGAACGCGGAGGAGATCGCCGAAGAGCTCGAGATGACGCCGGAGGAGGTGCGCGAGATCCTGCGCATGGCGCAGCTCCCGGTGTCGCTCGAGAAGCCGATCGGCGAGGAAGAGGACTCGAGCCTCGGCGACTTCGTGCAGGACGAGTCCGCCGAGTCGCCGTTCGACACCGCGCAGCTGAGCCTCCGGCGCGAGGACATCGAGCTCGCGCTGCACGCACTCCCGGTGCGCGAGCGCCAGGTGATCGCCCTCCGCTTCGGCTTGCACGGCGGGCCCCCGCAGACCCTCGAAGAGGTCGGGCGCGCCTTCGGCGTCACGCGGGAGCGCATCCGCCAGATCGAGAACAACACGCTGAAGAAGCTCGAGCACCTGCCCGAGGCGCAGGCGCTCCGCGACGCCGTCAGCTAGAGCGGCGGCCGGGTCTAGGCGGCGGCGTCGGGGTCGCGCGAGAGCGGCTGGTCCTCGCCGTGCGCGGCCGGGACGAAGAGCCGGCAGTGCGGGCACTTGAAGCCGCGGTACCGCGCGGCGGAGCCCTCGATCAGCTCGGCGGTGAACGTCTTGTGGCAGTGCGGGCACTCGACCTCGAAGCCCGCCTCCTTCGTCGTCTCGGTCTCCATCGTCCGAGGGTAGCAATGCCCGTTCCGTCCGACGTTAGTCCCACAATCCACGCTCGATGGACGAGAACGTCATGCGCCGGGGCGTCGCCGAGTTCATCGGCACGTTCACGCTGATCTTCATCGGCGGCGGCGCCGGCATCGTCAGCGGGCAGGACATCGTCGCCGTCGCGCTCGCGAACGGCCTCGCGATCGGGATCATGGTGTCGAACCTCGGCCACATCTCGGGCGGCCACTTCAACCCGGCGATCACGCTCGGGTTCGTCGTCACCCGGCGGATCACGCCGCCGCTCGCCGCCGCCTACTGGATCGCGCAGTTCGCGGGCGCAGTCGTCGCCGCCGCGATCCTGCGCGGACTCTTCTCCCACGACGCGTTCCTCGGCGCGGTCCCGCACGCGGGCGGCTTCGGCGCCGGCAAGGGCTTCGTCGTCGAGCTCATCCTCAGCTTCTTCCTGATCTGGGCCGTCTTCGCGACCGCGGTCGATCCGGGCGGCGCGTTCAAGGCGATCGCCGGCCTCGCGATCGGCCTCACCATCACGATGGACGTGTTCATGGGCGGCCCGCTGACGGGCGCGGCCATGAACCCGGCGCGCGCCTTCGGCCCGCAGCTCCTGGGCAACTTCTGGGGCGAGGGCTGGATCTACTACCTCGGCCCGTGCGCGGGCGGCGTGATCGCGGCGCTCGTCTACGAGTACCTCTACCTCAGGCCGCCGAGCCCGGTGGTCGGCACGCCGGAATCCGGTGTCGCGGAGCCCCGCCCGGGCGACGCGGCGCTCGACTAGATCAGCCGGCGCTCCGCCGCCCAGCGCGTCAGCTCGTTCCGGTTCGAGAGCTGCAGCTTGCGCAGCACCGACGAGACGTGCGACTCGACGGTGCGCGCGGACAGGTGCAGCCGTGCCGCGATCTCCTTGTAGCGGTAGCCGCGCGCGATCAGCTGCAGCACCTCCCGCTCGCGTGCCGTGAGCTGGTCGAGCTCGGGGTCGGCCACCGGGTCGCCGGCCCGGAACGCGTCGAGCACGAAGCCCGCGAGCCGCGGCGAGAACACCGCGTCGCCGTCCGCGGTGCGATGCACGGCCTCGGTGAGGTCACCGCCCGAGATCGCCTTCGTCACGTATCCCCGTGCCCCGGCACGGATGACGCCGATCACGTCCTCCGCCGCGTCCGACACCGAGAGCGCGAGGAACTTCACACCCGGCCGCTCCGGGGCGACCTGCATGATCACGGCCTGCCCGCCGCCGTCCGGGAGGTGGACGTCGAGGAGCACGACGTCCGGGTCGAGCTCCTTGATCAGCGGCACCGCGTCCGCGACCGTGCCGGCCTCGCCGACGACGTCGACGGTCCGGTCGAGCCCGGCGCGCACGCCCGCGCGGAACAGGTCGTGGTCGTCCACGAGGACGACCCGGCGCAGAGGCCGGCTCATGCGAGCCTCAGCTCGACCTCGGTGCCCTGCCCGGGCACCGACTCGATCGTCGCGGTTCCGGCCACGCGCTCCATCCTGCCGCGAATCGAGTCGGCGAGCCCGCGCCGGTCGGCGGCGACCGCCTCGGGATCGAAGCCCGCGCCGCGGTCGCGGACGTAGAGCGAGACGCCGCCGTCGCCGACGTCGAGGAACACCGAGACCTCGTCGACGCCCGAGTGGCGTGCCGCATTGGCCATCGCCTCTCGTCCGGCGAGCACGAGCGCCTGCAGCCGCTCGTCGAGCGGTGCGTCGCCCGTGCGCACGACGTCGACACGCACTCCGTGCAGCTCCTCGATCTCGGCGGCGGCGGACTCGACCGCACCGGCGAGCGTGCCCGCCGCCGCCGGCTCGCGGTCGGGATAGAGCCACGCGCGCAGCTCCCGCTCCTGGCGGCGCGCGAGCTTCCGCGCATCCGCCGGCTGCTTCTGGATCAGCGTCAAGGTCTGCAGGACGGAGTCGTGCACGCGCGCGGCGAAGTCGGCACGCTCCTCGGTGCGGATCCGCGCCGTGCGCTCCGCCTCGCGCTCGCGCGTGAGCCGCCAGGCCCACGGGACGAGCACGAGGAGCAGCGCGATGGCGACCGCGCCGGGGGCAAGGAGCGTCGTCGCCGATCCGCGCGTGTTGTGGCCGACGAAGATGACGACGCCGACCGCGACGAGCGCGAACGCGCCGAGGCGGGCGCGCCTCTCGTCGAGCCCGAAGGTGCGGCCGCTCAGCAGCACCGCACCGGTGCCGACGAGGGCGAGCGGCCAGAGCAGCGAGTTCGGTGATGCCGAGGCCGCGCAGCGCGAGGATCGCCGCCCAGACGATCAGCACGAGGCCGACGATGCGGCGATGGCGCACGGGCTGCGGGTCGGCCGGAGCCGGCAGCAGCGACCAGGCGCCGACGTAGGCGACGATCCCGGAGCCGCTCGCGAACGCCAGGAAGGCGAACGCGAGCCGCACGAAGGTGACGTCGACGTCGACCGCCCGCGCGATGCCGGCACAGACACCGGCGATCGCGCGGTCGTCCTCGACGCGCTCGACGCGCGGCACGGCGAGCGGCAGCCGAAAGCGGCCGGCGCTGCTCACCTGCGGCTCACCTCGACCCGGCCGAAGCCGGTGCGCAGGTTGAGCACGAGCACGCGGCCCGAGCCGGTGCGGTCGACGATGTGGGAATGGACGCGGGTGCCGTCGTCGCTCTCGCCGAGCAGCCGCACGGCGCCGGCCTGCACGCGGCCCTCGACGTCGACGGTCGCGTCCGCGGGCACGACGACGCGCAGCGAGCCGATGCCGACGGTCGCCTTCACGAAGGTCTCGCCCTTCGGCAGCGTGACGTCGCCGAGGTCCAGGGCGAGGCTGCCGATGCCGAGCGTGTACTTCGAATGGACGTCGGCGGCGACGGCGGGCCGGTCGTGGCGGTCGCCGATGCCGGCGAAGAGCGGCACGCGCACGGCGAGGGTGGCGGCCGCTGCAGCGACGACGACGATTGCCGCGACGAACATCGTCACGACGCGGCGGCGCACGGGGGCGTCGGGGCCGAGCCGCCACCAGGCGAACGCGGCGATCGCGAGCGCGACGACGAGCCAGAGGTTGCCCGGGCTCGGCCAGACGTCGGCCTCGGACAGGGCGAGGATCGTCGCGAACGCGAGGATCGCGACGCCGATCGCGCGCCGCGGCCGGTCGCGGTGCCGTTTCAGCTCGGCCGACGGCGATCGACTCCGCGGCCCCCTCGTCGGGGATGACGAGCCAGGCGGCGATGTAGAGCAGGACGCCGGTGCCGCCGGCGAGCGCGAGCGCGACGAAGGCGATCCGGTAGATCGTCGGGCTCAGGTCGAAGTAGGCGCCGAGCCCGGCGGCGACGCCGCCGAGCCAGCGATCCTCACGCGGCCGCGTCAGTCGCCGCGGCTCGGCGATGGTCTCGGTGGTCTCCATGTGCTCTCAGTCTCCTCTTGTCGGAAGTGTCGAGGAGAAGGATCGCCCGCCCGGTCGGGCGCGGCTATCCGGCATCGCCCGGGACGGCTACGGAGCGAGGCCCGGGGCGCTACGGAAGAAACGAGACGTACGTCGTCGACGCCGTGCCGCTCGCGCGGGGCCGGGTCGCGCTCGGGCGCGCCGAAGTGGAGCAGGCCGAGCACGCGCTCGCCGCTCGCGATCCCGAGAGCCTCGCGCCCGCGGGCCGTCCGCAGGACGCCGGGCGTCCGCCAGTACGACGCGAGCCCGCGCTCGGTCGCGCCGAGCAGGACGAGCATGATCGCCGCCGCGGTCGCGCAGACGTCCTCCTCGTCCTGGACGGTCTCGCCGGACAGGACCGCCGACGCGACGACGAGCGTCGGCGCCCGGTCGAGCTTCGCGCCTTCCGACGGGCCGCCGCACTCCTTCAGCGCCGCGAGCGACTCCGGGCCGACGACGCGGAAGCGCCACGGCTGCGTCAGGTGGTGATTCGGCGCGAGCCGGGCGAGGCCGAGGAGCTCGAGGAGCGTCTCCCGCGGAACCGGCTCGCGCCCGAACGCCTTGTGCGTCCGGCGCGCCTGCGCGAGCTCGTCGAGGCTCACGCCAGGTGCGCGGAGACCTGGACGTCCGCGCCGGCCCGCACGAGAAGCTGCGAGAACGGGCAGCCCTCGTGCGCCCTGGCGACGGCGTCCTGCAGCGCAGCGTCGTCGATGCCCTCGACGGCGACCGTCGCGTCGACGAGCGAGCCGACGATCTGGTGGCCACGGCCCTCGACCTCGTCCATGACGATCGTGACCTGGACGTCGAGCCGGCCGGGCGGCGTGCCGGCCTGGGTCAGCTCGCTCGCGAGCGACATCGTGATGCAGCCTCCGTGCGCGGCGGCGAGAAGCTCCTCGGGGCTCGTCTTGCCCTCCGGCTGCCCGATGCGGGTCGGCAGCGAGAAGCCGAGCCCCGTGAACGCGCCCGTGCCGGCCGTGAGCGTGCCGGCGCCGCGGGCGACGTTGCCTTCCCACGCGACCTCGGCGTTGCGCTCGATCCTCGGCATCAGTGCGGCACCGTCAGTACCGGGCTCTCGTGCCGTCCGGGTAGTAGGCCTCGGCGGGGGAGCCGGCGGGCCGGAAGACGCCGAGCACGTGCATCTCCCCGGGCCCGGTGTTCTCGAGGCAGTGCACGAGCCCCGCGGGCAGGTGGACCGCCGAGCCGGGCCGAAGCGGCGCGGTCTCGCCGTCGATGTGCAGCGCGCCCTCGCCCTGCAGCACGTAGACGACCTCGTCGTAGCGGTGGAAGTGGTCGGGCGCGCGGCCGACGGGGATGAAGCCGACGAACTGGGTCGCCGAGGCGCAGCCGCGCTCGGGCGTCGCGAGCAGACGGAAGTGGCGGCCGGCGGTCGCGGCGCCCTCCTCCACATCGTCGGCGGCCAGCACCGCGTGCGTGTCGCCGTTCGAGTCGAGAGGGCTCGAGATCAGCACGGAGAGGATGCGCAGGCCGTCGGCGTCGGCGATGCCCCACGGCGTTCCCCTCGCGATCCAGGCGGCGCCGCCCGGCTCGAGCTCCGCCGTGTCGCCGCCGACGGTGGCGCTGCCGCTCCCGGAGAGCACGTAGAGCACCTCGTCCTCTGCGTCGTTCGAGCGCGTCTCGGCCGGGCCGTCGAACTCGAGCAGACGCTGCTCGAACTCGGCACAGCCCTGCTCGCTCCCGAAGAGCGCCTCACCCGGTTGCGCGCACCACCTCACGTCGCGCGCCAGAGTACCTGCAAAAAACTGCATAAAGCCGATAAGGTCTGCAGCCCGAGCAGCGTTGCCGGCAAACCGGCGGCGCGCGGCGGCGTCTAATCGGGGGACATCCCAAAGGAGGGAACTGAATGAGAAGGTCTGGATTGATCGCCGCGCTCGCCGCAACGGCAGCGCTGGCGATCGTGGCCTCGGCCGTGGCGCGTCCCGCGTCGCAGGCTGCGCCTTCGGCGGCGGCTGCGGCAGCGTCGTGCAAGACCGTGTCGATCGGCATGCTGGCCCCGATCACCGGTCCGGCGAGCTCGATCGGCGCGGATCAGCTGCACTGGGCGCAGTACTACGTCACCCAATGGAACCGGGTGAAGGGGCGCGTGAAGATCAAGCTCGTGCAGGGCGACACGCAGCTCGACCCGGCGAAGGCGTCGACGGTTGCACAGTCGTTCGCGTCGAACAAGTCGATCATGGGCGTCATCGGACCGGCAGGGAGCGACGAGGTGCAGGCGACTGCCCCGATCCTCCGCAAGGCCGGCCTCGCGTTCGCGTCCGGCTCCGCGACCCGCGTCTCGCTCACGAACGGCTCGCAGCGGGGCTACTTCTTCCGCAACGTTCCGAACGACGGCGTGCAGGGCCCGACCGCGGCGAACTACATGTTCACCAAGCTCGGCGTGAAGTCCGGCGACGCGGTGATGGTCGTCGACGACCAGGAGTCGTACTCGACCGGCCTCGCCGACATCGTCGGCCAGTCGCTCTCGGGTAAGGGCGTCAAGGTCGACCGCGAGTCGATCAGCCAGAAGGCGACGGACTTCTCGTCGCTCATCGCGAAGGTGACGTCGTCGACGAAGGTCGTCTACCTGCCGTTCCAGCTCGCTTCGCAGGCACAGCTCTTCGCGCAGCAGCTGAAGGCGCAGGGCAAGTCGGCGATCCCGTTCGGCAGTGACGGCACGTTCGACGCCAAGACGTTCAACGGTGAACGGGAGCTACATCTCGTTCTTCGCCCCGGACGTCACGACGATCCCGGCCGATGCCGCGGTCGTCAAGGCGTTCTCGCGCCAGTTCCCCGGTGCGACGAGCCCGTTCGGCGCACCGAACTACGTGCTCGCGCAGATGTATGCGAACGCGATCACGAAGTCGTGCAAGGACAAGAAGATCACGAGGGCCGAGCTTCGGAAGAACTTCGCCAAGGTCTCGTTGAAGTCGACGATCCTCGGCACTCCGATCCGGTTCACCAAGAACGGCGACCTCGCCGGAGCGAAGTTCCACATCTTCAAGATCGTCAACGGCAAGTACACGACGGTCCAGTAGATCGGACGACGAAGGGGCGCGGCCGCGGTGCGGCCGCGCCCCTTTTTCTGTATGTAAGGCCCTGCGATGAACTGGAACCTCTTCGTCACCGAGCTGGTCGCCGGGATCACACACGGCAGCGTCTACGCGCTGATCGCCCTCGGCTACTCGATGGTCTACGGGATCCTGAAGCTCCTGAACTTCGCGCACGGCGACATCTACATGGTCGGCGCCTTCATCGGCTACGGCCTGATCACCGTCTTCGGCGGCGCCGGAGCAGCTCTCGGTCAACGTCGTGCTCCTGCTCGCGCTGATGTTCCTCTGCGCGATGCTCGGCGGCGGCCTCGTCGGCGTGATGATCGAGCGCTTCGCGTATCGGCGGCTCCGCAACGCGCCCCGTATCGCCCCGCTCATCACCGCGCTCGGGGTTTCGTTCTTCCTCGAGAACGGGGCCCAGCTCGTGCTCGGCGCGCAGTTTCAGAGCTACAACTCGTTCAGCTGGAAGAACAACCCGATCGCGCTGAACGGCTTCACGCTGCCGGCTCAGGCCCGCGTCAGCTACGCCCAGGTGATCGTCGTCGTCGGCACCGTCGTGCTCATGGTCGCGTTGACGCTCTTCGTGCAGCGCACGCAGACCGGGAAGGCGATGCGCGCGACGTCGTTCGACCGCGAGGCTGCGGCGATGATGGGAATCGACGTCGACAAGGTGATCGTCGTGACGTTCTTCATCGGCTCCGCGCTCGCAGGGGCGGCGGGCGTCTTCAACGGCATCGCGTACCAGCAGGTCTGGCCGTACATGGGGTTCCAGGCGGGGCTTTTCGCGTTCACGGCCGCCGTCGTCGGCGGGATCGGCAACCTGCCCGGCTCGGTGCTCGGCGGCCTCCTCATCGGCCTCGCCGAGGCCTTCGCGACCGGCTACATCTCGTCGACGTTCCAGCAGGCGATCGTGTTCGCGATCCTGATCGCGGTGATGCTCGTGCGACCGAGCGGGCTGCTCGGCAGGGCGGCGGTGCAGAAGGTCTAGATGGACGGCGGCAAGGACATCCCGCCGATCCCCGCGCGCCCGGACGAGGCGCAGGAGGCGCCGCGCATCGGCGTCGACGAGTGGGTTGCGTCGCACGAGGGGCGCAGCGAGCGCCAGGCCGGCATCGTCGGCCGCCTCCGTTCCGAGTTCGCGCGCGTCCCGCGGCCGGCGTTCTACCTCGGCTTCGGCGTCGCTGCGGCGTTCCTTCCGCTCCTCACGAACAACGACTACATCGTGCGCGTCGGCTTCGACACGCTCCTCTACATGCTGCTCGCCCTCGGGTTGAACATCGTGGTCGGGTACGCGGGCCTGCTCGACCTCGGCTACGTCGCGTTCTACGGCTTCGGCGCGTACGGCTACGCGATGCTCGCGTCGCCGAAGTTCGGGCTGCACTGGGACACGCTCGCGATCATCCCCGTCGTCGTCGTGGCGACGGCCATCCTCGGGTTCCTCGTCGCGCTGCCGTCGCGGCGCCTGATCGGCGACTACCTCGCGATCATCACGCTCTTCTTCGGCCAGCTCTTCGTGACCGTCTTCCAGAACGGGAACCGCATCTCGTTCCTCGGCCTGACGCGCGGGTACGACCTCACCGGGCGGCCCAACGGCATCCCCGGCGTGGACAACTTCGACCTCGCGGGCCTCAAGATCGACTCGGTCCCGGGCTACTACTACGCCGCGCTCGTGATCTTCCTGATCGCGCTCGGCTGCGTCTACCTCGTCGACACCTCGCGCACCGGCCGTGCGTGGAAGTCGCTGCGCGAGGACCCGCTCGCGGCCGAGCTGATGGGCATCCCGGTCAACCGGCTGAAGCTCGTCGCGTTCGCCTTCGGCGCCGCGATCGCGGGCCTCACCGGGACGCTCTTCGCCGGGCTCAACACCGCGGTGTTCTCCGCCGACTTCGACGTGCCGACGCTGATCATCGTCTACGCGATCCTCATTCTCGGCGGCGCCGGCAGCCTCGGCGGCGTGATTCTCGGCGCGCTCGTCGTCAACGTCTCGCTCGAGGTGCTGCGGACGCCGGGCCACGCGACGTGGATCTTCTATCTCGTGATCGCCGCCACCATCCTCGCGAAGGTGCGGCCGTGGCGCTGGCTTGCCGTCGTCGTGGGAGGCACGGTCGCGTTCGGGTACGCGGCCCACGCGATCGTCTCGTCCGCGTGGCCGCGCGGCGTCGCCGGGTCCGCCGCGATCGGCGGCCCGCTCGGCGACGGGCTGAACGGCTGGGCGCTCCATCCGTCGAACCCGATGTTCATCGGCAATCTCGCCTTCGTCGGGCTCGTGCTCGCGATCCTGCTGCTGACGATGCTCGAGGGCGCGTGGCGCTGGGTCGCGCTCATCCCGACGCTCTACCTCGCGTCGTTCGTCTGGGAGAACCGGCTCGTCGTCGAGCCGAGCATCACGCGGCTGATCCTGATCGGCGTGATCCTGATCGTGTTGATGAACGCGCGCCCCCAGGGCCTGCTCGGAACCTCGCGCGTGGAGATCGTCTGATGGCCAGCCTGCTGGAGCTCGATCGGATCTCGAAGAGCTTCGGCGGGCTCCAGTGCATCCAGGAGCTCGACCTGCATGTCGACGAGGGCGAGATCGTCAGCGTGATCGGCCCGAACGGGGCCGGCAAGACGACGCTCTTCAACCTCGTCACCGGCGTCTACCAGCCCGACGGCGGCGACATCCGCTTCGAAGGCCGGTCGCTCCTCGGCCTCGAGCCGCACGAGATCACGGCGCGCGGCATCGCCCGCACGTTCCAGACGCTCCGCCTGTTCCTGAACCTGACGGTGAAGGAGAACGTGATGACCGCGGCGTGGTCGCATACGGGCGCAGGCATCTTCCGCTCGATCCTGCGGACGCCCGGCATGCGGCGCGAGGAGAAGGAGATCGAGCGGCTCGCCGAGGAGCGGCTCTCCTTCTTCGGGCAGCGCCTGATGGGGTACCGGTGGAACCAGCCGGCGTACTCGCTCTCGTACGCGAACCGCCGCCGGCTCGAGATCGCCCGGGCGACGGCGACGAACGCCCGCCTGCTGCTCCTGGACGAGCCGGCCGCCGGCATGAACCCGGTCGAGACGCACGAGATCACGGAGCTGATCGCGCGCCTGCGCACGGAGGCCGGCTACACGATTCTCGTGATCGAGCACGACATGCACGTGGTCGAGGGCATCTCCGACCGCGTGATCGCGCTCGACCACGGCGTGAAGATCTCGGAGGGGACCTTCGAGCAGGTGGCAACCGACCCACGCGTCGTCGAGGCGTACCTCGGCGCGAGCGCGACGACGACCAAATGAGCGCGGCGGAGCCCCTGCTGACGCTCGACGGCGTCGACACGTACTACGGGCAGATCCACATCCTGCAGGGCCTGAGCCTGCAGGTGCGGGCGGGCGAGCTCGTGTGCCTGCTCGGCGGCAACGCCTCGGGCAAGTCGACGACGCTGAAGACGATCCTCGGGATCGTGCAGCCCCGCCGGGGAGCGGTGCAGTTCGCCGGCGAGAACGTGACGAAGCGCTCGACGAGCTACCGGATCCGGCAGGGCATGGCGATCGTCCCCGAGAACAGGCGCCTCTTCGCGCCGATGACGGTGCTCGAGAACCTCCAGATGGGCGCGTACCTCCACGGCGGCGGCGCGAAGGAGGACTTCGACCGTGTCTACGAGCTCTTCCCGCTCCTGCACGAGCGGCGCGCCCAGCTCGCGGGGACGCTCTCCGGCGGCGAGCAGCAGATGGTCGCCATGGGGCGCGCGCTCATGTCGAAGCCCAAGCTCCTGCTGATGGACGAGCCGTCGATGGGCCTCGCCCCGATCCTCGTCGAGCGCTCGTTCGAGATCATCAAGCAGGTGCACCAGTCGGGCGTCGCGATGCTCGTCGTCGAGCAGAACGCGAACGTCTCCCTCTCGATCGCCGACCGCGGCTACGTCCTCTCGACCGGCCGCCTCGTCCTCGAAGGCCCGGCGGCGCAGCTCCGCGAGGACGAGGGCCTGCGCAAGGCGTACCTGGGCCGCTGAGCCCTGCGCGCGCCGGGCCGCCTGCCACCCTCCGAAGCCGCGCCGCGCGCGAAGGCCGGCCACGCGCGCCGCGTGTCGGAAGCCGTGCCTCATCCGCGAACGTTTCGTAACCCTGGACTGTCCAGGGTTACGGCTTCGCCACGCCCGTGTGGAAGGCGTGGCCCATCCGCGAACGTTTCGTAACCCTGGACTGTCCAGGGTTACGGCTTCGCCACGCCTTCGGCGCGTACCATTGGCGCGGTGAAGGAGCTGCTTCCCGACATCGATCGCTGGCGCGCGCGGCGGCGAGCAGGTCGCCGTCGCGACGGTCGTTGCGACGCGGCGGTCGTCGCCTCGCCCGGTCGGCTCGAAGCTCGTGGTGAGCGAGAGCGGGGAGCTTGCCGGCTCCGTCTCGGGCGGCTGCGTCGAGTCCGACGTCGTGCTCGCGGCGCAGGAGGTGCTCGGCGGCGGCGCGCCGCGGCTTCTCACCTACGGCATCACCGACGACATGGCGCTCGAGGTCGGCCTCCCGTGCGGGGGCGAGATCGACGTCTTCGTCGAGCGTCTGACCGGCGGAGGCTCGACGGAGCCGGCAACGAGCGCAGGCGACGGCTCGGCCGGCGCCGAAGCGGAACATTGACCCTCTTCGACGAGCTGCGCCCGCTCGTCGAGGCGGGCGACCGCGCCGTCGTCTTCACCGTCATCGCCGGGGAGCACACCGGTGCGAAGCTCCTCGTCCGCGAGGACGGCACGACCGCCGGCGACGCGCCCCCCGAGCTCGCCGCGCTCGCCCCCGGCGCGCTCCGCACCGGCCGCAGCCACGTGGTCGAGCACGGCGCGCTGACGCTCTTCGCCGACGTCTACGGGCCGCCGCCGCGCCTCCTCGTCTACGGCGCCGTCGACACGGCGGAGGCGCTCTGCCGCGCCGCGAAGCTCCTCGGCTGGACGACGATCGTCGCCGACGCGCGCGCCCGCTTCGCGACGCGCGAACGCGTGCCGAGCGCCGACGAGCTCCTCGTCGAATGGCCGGACGAGACGGTCGCCGCCGTGCGCCCCGATCTCGGCACCGCGGTCATCGTCCTGACCCACGACGACAAGTTCGACATCCCGATGCTGAAGGCGGCGCTTCGGAGCGACGCGTTCTACGTCGGCGCGCTCGGCTCGCGCCGGAACCAGGAGCGGCGGCGCGGCCTCCTGCTCGACGCGGGCGTTCCCGAGGAGGCGCTCGACCGGATCCACGGGCCCGCCGGCCTCGACCTCGGCGCCGAGTCGCCCGCGGAGACCGCACTCTCGATGCTCGCAGAGATGCTCGCCGTCCGGGTCGGCCGGAGCGGCGGCTCGCTGCGCGACGCCAGGACGCGGATCCACGCGGAGCCCCTCGCAGGCAAAAAATAAAATCCCACTTGCAACACCTTTCCTGCGGTGCGTAGGATCGCTCACGTGCTGCTGAGGGAGGTCGAATACGCGAAGCCGGGCTCCGTCGCCGATGCGCTCGCGATCCTGAAGGAGCACGACGGCGCCCGCGCCCTGGCCGGCGGGCAGACGCTGATCAACGTCATGAAGGCGCGCGCGGCCTCGCCCGACATCCTCGTCGACCTCAACGGCCTCGACGACCTCAAGGGCATCGACCTCGCCGGCGACGGCACGCTCACGATCGGCGCGATGGCCACCTACACGGACATCCTCGCCTCGGCCGAGGCGCGTGCACGCCCGATCCTCGGCGAGGTCTGCGGGACGATCGCGGACGTGCAGGTCCGGAACCGCGGCACGATCGGCGGCAACCTCTGCTCGAACGACCCGACGAACCACCTGCCGCCGCTCATGAGCGCGGTGGGCGCGCAGATGACGATCGTCTCGGAGAGCGGCGAGCGCACGGTGCCTGCCGAGGACTTCTTTCTCGGCGTCTACCTCACCGCCGTCGGCCCCGGCGAGCTCCTGACGAAGATCTCCATCCCCGCCGGCAAGCAGGACGGCTTCGCCGCCGTCACGCTCGGTGCCGACGGCACGTGCATCGCGAACGCGGCCGCGAGCATCGACGGCGGCGTGCGCGTCGCCCTCGGCTGCGTCGACGCGGTGCCCGTCGTCGTCACCGCGAGCGATCCCGACGGGGTCGAGGCGGCCGTGCGCGACGCGAGCCTGATGCCGCCGTCCGACGTCCACGCGTCGAGCGAATACCGGGCCCACCTTGCCGGAGTGCTCGCGGTCCGCGCCGCCCGCCAGGCAGCAGAGAGGAGCTGAATGTCGGCAGTCACGTCATCCAGGGCGGTCACGGTCACCGTCAACGGCGTCGAGTACGAGCGGGAGGTCGAGGCGCGCAAGCTCCTCATCCACTTCGTCCGCGACGACCTCGACCTGACGGGCAGCCACATCGGCTGCGACACCGGCAACTGCGGCGCGTGCTCGATGATCGTGAACGGGCAGCTCGTGAAGAGCTGCATGCTGCTCGCGGTGCAGGCCGACGGCGCGACGGTCGAGACCGTCGAAGGGCTCGCCGACGGCGGCGAGCTGACGAAGCTCCAGCAGTCCTTCAGCGACCACCACGCCCTGCAGTGCGGCTACTGCACGCCGGGGATGCTGATGAGCGCGACGGCGCTCCTGCGGGAGAGCCCGAGCCCGAGCGACGACCAGATCAGGAAGGCCCTGCAGGGGAACATCTGCCGCTGCACCGGCTACTGGAACATCTTCGAGGCGGTCAAGGCGGCGGGCGAGTGAGCGAGGCAACGACAGTCGCGTCGACGACGATCGCCCCGGAGCCGGTCGAGATCCTCGCGCCGCAGAAGACGTGGGCCGGCCAGAACGTCCCGCGCAAGGAGGACAAGCGGCTCACGCAGGGCGAGGGCGTGTTCGTCGACGACATCAAGCGGCACGGCATGGGCTACATCCACTTCGTCCGGTCGCCGTACGCGCACGCGCACATCACGTCGATCGACGTCTCGAAGGCCGAGCAGCGGAAGGGTGTCTACGGGACGCTCACGGGCGAAGAGGTCGCGTCGCTCACCGACCCGTTCTTCCAGCTCTCGACGCCGCCCGGCGCGCACCTGAAGGACTACGCGCTCGCGGTCGGCAAGGTCCGCTACGTCGGCGAAGCCGTCGTCGCCGTGGTCGCCGAGACGCGCGAGCTCGCGCGCGACGCCTCGGAGCTCGTCGAGGTCGAGTACGAGCCTCTCGACGCCGTCGTCGACGCCCGCAGGGCGCAGGACGACAGCGCGCCCGTCCTGCACGAGGACTCGGGCTCGAACCTGATGTGGGAGGGCGTCTACGAGTGGGGCGACCTCGACGCCGCGTTCGCCGAGGCGGACAAGATCGTGAAGATCGACGAGCTCCATTTCCACCGCTTCAACTCGACTCCGCTCGAGACGGACGGCGCGCTCGTCGAGTTCAACCGCGGCACGGGCCAGTGGACGCTCTACACGAACAACCAGTTCCCCGGCTTCGCGCAGATCATGATGGGCCCTGCGCTCCATTGCGGGCTCGACAAGCTGCGCTTCGTCACCCAGGACATCGGCGGCGGGTTCGGCAACAAGATCACCTCGCACCCGCAGCTCGTCGCCTGCTGCCTCCTCGCGCGCAAGCTGAACCGCGCGGTGCAGTGGACGGAATGGCGCACGGACTTCCACATGTCGATGTCGCACGGCAACGAGCGCTGGTTCCACGACACCGAGGTCGCGGTCAAGAACGACGGCACGCTGCTGGGCTTCCGCACGAAGGCGCTCGACGACGCGGGCGCCTGGCTCCGCTACGAGCCGCTCGGCGGCGTCATCTGGGCGCAGGTCACCCCGGGGGTCTACAAGTGGCGCAACATCCGGCTCGACTTCACGCAGGTCGCCACGAACAAGGCGCCGTGCTCGCCGAACCGCGGCTACTCGCGCATGCAGCACCTCTGGTTCACGGAGCGCGTGATCGACATCGTCGCCCACGAGCTCGACCTGGACCCGATCGAGGTGCGGAAGCGCAACTACATCAAGGCCGAGGACATGCCGTACGAGACGCCGAACGGCTGCGTCTACGACTCCGGCGACTACGCGAAGATGCTCGACGTCGCGACCGGCCTGATCGGCTGGGACGGCATCGAGCAGAAGCGCGCGGAGGCGAAGGAGCGCGGTCGCCTGCTCGGCGTCGGCATCGGCTCGACCCTCGACTCCGGCACGAACAACTTCGGGCAGTCGCGGATGATCAACCCCGAGCTGCAGTTCAGCGGCAACAACGAGGTCGCCACGGTCAAGCTCGACATCTTCGGCGAGATCGTCGTCACGCTCGGCACGACGCCGCAGGGGCAGGGGCACGAGACGACGGCGTCGCAGGTCGTCGCCGACATCCTCGGCTGCTCGGTCGACGACGTGCACGTGCGCGCGGGCCACGACAGCTACTGGAACTCGCATGCCGGCTTCTCCGGCACGTACGCGTCGCAGTTCGCGGTCACCGGCCTCTCCGCGGTGAAGGGCGCGACCGACATGCTCGCCGAGCAGATCAAGCGGCTCGGCTCGGTCATCCTCGGCGGCGTGCCCGAGGAGGCGCTCGAGCTCGCCGAGGGCACGGTCCGGATCAAGGACAACCCAGAAGCTGCGCTGCCGTTCATGGCGTGCGGCGCGATCATCAACGCGAACAACGCGGGCCTGCCGGAGGACCTCGACGTGACGCTGAACTGCCGCTACGTCTACCGGCCGCCGTTCCAGGTGCCCGACATCGAGCGGAAGTTCGGCAACCTCACGCTCACCTACGCGGCGCAGATCCACGCGGCCGTCGTCGAGATCGATCCCGAGACGGGCTACTACGAGGTGGTCGACTACGCGGCCGTCGACGACTGCGGCGTGCGGATCCACCCGCAGATCGTCGAGGGGCAGGTCATGGGTGCGACGGCACAGGCACTCGGCGCCGCCGTGCACGAAGCGTACGAATACGACGAGGAGGGCAACCTGCTCACGCCCAACTTCTACGACTACCACGTGCCGCACGCGCTCGACATGCCGCCGCTCCAGACGGGCTACATCGAGAGCGCGTCGCCCTTCACCCCGCTCGGCACGAAGGGCATGGGCGAGGGCGGCGGCGCCGGCATCCACGCGGTCTGCGCGGCGCTCCAGGACGCGCTGCGCGGGAACGGCGACGCGATCGTCTACGACAGCTGGAACCCGTACAAGCGCGTGTGGGAGATGCTGAACCAACCGCGCTCCGTCGCCAGCGTGATGAACGTATGAACGTCGAGGGAGAGCGCACGTTCGCCGCGCCGCGGGCGACGGTGTGGCAGGTGCTGAACGACCCCGCGTCGATGGCGAAGACGATGCCGGGCGTCGAGAGCTTCGACATCCACGACGACCGCCGCTGGACGGCGAACGTGAAGATCCCGCTCGGGCTCGGCGGCCTGAAGATGAAGGTCGACATGGAGAAGACCGAGGAGCGCGAGCCGGAGTTCGCGTCCATGGCGATCAAGGGCCAGGGCGTCGGCGCGATGATGAACATGCAGACGCGCTTCGAGCTGAGCGAGGCCGCGGGCGGCACGAAGATGAAGTGGGCGGCCGACGTGAAGATCGCCGGGCCCGTCGGCTCGATGGGCCAGCGCGTGCTGCAGCCGATCGTCAACCAGCAGGTGCAGCACGTCCTCGGCGCGCTCGACCTGCAGGTGCAGGAGGCGCTCGCCACGAAGGCCGAAGGCCCGAAGGACTACGGCCCGCCGGCCGACGCCGACGCCGACCGGGAGCCCGCGAGCGGCACGAGCGGCGCGGACGAGGGCATCAGCCCGATCTCGGACGAGCCGTACGACGGCAAGAAGGACTGAGCCCCGATGTCGGTGCCGTTCCGCATCGGGGTGATGCAGCTCACCATGGAGCCGCTCGACGAGATGCTCGCGTCGGCCCGCGTCATGGACGAGGCCGGGCTCGACACGATCTGGCTCGCCGAGGCGTATCCCTGGTGGCGCAAGCACGGGATGGAGGCGCGGTCGTCGACCGTCGTCTCGGCGCTGATGGCGCGCGAGACGACCCGCCTGACGATCGGCTGGGGGATCATCTCGCCGTTCACCCGGCATCCGGTGCAGGTCGCGATGGACGCGCGGGTCGTGCAGGAGGCGGCGGGGCCGGGCCGCTTCATCCTCGGCTTCGGCACGTCGAAGATCTTCCTCCGGAACGCGGGCATGCAGACCTCGAAGACGCTCGGGCCGATGCGCGACGCCGTCGAGATCGTGCGCGGCGTGCTCGGCGGCGACGCGTTCTCGTACGAAGGGTCGACGTGGAACGCCGACGTGCCCGCGATGCAGAGCGAGGCCCACGCGCCGCGTGACGTGCCGCCCGTGTACGTCGCGGCGACCGCGCCGAAGATGCAGGCGCTCGCCGGCGAGATCGGCGACGGCTGCCTCACGCCTTCGATCACGACGCCCGCCTTCGTGCGCTACACGCGCGACAACGTGAAGGCCGACATCGACATCGGCTGCACCGTCGTCGCCTCGATCCACGCCACCGACCGCGCCGAGGGCCGTGACGGCGCACGCGAGATCGCCGGCATGTATCTCGCGAACAAGGTGCAGAACATCCAGGGCTCCGCGGACACGCTGCTCGACCTCGCGGGCATCGAGCAGGACGAGATCAAGCCCGTGGCGGACGCGATGGAGCGGGGCGGCCGGCTCGCCGCGAAGGCCGAGGTCTCGGACGCGCTCCTCGACAAGTGCAAGCCGATCGCCGGGACGCCTGCCGACTGCATCGCGGCGATCGAGGAGTACCGCGACGCCGGCTGCACCCACGTCATGCTCGAGCTGTGGGGCGCGAACCGACACGAGCAGATCCGGCTCTTCGGCGAGCAGGTTCTGCCGCACGTCCGGCCGTGAGACGGATCGTGGACGGCGCCGAGTGAAGGTCGACCGCGATCGGCTCGTCGACACCGCGAGCGGGCTCGTGAACGTCCACAGCTTCACGGGCGACGAGGAGGGCCTCGCCGATCTCATGGTCGAGATCCTCGACGGCATGGGGCTGCACGTGCAGCGTCAGCAGGTCGAGGAGAACCGCGCGAACGCGCTCGGCACGTGGGCGGGCACGGGCGGAGGGCCGTCGCTCATGTTCAACGGCCACCTCGACACCTCGTACTCGGGCCGCGAGCCGTGGCTCCGCGACGTGCCGGGCTTCCAGCCGCGCGCGTTCGTGGAGGACGGGCGCCTGTACGGGCTCGGTATCTCGAACATGAAGGGCGCGCTCGCCTGCTACGTGGAGGCGGTTCGCGCGCTGCAGGACGCGGGGGTGCGCCTGCGAGGCGACGTGCTGATCGCCGCGGTGAGCGGTGAGATCGAGAAGACGCAGTACGGCGACGCGACGGGTGCGCAGTACCGCGGCTACGCGGCGGGCACGCGCTACCTCGTCTCGCACGGCGGGGTCGCCGACATGTGCCTGCTCGGCGAGCCGACCGAGGGCAAGGTCGTGCTCGGCCACTTCGGCGCCCTCTGGTTGCGCATCCGCGTGCACGGGAACTTCATCCACACGGCGTTCAGCGAGGGGAAGCGCGACCAGAACTCGATCCTCCGTGCACACGAGGTGCTCGAGGCGGTGCAGGAGTGGATCCCCACGTGGGAAGACGATCCGGCGAACGCGTACCGCGGTGCGAAGGCGATCGTGAACGTCGGTGCGATCGAGGGCGGCTTCGGCTGGCGTGTCTCGCGCACGCCGCACCACACCGATCTCTTCCTCGACGTGCGGGTGCCGCCCACGAAGGAGATGGCAACCGCGAGAAGGGAAGTCCTCGAGTGGGTGCGCTCGCTCGAAGAGCGGTTCCCGGGGTGGGGGATCGAGGGCGAGGTCTACGTCACGGCCCCCGGTGCGGAGATCGACGAGGGCCACGAGCTCGTCGCCGCGATCGACAGGGCGCATGCCGCGGTGTTCGGCACGACGCCGGAGCGCGACGTGACGCGCTGGTTCAGCGACGCGTCCGCGCTCACGCGCTACGGGATCCCGACCGTGAACTACGGCACCTCGACGGGCCTGATGGACGTCGAGAAGGGCGAGAACCTCGAGATCGACGGGCTCGTGAAGACGGCGGAGACGTACGCTCGCGTTGCCATGGAGGTCTGCGGCGTCTCGTGAGCGCGACGTGTACACCCTGCCCGCGAACCTGCCGGTGCCGAGGACGACGGCGCGGCGACCATCTGACGGGCTCGAGCTGCCCGATCTGACGCTCGCCTCGTCGCAGGGCGACGTGAACGTCCGCGACTTCGACGTGATCTACGTGTACCCGCGGAGCGGCCGGCCGGGAGTGCCGCTCTGCCCGGCTGGGACGAGACGCCGGGCGCGCGCGGCTGCACGCCGCAGTCGTGCGCCTTCCGCGATCTGTATCCGGAGCTCGGCGTCCCGGTGGCGGGCTCTCGGCGCAGACGCTCGACGACCAGCTCGAGTTCGCGGAGCGCAACCACATGCCGTTCCCGGTCGTCGCCGACCCGGACCGGAAGCTCGGCGCGGCACTCGGCCTCCGACGTTCGAGATCGAGGGCCTCACCCTGTACAAGCGCATCACGCTCGTCGCCGAGCGCGCGCATCGTCAAGGTCTTCTACCCCGTCTTCCCACCGGACGAGAATGCAGGCGACGTTCTCGAGTGGCTACGGCAGAGATGAAGCTCGTCACCTACGACGACGGCAAGGTCGGGCGCATCGACGGCGACGAGATCGTGCGGCTCGACGCGACGACGATGCGCGAGTACTTCGAGCGCGGCGGCGCCGGCGACGCGGGCGAGCGGACGCCGCTCGCCGACGCGACGCTGCGCGCGCCGATCGTGCCGAAGAAGTTCTTCCACACCGCCGGCAACTTCAGGGAGCACGAGGACGAGTCGCGCACGGTCAACTGGTCGCACGAGATCGCGCCGTGGATCGTGTTCTTCCAGAACGTCGACGCGATCATCGGGCCCGACGAGCCGGTCGTCTACCCCGAGCACCTGACCGAGGAGCTCGACTACGAGCTCGAGCTCGCCGTCGTCATCGGCAAGTCCGGCAGGTGGTTCGGGCCCGAGGAGGCGATGGACTACGTCGCCGGCTACGTCATCTTCAACGACATCACGGCGCGCGACATCCAGCGGCGCGAGATGCGGAGCGGCGTCTTCTCGTTCTGCAAGGCGATCGACACGTTCTGCCCGCTCGGGCCGTGGATCGTCACGGCGGACGAGATCCCGGATCCCCACGACCTCGCGATGACCCTGCGCGTGAACGGCGAGACCCGTCAGACGTCGCACTCGGGGCGCATGTCGACGACGATCCCGGAGATCATCAGCCACTATTCGCCGCTCGGGTTCTCGGCGGGCGACGTGCTCTCGACGGGTACGGTCAGCGGCGTGGCGGGGTTCAGCGAGGACGCAGCGTCGCTCTACCTCAAGCCGGGCGACGTGATGGAGGCCGAGATCGAGCGGATCGGCGTGCTCCGCAACCCCGTGATCTCCTGGCAGGAGGGCCACGGCGAGCCGCCCCCGGCGAGGGTGCGCTGGTGAAGCGCAAGGCGTTCATCACCGGGATCACGGGCCAGGACGGCTCGTACCTCGCCGAGATCCTGCTCGAGAAGGGCTACGAGGTCTACGGGATGGTGCGCCGGTCGAGCTCCTTCAACACGGCGCGCATCGATCACATCTTCGGTGACATCGAGCTCGTGTTCGGCGACCTCTCGGACGGCTCCGTGCTGAACCAGCTGATGCGCACGATCCGCCCGGACGAGGTCTACAACCTCGGCGCCCAGAGCCACGTGCGCGTCAGCTTCGACGTTCCCGAGTACACGGCCGACACCGATGCGATGGGCACGCTCCGGCTGCTCGACGCGATCCGCGAGGAGGGCGTGCAGGCGCGCTTCTACCAGGCGTCGTCGAGCGAGATGTTCGGCAAGGTGCGCGAGGTGCCGCAGACCGAGGAGACGCCGTTCCATCCGCGCAGCCCGTACGGCGTGAGCAAGGTCTTCAGCTACTGGATCACGCGCAACTACCGCGAGGCGTACGGGATGTTCGCCGTCAACGGCATCCTCTTCAACCACGAGTCGCCGCGCCGCGGCCCGACGTTCGTGACGCGGAAGATCACCCGCGCCGTCGGCGCGATCCTGCGCGGCGAGCAGGGCGACCTGAAGCTCGGCAACCTCGAGGCGAAGCGCGACTGGGGCTTCGCGAAGGACTACATGGACGGGGCGTGGCGGATGCTGCAGGCCGACGAGGCCGACGACTTCGTCCTCGCGACCGGCGAGACGCACTCCGTCGAGGAGTTCCTCGACGAGGCCTTCGGCTGCGCCGGCCTCGACTGGCGCACCTACGTGAAGATCGACGAGCGGTACTTCAGGCCGGCCGAGGTCGACCTCCTGATCGGCGACTACTCGAAGGCCAGGGAGAGGCTCGGCTGGGAGCCGACGGTCCGCTTCAAGGAGCTCGTGCGCATGATGGTCGACGCAGACCGCGAGCGGGGCAAGCTCGAAGAGCACTACCTTTGAGCTCGCGCACCGTGAGCTGGCAGAAGGACGATGCGAAGCTCGAACGCGTGCGGGAGCTCATGGACGAGGAAGGGCTCGACACGCTCGTCGTCCGCGCGCCCGACAACGTGCTCTACCTGACGAACTTCTGGGGGATGAAGGGCTACGACGCGTGCGTCTTCCCGCGCGACGGCGACCCGGTGCTGATCTGCCTCGAGGCGTCGGCGGAGGACGCCGAGCGTTGCGCGTGGACGACGAACGTGCGCTTCGTCCGCGGCTACGACGCGCACGATCCCCGGCCCGTGCCCGCGCGCACGCTCGACGCGGCGGTCGCGGCGGCGTCCGGACGGGTCGGCATCGAGCTCTCGCTCGGCACGCAGGCCTCCGACCGCATGGTCGGCGAGCCGACGACGTTCACGAAGGCCTGGTTCGACGCGTTCCCGGGCGCGGCCGATGCGGCGCCGCTCCTCGCCCGGGCGCGGATGATCAAGACGGAGCAGGAGGTCGCGCGCATCCGCATCGCGAACGAGATCGCGGCGGAGGCCATGCGGCACGCGCAACGCAACCTGGAGCCGGGCATGACCGAGGCCGACGCCGCCGCGCTCTGGCAAGGGCACGTGTTGAGCCGGGGAACGGCGCGCGACGACGTCGACCTCGCCCTGCCGTTCTCGCTCGTCTGGGCGGGCCCGGGGATCAAGACGTTCACGGCGACGGGCGACCTGCCGGTCGTCGAGGGCGAGCCGGTGCTCTTCGAGATCTGGGTCTGCGCCGACGGCTACTGGGCCGACCACACGAAGAACCTCGTCGCCGGCGAGCTGCGCGACGACTACGCAAGCCTCGAGCAGGGCCTGCTCGAGGTGTACGGGCGGGCGCTCGAGGCGTGCTCACCCGGACGGTCGATGGCCGAGCTGGACAAGTCCGTTCGGGAAGGTCTCGCGGCGCTCGGCTATCCGGGCCAGCCGTCCCACCCGATCTGCCACGGCATCGGCGCGCGCGCGCACGAGCCGCCGTACCCGCATCAGGCGGGCGGCGGCTTCTTCGAGGAGAACATGGTGCTCGCCGTCGAGCCCGGCGTCTACTGGGAGGGCGGCGGCGGCCTCCGCGTCGAGGACAACTTCCTCGTCACCGCCGACCGGCGTCGAGAAGCTCTCGAGCTTTCCCGACGGCGTGGTGCGGACATGAACGAGATCTGGACAGGCGCTCTGAACGACGCGTACCGGATCGGCGGGCGCGTCGGCCTGTACGACACGACGCTGCGCGACGGCGAGCAGACCGTCGGCGTCGTGCTCGACCCCGAGCAGAAGCTCGAGATCGCGAAGCTCCTCGACGAGCTCGGCGTCGATCGGATCGAGGCCGGGTTCCCGCGCGTCTCGCAGGACGACTGGGACGCGGTCGAGCGGATCTCGCAGGCCGGCCTCCGCGCGCAGATCTGGGGCTTCTCCCGTGCCGTGCCGGCCGACCTCGAGGCCCTCGTCGAGCTCGGCGTCCCCGCATCGGTGATCGAGTCGCCGATCTCCGACCTGAAGCTGAACGCGATCGGCGTCGACCGCGAGAAGATGCTCGAGCGCATCACCGGCGCGATGCGCTTCGCCGCCGGGCACGGCATCCTCGCCGCGTTCTTCGGCGTCGACTCGACGCGCGCGGAGCCCGACTTCTACGAGCGTGTCTACAAGTCTGCGGTGGAGGCGGGCGCGAAGGAGGTCGTCGTCGTCGACACGCTCGGGATCGCGTCTCCGGAGGCGGTCGCCGATCTCGTCGGCAAGACCGTCGAGTGGGTGGGCGCCGACGTGCCCGTGCACTTCCACGGGCACAACGATTTCGGTCTCGCAACTGCCTCTGCGGTCGCCGCCGTGCGGGCCGGCGCGACGTGGATCCAGGGGACGATCAACGGCATGGGCGAGCGCGCGGGCAACGCAAATCTCGGCGAGGCGGCGCTGACACTGCGCGCGCTCTACGGTGTCGAGTCGAACCTCCGGCTCGATCGCATCCGCGACGCGTCTCGCACGGTGCAGCGCCTCTCCGGTTACGAGCTCGAGCCGTGGAAGCCCGTCACCGGCGAGACGCTCTTCCGCCGGGAGTCCGGCGCGGTCGCCTCCCAGTTTCACGACCCGCCGTCGATCGAGCCGTACTCGTCGCAACTCGTCGCCGCAGAGCGCGGCATCGTGCTCGGGAAGAAGAGCGGGCTCGATTCGATCCGCATCAAGGCGGAGGAGCTCGGCCTCGACGTGCCCGACGAGCGCCGCGCGGAGCTCCTCGCGAAGGTGAAGGAGCTCGGTGCGCGCAAGCGCGGGCTCGTCACCGACGCGGAGTTCCGCGAGCTCGCCGATGCCTGAGTACGACGCGGTCATCGTCGGCAGCGGCGTGAACTCGCTCGCCTGCGGCGCGCTGCTCGCCCGCGCCGGCTGGGGCGTCTGCGTGCTCGAGCGGAACGACTGGCTCGGCGGCGCCGTCCACTCGGCCGAGTTGACCGAGCCCGGCTTCGTCCACGACGTGCTGAGCGCGTGGCATCCGCTGTGGGTCGGCGGCGCGGCGCACGCGGAGCTCGGCGCCGAGCTCGAGGCGCGCGGGCTCGAGTACCTGAACACGGAGCTGCCGACGGCGACCGCCTTCCCGGACGGCGGGTCGGCGTTCCTCCTCCGCAGCGCCGACGGCAACGCGGCGGAGCTCGGGCCCGAGTGGCCGGGCGCGCTCGAGCGATTCTTCCCGAACGCCGACCTCGCGTTCGGCGTCCTCGGCACCGAGCTCTGGTCGGGATCCGGCCTCGCGTTCGGTGCGAAGGCCGTGCGCCGGCTCGGCCGCCACGGCTTCGTGGCGTTCGCCGGCGACCTGCTCCAGTCGAGCCGCGACTGGCTCGAGCAGACGTTCGCGTCGGAGCGGGCGCACGGCGTGCTCGCGCCCTGGGTCCTGCACACCGGGCTCGGCCCCGACGCCGCGGCCTCCGGCTTCATGACGCAGGTGATCGCGGTCGCGGTGCAGGAGGGAGGCATGCCGATCCCGCGTGGCGGCGGCGCGAAGCTCGCGTCGGCGCTCGTGCAGCTCATCCGCGACCACGGCGGCGCGTGCGAGACCGGCGTCGACGTCGAGCGCGTGCTCGTGCAGCGCTCGCGTGCGGTCGGCGTGCGCACCGCGGGCGGCGAGACCGTCGGCGCCGGACGCGCGGTGATCGCGAACGTCACGCCGACGCAGCTCTACGAGCGCCTGCTCGGCGCCGAGGACGTGCCGGACGAGGTTCGCGAAGGGGCGCGCCGCTTCCGCTACGGGCGCGCCGAGATGCAGATCCACTTCGCGCTCTCCGAGCCGGCGTGCTGGCTCGGCGACGAACGCCTGAACCGGACGGCGATCGTGCACGTCACGCCCGGGCTCGACGGCGTCTCGCGCGCCGTCAACGAGGCGGAGCGCGGGCTGCTGCCCGCCGAGGCGACGATCGTCGCCGGCCAGCCGCTCACGATCGACCCGTCTCGGGCGCCGGAGGGGAAGGGCCTGCTCTGGATCCAGCTCCAGGAGCTGCCGAAGCGCGTCAAGGGCGACGCGGCAGGCGAGCTCGGGACCGGCGACGGCTCGTGGACGGAGGAGCTGCGCGAGCGCTACGCCGACCGGATCCAGGCGCGGCTCGCGCAGCACATCCCGAACCTCGACTCGAGCGTGCTCCGGCGGGTCGTGCTCTCACCGGCCGATCTCGAGCGGCTGAACGTCAACCTCCGCCACGGCGACCCGTACGGCGGCGCGCTCTCGCTCGACCAGAACTTCCTCTGGCGGCCGTTCCCGCGCAGCCCGGGCCATGCGACGCGGGTCGAGCGCCTGTGGCACATCGGCGCGAGCACCTGGCCGGGGCCGGGCCTCGGCGGCGGCTCGGGCACGCTCGTCGCACAGGCGCTCCTCAAGCAGCCGGCGCTCGTACGCCTGCGCGCGCGGGTGCGTCAGAACGCGAAGATCGACCGGCCCTCGAGCTCGACCGCGTAGATGTCGGCGGCCAGGTCGAGGTGGTCGTGCAGCGCCTTGGCCGCGCGCGGGGGGTCGTGCGCCTCGCACGCGGCGAGGAGCTCGACGTCGAGCTCCTCGTGCCGGTCCTGAACGGCGCCCTTCGCGAGCAGGACCGGGCGGTAGCGCTCGCACGAGTCCCAGGCCGGGCGGATCAGCCGCAGGAGCCACGACGAGCGCGCGGCCTCGTAGAGCGCGAAGTGGAACGAGCCGTGCGCCCGCACGGCATCGCGGATGTCGCCGCGCCGGCGGGCCTCGTCGTAGGCGGTCAGGTGGGCGCGGGCCGACTCCGCCGCCGCCGGCCCGAAGAGCTCCGCGGCGCGGCGGACGGCCATGCTCTCGAGGGCGAGCCGGATCGAGAAGAGCTCCCGCAGCTCCTCGACCTCGAGCCGCATCACCTTGGCGCCGTGGTGCGGGACGTGCTCGGCGAGCCCGAGCGCCTCCAGCTGGCGCACCGCCTCGCGGATCGGCGAGATGCTCATGCCGAGCTGCCGGGCGAGATCCTCGAGCCGCAGGGGCGTCCCGGGCGTCAGCTCGCCCATGATGATCGCCTCGCGCAGCCGTTCCAGGGCGGCTTCCGCCATCGTGCGATGCCGGACCGCGGCGCCGGCGGGAACCTCGAGCGGGACCTCCACCGAACCGGACCCTGAACCACACTTGATCAGATGTCAAACGCGTGAGACGATGCCTCACGGTCTGGGCGCGAGCGACTCCACCCGTCTGCCACGATTCTCGATCTCCCAGGTGAGCACGCTCGCCGCGAGCTTCGGCGAGGACGTGCGCGCGTACGCCGACGCGGGGATCGACGCGATCGGCGTCTGGGAGCTGAAGCTCGGCGACGGCCCGGACGACGAGGCGCTCGAGGTCCTGCGCGCCTCCGGCCTGCGGTCCGCCTCCGCCGTCCCGCTCGTCCCGTCCGTCCTGCCCCTGCCGTTCCTGCCCGGCCCGGACGATCCGCGCGAGCGCGTCGACGCGCTCCTCCACTCGCTCGAACGGCTCGCGCCCTTCGAGCCCGCAGCGGTCGTCTGCCTGACCGGGCCCTTTCGCGACGGGCACGGACGACGAGCGCGGCACCGTCGTCGCCGGCCTGCGGGAGGTCGGCCGCGAGGCCGAGCGCCTGGGGCTGCGCCTGGCGCTCGAGCCTTTCCAGCGCGAGGGAAGCGAGAGCTGGTCGCCGGTCAACTCGCTCGGCGACGCCGCGGCGCTCGCCGACGAGGTCGGCTCGCCCGCGATCGGCATCCAGTTCGACGTCTGGCATCTCTGGAACACGCGAGATCTGTTCGACGAGATCGCAGAGCACGCGCATCGGCTCGCGGGCGTGCACGTGAACGACTGGCGCGAGCCCACGCGCGGCTGGGCGGACCGTGTGCTGCCGGGCGACGGGGTTGCCGACGTGCCGGCGATCCTCGCGGCGCTCGAGGGTGCGGGCTGGGACGGCTACTGGGATCTCGAGATCTTCTCCGACAACGGCGCGTTCGGAACGGCGTACCCGGACTCTCTCTGGGACGTCGAACCGCGCGACCTCGTGCGCCGGAGTCGCGAGAGCTTCGAACGTTGTTGGAACGAACGGAAAGTCGCGGCATGAGCCGGGACGAGAGAGGAGACGAAATGACAGGAATCACACGGGCGCGTGCTGCGCTCGTCCTGGTCGCCGCCGCGGCGCTCGTGCTCGCAGCCACCGCGGCGGCGCGCACGCACGCAGCTTCGCCGATCGTGATCGGCTGGGCGTTCGACTCGAAGGGCGCGATGGCGCCGTTCGACAACCCGGCGCTCGCCGCGGCTCGGGTGCGCGTCAAGCAGTTGAACGCGAAGGGCGGCGTCGGTGGGCGCCCGCTCCAGATCAAGACCTGCGACACCCAGGGCAACAAGCCCGCGATCGCCAAGGCGTGCGCCCAGAAGCTGCTCGGGCAGGGTGCGAACGTGATGTTCACGACCTGCGACGTCGACTTCGCCGCTCCGGTCGTGCAGGAGACGATCAACCGCGGCGTCCTCGCGGTCGCACCGTGCATCGGCACCGACCAGATGGGGCCGAAGCGCTTCGGGGCGAAGGGCAAGCTCGCCTTCAGCTTCGGGAACGTCGCACAGGACGAGGGCTCGGCGATGGCCGACTTCGCCTGGAAGAAAGGCTGGCGGAAGGCTGCGATCGCAACCGACACGGTGATCGTGTACTTCAAGAACGTCACCGCGGCGTTCCAGGCACGCTGGAAGCAGCTCGGCGGCAAGGTGGTCGACAACGAGACCTACCAGTCGCTCGGCAGCACCAACGTGCAGAACGCGGTCAGCCGGCTCAACGGCGTGAGCGCCGACGTGGTCGTCACGTCGACGGCCGGCGCGTTCGGCGCGCTCTCGACGCTCGTCTCCGGCCTGCGGTCGCTCGGCAACAACACGCCGATCCTCAACTCCTGGGCCGGCGACGGCACGTACTGGCTGCCCAAGGACCCGAAGGTCACGAACTACTGGTTCGTGACGTTCGCCTCGGCGTTCGGCAACGACCCGAACCCGGCCGTGAACAAGCTCGCCAAGCAGGTCAAGGCGGGCACGGGCGGGTTCATCACCGGTCCGGCCGCGATCGACGGTGTCGTCACCGCGATCAGGCGCGCCGGCGGCTCGACGAACGGGTCGGCGCTCGCGGCGCAGATGGTGAAGTTCAAGAAGGTGCCGACGCTGTCCGGGCTCGTCAGCTTCTCTGCGAAGCTGCACACCGTGTTCGGGCGGCAGTACAGGGTGATCGAGATCCAGAACAACATCCCGCGTCTGGTCGGCACGATCACCGCCAAGGTCGTCCCGCACATCTAGGGCGGGGCTTGGCGTCAGCTCCCGAGACCGACGCAAGGAGGAGGCCCGAAGGATCGCTTCGGGCCTCCTCTGTCTCACGCGCCTTCGAAGGGGTGCAGGCCCTCCGGGAGGTGTCGCTCGAGCTCCACCGCCGGGAGGTCGTCGGCCTCATCGGCCCGAACGGCGCGGGGAAGTCGACGCTCGTGAACCTCCTGAGCGGCTTCGACCGCCCGACCGGAGGCGCGATCGAGCTCGAGGGACGGGACGTGACCCGCTGGCCTGCGCATCGCCGCGGCCGTGCGGGCCTCGCGCGCACGTTCCAGCACGCTCACGCCTTCCCGGCCCTGTCCGTGCGCGAGAACGTCGAGATCGCCGCGCTCGGCGTCGGCGCGCGCCGGCGCGAAGCCGTCGCCCGCGCGGGCCGCCTGCTCGACCTCCTGGGCCTCTCGCGCTACGCGGACACCGCGGCCGCCTCGCTCGCACACGGCGACGAGCGGCGGCTCGGCGTCGCGCGTGCTCTCGCCACCGATCCCCGTTTCGTGCTGCTCGACGAGCCCGCCGCAGGGCTGCCGGAGGCCGAGGTGCCCGACTTCGCCGCAGCCGTGCGGTCGGTCCGCGACGAGCACGGCGCGGGCGTGCTTCTCATCGACCACAACATGGCGCTCGTCATGGACGTCTGCGATCGGGTCGTCGTGCTCGACCAGGGCATGACGCTCGCCGAGGGGACGCCCGCCGAGATCCGCGCGAACCTCGACGTCGCCGCCGCCTACCTCGGCGAGAGCGCCGTGCAGGCAGGAGAATGAGCGCGCTCGTCGTCGACGGCCTCGAGGTTCGCTACGGCGCGGTCCGTGCCGTGCGCGGGCTCTCGCTCGAGGTCGCGCGCGGCGAGCTCGTCGGGCTGATCGGGCCGAACGGCGCCGGCAAGTCGTCGACGCTCCACGCGATCATGGGCGCGGCGCCGGTGAGCTCGGGCGACGTGCAACTCGACGGCCGCTCGCTCGTCGGGCGCCGCACCGAGGACGTCGCCCGCGCGGGGATCGCGCTCGTGCCCGAAGGACGCCGCGTCTTCGCCGAGCTCACGGTCGAGGAGAACCTCCGGCTCGGGCTCGCGGGCCGGCGCGGCCGCGGCGGCGGCTTCGAGCGGGTCTACGAGCTCTTCCCGGTCGTCCGCGAGTTCAGGAGGCGCAGCGCGGGCGCCCTCTCCGGCGGCCAGCAGCAGCAGCTCGCGATCGCGCGCGCGCTCGTCGCGGAGCCGGACGTCCTGCTGCTCGACGAGCCGTCGCTCGGGCTCGCGCCGCGCATCGTCGACGTCGTCTTCGAGGCCCTCGGCGCGATCCGCGAGAGCGGCATCGCGGTGCTGCTCGTCGAGCAGCGCGCGCAGCGGACCGTGGCGCTCGCAGACCGCACCTACGTGATCGCGAACGGAGAGCTGCGGCTCACGCTCGGGCCTGCCGACGCGGGCGACACCGACAGGCTCGTGGCGGCGTACCTCGCATGATCGCCGTCCTCAACGTCGACTGGCAGACGCTCGCCGACGCGCTCGCGCTCGGAGGCGTGTACGCGCTGATGGCGGTGGGCATCGGGCTCGTCTTCGGCGTCCTGCGCCTCGTGAACTTCGCCTACGGACAGCTGATCATGGCGGGCGCGTACGCCCTCGCGTACGCCTCGCAGTGGGGGCTGCCGCGCGGTGTGGGGATCCTCTTCTGCTTCGGCGTCGTGCTCGCACTCTCGGTGGCGATGGACTGGCTCGTCTTCCGGCCACTGCGGACGCAGTCGCCCGCCGTCATGCTCGTCGCGACGTTCGCCGTCGCCTTCCTGCTCCAGAGCATCGCGCTCCTCGCGTTCGGCCCGCTGGGCAAGATCGCGTCGTCGCTCGCGCCGCTCAACCGGCCGGTGACGATCTCCGGCGTCGACATCCGCAAGATCGCGATCGTCTCGGTCGTCGTCGCCGTGGCGTGTCTCCTGCTGCTGCAGCTGCTGCTCACGCGGACCGCAGTGGGGCTGCAGATGCGCGCGGCGTCGATGGACTTCCGGACGGCGCGGCTGCTGGGCGTCCGCGCGAATCGCGTCATCGGCGGCGCCGTGCTCGTCTCCGGGCTCCTCGCGGCCGTCGTCTCGGTGATGCTGACGGTGCAGACGCCGCTCGTGACACCGGACTTCGCGCTCCGCGACACGATCGTCGTCCTCGCCGGAGTCGTGCTCGGCGGCCTCAACCGCCCGGTACCCGCGACCCTCGGCGGCTTCGTGATCGGCTTTGCGAGCGGCCTCCTCGGCGGGGCCCTGCCGACGAACCAGAGCCAGTACCTGCCGACCTTTCTGTTCGCCGCCGTGATCGTCGTCCTGCTCGTCCGCCCGAACGGGCTCTTCACGCGAAAGGCTTCGGCCGAGCGCGTATGAAGCGGCTCGCGCCAGCCGTGCAGCTCGCAGCCCCGGTGCTGCTCGTCGTCGCGGCCGCGCTCGTCGGGACGCTCGTCTCGACGTCGAGCGAGGGTTACTTCGTGGACGCCCTCGTCAAGGTGACGATCGTCGTCGCCCTCTTCGTCTTCATCGGCAACTCCGGCGTGCTCTCCTTCGGCCACATCAGCTTCGTCGCCGTCGGCGCGTGGCTTGCCGGCGTCCTCTCCGTCCCCGTCGGCGAGAAGCCGGCGATCATGCCGAATCTCGCGGGGTTCCTCCGCGACCGCACCGTCGGCAACGTGCCCTCGCTGCTGCTCGCGGCAGCGGTCGGCGCCGTCTTCGCGCTCGTCGTCGGCCTCGCCCTCATGCGCCTCTCCGGCCTCGCCGCCGGCATCGCCACCTTCGCCGTGCTCGAGATCACCCACAACGTCCTGCGCTACTACGAGAAGATCGGGCCGGGGCTCAACACCTTCTCGTCCGTCCCGGAGACGACCGGGCTCTGGCAGGCGGCCGTCGGGGCGCTCGTCGCGATCGGCGTCGCGTTCGCCTACCAGCGCAGCCGCTACGGCCGGCTCCTGCGCGCGACGCGCGAGGACCCGGCGGCCGCGTCGGCCGTCGGCGTCTCCGTCTACCGTCAGCGCCTCGGCGCCTTCGTCCTCTCCGGTGGGCTCGCCGGGCTCGCAGGCGGGCTCTATGTCCACCTGCTGCCGGTCAACACCGAGTCGGTCTACCTCGACCTCACCTTCATCACGCTCGCGATGCTCGTTGTCGGCGGCGTGACGAGCCTCTGGGGCGCCGTCGTCGGCGCGCTCGCCGTCAGCGCCCTCGACTCGTTCCTCGCGAACGCCGAGAACGGCGTGTCGCTCCCCGGCGGAACGCTCGACCTGCCTGCGGGGACGCGTCTCGTCGTCGTCGGCGCGCTCATGGCCCTCGTCCTCATCGCGCGGCCGAGCGGGATCACCGGCGGCCGCGAGTTCCCGGTGAGATGGCTACGGCGCTGAGCCGCATCTGCGTCGCGGGTGCCGGGACGATCGGCAGCCTCCTCGCCGCGCATCTCGCGCGCGTCGCGGACGTCACGGTGCTCACCCGGCGCGCGGAGCACGCGCACGCCCTCGAGCGAGACGGCCTCCGCGTGTCCGGCCGCGCCGACTTCACCGCACGCGTTCGCGCGTCGGACGACCCCGCGGGGCTCGACGCCGATCTCGTCGTGCTCGCGTGCAAGGGCAGCGACCTCGAGTCGCTCGCCGCGCGGCTCGCGGGGCACTTCGACGGGGCGACCGTGATGACCGTCCAGAACGGGCTCGGCGCAGAGGAGATCGTCGGCGCGCACGGCTCCTGGCCGCTCCTCTCGGCCGTCACGTTCATGAGCGGCACGCGTCACGACGACACGCACGTCGAGTACATCCTCGACACCGCGACGTGGATCGGGCCGTACCGCGACACCACGCCGGCCGACGCCCAGCGCGGTCGCCGACCTCGTCGTCGAGTCCGGCCTGAAGGCCGAGGCGTTCGACGACCTCCGGCCCGCACAGTGGTCGAAGCTCATCTTCAACGCGACCGTGAACGGCGTCGCTGCGCTCACCGGCCTCCCGCACGACTTCCACTTCGCGGAAGGGCAGCTCGGCGCGCTCGTGCACGGCCTCGTCGACGAGGGGAAGGCGACCGCGGGCGCCGCGGGCGTCGCGCTGTGGGAGGACCCCTGGGAGATGAACGTCCTCGCGACGCAGCGCGGCTACGCTCACCGCCCCTCGATGCTCGAGGACGTCGAGGCGCACCGGCCGACGGAGATCGAGCTGATCGGCGGCGCGCTCGTGCGCGAGGCCGACCGGCTCGGGGTCCCGGTTCCACTGCACACCGCGCTCTATCGACTGGTCAAGGCAAAGGAGGCTGGCTACTCGTGAGAATCTGCATCGTCGGCTGCGGCGCCGTGGGGTCGCTCTTCGCCGCGAACCTCGCACAGCTCGACGACGTCGAGGTCTGGGCGTACGACGCCTCCCGGGCACACGTGGACGCGATCAACGCGAACGGGCTGCGTCTCTCGGGAGCGGGCGACGTCGTGGGGCGGCCGCGCGCGACCGCCGACGCCGGCGAGCTCCCCGCCTGCGACTTCGGCATCGTCGCGACGAAGGCGATGCACACAGAGGCTGGCGATCGCCGCGACCGCGCATGCCTTCGCGGGCGGCTGCGTCGCCACGGTGCAGAACGGGCTCGGCAACGAGGAGACGCTCGCGCGTCACGTCGAGCGGGTGATCCGCGGCACGACCTTCCCTGCCGGAAAGATCGTCGAGCCCGGCCACGTGCAATGGGACGTGAAGGGCGACACCACGCTCGGGCCGTTCGGCGACACGCCGTTCGAGGAGGTCGAGCGGCTCGCGGATGCGTGCACGCGGGCCGGCATGCCGACGAGCGCGGTGCGCGACGCCCGCGGGCCGCAGTGGCGAAAGGTGATCTTCAACGCGTCGACGAACCCGATCGGCGCGCTCACCGGGCTGACGCACGGCCGTGTCTGCGAGCGGCCCGACCTGCGGGCGCTCGTCTCGGGCCTCGTCGACGAGGGCAAGGCGGTCGCCGCGGCCCAGGGAATCGTCCTCGACGCCGATCCGGAGGCGCTCATCGACCATGCGGCGAAGCCGGAGGTGGCGTACGGCCACAAGGCCTCGATGCTGCAGGACGTCGAGGCGCGCCGGACGACCGAGATCGACTACCTGAACGGCGGTATCGTCCGGTTCGGGCGCGAGCACGGGGTGCCGACGCCGCTGAACGAAGCGATCTGGGCACTCGTGAAAGGGGTGGAGGATTCGTGGCAGCAGTAGACGAGCCGGCGGTGAACGAGCCGAGCTACACCGGGCTCCCGGCGGCGGAGATCGAGCGGCGGTACCGCCTGGTCCGTGAGGCCGCTGCGCGGGACGGCCTCGACGCGGTGATCGTGTGCGGCAACGAGTACACCGGCTTCGAGGGTGCCGTCACGTATCTCAGCGGCTTCGTGATCGTGCATCGCTACGCCTACGTGCTGCTGCCGGTCGACGGCGCGCCGGCGATCGTCTTCCCGAGCGAGGCGCGCTACGTCGGCGAGCACGGAACGACGTGGATCGACGACCAGGAGTTCGTCGACCGTCCCGGCGAGTGGCTCGGCGACCGGGTCCGCGGCAAGCGCGTGGGCGTCTACGGCATGGACTACGTGATGACGGTGCGCGACTACGCGGCTCTCGACGGAGCCGCCGAGCTCGTCGCGTGGGACGTGCCGTTCGACCACGCGCGGATGGTGAAGTCGGAGCTCGAGCTCGCCTCGGTGCGCGAATCGGTGCGGATCAACACCGAGGGCTTCTGGATCTTCCTCGAGCACTTCGCACCGGGGAAGACCCAGCGTGAGGTGCTCGCGCCCTGCGAGGAGTACTTCGTCTCGGAAGGCTGCGGTCGCTGGACGATGGACATGGTCCTCGACGGGCCGGCGGGCGCTGCGCGCCCCGAGTTCAAGATCGCGGGCTCCCGGCGCTTCGGGAAGACCGACTGCGTGCTGCCGTCGCTCGAGGTGGCGGGGCCGGGCGGCCACTGGGTCGAGGTCTCGCGCGCGATCTGCCCGGGCGAGCCGAGCGACGACACGAAGCGGATGCTCGAGGCGTACGAGGAGTACTACGCGGCCGCCCCGGCGGCGCTGCGTGCGGGCGGCACCGCCCGCGACGCGCATCGCGCGGTCGCGAAGGGCTTCCTCGATCGCGGTTTCCATCTCGGCCACGTGACGGGCCATTCGATCGGGATGACGATGATCGAGTTCCCGAAGATCGGCGAGCACGACGAGACCGAGCTGCAATCCGGCATGGTGCTGTCCATGCACCCGCACGCGATCTCCGCCGACGGCGAGGCGTGCCTCTACATGCAGGACACCTGGCTCGTCACCGAAGGCGGCGGCGTGCCGCTCGCAGACCTGCCGATGCGCATCTTCACGGGCGACGAGCGGTAAGGTCGAGCGGTGGCCACCGACACCGACGAGTTCGCACCCATCCTCGACGGCCCGGGCGAGAGCGACTACGAGCGCTATCTCCGCACCGACGAGCTCCTCGCGCTGCAGAAGGGGCCGGACGAGTGGGTGCACCGCGACGAGCTCCTCTTCCAGACGGTGCACCAGTCGTCGGAGCTCTGGCTCAAGCACGCCTGGGTCGAGGTGGAGGAGGCGACGCGCCTCGTCGAGGCGCGCGACCTCGCCGCCGCGAACCGCCTGCTGCGCCGCGCCTGCCTCGCGCTCAAGTACGTCGAGGGCTTCCTCGAGCACCTCGAGCAGATGTCGCCGTGGGAGTACCAGGAGGTGCGCCGGGTGCTCGGACACGGCTCGGGCTTCGACTCGCCGGGCTTTCGCGAGATCCGGCGGGTCTCGACGCCGCTCTACGGCGCGTTCGAGGCCCTCTTCCGGGAGCGGGGGCTCTCGCTCCTCGAGGTGTACACGCGGGGCCGCGAGCACGAGGAGCTGTACCAGCTGGCCGAGCTCCTCACCGAGTGGGACGAGCGCGTCGGCACGTGGCGCTTTCGCCACTTCAAGGTCGTCGCACGCATCATCGGCGAGGACGTCGTCGGCACGCAGGGCACGCCCGTCGAGCTGCTCGCCGGCCTCATCAAGCACAAGATGTTCCCGGAGCTCTGGCGCGTGCGCACCGAGCTGACCGAGCTCGCCAAAGCATCCGATTGATCCCGCTCGAGGAGATCCGCCGCGCCCGGGAGCGGCTCGGCGACGACGTCGTGCGCACGCCGCTCGTGCGGCTCGACGAGCGCATCTGGCTGAAGCTCGAGAACCTCCAGCCGATCGGCTCGTTCAAGCTGCGCGGCGCGCTCTCGGCGATCCGCGCCGCGTCGGCCGACGAGCTCGCCGCCGGCGTCGTCACGGCGAGCGCCGGGAACATGGCGCAGGGCGTCGCCTGGGCGGCGCGCGAGGCCGGTGTCCGCGCCCGCGTCGTCGCGCCCGAGTCGGCGCCGCGCGCGAAGCTCGACGCGGTCGAGCGCCTCGGCGCCGAGGTGATCTCCGTGCCGCACGAGGTGTGGTGGCAGACGATGGTCGAGCGGCGCTACCCGGGCCTCGACGGGCTGTTCGTCCACCCGGTCGAGGACGAGGCGGTGATGGCCGGCAACGGCACGATCGGGCTCGAGCTCTGCGAGGATCTCGCCGGCTTCGACACCGTGATCGTTCCGTGGGGCGGCGGCGGCCTGACGACCGGCATCGCGAGCGCGGTCAAGGCGCTCCGTCCCGGCGTCCGCGTCGCCACGGCCGAGCCGGAGACGGCGGCGCCGCTCGCCGCCGCGCTCGCAGCGGGCGAGCCGGTCGAGATCGACTACGCGCCGTCGTTCGTGGACGGAGCCGGCGGACGCGCGCTCCTGCCGACGATGTGGGACCGCGCCCGGGAGCTCGTGGACGAGGCCGTCGCGGTCCCGCTCGCCGACGTCGCCGAGTCCGTCCGCACCCTGGCCGCCCGCGCGCGCGTCGTCGCCGAAGGCGCGGGCGCCCTGGCGCTCGCGGCCGTGCGAGACCGCGAGGGCACGACCGTCTGCATCGTCAGCGGCGGCAACATCGACGCCGCGGTGCTCGCCCGGATCCTCGCGGGCGGGCACGCCTGAGCAGGTAGCCGCCCGGCTACGGGCGAAGCGAGGAGAGCTCGCCGACGAAGCCGTCGATCTCGTCGGCGGTGTTGTAGTGGATGAAGCCGACCCGGACCGCGTCCTGCGGGTAGGGGAGCTTCTCCCGCAGGCCGAGCGAGTACCAGCTGTCGTGCGCCCAGACGCCGTAGCCGCGCTCGGCCATCGTCGTCGCGACGTCTGCGGCCGGAACGCCGTCGACGTTCAGCAGGAACGTCGGCACGCGGCCTTCCATCGTCTGCAGGCCGTAGACCGTGACGCTCTCCGGCAGCGCATCGAGGAACCGCCGGCCGAGGTCGCGCTCGTACGCCTTCAGCACCTCCATGCCGCCGAGCGACTCGAGGTACGCGATCGTCGCCGAGAAGCCCGCCAGGAGCTCGTACGGGGCGGTTCCCGTCTCGAACTTGCGGCCGACGGGCGTCGAGCCCGCAGGGCGCGCCTTGTACGGGCGCCACGACTCGAGGAGATCGTGGCGGCCGTAGGCGAGCCCGAGGTGCGGCCCGCAGAACTTGTAGGGAGAGCACAGCAGCACGTCGCACCCGAGCGCCTGCACGTCGATCGTCTCGTGCGCTGCGTAGTGCACGGCGTCGATCCACGAGAGTGCGCCGGCCGACCGCGCGAGCTCGGCGACGCGCTGGACGTCGGTGATCGTCCCGACGGCATTCGACGCGAGCACGCACGCGACGACCCGGACGCGGTCGTCGAGCTTCCGCTCGAGGTCGTCGAGGTCGAGCCGGAGGTCGTCGGTGACGTCGATCCAGTCCACCTCGAAGCCGCGATCGGCTGCGAGCTCGACCCACGGCGCGACGCCGCCGTCGTGGTCGAGGCGGGAGACGAGGATGCGGTCGCCCTCCTTCCAGTCGCGCGAAGCCGTGCGCGAGAGCATGAAGTCGAGCGTCGTCATGTTCGCGCCGAACACGACGTCGTCGGCGGAGCAGTGCAGGAACCGGCCGGCATCGGCACGCGCAGTCGCGAGGATCCGCTCGACCCGCCGTCCGGTCTCGTACGGCGCACCGAGGTTCGCCGACGCCTCGCGCAACGCGCGTGCGATCGCGTCGCCCACCTCGTCGGGGACCTGCGAGCCGCCGGGCGCGTCGAGGAACGCGAAGTCGCCCCGGAGCGAGGAGAACCGGCTCCGAACGGCGTTGACGTCGAGTAGCGTCGCGCTCATGGAGCGAGCCTACCTGGGCGAAACAGGCGTGCGCATCACCCGCATCGTGCTCGGCTGCGGCAACTTCGGCGGCATCGGCTCGGCGCCCGCGTTCTTCGGCGGCGGCGAGACCCGCGACGAGGCGTTCGCGATCATGGATGCGGCGTGGGAGGCGGGGATCACGACATTCGACACGGCGGACGCGTACGGCGGCGGCCGCAGCGAGTCGTGGATCGGCGACTGGCTTCGCACGAAGGGCGGTGACGTTCGTGACGAGATCGTCCTCACGACGAAGACGTTCAACCCGATGGACGAGGGCGGCGACCGTGGGCTCGCGCCTGCGCGCGTGCGGCGTCAGCTCGAGTCGAGCCTCCGCCGCCTCGGCGTCGAGCGCGTGCCGCTCTACCTGACCCACGAGTGGGATCCCGCCGTGCCGATCGGCGAGACCGCCGGCGTCCTCGAAGAGCTCGCGCGCGAGGGCAAGATCGGCGCGTACGGCCTCTCGAACGTCGACGGCGCCCAGTTGCGCGAAGCGCTCGCCGCCGGCTCTTTCGCGTGGGTGCAGAACTCGTACTCGCTGCTCGAGCGCGAGGCCGAGCGGGAGGTGCTGCCGCTCTGCGCCCGGCACGGTCTCGGCTTCACGCCGTTCAGCCCGCTCGCGGGCGGGTGGCTGACGGGGAAGTACCGCCGCGGCGTGCCCGCGCCGCCCGGCTCGCGGATGACGCAGCGGCCCGAGCCGTACGAGCACCTTCGTGACGATCGGATCTTCGACGCGCTCGAGGCGCTCGAGCGCCTCGCTGCCGCCGAGCGGACGACGCCGGCCGCCCTCGCCCTCGCCTGGCTTCTCGCCGATCCGCGCATCGCCGGGGTCGTCGTCGGCCCCCGGCGGCCGTCCCACCTGGAGCCCGCGCTCGCGGCTCTCGCCGCGCAAATAGATCGCGAAACGATAGAACTCCTCTTCGGACCGGCCGGAACCTGAGCAATCTCCTTACAAACTGGGTGATTCAGGTTCGGCCGGCCCGGTAACACGAATCGGACAACGCTCGAAAATCGCCTAACGACCGAACGAAAGGCAGGGGGGCACCGCATGCGAAAGCGCACGCACGGCTGGTCTCTCGGCCTCGTCGCAGTGCTCGCGCTCGCCTTCGTGGCGGCCGGCTGCGGTGGGGGCGGCAGCAGCAGCAGCAAGACGACCACGCAGAGCTCGGGCAACGCGAACGCCTCCGGGGGCACCCTCCGGATGGCGATCGGCAGCGAACCGCCGTCGCTCGACCCGGGTCTCGCCACCGACACGACCTCGGCGTTCGTCGTGCTCAACACGAACACGCCGATCGTCTACCTCGGCCCGGCGCCGGATCTGAAGCCGGAGCCCGGTCTCGCGAAGAGCTGGGACGTCGCCGGCAAGACGGTCACGCTCCATCTGCGCGACGACGTCAAGTGGACGGACGGCACGACCGTGACGGCGAACGACGTCGTGTGGTCGTGGCTCCGGACGATCTCGCCGCAGCTGGGCGCGGACTACGCGTACCAGTTCTACGGGATCCAGGGCGCGCAGGAGTACAACAGCTGTAAGCCGAGCGCCTCGAATCAGCAGTGCAACACGCTGAAGAGCAAGGTCGGCATCAGCGCGCCGGACGCGACGACCGTGAAGATCACGCTCACGTCGCCGCAGCCGTGGTTCCTCCAGCAGCTGTCGCACACCTCGTTCATCCCGGTGAACAAGGGCGCCGTCGACAAGTACGGCGACAAGTGGACGCAGCCGGGCAACACGGTCACCGACGGCCCGTTCAAGCTCACGTCGTGGAAGCACGACGCGTCGTTGACGCTCGTGAAGAACACCGACTGGTACGACGCGTCGAGCGTCAAGCTCGACAAGGTCAACCTGACGATCATCACGGAAGGTGCGACCGCCGAGCAGTCGTTCAACTCGGGGAACGTCGACGTGAACGAGACGGGCTGGCCGCCGTCCGACACGCCTCGGATCAAGACCACCTCGGCGTACCAGCAGTTCCCGTCGCTCGGCATCTACTACTACGGGTTCAACATCAAGGCGATCCCGGACGTGAACCAGCGCAAGGCGATGGCGCTCGCGATCGACCGCAAGGCGATCGTCGATCACATCACGCAGACGGGTCAGGTGCCCGCGACGGCCTTCTCGCCGGAGGGCATCCCGGGTGCGAAGACGATCAACTCCGGCAGCACCTTCCTCGGTCCGACGTCGAACATGGACGAGGCCAAGAAGTACATGGACAAGGTCGCGAACCCGGTCAAGAGCGTCAACCTGATCTTCAACAACGCGCCGGGCCACAAGGAGATCGCGACGGCGATCCAGTCCAACTGGAAGAAGCTCGGCCTGAACGTCACGCTGAAGCAGCAGGACTGGCCGCAGTTCCTCAAGTTCCTCGGGCCGCCGCCGGATCCGTCGGTCGGCGTGTACCGGAACGGCTGGATCGCGGACTTCCCGGACGACATCAACTTCCTGAGCGTCTTCGAGTGCGGCTCGGGCAACAACAACACGAACTGGTGCAACAAGAAGTACGACGACCTGCTGAAGCAGGCGACTGCCGAGCCCGACCAGGCGAAGCGGTACGGCCTCTACAAGCAGGCCGAGTCGCTGCTCACCGGCGCCGACGGAGACATGCCGATCGCGCCGATCTACTGGTACACGTTCGCGTACCAGGTGGCTGACAACGTCCACGGCTGGAACACGAACCCGATGGACGCGATCGACCTGACCAAGGTCAGCATCGGCTAGAGCACCACGCGTCATCCGGCGGGCGGGCTCGAGCCCGCCCGCCGGATTCAAACCCGGACAAAAAGGAACGAACCGCTCGTGCTGAAGTTCGTCGTCCGTCGAGTCCTCTGGACGATCCCCATCATCCTCCTCGTCATCTTCATGACGTTCCTGATGATGCGCGCGATCAAGGGCAGCCCGTTCCGGCGGAGCGAGCGTGCGGTGCCGCCGGCGGTGCTCGCGAACCTGAACCGCAAGTTCGGGCTCGACCGGCCCTGGTACAGCCAGTACTTCCAGTACGTGAAGAACGTGGCGACGCTCGATCTCGGGCCGTCGCTCGTGCTTCGCAACCAGGACGTGAACGGGATCGTCCGGGAGCACTTCCCCATCTCGGCGCAGCTCGGGGGGCTCGCGATGCTTCTCGCGATCGTCGTCGGGGTCCCGCTCGGCATCCTCGCAGCGCTCCGTGCGAACAGGATCACCGACTACATCCTCATGCTCTTTGCGAACCTCGGGTTCGCCGTTCCATCCTTTCTCGTCGCGACGCTCTTCATCTACTTCTTCGCCGCCAAGCTCGGCTGGTTCCCGACGAACGGCTGGGGCTCGTGGCAGTCGAAGGTGCTGCCGGTCGTCGCTCTGAGCCTCGGCCCGCTGACGTACTTCGCGAGGATCGTCCGCGGCCAGATGCTCGAGACCCTCCAGCAGGACTACGTCCGGACTGCGAAGGCCAAGGGCCTGCGCTGGCGGCGCATCGTGACGGTGCACGTGCTCCGCAACTCGCTGATCCCGGCGGTCACGGCCGCTGCGCCGCTCCTCGGGTATCTCGTCACCGGCTCCTTCATCATCGAGAACATCTTCGCCATCCCGGGCATCGGCCGGTACTACGTGACGTCGGTCTCCGGTCGCGATTACTCGACCGTCATGGGGATCACCGTCCTCCTTTCGGTTCTCATCATCGTCGCGAACCTCGTCGTCGACATCCTCTACGGCTACCTCGATCCGCGGACCCGCGAGGCTCGCACCTAGTGGTCCTCAACCCGGAGGAAGAGAGCCTCCGCGAGACGGTCGTCACGCGCGAGGGCGAGGAGCAGCGCTTCGAGGCCGGCGCCGCGCTCCGCCAGTCGAGCCTCTGGCGCGACGCCTTCCGCCGCTTCACGCACAACCGCGCCGCATTGCTCGCGATGGTCGCTTTCCTCGTCATGTTGATCTACGTCGTGATCACGCCGTGGATCGTCCCGTACGACCCGAACAACGTCGACTTCTCGGCGGCGTATCTCACGCCCACCTGGTCGCATCCCTTCGGCACCGACGAGTTCGGGCGCGACCTCTTCCTGCGAACAGCGCTCGGCGGGCGCATCTCGATCGGGATCGGCTTCGCGGCGACGGTCGCCATCATGGTCATCGGCATCCTCTACGGCGCGATCTCGGGCTTCGTCGGCGGCTGGCTCGACAACGCGCTGATGCGCATCCTCGACGCGCTCTACGGCCTGCCGTACCTGCCGTTCGCGATCATCACGCTCGCCATCTTCGGCACCGTCAACTTCTGGACGATGGTCGTCGCCCTGACCGTCGCCTCGTGGTTTACGACCGCGCGCGTGATGCGGGGCCAGATCATCTCGCTGAAGGAGAACGACTACGTCCGCTCGGCCCGGGCGATCGGTGCGCGGTGGCACCGCATCCTGTTCCGGCACCTGCTGCCGAACACGCTCGGGCTCGTGATCGTGTTCGTCTTCCTCGAGCTGCCCGGCGTCGTCCTCGGCGAGGCATTTCTCTCGTTCCTCGGCCTCGGCATCAACCCGCCGAATGCGTCGTGGGGCTCACTGGCGCAGGACGGCTACACGCAGTATCTGTCGCACCCGCACATCATCGTCATCCCGAGCGTTGCGATCGCCTGGCTCATCCTGACGGCCTTCTTCATCGCCGACGGCCTGCGCGACGCGCTCGACCCGCGAACGGAGGGCGCCGCGTAATGGCCCTGCTCGAAGTCGACGATCTCCGCACGTACTTCAAGACGCGGCGCGGCGACGTCCGCGCGGTCGACGGAGTCAGCTTCTCGGTCGAGCGCGGGCGCACACTCGGCATCGTCGGCGAGTCGGGTTGCGGCAAATCGGTGACCGCCCTGTCGCTGATGGGTCTCCTCGCACAGACGGCTCGCATCGTCAGCGGCTCGATCATGTTCGACGGACGCGATCTCACGGCCCTGTCCGAGCGCGAGCTCGAAGACGTGCGGGGCCGGCAGATCGCAATGATCTTCCAGGACCCGATGACGTCGCTCAACCCGACGCTGACGATCGGCACGCAATTGACGGAGACGATGAAACGGCACCTCGACCTCTCGGGCGACGCCGCACGCAAACGCGCGATCGAGCTGCTCGAGGAGGTGCACATTCCGAATGCGCGGCAGCGGCTCGACGACTACCCGCACCGGTACTCCGGCGGCATGCGCCAGCGCGTCATGATCGCGATCGCGCTCTCCTGCAACCCGAAGCTGCTGATCGCCGACGAGCCGACGACGGCGCTCGACGTCACCGTGCAAGCCGGCATCCTCGACCTGCTCGAGGAGCTGCGTGAGCAGTACGAGATGTCGATGATCATCATCACGCACGACATGGGCGTCGTCGCGGAGGCCGCCGACGACATTGCGGTCATGTACGCCGGCCAGATCGTCGAGCAGGCCTCGGCGGAGGAGCTCTTCGATCATCCCGAGCACCCGTACACGGAGGCGCTCCTCGGCGCGCTGCCGCAGCTCGAGGGCGAGGGCGTCCGTCAGAGCCGCCTGACCGCGATCCCGGGGCGTCCGCCGGATCTCGTCGACCTCCCCGATGCGTGCCGCTTCGCGCCGCGCTGCCCCTACGCGAGCCGAGACGACGAGTGCGCGAGGCACAACCCGGAGCTCCGTGAGATCCGGCAGGGCCATCTCGTCCGCAGTGCCCATCCGACGAGCGAGCGCGCCGGGCGGCTCGCGGGGGCGACGACATGAGCGCGCAGGAGAACGGCGCGCTCCTCGCCGTCGGCGACCTCCAGAAGTACTTCCCGGTGCGGAAGGGCCTCCTGATCGAGCGGACGGTCGACTACGTGAAGGCGGTCGACGGCGTGTCGTTCGAGATCGCGGAAGGGGAGACGCTCGGGCTCGTCGGCGAGTCCGGCTCCGGCAAGTCGACGACGGGCTACTGCGTGCTGCAGCTGTTGAAGCCGACGGCGGGGTCCGTGCGGTTCATGGGCAGGGAGCTGACGAAGATCGGCCGGAACGACCTGCGCGAGATGCGGAAGGAGATGCAGATCGTCTTCCAGGACCCGTACTCGTCCCTGAACCCGCGCATGACGGTCGGCACGATCGTCGGCGAGCCGATGCTCGTCCACGGCCAGGGCACGCGGCGCGCACGCGAGGCCCGCGTGCGCGACCTGCTCGAGACGGTCGGCTTCAACCCGGACTTCACGAACCGCTACCCGCACGAGTTCTCGGGCGGTCAGCGCCAGCGCATCGGCATCGCCCGCGCGCTCGCCCTCAACCCGCGGCTCATCGTCTGCGACGAGCCCGTGTCGGCGCTCGACGTCTCGATCCAGGCCCAGATCCTCAACCTGCTCAAGGATCTCCAGCGCGACCTCGGGCTCGCGTATCTCTTCGTCGCGCACGATCTCGCCGTCGTTCGCACGATGAGCGACCGGATCGCCGTGATGAACAGGGGGAAGCTCGTCGAGATCGGCAGGGCGGAGGACGTGTACACGAACCCGCAGGACGACTACACGAAGGCCCTTCTCGCAGCGGTCCCGGTGCCCGACCCCCGCCGGATGCGCGAGCGGAAGCGCGAGCGGCGCAAGCTGTCGCACGCGATCGCCGAAGGGTTCTAGTGCTCGCAGCCCTCCCCCCGCCGGTGTGGCACGCGGCGGCCTCGATGCCGGACCGGCGGAGCTACTTCGCCGCGGCGAAGATCGGCGACAGCGTCTACGTCGCCGGCGGCATGGTCGGCGCAAGCGGGAAGTACGACCTGCATCTGCAGCGATTCGACCCTCGTCGCGACGCGTGGTCGCGGCTGCCCGACATGCCCGGGGAGGCTCGCGCGGCCGCCGGCGCCGCGCTCGGCGGGAAGCTCCTCGTCGTGGGCGGCCAGACGAGCGGCGGGACCTCCCGCCGCGTGTATGCCTTCGATCCGAGGACGCGGCGCTGGACCGTTCGGGCACCGCTGCCGGCGCCGCGCTACAACGCCGCAGCCGCCGTCCTCGACGGGAAGGTCTACGTCGCGGGCGGCGTGCGGAACGTCGCCCCGCTCCGCACCGTGTACGTGCTCGCCGGCTCGCGCTGGCGGGTCGCGGCGCCGCTGCCGGCCGCGGTTCACACGCAGGCTCTCGTGCCGTTTCGCAGCGAGCTCTGGTCGATCGGCGGCTACGACCGCGCCGGCAACCCCGTCCGCTCCGTGTGGATCTACTCGCCGCGGACGCGTCGCTGGCGCGCCGGCCCGCGTCTCGCGGCGCCGGTCGCGATGCTCGGAGCGACGGCGGCGGGCGGCCGCATCTACGCGGTCTCGGAGCACGTCTTCGAGAGCTACGCGCCCGGCCGCGGCTGGCGCCTGGGCCGCCGGCTCTCCGTGCCGCGGCACGCACTCGGTCTCTTCGCCTCCGCCGGGCGCCTGTGGGCGATCGGCGGGTGCGTCGTGCCGGAGCTCGCCGACTCGAGGGTCGTCGAGTCGCTGCGGCTGCCCTGACGGGCCCTAGCCGCGCGCGTTCTTCTTCGCGGCTTTGGCGGCGCGCTGCTCCTTGAGCGTCTTCTGCGGCGCCTTCTTCGCGAGCTTCTTCGGCTTCTGCTGACCTTTCATGGAGAGAGCCTTGCACATGCGGCGGCTGCCCGCCAGCCCGCTACAGATGGACGATCTCGAAGCCGTGCTCGTCCGCGAGCCGGGCGGCGACGAGCGAGCGGTGGCAGGCAGCCGCGTCGGCCTCGACGCAGAGGAGCGCGGCGATGCCCTCCGACGGCAGCTCCGCAACGAGCGGCGCGAGGTCTGCGGCGTCGAGGATCTCGTGCACGTACCGCTCGGCGAAGTCGGGCGCGAGCTCGAGGCGCGAGCGCTTGCCGACGCCGTGGCGGTCGTCGTCCGCGTACTGGAGCTGACGCAGCTCCGTCGTCGGCGCGAGCTCCTTGTGGTGGCGATAGCCGATCCCGGCTCCGGCCAGGGCGTCCTGCAGCCGGGCGGAGTTCGCCCACGCGTACTCCGCCCCGCGGACCCCGCGCCGTTGGCGGATGTCGAGGATCTGCGTGACGTCCGCTCTCCGCAGAGCCGCGAGGAAGGAGTCGAGCGTCGCGCCGTACACCCCGACGGTGGCGATGCGCTGCACTCCGTCCATTCTAGGAGGCACCCGGTTCCGGCTGGACGAGCCTGCTCGCCAGCGCGTAGCCTCTGAAGACGGGGCAGTTCGGAAAAGGAGAGAAACATGCTGCAGCTGGGGGAAACCGCGCCGGACTTCGAGGCGCAGACGACCGAAGGCCCTATCCGCTTCCACGACTGGATCGGCGACTCGTGGACGGTGCTCTTCTCGCATCCGAAGGACTTCACGCCCGTCTGCACGACCGAGCTCGGGTACATGGCGAAGATCAAGCCGGAGTTCGATCGCCGGAACGTGAAGATCATCGGCCTCTCGGTCGACCCCGTCGACAAGCACGCGGACTGGGCGAAGGACATCGAAGAGACGCAGGGGCACGCGCCGAACTACCCGATGATCGGCGACTCGGACTTCAACGTCTCGAAGCTCTACGGCATGCTGCCCGCCGCGACGTCGGGCGACGCCGCCGGGCGGACGCCCGCCGACAACCAGACCGTCCGCACGGTCTTCGTGATCGGCCCCGACAAGAAGGTCAAGCTCCAGCTCGCGTATCCCATGACCACCGGCCGGAACTTCGACGAGGTGCTGCGCGTCATCGACTCCCTGCAGCTCACGGCGAAGCACAAGGTGGCGACCCCCGCGAACTGGCAGGACGGCGACGACGTCATCATCGCCGGCTCGGTGTCGGACGACGAGGCGAAGGAGACGTATCCCGACGGCTGGGAGTCGCCGCGCCCGTACATCCGGATCGTGCCGCAGCCGCGCTGAGCGCGCGGCGGGCACCGGCCGGTTGAAGGGGCGGCCGCGGAGCCACGTTCTGGCAGACTGCCGACTTGCAGGCCGGGGGTCGAGGATCACGTGGGGTCGCGGCGCGAATTGGGCGCTGACGCTTCCGCAACCGCGCACGGTCCGGCGCGGCAGCACTACAACATCACCTTCGCGCTCCTCGGCGTCGCGGGTGTGTCCTACTCGCTGCTGCAGTCGCTCGTCGCCCCGGCGCTGCCCGACATCCAGCACGCTCTGCACACCTCGGAGAACTCGGTCAGCTGGGTTCTCACGTCGTATCTCCTGAGCGCCTCCGTCGCGACCCCGCTGATCGGCCGGCTCGGCGACATGTACGGCAAGGAGCGCCTGCTGATGATCGTCCTCGCGCTTCTCTCCGTCGGCACGGTCGTGTCGGCGCTCGCGACCGTCACTGCCGCTGATGCTCGTCGGGCGCGTGATCCAGGGCGCCGCGGGCGGCATCTTCCCGCTCGCGTTCGGGATCATCCGCGACGAGTTCCCACGCGAGCGCGTCGCGGCCGGGATCGGCCTGATGTCCGCGCTCCTCGGCGTCGGCGGCGGCGCGGGCGTCGTCCTCGCCGGCCCGATCGTCGACCACCTGTCGTTCCACTACCTGTTCTGGCTGCCGCTGATCCCGATCGTCGGCGCCACCGTCGCCGATCGCACGTGTTCGTGCCCGAGTCGCCGGTGCGGGTACCCGGGCGGGTCAACTGGACCGGCGCGGCGTTGATGTCGCCGGGCTCGCGCTCGTGCTCGTCGCGGTCAGCGAGACGGCGACCTGGCACTGGCTCTCGGCGAGGACGCTCGGCGTGATCGCGGCCGGGCTCGTGCTGCTCGCGCTCTGGGTCCGGAGCGAGTCGCGGCTCCGGCCATCCGCTCGTCGACATGCGGATGATGCGGATCCGCGGCGTCTGGACGACGAACGCGGTCGCGTTGCTGCTCGGCTTCGGGATGTACTCGTCGTTCATCCTGCTGCCGCAGTACGTCGAGACGCCGACGAAGGCCGGGTACGGCTTCGGCGCCTCGGTCACGCAGGCCGGCCTCTTCCTCGTGCCGTCGACGCTCGCCATGCTGATCGTCGGCTCGCAGACGGGCCGGTTCGAGAAGCGGTTCGGCTCCAAGCCGCCGCTCATCGCCGGCGGCGCGCTGACGCTCGTGTCGTTCGTCCTGCTCGCGGTCGCCCGCGACGCCCGCTGGGAGATCTACGTCGCCGCGGCGCTCCTCGGGAGCGGGATCGGCCTCGCGTTCGCGGCGATGGCGAACCTGATCATCGAGAACGTCGGACCGCAGCAGACGGGCGTCGCCACCGGCATGAACACCGTGACGCGGACGGTCGGCGGCGGCTTCGGCGGCGCCGCGGTCGCGTCGCTGCTCGCCGGCACCGTCGGGGCGAGCGGCTACCCCACCGCGCACGGCTACACGCAGGCGTTCGGACTGTGCGCGGCCGCGCTCGCGCTCGGCATCGCGGCCGGGTTCGTCATTCCCCAGCGCCGGCCCGAAGAGGCGTTCGGGCCGCATCTCGTGGGCGACGCCGGCCCGTCGTGACCGATGCGTTCGTCACCGATGAGTTCCCGCGTGTGCGAGGGTCTGAGAGAGAAACGGCGAAGGGGGAATGCAATGGAGAAGCTCATCACGTGCTTGTGGTTCGACACCGACGGTGAAGAGGCCGCGCGCTTCTACACGTCGGTCTTCCCGAGCTCGAAGCTCGGCGAGGTGACGCGCTACGGCTCGGCCGGCCCCCGCCCGGAGGGGACGGTCATGACCGTCTCGTTCGAGCTCAACGGCCAGAAGTTCGTCGCCTTGAACGGCGGCCCGAACTACACGTTCAACGAGGCGATCTCGTTCCAGGTGCTCTGCGCAGACCAGGACGAGGTCGACGCCTACTGGAGCGCACTCTCCGAGGGCGGCGAAGAAGGCCCCTGCGGCTGGCTCAAGGACCGCTTCGGCGTCTCGTGGCAGATCGTGCCGACGCGCCTGCCGGAGATCCTCGGCGACCCGGACCCGGCGCGCGCGCAGCGTGCGATGGCAGGCGATGCTCGAGATGAAGAAGATCGAGATCGACGAGCTCGAGCGCGCGGCCGCGGCTGCCTAGCGCCGGGCGACGGCCGGCGGCACGCGCCGCCGGCCGTCCGCACCGGCTCAACCCGGCGTCGGCGCCGAGGCGTCGTTCTGCCAGAGGCCGAACTCGTTTCCGTGCGGGTCCGTGCACGTCGCGAACCAGCCCATGCTCGGCACGGGCATCGGCGAGTCCGCCTTGCCGCCGAGCTCGTTCACGCGGGCGGCCCCGGCGTTGATGTCGTCCACGCTGAAGTACGTGCGCGTGCCCCGCTTGCCGGGCTCCATGTTCGTGATCGCCCCGCCCGTGGTGTCGTCGATCCGCGTCATGTGGTACTCGGACGGGCCGGGGAACGACTGGAACTCCCATCCGAAGAGCGAGCTCCAGAACTCGCGGCTTGCGCCGGTGTCGTCCGCGGGGATCTCGATGTGCACGATCTGACCGGCCATGCGGCCTCCTTCTCGTCTCGTTCGGCGCGAGCCGTGCTCCGCCGCTTCAACGGGGTAGACGTTCCTGCGGGGAGAATCTCATCGGTCGCCGCTCAGCCGCGGGTGACGACTCCCGTCCCCGTGACGCTCGTCGACACGTGGGAGGGAGCTCCGCGGTAGGCGATCACGCCGGTGCCGCTCACGGAGGCGTCGAGGCTGCCCGTCACGGTGACGAGGATCCGGCCGGAGCCCGTCACCACCGCCTTGACGTCGCGGGCGACGAGCTGCGCGAGCTCCGCGTCGCCCGATCCCTCGAGGACGACGTCGAGGCGTGTGGTGCTACCGGTCGCCCGGAGGACGCCGCTGCCGGAGAGCGTCGCCGTGAGCGCACGCCCGCCGACGCCGTCGACGGCGACGATCCCGCTGCCGCTGAGCGTCACCCGGTCGAGCGAGGGCACGCTCACGTCGACCGTCATCGGGCTCCGCGTGGTGAAGCTTCCCTTCGTGCCGATCACGAGGGTGCCCGACCGCACGTCGGTCGTGACGTGACGGAGGAGGTTGCCGTCTGCGTGGACGACGACTCGCTGCTTGCCGCCGACGCGCACGCGCACGTTGGTGCTGCCGGCGAGGTCGACGCTCGCGAACGCTGCGAGCGCCCGCGTCTGCGTCGCCGCGACGTTCGAGCCCTGGAGCAGGGTCGAGCCGGTGGAGCCGCGGAAGCCGTCGTTTCGAACGAGGAGCGCCACGCCGACGGCGATCAACGCCGCGAGCGCGACAGAGAGCGCGAGCCAGTAGCCACGCGGCGCGCGGCGGCCGTGAAGCGGTGTGGGGGAGACGGTCATGCCCCTTCGCTCCATGATCGCCGTTGAGGGCCGGCGCCGGAATCCGCGGATTCCCCGATATCGCGCGGCCCGGGAGCGAGGGACCGGTGACGTGCGGCAGGCCGCACTCCCGTGGCCTGCGCGTGCTCACGAAGGAGAGATGTCATGGCAACGATCGAGAAGGGCCTGACGTATCCGATCCCGGGCCGGGCCGGCAGCCCGGTCGAGGTGAAGGAGCGGTACGACAACTTCATCGGCGGCCACTGGGTGGCTCCGGTCGAGGGCGCCTACACGGAAAACCGGACGCCTGCGACGGGCGAGCCCTTCACCGAGGTGCCGCTCTCCACACCGCAGGACATCGAGCTTGCGCTCGACGCCGCGCACGCGGCGAAGGATCACTGGGGCGAGACGTCGACGACGGAGCGCGCGCGGGTCCTGAACCGCATCGCCGATGCCATCGACGAGCACCGCGAGCTGCTCGCAGTCGCCGAGAGCTGGGAGAACGGCAAGCCGGTGCGCGAGACGCTCGCCGCCGACATCCCGCTCGCAGCCGATCACTTCCGCTACTTCGCCGGCGCGATCCGAGCCGAGGAGGGGCGCATCTCCGAGATCGACAAGGACACCATCGCCTACCACTTCAACGAGCCGCTCGGCGTGGTCGGCCAGATCATCCCGTTCAACTTCCCGATCCTGATGGCGGCGTGGAAGCTCGCGCCCGCGATCGCGGCCGGCAACTGCGTGGTGTTGAAGCCGGCAAGCCCGACGCCGTGGTCGATCCTGAAGCTGATGGAGGTGCTCGAGGACATCGTCCCACCGGGCGTGATCAACGTGGTGAACGGGCCGGGCGCGGAGATCGGAAAGGCGCTCGCGACGAACAAGCGCATTGCGAAGATCGCATTCACCGGCGAGACGGTGACCGGGCGTCTGATCATGCAGTACGCAGCCCAGAGCCTCATCCCCTCGACGACGGAGCTCGGCGGCAAGTCGCCGAACATCTTCTTCGCCGATGTGATGGCGCACGACGACGACTTCCTCGACAAGGCGGTCGAGGGCCTCGTGCTCTACGCGTTCAACAAGGGCGAGGTCTGCACGTGCCCGTCGCGGGCTCTGATCGAGGAGTCGATCTACGAGCCCTTCATGGAGCGCTGCCTGGAGCGGATCCGCTCGATCCGCCAGGGGCATCCGCTCGACGAGTCGACTCAGGTCGGCGCGCAGGTCTCCGCGGCGCAGCTCGACAAGATCGAGAGCTACGTCCAGATCGGCCTCGACGAGGGCGCGGAGCTCCTGATCGGCGGCGAGCGTGCGCATCTCGGCGGCGAGCTCGAGGACGGCTACTACTTCCAGCCGACCGTCTTCAAGGGCCGCAACGACATGCGGATCTTCCAGGAGGAGATCTTCGGGCCGGTGCTCGCCGTGACGACGTTCAAGGGCGAGAACGAGGCGCTCCGCATCGCGAACGACACGCTCTACGGCCTCGGCGCCGGCGTCTGGACGCGCGACACCGCCAAGGCCTACCGGATGGGGCGCGGGATCAAGGCCGGACGTGTGTGGACGAACTGCTACCACCTCTATCCGGCGCACGCCGCGTTCGGCGGCTACAAGTCCTCGGGCGTCGGCCGGGAGAACCACCGGATGATGCTCGACCACTACAGCCAGACGAAGTGCCTCCTCGTCAGCTACGACCCGAAGCCGCTCGGGCTGTTCTAGGACGATGAGAGCGGGACCTGCACGCAGGATCGTCGCCACGGACGCTGCGCTCGTCGAGCTTCGGCGCCTGCGGGCGGAGCACGGCCCGCTCATGCTGTTCCAGTCGGGAGGCTGCTGCGACGGCAGCCTCCCGCTGTGCCTGCCCGACGGCGAGCTCGTCGTCGGGCCGAACGACCTGCTGCTGGGCGAGATCATCGGCTGCCCCGTCTACATCGACGCGGAGCAGGACGAGCGCTGGAACCGGCCGGAGCTCGTGCTCGACGTCGCCGAAGGCGCACCGGAGGGGTTCTCGCTCGGAGGCGCCGCGGTCCACTTCGTCACGCGCGGCAGGCGTCCCCGGGAGACGTCCGAGGGCTGACCGGACGAACGCGCCGCCCGGGTCTATCGTGCACCCGTGGAGCTTCTCGAGCGCGATCGCGCCCTGGCGGCGCTCGTCGATGCACGCTCCTCCGCGGCGCGGGGAGCCGGGCGCGTCGTCCTCGTCAGCGGGGAGCCGGGTATCGGCAAGACGGCGCTCGTCACGCCGCTTCGTGCGCGATCTCGAGCCGGGAGCGAGGGTCATGTTCGGGACGTGCGACGACCTCTCGATCCCGCGCCCGCTCGGCCCGCTCCGGGATCTCGTCGCGCCCGCCCTCGAGGAGGCGCTCGCCGCCGGCGGGGCGGCGCATGAGGTGCACCCGCTGCTCGTCGCCGAGCTCGAGCGGCTGCCGCACCCCACGGTGCTCGTGCTCGAGGACGTGCACTGGGCCGACGATGCGACGCTCGACGCGATCACGGTGCTCGGGCGGCGGATCGCCTCGCTCCATGCGCTCGTCGTTCTGACCTTCCGCGGCGGCGAGGTTGCGCCGGCGCTCCGCTTCCGCCCTCGGCGGGATCCCCGCGGCAGACTCGGTCGCGCTCGAGCTCGCGCCGCTCTCCGCGGACGCCGTCGCACGGCTTGCAGGCGCCGACGCCGGCGCCGTCTTTGCCGCGACCGGCGGAAACCCCTTCTTCGTCACCGAGCTCGTCGCGTCGCGTGCGGGGGATGAGCCTCCCGCCTCGGTCGCCAACGCGGTGCTCGGGCGCGCGGCCCGGCTCGACGACGACGCCCGGCGGCTCGTCGAGCTCGTCTCCGTCGTCCCCGGGCGGGTCGCGGCCGCGGTGCTCGATGCGGTGATGCCGGAGTGGCCCGCCGCGGCGGAGGAGCCGGAGCGGCGGCAGCTGCTCGAGGTCGGGCCGACGGACGTTCGCTTTCGACATGAGCTGGCGCGGAACGCGATCAGGGCGAACATCCCGTTCGCCGCGCGCCGCCGCCTCAGCGGCGAGATCCTCGAAGCGCTTCTTGCCGCCGACGCGGACCCGGCCGACATCGTGCATCACGCAGAGGAGGCGGGCGCCGAGGACGTCGTCGCGGAGTACGCGCTCGTCGCGGCACGTCGAGCCGCCGCGCTCGAGTCGAACCGCGAGGCCTACTCGCACTACGGCCGCGCGGTGGAGTTCGTCGACCGCCTCGACCCGCTTGCGCAGGCGGCCGTGCTCGAGGAGTTCGCGAATGTCGCCTACGCCGTCGGGCAGCTGGGCGACGCATTCGCGGCGATCGAGCGGGCGATCGCGCTCTACCGGCAGCTTGGAGCCGGCGCCGCCGACGGCCGCTGCACGCGAGCGCTTTCGCGGTTCCACTGGTTCGCCGGCGAGGGTGTCGCAGCGCGAACGTACGCGCGCGAGGCGATCGCGATCCTCGAGCCGCTCGGCGAGTCGGTCGAGCTCGCCGGTGCGTACAGCGCGCTCTCTCAACTGGCGATGCTCGCGGAGGACGCCGCGCAGGCGCTCGAGTGGGGGAACCGCGCGCTCGAGCTTGCGACACGGCTCGGCGACGAGAGCACGCGCGCGCATGCGCTCGTCAACATCGGAAGCGTCCTCGTCCAGCTCGATCACCGGGAGACGGTGACGCTGCTCGAGGCCCACGCCGTCGCAGACGCCGCGGGCGACCGCCATGAGGCGACGCGGGCGCTCGTGAACCTCGGCTATTCGCTGATGCGGTGGGTGCAGCCCGCGCCGGCGCGGCGCGCGACGGAGCAGGCGCTCGCCTATGCGCAGGAGCACGAGGTCCACACGCTCGCCGGCTATACGCGCACGATGCTCGCCTGGCTCCGCATGCGTGCGGGCGAGTGGGACGAGCCCGAGCGCATCGTGCGCGGCGAGATGGAGCGGAGCGCCACCATTCCGCAGCTCTTCGCAAAGACCGTGCTCGCCGAGCTGGCCGTCCGCCGCGGTGCTCCGGACGCGGCGGCGCTTCTCGACGAGCTCGCCGCCCGCGCCGACCGTGCCGGTGAGCTCCAGCGCATCGCACCCGTCCTCGAGCTCGTGACCGAGCGCGCCCTGACGAGCGGCGAGCCGCTGCCGACCGCGCGCTTCGAGGAGCTCGTCGGCGAGCTCGGCCACGAGGGCATGGGTGCAGGCTGGGGTGCCGCCTGCATCGTCGCCTGGGCGGCGGTCGCGGGAGTCGACGTCGACTCCGACCGGCCGCTGCCGGCGCCGTACGCCGCGATGGTCGAGGGTGACTGGTCTGCGGCGGCCGACGCGTTCGGCGAGGTGGGCTGGATCTACGACCGCGCTCTGATGCTCTCGCTGCTCGACGACGAAGCGGCGCTCCGCGAGGCGCTCGAGGTCGCGAGAGAGCTCGGCGCGGAGCCCCTGACGGGCCGCGTGGCCGGGCGCATGCGAGAGCTCGGTCTGAGCGTCCCGCAGGGGCCGCGCGGGTCGACGCGTGCGAACCCCGCAGGCCTGACGACGCGCCAGCTCGAGGTGCTCTCGCTCCTCGCCGCCGGCCTCACGAACGCAGAGATCGCCGACCGGCTCGTCGTGTCGCCGCGGACGGCCGAGCATCACGTCGCAGCGGTGCTGACGAAGCTCGGCGCGGCGACGCGCCGGGATGCCGCCCGGCGCGCCGTCGAGCTCGGTCTCGAAGCGCGCAGCTGAGGCGCCTATGCGCTCCGGATCCCGACCGTCTCGAGCCAGGTCGCGGGGATCGCGACCGGCCCGCTGCTCGTGCGCGCATGCTGCGACACGAGCTCTGTCAGATCGTCGAAGAGCGCGTCGGCGCCCGACTCCCCGACCGCCTCGAACGCCTTCAGCGTCGGGCCGTAGTACGTGCGGAAGAAGTCGACGAATGCGTCGGCGGAGAGGAAGCGGAACGTGAACGTCCGCTCGGTGCACGAGAGGGTCTCGACCTCGTCGCCGAAGAGCTCGTTCAGGTGCGGCTCCGAGCCCCAGAGGAGCGGGGACGCGACGCCGGCGGGCGGCGGCACGTGCCTCGCCACGACCTTCAGCATCTCGCCGATGAACCCCTCGGGGGTCCACGTCGCGAGGCCGATCCTGCCGCCGGGCCGGCAGACGCGGCTGATCTCTGCCGCGGCCCGGCGCTGGTTCGGTGCGAACATCGCCCCGTAGACCGACAGCACGGCGTCGAAGCTGCCGTCCGGGAACACGATCGCCTCGGCGTCGCCCTCGAGCAGGTCGACGGCGATGCCTTCGGCGTCGGCGCGCCGCCGGCCGCGCGCGAGCAGGGCCGGGACGTAGTCGATGCCGACGACGTCGCAGCCGCACCGGGCGGCGGCGATCGCCGCATTGCCGCTGCCGCAGGCGACGTCGAGGACGCGCCAGCCCGCCTGCAGGTCGACCGCGTCGCAGAGCACGTCGGCGACCGGCTGGATGCGGGTCGCGACCGCGTGGAAGTCGCCGCTCGCCCACATCTGCTGCTGTCGCTGCTTGACCTGCGTCAGATCGGGTGCGGCGGTCTCGGTGTTCGTCATCCGGGCCTCCCTCGCTCTCCCGGCCGCCTCGTGGGCCGGAGTGATCCGACGGTACGAGTGCGGCGCACGCCCGTCATGGGCGGCCGCTACCCAACTTCGGCTCCCGGCGTACCTATCTGCCCGGGAGGACGGCCGCGCTACGACGGCGGCGCCTCGCGCTGCAGCCATTCGTAGAACGCGCGGCGATCGCCGTCGAAGGAGTAGACGGCACGCGACACGCTCGCGAACTGGGTCACGGTCCGGTCGAGCTGCGCGAGGAGCAGTGCGCTGCCGCACGAGCTGGACGCGTTCGGGATCACGTGCCGGAAGTCGCGGAAGTCGACGTACGCAACGCCGTGCGACAGCCGGATGCGGCGCAGGCTCTGCGCCGTCCGCGCGGAGAACCAGCCGGCGTAGCCCCGCTGCCGCTCCGAGACGGTCGGTCCGGCAAGGAGTGCGTGCAACGCCCCGGTCAGCACCGCGGGCGACGCGACGACGCGGCGAAGGGCGTAGACGCGCGCGCAGCTCGTCACGGTGTCGCGACGCGGAGCGAACACCTTCACCGCGGCCGTGCGGTGCGGAGCCGACGCTCGCTGTCCGACGGCCGTCTGCGGTGTCGGTGCGAGGACGAGCATCCAGGCGGTCAGGAGGAGCATTACCGGCTGCATCGTTCTCGGCCGCACCGTTCCCGTCATGGAGATCAGATCACCGGAGCCCGACGCGCGGCGCTCGGGAGAGAACGCGGACGGCGGCGGGGAGAACTACCGAAGCGGGCGCCCGTCTACGTGTCGACGAACGGGCTGACGCTCATGTACTTGAACGCGGTGTCGACGGCGAGCGTGACGACGACGGCTTCCGGGCCGAGGCGCTCGGCCAGGCGGTGCGCGCCGACGACATTCGCCCCGGTCGAGATGCCGACGAAGACTCCCTCGTCGCGCGCCAGGCGGCGTGTCATCTCGAGCGCCTCGTCGTCTTCGATCGCGTCGACGTGGTCGACCTTCGCCGGATCCCATTGCGGTGGAACCGCCCCGATCCAGCCTTGCATCGCGAAGGCGCCGCGGGCGGCGCCGCCCGTGAGCGCCGCGAGCCGGCCGGCTCGAGCCCTTCGATCGCGACGCCGTGCGGCTCGGCATCCGAGACGCCGAGCAGCGAGCTCGCCGTCCCGATGCCCTGCACGAAGGCGGTCACCCGGCCTTCGCTCTGCTCCCAGATCTCGCGTCCGAGGCCGTCGCGATGACCGGGGACGATGTACGGGTTGTTGAACTGGTCGGTGGCGTAGTGCCCCGGCCGCCGGGCGAGCTCGTCCGCGCGGGAGACCATGTTCGCGATGTCCTGCGCGGTGACGCGCGGGCGGCCCTCGACGGACGGCACGACGTCGATCTCGGCGCCGAGCGCGCGCAGCAGGAGGAAGCGCTCCTCCGTGAAGCAGTCTGCCATCACGATCAGCGTGCGGTACCCCTTGGCCTTGCAGACGAGCGCGAGCGCAGGCCCGGTGCTTCCGCCCGAGTACTCGACGACCGTGTCGCCCGGCGAGAGGAGGCCGTCCCGTTCTGCGCCCTCGATCATGGCAAGCGCCATCCGGTCCTTCATCGAGCCGGACGGGTTCAGGTACTCGAGCTTCAGCCAGAGCTCTGCCCCGTTCGCCGGAGCGCAGTGCCGCAAGCGAATCATCGGCGTGTTGCCGATCGCGTCCAGGATGCCTTGCATGGATGTCGCTCCTTCGAGCTCGTCGGGTCGGAGCGCCGCGGGACCTCCGGCAGGAGGTCCCGCGGCGCCGGGCGTCAGCGGCCCTCCGCGTCGGGCTCGATGTTCTGGTTGAGCCGGAACACGTTCCACGGGTCGTACTCGTTCTTCAGCCGCACGAGGCGGGCGTAGGTCTCCTCGGCGTACGACGTCCGGGCTGCGTCCGCGTCGCCCAGGAAGTTGACGTACGCGCGTCCGGTGGACGCGTCCGAGGCGGCGTCGATCACCTCGCGCGCCCAGCGCTCGTGGGCCGAGCCCGCAGACTCGTCCTGCCAGCCGGTGACGGCGTTCAGCACGTAGGGCGCGCTCCGGTCGGCGAAGGCCGTCGCGTCGTCGGCGACGCGCCCGACGGCACCGCCCATCTGGTGGACGTGGATCTCGCACTGCGGGCCGGGCGCCTGGAGATGGAGCGCCGTCAGCCGGTCGATGAGCTCGTCGTCGAGGCCCGAGAGATTCGTGGCCTTGAAGTACGCGTTGATCCCCTTGGGCCAGAGCGGGTCGATGAGGGTCTGGATCACCCGGTACGGCATCGGCCCGAGCAGGTCGGCGATCGGCTCGGCGACGGAGCGGAAGTCCTCGACGAGCGACGGGCCGGCGTCGAGCGGTCCCGCCGAGACGGCGATGAGCGCGGCCACCTTCTTGCCGTGCCACTCCGCCGGGATCACCGGCAGGGGCGGCGCCGTCGTGAGGTTGACGAGCGCGGTGATCTCGTCCGGTGCGTCTCCGGCCCACTCGCGGAAAGTGCGCAGCAGATCGCCCGCGGCCTCGGCCGGGTAGAAGATCGGCCCGGCGTACACGATCTGGCCGACGGGGTGGAGCTGCAGCTCGAACTGCGTGACGACGCCGAAGTTGCCTCCGCCTCCTCGCAGGCCCCAGAGCAGGTCTGCGTTCTCGGTCTCGCTCGCGTGGACGAGCCGGCCGTCTGCCGTGACGACATCCGCGGCGACGAGGTTGTCGCACGCGAGGCCGTGCTTGCGCATCAACCAGCCGATGCCGCCGCCGAGCGTGAAGCCGCCGACGCCCGTGGACGAGACGAGGCCGCCGGTCGTCGCGAGCCCGTACGCCTGGGTCTCGTGATCCACGTCGGCCCAGACGGCCCCGCCGCCGACGGTCGCCCGCGCGGACACGGGGTCCACGCGGACGCTCTTCATCGGCGAGAGGTCGATCACGAGCCCGCCGTCGGTGGTCGAGAACCCTGCGACGCTGTGGCCGCCGCCTCGAACCGCGATCCGCAGATGGTTGCTCCGGGCGAAGCCCACCGCCGCCATCACGTCGGCGGCGCCGGTGCACTTGACGACGAGGGCGGGCCGTCGACCGGCGTGCGCGCCGTTCCAGACCTCTGTCGCCTCCAGGTAGCCCGGGTCGCCCGCCGTCAGGATGTCTCCCCCGACGGCCTCGCGCAGCTCCTGGATCGTTGCCTCCCCGAGGACCGGGGCGAGCATGTCAGTCATGGTGTGTCTCCCTTCGTTCTTGGCTCAGGGAGAGAGTGGTATCGAGCGGCTATTCGCGTTCGCTTTGCGGCGCCTTAGCGAGCCCGCGAAGCCGCTCGTCGACGCTCGCGACGCCGAGCGCGTCGTCTCGCGCGGCATAGCGTGTGCGTGCATCCGCGAGGAGCACCGCGGCACGCTCGGTGTCGCCGCGGCCGAGAGCCACCTCGGCGAGCCCCGCGAGCGTGGTCGCGAGCCAGCGCTCGCGCTGCGTCGCCCTGAGCACCGAGTACGCCTCCTCGAGCGCTGCCTGCGCCTCGTCGAGGTCTCCGCGCGCCAGCGCCAGGTCGGCTGTTCGCCAGAGCGTGCCCGCGAGAGCCCAGCGGTCGCCCGCGCGCCGGAAGACGTCGCGCGCCTCTGCGAGATGGCTCTCCGCGAGCTCGTGGTCGCCGGCCGCGAGCTCGACGAGGCCGAGACCCGAGAGGACGAGCCCGCGTCCCCGCCGGTCGCCGAGCCTCGTTCGCAGGTCGAGGGCGCGTTCGAGCTGCGCGTGCGCATCTGCAACGTCGCCGTCGGCGAGCGACGTGTACGCGCGGCGAACGAGCGCCGTCGCGACACCGCGGTCGTCTCCGACGGCCTCGAAGCATGCTTCGCTCTCGTCGAGCAGCGCGTGTGCACGCTGGAGATCGCCGCGTGCACGGGCGATCCCCGCCTGGTTCGCGAGCGCATAGCCGACCGCTGCTTCGCACGAGACCTCGACGAACGGCTGCAGCGTGTCCTCGAACAGCAGCCTCGAGCTTGCCCGGCCGCCGGGAAGATCCATCCGGATCTCGGCGATGTTGACCGGCGAGGGAATCGTCTCGGACGAGCCGGTGAGCGCGCGGAAGGCAGCGATGCTCTGCGCCACGAGGTCATCCGCGCTCTGGAGGTCTCCGACTGATCCAGTCCGCGACGCCGAGCGAGTGGATGCTGATCGCTTCGCCGGCCGCGAACTGCTCGCGGCGGGCAAGCTCGAGGGCGCGCTCGAGCCACGGCACGGCGACGTCGACGGCGTCGCTCGCGACGCCGAACTCGCCGAGGAACTGCAGCGCCCGCCATTCGCGCTGCGCGTCGCCGATCTCCGCGGCGACGGCGCGACTCTGCTCGGCGAGCGCAGTGCCCGCCGCGAGCGTGCCGCTGCGGAAGTCGACCGCAGAAGCCGCGAGGAGAGCCTCGGCGCCGAGCGCCGTTCGCTCCGGGCTCGCCGCCAGTGCCTCGGCGAAGCGCCGCTTCGCCTCCTCGAGCTCGATCCGGCGGAGCCAGAACGGCAGCATGGCAACGCAGAGGCGGAGCGCGTCGTGCGGCGCGCGCCAGAGCAGCGTCGCGAGAGCCGCACGAAGATTCGCCGTCTCGCGGTCGAGCTGCGGCGACCCCTGCCCGCGCTCGGCCAGCTCGAGCGCCCACTGGGCATGCCGGTCGGCGACCGCCGCCTCTTCGTCGGCATCGACGAGCTTCTCGCGGGCGTACATGCGCACCGTCTCGAGCAGGCGGTACCGTCTCCCGCGTCCGGCGTCCTCGGCGGAGACGAGCGACTTCTCCACGAGTCGCGCGAGGACGTCTGCGATGTCCGAGCGCTCCAGGTCGTCGCCGCCGCAGACTCGCTCGACGGCGTCGAGCTCGAAGCCGCCCGCGAAGATCGCGAGCCGCCGGAAGAGCAGCGCCTCGTCGGGCTCGAGCAGGTCGTGGCTCCACCGGAGCGTCGCCGCCAGCGCCTGCTGGCGGGTCGGTGCGGCGTGGTTGCCCGTGCGCAGAAGCCGGAAGCGGTCGTCGAGGCGCTCCGCGATCGCCGCAGCGCTGAGCGCGCCGATCCGCCCGGCGGCGAGCTCGAGCGCGAGCGGCAGGCCGTCGAGGCGAAGGCAGATGCGGATGACGTCCGCGGCGTTCTCCTCGTCGAGCACGAAGCCCGGCGAGGAGGCCGCCGCGCGGTCGACGAAGAGCGAGACCGCCTCGTACTCGAGCAGCCGGTGAGGCGGGAGGGCTCGCTCCGGATTCGGGAGGGCGAGCGACGGCACGCGGAAGACGACCTCTCCCGGCAGGCGAAAGGGCTCGCGGCTCGTCGCGACGATCGCGAGCTGCGGCGCGGCGCGGAGCAGGGTGTCGGCGAGCCTCGCGCCGCCCTCGAGGACTTGCTCGCAGTTGTCGAGGACGAGGAGCAGGCTGCGCGGCGACAGGTACTCGATCAGCGCTTCGACGAGATCCTGCGCGGGCAGGGCGCGCAGGTCGAGCGCGTCGGCGACCGCGTCCGGGACGAGCTGCGGGTCGGTGACGGCCGCGAGCTCGACGAGAGCCGCACCCGACGCGTAGGACGACTGCACGCCTCGCGCGAGCTCGAGCGCGAGCCGCGTCTTGCCCGCGCCACCCGTTCCGGCGAGGGTGAGGAGCCGCGTCCGCCCGAGCAGGGACGCGAGCTCCTCGAGCTCGCGCCCGCGCCCGATGAACGAGCTCGCGTCCGCGCGGGAGGCCGAGGCGCTCCTCGGCGCCGAGGGCGGCGGCCTCCTCCTCGAGCTCCGTCGCGAGGGCGGAGAGCTCGTGGCGGCGTGCTTCGGCCCAGTCGTCGTAGCGGTTCTCCGGCAGGAGCTCGCCGCGGTAGAGGCGGAGGGCGGCCCGGTACGCCGAGGGCGTCTCGACCCGGCGGGCGTTCGCGGCGGCGTCCTCGAACCGGTCGACGTCCACGTCTGCCCGGAGGAGGAGCATCTCGTCCCGCACCTCGATCGCCCCGGCCTCGAGCGCGCGTCGGGCCACGTGCACCACCTGGTTCAGGTTGTTCGCGGCGGCCGGCGTGCTCCGGTCGCGCCAGAGCATGTCCATCGCCTGTTCGCGGTGGAGGCGGTGGGCCGGCGCGGCCGCCAGCAGCTTCACGAGCTCGCGCGCCTTCTTCAGCCGCCAGGCGCTGTCGGGCACGCTGACGCCGTCGACCGCAGCCGCGAAGCCTCCGAGCAGGTTGACGCTGACATCGCCCATCGCGGCAACACGGTAGTCCCGCCGTTCTCCCCGGCGCCAGTTCCGGGAAAGGCCGGCCGTTCTCCGTCGGCCTTCGCATACGGGCTTTCACTGACCGCGGGAACGCGTTTTCCCCAATGAGCGGTGCGCCCCCGCGGCCGGATCTGGCCGACGTGGGACTCGTCGCCGCGGTACGAGGCGCTCGGACACCGTGACGTCGAGGAGGGGAAGGAGCGCCCGATGGAAGGAGATGGAGCTATGAGAAGCATGTGGAGGACCGCGGTTGCGGTCCTGGGTGTCGCCGCCCTCGTCATCGCGGTGTTTGCCACCGCGGGCGGAGCAGGCGCGCGTCCGACGGCCGGGCGGGAAGCCTCGCAAGCTTTCCCCGGTCCCAGACGCTGATCACGAGCGGCACGCAGTGGGGCAACATCGCCGGGACGAACCCGTACGTCGGCAACTACGCCGCCGGGATGGTCGGGCTCGTCAACGAGACGCTGCTTCGCTTCGACCCGCTCAAGGACACGTACATCAACTGGCTCGCGAAGTCCGCGACGTGGACGGGGCCGCGGCAGTTCACGATCGCCGTCCGGCCGAACGTGAAGTGGGCCGACGGCAAGCGGTTCACCGCTTCTGACGTCGCGTTCAACCTCAACCTGACCCGGTTCAAGACGTCGCCGTGGAACAACCTGTACCTCAACGTGAAGGCGCCGGTCGTCGCTCACGGAAGCTCGATCGTCGTCAACTTCAAGGCCACGCCGAACTACGTGCAGTGGCAGAACGCGATGTGGAACATCCCGATGATCAGCCCGTCGCAGGCGAAGGACGCCATCACGAATGCGGCAAGCCTGACCACGTACAGCCCCGGCAACCCGATCGGGACGGGCCCGTACGCGATGGACTCGAAGGGCTACGACCCGACCACGCGTGTCGTGTACGTCAAGAAGCCGCACTGGTGGGCTGCTGACCAGCACGTCTCGCCGTCGCCGAAGCCGAAGTACATCATCGACCTCGTCAACACGAGCAACACGAACAGCCTCTCCGCTGTGCTCGCAGGCGTCGAGGACCTGAACAACAACTACCTGCCGGGCGTCGAGTCGCTCGTCAAGCAGGGGAAGGTCAGCACGTACTACAAGACGGCGCCGTACATGCAGTCGGCGAACACCGCCTGGCTCGAGCCGAACACGACGCACAAGCCGTTGAACGACCCCGTGTTCCGCAAGGCTCTCGCCAGCGCGATCGACGTCAGCAAGATCGTGCGCGAGGACTACCACAACCTGGTTCTCCCCGCGAGCCCCACGGGACTGCTGCCGACGTGGACGAAGTACGTCGACAAGGCAGCGGTGAAAGCGAACGGCGCGAAGTTCAGCACGTCGGCCGCAGACACGATGCTGACGAAGGCCGGCTACACGAAGGACAGCTCCGGCTTCTTCAAGAACAAGGACGGCTCGAAGATCGATCTCGAAGTGGCCGTCCCGCAGGGCTGGTCCGACTGGGAGGCCGCCCGTGACATGATCATCTCGTCCGCGAAGGACGCGGGGATCCGGGTCACCGCCAAGGTGAAGGACTTCAACACCTGGCAGACCGACCGCAACACGGGCAACTTCGACCTCGTGGTCGACAACAACTACCAGATCAGCGACAACCCGTACACGTACTGGAACGGGATCTATCACCTCCCGATCCTGAAGACGGGCACGGGGCAGACGAACTTCAACTTCGAGCGCTACAGCAACCCGACCGCATGGTCGCTCGTGCAGCGCCTCGACAAGACCCCGCTGGCGAACACCGCAGCGATCAAGGAGATCAACAGCAAGCTGCAGACGATCCTCATGCGGGATCAACCGATGATCCCGCTCTGGTACAACGGCGTCTGGGCGCAGTTCACGTCGAAGTACTGGACGAACTGGCCCGCCGCCGGCACGAGCCGCCAGTACATCCCCGCGATGTGGCGCGGCTACATGCAGATGACCGGCATCGACGTCATCACTCACCTCAAGCAGAAGTGAGCGACGGCGACTAGCGAGATGGACGTGACCGGCCGCCGCCCCTCCCCGAGCACCACGTGCCCGGGCGGGGGCGGCGGCTCCATCGAGGACGACGTGAGGTAGGCGAGCCGTGCTGCGCTACTTCCTCCGGAAGCTCTTCGTCTACAGCGTGACCTTCGTCATGGCGGTGACCATCGACTGGGCGATCCCGCATCTGATGCCGGGCAACCCGGTGCTGACGCTCATGGGCCGCATCCAGGTCCAGGACCCGAAGGTCGCGCAGCAGCTCTACGACCACTACATGCGGGCGTTCAACCTCGATCTCCCGCTCTGGAAGCAGTACGGCTACTTCTGGATCTCGCTCTTCCACGGCGATCTCGGCACGAGCATCCTTCAGTTCCCGACGTCGGTGACGTCGATCATCGGGAGCGCGGCGCCGTACACGCTCGGCCTCCTCGTCCCGGCGATCCTCCTCAGCTGGTACGCGGGCAACAAGGTCGGCGCGATGGCGGCGCGGCGGAAGGTGCTCGACAACACGGTGCTGCCGCTCGGCTACGCGCTCACTGCGACGCCGTACATGTGGCTCGCGATCCTGCTCTCGTGGGTCTTCGCGGTTCTCTGGCGGATCTTCCCCGTCGGCTTCGCGTACGACCCGACGCAGGGTCGCGGGTGGACGTGGGACTTCATCGGGAACCTGCTCTGGCACTGGTTCCTGCCGTTCATGTCGCTCTTCCTCGTCTCGTTCGGCGGCTGGGCGATCGGCATGCGCAACATGATCATCTACGAGCTCGAGTCGGACTATGCGCACTACCTCGAGGCACTCGGGGCGCCGCAGAGGCTGGTGCGGAAGTACGCCTTCCGGAACGCGGTGCTGCCGCAGATCACCGGGCTCGCGCTCTCGCTCGGCGCGGTGATCGCAGGCGCGCTCGTCACCGAGATCGTCTTCTCGTACCCGGGCCTCGGCTACCAGATCTACCGGGCGATCACGAACGAGGACTACTTCGTCATCCAGGGGATCTTCATGTTCATCATCGTCGGTGTCCTCGTCGCGAACTTCCTCGTCGACCTCGTGTACGTGCTCGTCGACCCGCGTACGCGCATCGGCATGCAGGGTGGCAGGGCATGAGCGCCGCCCCGGCGCCCGTCGCCCTGACGCCGGAAGCCGCCGAGGTGCGCGAGCCGGCGGCCCCGCGCATGAGCGGCTTGCGCGAGACCCTTCACTTCGCCGGGAGGAACAAGAAGCTCGTCTTCGGTCTCAGCATCACGGTCGCGATGCTTCTCTTTGCGATCGTCGGGCCGTACTTCGCCCGGCATCCTGCGCTCGAGTACGGCGGCAACCTCTCCCATGCCCCCACGACGACCGACGGCAACTGGTTCGGCACGACGCTGCTCGGCCAGGACGTCTACGCCCAGTTCGTCAACGGGCTGCGTCTCGCGTTCATCGTCGGCGCGCTCGGCGGCGGGATCGCGGCGGCAATCGGCATGCTCGTCGGGTTCACCGCCGGCTACCGCAGCGGCGTCGTCGACGAGGTGCTGAACATGCTGACGAACGTCGTGCTCGTGATTCCGACGTTCGCGCTCTTGCTGGTGATCGCCGCGTACCTGAAGGTGCGCGGGATCATGGCCGAGTCCGTCTTCATCGGCGTGACGTCGTGGCCCTGGGCGGCGAGGGCGCTGCGTGCGCAGACGTTCTCGCTCGTCACGCGCGACTTCGTCGACATGGCGCGCCTCAGCGGCCGCAGGAGCTGGCGGATCATCTTCCAGGAGATCGCGCCCAACATGAGCTCCTACCTCTTCATGATGTTCATCCTGCTCTTCGGCGGCGCCATCCTCATCGCGGCGACGCTCGACTTCATCGGCCTCGGGCCGTCGAACACGATCTCGCTCGGGATGATGATGCAGCTCTCGGTGCAGAACGCGGCGCTGCAGCTCCACCTCTGGTGGTGGTTCCTGCCGCCCGGGCTCGCGATCATGGCGATCGTCGGCTCCCTCTACGTGATGAACGTCGGGCTCGACGAGGTGTTCAACCCGAAGCTGAGGACGCTGTGACGCTCGTCGTCGACGACCTCCGCGTCTACTACCGCTCGCTCGCAGGCGACGTGAAGGCGGTCGACGGCGTCAGCCTCGACCTCGCGGACGGCGAGATCATGGGGCTTGCCGGCGAGTCCGGCTGCGGCAAGTCGACGCTCGGCAAGAGCCTGATCCACCTCGACACGCGCATGCGCTGGGTCGGTGGGCATGTCGCGCTCGACGGCAACGACCTGCCCGTGTGGAACGACTCCGTGATGAACGCGTACCGGTTCAAGCAGGTCTCGCTCGTCCCGCAGTACGCGATGAGCGCGCTCAACCCGACGCGCAAGCTCGGGAAGATGATGCACGAGCTGCTTCACTCGCGCGGGATCGACTTCGCTCCGGTGCGCCCGGAGCTGGAGCGGCGTCTCGAGCTCGTCGGGCTGACTCCGGACGTGCTCGACCTGTACCCGATCGAGCTGTCGGGCGGAATGAAGCAGCGCGTCGTGCTCGTCCTCTCGACGCTGCTCAACCCGTCGCTCCTGATCGCCGACGAGATCACGTCCGCTCTCGACGTATCGACGCAGAAGGCGGTGGCGGAGATGCTCGTCGGCTTTCGCGACCGCGGCTTCGTGAAGTCCGCGATCGTGATCACGCACGACCTGTCGATCCTCGCCCAGGTCGCGGACACGATCCTGATCATGTATGCCGGCAAGCTCGCGGAGAAGGCCTCGGCGGGAGCGATCGTCGACGAGCCGCGCCACCCCTACACGCGGATGCTGATCGGCTCGCTGCCCGAGGTCGGGGTGCGCTTTGCAGAGCACCGGCTGGCCGGGATCGAGGGGCGCCCGCCTTCGCTCCTTCATCCGCCCGCGGGCTGCCGCTTCCGCGATCGCTGCCCGCTCGCGACCGCACGCTGCACGGCCGAGCCGCCCTACCGATCGGTCGGTGACGGGCATCTCGTCGCCTGCTGGGAGGCCGACCGGTGCTGACGCTCGACCACGTCTCGAAGCACTATCGCGTCGGCGCCTTCGGCCGTGGGGACCTCTGTGCCGTCGACGACGTCAGCTTCACCGTCGAGCGCGGCCAGGTCGTCTCGCTGATCGGCGAGAGCGGCAGCGGCAAGACGACGATCGGGCGGATGGTCCTCGGGCTCACCCACATCAGCGGCGGCCGCATCAGCCTCGACGGCCGCGACGTCGCCGGCCTCCGCGGCCCGGCGCGGAAGGAGTACTACCGCCACGTGCAGGGCGTGTTCCAGGATCCTTTCAGCTCGTTCAACCCGATCTTCAAGGCCGACCACGTCTTCGCGACCGTGCGGGAAGGGTTCTTCCGGCACATGAGCGACGCGAAGTGGCGCGTGAAGCTCAGCGGGGCGCTCGAGGCCGTCTCGCTCACGCCCGACGACGTGCTCGGCCAGTACCCGCACCAGCTGAGCGGCGGCCAGCTGCAGCGCGTGCTCGTCGCGCGGGCGCTGCTGCTCGACATCGAGCTGCTCGTCGCGGACGAGATCATCAGCATGCTCGACGCATCGACGCGCATCGACGTCTTGAACCTGCTCGGCGACCTGAAGGAGCGCGGGCTCGCAATCGTGTTCATCACGCACGACCTCTCGCTCGGCAACTACATCAGCGACAACACGGTGATCCTGCGGGCCGGCCGGATCGTCGAGTCCGGCCCGACGCGCGACGTCTTCGGGAGCCCGCAGCACGACTACACGCGGATGCTGCTTGCCGCGGTTCCACAGCTCCACCGGAAGTGGGAGGCTGTGCCGGCATGAGAGACGGCTTCATCTGGGGCGTCGCGGCATCGGCCTATCAGACCGAGGGCGCCGTGCACGAAGGCGGGCGCGGCGAGAGCATCTGGGATCGCTTCGCGTCCGTGCCCGGCAACGTGCGGGCCGGCGACACGGGTGCCGTCGCATGCGACTTCTTCCACCGCTACCCCGAGGATGTCGAGCTCATGCGCGAGCTCGGCATCGACGCGTTCCGCTTCTCGGTCGCGTGGCCGCGAGTCCTTCCCGCGGGTCGCGGCCGTGTGAATGCCGCCGGGCTCGACTTCTACGACCGGCTCGTCGACGAGCTTCTCGCGGCGGGAATCCAGCCGTTCGCGGCGCTCTTCCACTGGGACCTGCCGCAGGCGCTCGAGGACGAGGGCGGCTGGCTCGCGCGCGCGACGGCGGAGGCCTTCGCCGAGTACGCGGCGGTCGTCACTGCCCGGCTGGGCGACCGCGTCACGCACTGGGCGACGCACAACGAGCCGTTCTGCTCCTCGTGGCTCGGCTACGGCACCGGCGTGCACGCGCCGGGCGGGAAGAGCGCCGCCGACGCGCTCGCGGCCGCGCACCACGTCCTCCTCTCGCACGGGCTCGCCGTCGCCGCGATCAGGCAGCAGGCGCCCGAAGCCGCGGTCGGCATCATCCTCGACTCCTGGCCGGCGCACGCCGCGACCGACGAGCCTGCGGATGTCGCCGCGGCCTGGGCGGCCGACGGCGTCAGGAACCGGTGGTTCTTCGACGCGGTGCTGCGCGGCGAGTATCCGCAGGACGTGCTCGCACGGTTCGAGCGGGAGGCGCCGCCCGTGCGCGAGGGCGATCTCGCGACGATCGCGGCTCCTCTCGACTTCCTGGGCGTCAACAACTACTCGCGCACGCTCGTCCGCGCCGGCCCGACACCCGAAGGCGTCGAGGTGCGAGCCTCGTCGGCGCCGCTGACCGCGATGGGGTGGGAGGTGTATCCCGACGGGCTCCGTGAGGTGCTCTGCCGGCTGCACGACGAGTACGACCCGCCGCCGATGTACGTCACCGAGAACGGCGCCGCCTACGGCGACGTGCGCACCCATGACGGCCGGATCCACGACGTCGAGCGCGTCGCGTACCTCGAGGCCTATCTCGGCGCGGTCGATGCGGCGCTCGCGCACGGCGTCGACGTCCGCGGGTACTTCGTGTGGTCGCTGCTCGACAACTTCGAGTGGTCGGAGGGCTACTCCAAGCGCTTCGGCCTCGTCTACGTCGACTATCCGACGCTCGAACGGGTGCCGAAGGAGAGCTTCGAGTGGTACCGCTCGACGATCCGCGACCGGCGTGGGGTCGCGCGGCGCCTCACCGTGTGAAGAAGCGGCGTGGGTTGCCGACGAGCATCTCGTCGACCTGCGCCTGCGTGACGCCGGCCTCGAGCAGCGCCGGGACGATCTTCGTCGAGAGGTGGAGATAGTCGGCGTGCTCGTCGGCGAAGTACGGGTTGCCGAGCATGAAGTCGTGGAACGTGGCGCCGTCGTGCCCGAGGTGGATGCGGTCGGTGTAGCCGCCGGCGACGAGGGCCGCGAGCGTCCGGATGCGGTCGGCGTCGGGGTTGAAGTGCTCGATGTTGAAGCGGTCGCAGCCGAGCCATGCGCCGGTGTCGGCGATGGCGCGGAGGTAGCCGAGGTCGTTGCTGTCACCCGCATGCGCGATCACGATGCGCCTCGGCTCGACACCGGCGCCCGTGAGCGCGTCGAGCGCGAGGAGCCCGGTCTGCGCGCGCGCGTTCGTGTGGACCATCACCGGCGCTCCGGTCTCGAGCGCGGCTGCGGCGACGAGGCGCAGGATGCGCGGCGTGTCGCCGGCGAGACCGTGCTCCTCGACGGCGCACTTGAGGAACGCCGCCCTGACACCGGTGTCGTCGATGCCGTCCCGGAGCTCGCGGACGAAGAGCTCGACGATCCAGTCGTCGCCCCGGTACTTGAAGAAGCTCGGTAGCTCGAGGAACGCGTAGACCCCGGTCGCGACGACGATGTTGAGGTCGACTCCCGCGTTGACGCGCTGGATGCGCCGGATGTTTCGGCCGAGCCCGTAGGCGGTTGCGTCGACGAGCGTCTCGATTCCGCCGTCCCGCAGCCGCCTCAGCTTCTCGATCGCGTTCGCGACGCCGGCGTCCTCGTCCCAGTACGCGGCGCCCCAGAGGTGGCTCCAGTTCTCGCGCGCCTCCGGATCGAGGATGAACACGTGCTCGTGCATGAGCGTCGGCCCGAGCCGGTCGAGCTCGACCGGGCCGCGAACCGTCTCGACCGTCACGGGCGCCATTCGCCGGAGCCTGACGCGTTCCGCTGCCGCGGGCAATACCGGCCGCTCGGGGCACGAGCGCAAGATCTCGGGATCGGGGGCATCATGGTGCTCATGAGGATCGCCGCCTGCACGTTCGCGCTCCTGGCCGTCTCGGCGGCCGGCGCCGCCGGATCGGCAGGCCCGCACGTCGCGCTCGAGGCCGTCTCGCCGGTCGTCGTCGTGGGCGGCGGCTTCGACCGCCGCGCCCCGGTCCGGGTGACCGTCACCGCGTCGGGCCGCACGCTCGCGAAGACGGTCCGGTCGAGCGCGGCGGGCGGCTTCAGGGCCTCCTGGCCGACGTCGGCGGTGAGGCGCTGCACGCTCGTGTCGATCTCGGCGACGAGCGCGAATCGCCGCGCGTCGTCGAGGTCGATGTCGTCGAAGCACTGCGGCGCGATCGGGGTGCCGATCGAGCCGCTCGATCCCGCCCCGGGAAGTAGCCCGGGCGCCTCGGCCCGGACGCCCGGCGTCGAGATAGTGGGAACTTGAATTCGTCGCCGAAGTCCCTCAGGATGGCGCTCACTGAGTCGGGGGCCCGCACCCTCGAGTAGGCGATGAAAGGGGAGAGTCTTGAGGGCATCATCGAAGCGGACGCTTCGCTTTGCCGTTGGCATCGCGGCGCTCGCACTTCTGATCGCGATCGCGGCGCTGGCCGCGATGTCCCACACGGGCGGCTCGGCCGCCGCCGCCGGTTACATGACGCCGTTTGCCGGCGACACCGCCAAGTGGCAGGGCATCGGCAGCCCGCAGGCCGGCCCGGGCGGTAGCGTCCACTTCGGCTGCCAGAACTCGGTCCCGGCCGGGTGCTACGGGCCCGACCAGATGCGGGCCGCCTACAGCGTCGACTCGCTGATCGCGGCCGGCAAGGACGGGACGGGCCGCACGATCGGCATCGTCGACGCCTACGGCAGCCCGACGCTCGCGAGCGATCTCGCGGCGTTCGACACGGTCTGGGCGCTGCCCGCCGCGAACCTCCAGGTGCTCACCCCGTTCGGGATCGACGCGACGTCCCCGGCCAATGCCGACGGCTGGTCCGGTGAGACGACGCTCGACGTCGAGTGGGCGCACGCGATGGCACCGGGAGCGAAGATCGTGCTCGTGATCGCGAAGTCGAACGACGACAAGGACATCCTCGACGCGACGGAGTGGCTCGGCAGCCACACCGCCGCCGACACGCTCTCGCAGAGCTACGGCGAGGCCGAGCAGTGCATGGATCCGGCGCAGCTCGCACGGCAGCACGTCGTCTTCGACAAGCTGTCGGCGCAGGGCGTCACGATCTTCGCCTCGTCGGGCGACCAGGGCGCCGGCATCCCGGCCTGCTCCGGTGACTTGGCGTACTTCAAGGCCGCGAGCACGCCCGCGAGCGATCCGGACGTGACCGGGGTCGGCGGTACGACCCTCCATGCCGACGGCCACAGCGGCGCGTACCAGTCCGAGGCGACGTGGAACGAGTCCGTGATCTTCGGCGACGCCGTCGCGGGCGGCGGCGGCGTGAGCGTCCTCTTCAAGCGGCCCGACTTCCAGGCGCCGTTCGTCAAGGACACCCATGCCCGTGAGGTGCCGGACGTCTCGTACAACGCCGCGGTCTTCAACGGCGTCATCGTCGGCTGGGAAGGGGCGCTTCTACCGCTTCGGCGGGACGAGCGCCGGCTCGCCGCAGTGGGCGGCTCTCGCCGCGATCACCGACCAGATCGCCGGCGGCCGCGTCGGAGCGATCAACAAGACGCTCTACAAGCTCGCGAAGACGCCGAAGGCCTCGTCGTACTTCCACGACGTCGCCGACGGCTCGAACAACACGGTTCCGAACTTCACCGCCGACTACTCGACCCAGGTTGCCGACATCGTCGGCTTCACCGCGGTGCCGGGCTACGACATGGCCACGGGGCTCGGGACGCCGATCGCCAGCAACCTGCTGCCGGCGATCGCGAAGCCGGGCAACGGCTGAGCCGACCCGCTTCTCCGTGCCGGACGAGGGCCGCCTTCGGGCGGCTCTCGTCCGTTGCGGGCGGCCGGAAGACCGGTTCGCGGGATTCCGCGGATGCGGCCGGGGCCGGTGTGTGGTGAGGTAGCAACGGAGTCCCAGCGCTACCCCATCGGAAGGAGCACCGATGTCCGACACCGTCTCATCGCCCCAGGTCTATCCGCTTCGCCTCGAAGGCGAGCTCGAGCCACAGCTCAGCCGCTGGCTCTGGCTCGTCAAGTGGCTGCTCGCGATCCCGCACTTCGTCGTCCTCTTCTTCCTCTGGGTCGCGTTTCTCTTTCGTGACGGTCATCGCCTTCTTCGCGATCCTCTTCACCGGCCGGTACCCGCGAGGGCTCTTCGACTTCAACGTCGGCGTCCTTCGCTGGTCGTGGCGCGTCTGCTTCTACACCTACAGCGCACTCGGCACCGACAGGTACCCGCCGTTCACCCTCGGCGAGGTGCCCGACTATCCGGCCCGTCTCGAGGTCCAGTACCCGCAGTCGCTCTCGCGCGGGCTCGTGCTCGTGAAGTGGTGGCTGCTCGCGCTGCCGCATTACCTCGTCGTCGCGGTCTTCGCCGGCGGCGCGTGGTCGAGCTGGTCGGGTGTCGGTGGGTGGGGCGACGCCGCGAGCGGCGGCCTGATCGGCCTGCTCGTCCTCTTCGCCGGGCTCGCTCTGCTCTTCACCGGCTCGTATCCGAGGTCGCTGTACGACTTCGTGATGGGGATGAACCGCTGGGGCTTCCGTGTCCTTGCGTACAGCGCGCTGATGACCGACGCCTATCCGCCGTTCCGTCTGGACATGGGCGGACAGGAGCCGCCGGCGGGTGCGTCGTCCGACGATCGCCCGCTCGTTCCCGTGCCGACGAGCTAGTGGAGGAGCCGATCTACGACGTCGTCGTGGTCGGGGGCGGCGCGGCCGGCTTGAGCTCGGCTCTCGTCCTGGGCCGGGCTCGACGCCGGACCGCCGTGGTCGACGCCGGAGCGCCGCGGAACGCCCCCGCGGCGCACATGCAGGGGTTCCTGTCCCGCGACGGGATGCCGCCGGCCGACCTCCTCGCAGCCGGACGCGCCGAAGCGGCCGGGTACGGCGTCGAGCTGATCGGCGGCGAGGTGGTCGCGATCGAGCCGGGTTTCAGCGTTCGCCTCGCCGGCGGCCGTGCGCTCGAGGCGCGGCGGATTCTGGTCGCGACCGGCGTGCACGACGAGCTGCCGGAGATCCCCGGCGTCCGTGAGCGGTGGGGGCGGGACCTCCTGCACTGCCCCTATTGCCACGGCTGGGAGGTGCGCGACCAGCCGATCGGCGTTCTCGGCACCGAGCCCGGCTCGGCGCAGCATGCGCTCGTCGTGCGGCAATGGTCGGACGACGTCGCCTTCTTCGTCCACACGTACGAGCTGACCGGGCCCGAGCAGGCGCAGCTCGAGGCACGCGGCGTGCAGATCGTTCACGGTGAGGTCGCCCGGCTGGCCGTCGAGGACGACCGCTTGACCGGGGTCGAGCTGGCCGACGGGCGAGTGGTCGCGCGATCGGCGGTGTTCATCCGGCCGGGGAACCGGCCTCACGCCGACGGGCTGCTCTCGAGCCTCGGCTGCACCGTCGACGAGGCCGGCTTCGTCGCCGTCGATGCCACCGGCCGGACGAGCACCGACGGCGTCTGGGCCGCCGGCAACGTGGTCGATCCGCGGGCTCAGGTGATCACCGCGGCAGGCGCCGGATCGGCCGCGGCGATCGCCGTCAACGCCGACCTCGTTCGAGAGGACGTCGAACGCGCAACCGGCGCACACCGGCTCCAGCCGACCGCGAGCCCGGGCGGCTGAAGCCGCCTCCCGGGTCGACCGGGAGCTCCGGAGCCCACGCGTTGCGGCCCTCGCGACCCGTTGCAACGTTCCTGCAACGTCGCGCGTCGATCCTCCCTGCGCCAAAGACCCAAGGAGGCGCAATGAGACACCGAATCATCAGAGGCCTGGGAGCCGTCGTCACGGCCGCCGGGGCTGCTGCCGCGATCGTCGTGTCGCCGGCAGCCGCGAGTGGGTCGCGGGCGCTGTTCGCGGCTGCAGACGGTGGCGGCTCTGCGTGCACGGCGTCGAGGCCGTGCTTGCTCGCCGCGGCGATCGAGCACGCGTCCACGGGCGCGACCGTGCACGTGGGAAGGGGCAGGTATTCCGGGGGCTACGTCATCGACAAGAAGATCCGCCTGGTCGCAGACGGCCGCGTCGTGATCGACGCGTCGAGCTCGGCGGACGGCACCGGCATCCACATCGTCGGCCCGGGCGGCTCCGGCTCGGTCGTGCAGGGCTTCGTCGTCGAGAAGGCGCTCTACGAGGGCATCCTCGTCGGTACGTCACCCGGCGACGCGAGCCCGCAGCCGGCGCCCGTCACCGACGTGACGCTCCGGAACAACATCGTCGTCTCGAACAACACCGGCCGCGACGAGGCCGGGGCGACCGGCGAGTGCAAGAGCAAGCCGCCGGCGCCGGCCGACTGCGGCGGGGGCATTCACCTCGTGTGGGTGAGCAACTCGACCGTCGAGCACAACATCGTCGCGTACAACAGCGACGGGATCCTGCTCACCGACGAGTTCGGCCCGACGTCGCACAACGTCGTTCGCGGCAACCGCGCGATCGACAATCTGTACGAGTGCGGGATCGTGCTCGCAGGACACAATCCGAACGGCGCCGATCCTGCGAAGGCCGGTGTGTTCGACAACCTCGTCGAGAACAACGTCGCCCGCAACAACGGCGTCGTCACGACCGGCGCCGGGATCCTGCTGGGCGGGGGCGCCCCGGGATCGGCCGTCTACGAGAACACGATCCGCAACAACACCGTCGAGCTCAACGGGCATGCCGGGATCACGATCCACCAGCACGTCGTCGGGAATCTCGGCGGCAACGTGATCGAGGACAACACGGTCGGCACGAACAACAGCCTCGGCGACGACGACTTCGCGGCGGCTACCGACATGCAGACCACCGGAATCCTCGTCGCCTCCGGCTCGCCGCCGGGACCGGCGCTGCCGCCGTTCCTGCTGCCCTCGCCGATCACCGGCACGGTGATCAGGGGCAACAAGATCAGCGGTGACGCGATCGGGATCTGGACGCTGAATACGCCCGGCGACTTCTCGGCCAACACGTTCGCCCCGGACGTCGCGACACCGCTCAGCTCGCACTGAGCCCTCCGGAGCAAGGGGGCGGCCCGGGCCTGGCCGGGCCGCCCCGGGGAGTGGGCCCTCCCAAAATGCATCGTTTTCCGCTACATCTTTGGGGTCGTGGCGGACGCGCGGATCGAGGTGCGCCTGCTCGGCCCGGTGCAGGCGGCCGCGGGCGGGCAGACGCTTCGGCTCGGCGGCAGACGGCAGCTCGCCCTGCTCGCCCTGCTCGCCCTCGAGCCGGGGCGGGCCGTGCCCGCCGGCCTGCTCGTCGAGGAGCTCTGGCAGGGCGCTCCGTCTCCCGGAGCGGAGACGACGCTCCGCTCGTACGTCTCGCGGCTGCGGCAGGCGCTCGGCCGCTCCGCGGTCGTCGCGCGTGGGGGAGGCTATGCGCTCGATCTCGAGCCCGACCGCCTCGACGCGCACAGCTTCGAGCTCCTCGTGCGCGAGGGACGCGATGCGCTCGCGCGAGGTGCTGCCGGGCTTGCCTCCGAACGCCTCCACGCGGCGCTCGGCCTCTGGCGCGGCCGCGCGCTCGCCGACGTCTGCGACGCGGGTGCGCTCGCGACCGAGGCGCTGCGCCTGGACGACCTCCGGCTCGCCGCGCTCGAGGAGCGGATCGACGCAGACCTCGCGCTCGCGCGCCATGCCGAGCTCGTGCCGGAGCTGCGCGGGCTCGTTCGGGAGCACCCGCTGCGCGAGCGCCTCTGGCGCCAGCTCGTGCTCGCCCTGTACCGCGCCGGCCGGCAGGCGGACGCACTCGCGGCGTACGGCGAGGCGCGCTCGCTCCTCGACCGCGAGCTCGGCCTCGAGCCGGGCGAGGAGCTGAAGGAGCTCGAGCGCGCGATCCTGCGCCACGAGGTCGTACCCGTCGCTCCCGTGGAGGCCCGGCACAACCTGCCGGCGGCGCTTGCGAGCTTCGTCGGCCGCGAGCGCGAGCTCGACGACCTCGAGCAGCTCCTGCGCGAACGCCGGCTCGTCACGGTCACCGGGCTCGGCGGTACGGGCAAGACGCGACTTGCGCTGGAGGCGGCGCGGCGGCAGGTGGATGCGTGGGTCGACGGCGTCTGGCTCGTCGACCTCACCGAGCTTGCCGAAGACGGGCTCGTGCCGGGGGCGGTCGCGGTGACGCTCGGCGTCCCCGACGCGGCGAGCGAGCAGCCTCTCGAGGCACTGCTCGCGTACGTTCGGTCGCGCGAGCTCCTCCTCGTGCTCGACAACTGCGAGCACGTCGTCGACGCGTGCGCCGAGCTCGTGCACGCGCTGCTGCGAGCCTCTTCCCACATGCGCGTGCTCGCGACGAGCAGGGTTCCGCTCGCGGTGCGCGGCGAGCTCGACTACGCGCTCGACCCTCTCGCCGCGCCCGCGGAGGGCGTCTCACCCGAGGAGCTCGAGCGGTCGCCCGCGGTGCGGCTCTTTGTCGAGCGCGCGGCCGCCGTCCGCCGCGACCTGCCCGCCGCCGGCGGAGCGCTTGCGACGATCGGCGGCATCTGCCGCGATCTGGAGGGCCTGCCGCTCGCGATCGAGCTCGCTGCGGCGCGCGTGAAGGCGCTCTCCCTCGACGAGATCGCGGCCCGGCTCGACGACCGCTTCCGGTTTCTGCGCGCGTGGCAGCGGGTCGCCGACCCGCGCCACCAGACGCTCGAGACGACGATGGACTGGAGCTACGGCCTGCTCTCGCCGGAGGAGCAGCAACACCTGCGGCGGCTCTCGGTCTTCGCCGGCGGCGCCTCGCTCGACGCGGTCGCCGACGTCTGCGCCGGGGGAGACGGAGGCCGGGCGGTCGAGCTGCTCGGCAGGCTCGTCGACGCGTCGCTCGTCCGGGCGGAGGAAAGCGAGCAGATGCGCTACCGGCTGCTCGAGACCGTCCGCCAGTACGCAGCCGCGCGGCTCGCCGGCGACCCGGACGCCGAAGAGGTACGACGCCGGCACGCGGCGCACTACTTCCGCGTCGCCGAGACCGCGAACCTCGCGCTCGACGCTCTCGGCCGCGGTGCACAGCACCACGCGCCGGTGTTGCGCGAGCAGCACAATCTGCGCGCCGCGCTCGACTGGGCGACGGATGCCGACGTCGAGCTCGCCGTCCGGCTGATGCTGTCGCTCGAGAACTTCTGGGTCACGCATGCGGTGACGGAGGCGACCCGCAGGTTCGAGCAGCTTGCGAGCCGCGCCGACGAGCTCGATGCCGTGCTTCGAGCGCGGATGCTGCGAGACCGCGCGGCGTGTCTCGACGTGCTTCAGGACTTCGCGGCGGCGCAACCGTTCTACGAGCAGAGCCGCGAGCTCTTCCGCGAGGCCGGCGACGCCGTCGCGGTCGCACACCTCGACTTCCGGGTCGGAGTCGTCATCCTCCACCGAGGCGGCGACCCCGAGCATGTGCGCCGCCTCTGGGAGGCGAGCCTCGACACCTGCCGGCGCGAAGGCGACCGGATCGGCGAGCTGCAGCTCGTCGGCAATCTCGGCTGGCTCGAGTTTCCCTCCGGCGATCGCGAGCGCGGCCGCGTGATGATCGAGCGAAGCATCGCCATGGCGGCCGAGGAGGGCTGGCTGTGGTGGCAGACGCAGTGGCTCGTCCGCCTGGCCGCGATCCTGTGTGCAGACGGACGGCGCGAGGAGGCGGAGCGGCTGGCACGCGAGGCGCTGCGCCTCGCCGTGGAGATGGGAAACCGGCACTACGTGCGCTACGCGCTCGCCGTGCTCGCCCGCGTCGCGGCGATCCGGGGCGACCGAGTGCGCGCACTCGCACTGTGGGCGACCGTCGAGGCGGCCGAGGAGCCGCCGGGCCGCTTCGGGCGGTTCGACCACGACGACTTCGCGGCCGCGATGCCCGAGGGGCCTCTTCCGGAGCCGCTCTCACTCGACGAGGCGGCCGCGCTCGCGCTCTCCCCTTGAAGCTCGTGCGTGCCGCGACGCGCTGCAACGTTCCTGCAACGCCGTGCCGCGATGCTCGCCGGCGATGGGAGAGGATGTCCTGCACGGCACGGCTGCCCTCGCGGAGGCGCTCGGCCGCGGGGACGCAGCCGCCGCGGCGTTGCTCTACGCGGACGACGGGCGGCTGCTCACCCCCACGGCCGACCTCCTCACGGGCCGCGGCGAGATCGAGGAGTACTGGCGGGCCGGCATCGCGTTCGGTCTCTCGCGCTTCGAGCTTCACACGATCGAGCTCACCGTCGCGAACCGCCTCGCCGTCGAGATCGGGCGCTACCTGCTCATGCTGGACGGCGACGGCGGCGCGACGGTCGAGAGCGGGAAGTACGTCGCCTTCCATCGCCGGCATGCCGACGGCACCTGGCGGCGCGCGATCGACGTCTTCAACCCGGGTGGTTGCGCCGCCGCGCCGCGCGCGGTATACTGAACCGAATGGTTCAGTATACGCCGACCGTCGACCTCGCCTTCGCGGCCCTCGCCGACCCCACCCGCCGCGCCGTCCTCGAACGCCTCGGTTCGGGCCGCGCGACGATCAGCGAGCTCGCCGAGCCCTTCGGCATGTCGCTGACCGGGATGAAGAAGCACATCCGGCTGCTCGAGCAGGCGCAGCTCGTGACGACGGAGAAGGTCGGCCGTGTCCGCCGGTGCATGCTCGCCCCCTACGCTTTCGAGGGCATCAGCACCTGGCTGCAGCGGCTCGACCGATTCGCGCAGGTCGTCGAACGCACGAAAGGAGACCGATGAGCACCACTCCGAAGAAAAGCAAGTCCGCCAAGAGCACGAGCAATAACGAAGGGTTCACGGCCGAGGAGAAGGCCGCGATGAAGGCGCGCGCGCGGGAGCTCAAGGACAAGACTGACGGCGAGACCGCCGTCCGCACCGCGATCGCCGCGATGTCGCCGCAGGATCGCGCCACGGCTGCGCGGTTCCACGAGCTCGTCATGGCCGCCGCCCCGGAGCTCTCGCCGAAGACGTGGTACGGGATGCCCGCGTATGCCAAGGACGGCAAGGTCGTCTGCTTCTTCCGCAACGCGGGGAAGTTCAAGGAGAGGTACGCGATGTTCGGCTTCAACGACACCGCGAAACTCGACGCCGGCTCCCTGTGGCCTGTTGCATTCGCGGTGACGAAGCTGACCGCGGCCGACGAGGCGAAGATCCGCGCGCTCGTGAAGAAGGCGGTGGGCTGAGATGAACGAGACGACCGTCAGCATCCCGAACGAGCTCGAGATCCGCGTCGAGCGGATCTTCGACGCACCGCGCGCGCACGTCTTCTCCGTCTGGACCGACCCCAAGCTGATCCCGGAGTGGTGGGGCGACGGCACGGTCGTCGAGGAGATGGACGTCCGTGCCGGCGGCAGGTATCGCTTCCGCACCGCGTTCGGCGTCGTGGAGGGCGAGTTCCGCGAGGTCGACGCGCCCGAGCGGCTCGTGCAGACCTTCCAGAACCACCTGCAGACGCTCGAGTTCGAGGATCTCGGCGAGCGGACGAAGCTGACGCAGACGATGCGCTTCGCGACGACGGAGGAGCGCGACACGACGATGCAGTACGGCGTCGAGGAAGGCGCGAAGGGCGGCTTCGCACGCGTGGACGAGCTGCTGCAGCGGCTGCCGTTCGAGGGCTGAGCCCCGCGCGCTCCTTGCCGGCCGAGTGCGGGCGGGTGGATCAGGGATCGCTTACACAGTGTTAGCAAGTACGCTCGCGCGGAAATTGGCTTGGTGTGGCAATCGCGGCGCGGCACGTCAATGCTCCCGGGGGTGACGCTGCAGTCGCTGATCCAGTTCAGGTGTGCGGGTTGTGGCTACGGGGCGAGCCGGTTCTCGGAGCCGGAGCGCTGTCCCAAGTGCTCGGGAACGGTCTGGCACGTCGATGGCCGGGCTCGTACATGAACCGGTCGCCGACGCATCGTCGGTTCCCTGTTTGCCGTTGACGCGAACGGAGACCGGAAAGAGAGAACGATGTCCACACGAGAGGACGGAGGAATATGCAGCTGAACTCGCTCAACGACGTGTTCACCCATGAGATTCAGGATCTCAGGAGCGCAGAGACCCAGCTCGTCGAGGCTCTGCCGAAGATGGCCCAGGCGGCCTCGCACGACGAGCTCCGCCAGGCATTCGAGCACCACCTCGAGGAGACGCGCGAGCACGTGCGCAGGCTCGACGAGGTTGCCGCCCAGGTGGGCATCACCGCTCAGGGTGAGACCTGCAAGGGCATGGCGGGCCTGATCGCGGAGGGCCAGCAGACGATCTCGGCCTCGGGCGATCCGGCAGTCAAGGATGCGGCGCTCATCGCCGCCGCGCAGCGGGTCGAGCACTACGAGATCGCCGCCTACGGGACGGCGCGCACGCTGGCCGACGAGCTCGGCCTCGACGCTGCGAAGGACTTGCTCGACCAGAATCTCGACGAGGAAAGCCAGGCCGACAAGCTCCTCACGAAGATCGCGACCGGCGGCATGTTCAAGGCCGGCGTGAACGAGCGGGCTGCGACCTGAGACCGCGACCGCGTGCGGCGGCCGAGCGCAGGCCGCCGCACGCGAGCGGCGTCATCGTCGAGCCGGTTCCATCTCCGGCGAGTCGGGACCGGGGTCCCCGCCCTCCGCTCGGCTGCGCAGTCTGTCGAGGTAGCGCTCCCAGCCGTCCCGATGGTGCTCGGCTACCGGCGGCGGGGTGAGCGCGCGGTGCGTGAGGCGGAGCAGTGTGCCGGACCGGTCGGGCTCGAGCTCGATCACGACGGTCGTCGACCCGGGCGGCACGGCGGCGCCTCGCCTTCCCAGCCCCACGTGAAGACGAGCCGCTGCTCGGGGACGATCTCGACGAACCGGCCGGAGGCGATCTGGCCGCCCGGCATCCGGATCTGGAAGACCCCTCCCGGCTGCGGATCGATTTCGCCGCCGACGCCTTGCCACGACGTCCACCGCTCGACATCGGTGAGAAACGAGAAGACCGTTGCCGGCGAAGCCGCGATCACGCGTGTGACGACCACGTCGGTCACCGCTTCTCCTTCTCCGCCTCCTCCGCGAGCGCCGCGAGCGTGTCGAGCCGGTCGGCCCAGAACGACTCGAGGAACTGCTTGAGCGGGCCGAGCCGCTCGTGGTCGGCACGGTAGAAGCGCTGCTTGCCGTCGCGTCGCACCGTGACGAAGCCGGCGTCCCGCAAGAGCGCCAGGTGCTGCGAGACGCCTGCATAGCTCAGGTCGAGCCGGTCGACGAGCTCGCCGACCGGCAGCTCGTCCCGCCAGACCTGGCGCAGGATCTCCTGACGACGGGGCTCGGCCACGAGTTGGAGCGCGTCCACACGGATCATTTTATCGACAGCTGAAATGTATGGTACGTTTGCGCCTCCGCTGAAATGAAAGGAGCGCTTCGCGTGACCGATGTCCTCTTCCGCTTCGACGTCGACGCCGCTGCCCCGACGGTGCTCGAGGCGATCAAGACCACCGAGGGAATCAAGGGCTTCTGGACGAGCCGGGCCAACGTGCCGAGCGAGGTCGGCGAGATCCTCGAGCTCGAGTTCGCCGTCGCCCCGCTCCCGTTCGACCTCCGTCTCGAGCGTTCCGACGAGCACACCGTCGTCTGGCGGACCGAGACGTTCCCGCCGCACTGGGTCGGGACGACCGTCAGCTGGGACGTCGAGCCGCGCGACGGCGGCTCGACCGTAAGCTTCCGTCACGCCGGCTTCGACGACGATGCAGAGACGGGCAGCGTCTCGTTCACCTGGGGGCAGATCATGGTGCGGCTGAAGGAGTACGCAGAGACCGGGAAGGCCAACCCCGTCTTCGCGTAGCGTCCGTGCCGGTCGACGTTCAGACCGAGATCGAGATCGACCGGCCGCGCAGCGAGGTCGCCGCCTTCGCAGCGGATCCCGACAACGCGACCGCCTGGTACCGGAACATCGAGAGCGTCGAGTGGAAAGGAGCCAAGCCGCTCGCGGTCGGCACGCGGGTCGCGTTTGTCGCGTCCTTCCTCGGCCGCCGCCTCGCCTACACCTACGAGGTGACCGAGCTCGTACCGGGCGAGCGGCTCGTCATGAGCACCTCCGACGGGCCGTTTGCCATGGAGACGACCTACACCTGGCACGACACGCCGCACGGCGCGACGAGGATGACCCTCCGGAACCGCGGCCGGCCGGCCGGGTTCTCCAGGGTGGCTGCGCCGCTCATGGGCAAGGCGATGCTGCGCGCAAACCGCAACGACCTCTCGAGACTCAAGGAGCTTCTCGAGTCGCCCGGGTCGTAGACGCGTGCCGTGCGCACGACAATGCCCGCGGTCGCGGCGTCTGTCGGCTTGACTCTTTTTTCGACATAGGTAGAGTTAGGAGGGTGGCTCGTTCTCGCCGTCCCTCTCCCCAGACCGTGAGGGTGCTCGAGGGGCTGGCCGCGGATCCGCGGGCGTGGCGGTACGGCTACGAGCTGGGGCTGGAGATCGACCTGCGGTCGGGCTCGCTCTATCCGATTCTCGTCCGGCTGCGCGACCGTGACCTCCTCGAGGCGAAGTGGGAGGATGCGCCGCCGCCCGGCCGGCCGCCCCGGCATCTCTATCGCCTGACCTCGAGCGGCCTCGAGTACGCGGCGATGCACGCGACGCGTCCGGTCGCGCCACCGAGGCGTCGGCGCCGGACAGCGCTTCGGAGTGCGTCATAGCCGCGCTTTTCGCCTTGGCGCTCCTGGCTCTCGTGGCGACAGGCGCGCTTCGAGCAGTGCGGGCGTTTGCGCGGCACCGGCTGCGATCGCGCCCGGCGATTCCTCGAGCTGGCGGTGCAGGGCCTGCCCGCGGATCGAGTGGACTGGGCGCAGGCGATGCTCGTCGAGCTCGATCACATCGAGGGCCGGCGAGAGCGCCGGCGGTTCAGCCTGGGCTGTGCGTGGGCTTCCGCTCGCATCCGCGTTCAGTCGCCGGAGCCGGGCGGCGCGCTCCTTCGGGCCGTCGTTCTGGGCTGCGCCGCGATCGCGGCCGCCCTCGTCGGCTACGGCCTCGTCCGCTACCCGGGCCTCCGGTCCGAGCCGAACGTCTGGGGCGCGACGATCGTCTTTCTCGTCACGCTCATGGCGTACGGCGCGCTCACCGTCACGCTCTCGCGGGGCACGAGCGAGCGATCGGCTGCCTCGCGTCGCTACGGCCTCGGCGGCGGGCTCGCCGTCGGAGCCGGCTGGCTGCTCGGCATCGCGCCGCCGCCCGCTCTCAAGGGCTGGGTGTTCGTCCCGCTCCTCGTCGCGCTCCTCGGGCCTGCCGTCGTTGCCCTCATCGCGGGACGCCGGGCCCGCGATGCACGGACCGGCACCCTCGCTGCGCTCTGGAGCGGGCTCGTCAGCGGCCTGACCGTGTTCGTCGTCTGGGTGTCAGTGACCTACGCGGATGCCGGCCGGCCCTACGACGCCGGCCTCGTCGGCGACTTCCACAAAAGCGGTGCGCATGACCTCGCCACGTACGCGGTCGGCGACGATCTGGGCAGCGGCCTCGTCTTGCTCCTCGTGATCCCGACGGTGGCGCTCGCCCTCGGGTCGCTCGTCACATGCAGAGCCACCCGCCGTCGACCGGCAGGTTGATGCCGTTGATCGCGGCGTTCTCGAGGAGGAAGCGCGACGCCTCGACCACCTCGGCCATCGTCAAGAGGCGGCCGATCGGCGTCCGCTGGACGAGCGCGTCGTGGCGCTCGGCCGGCATGTCGC
>CAWHPX010000005.1:0-58732 GCA_963831405.1 uncultured Actinomycetes bacterium
GCCACTGCGGGCTGTCGCCGACGATCGCCGGATGAAGCGCGTTCACGCGCGTCGGCGCAAGCTCGATCACGAGCGTTCGCACGAGCCCCGTGACGCCGCCGTTCACGGTCGTCACCGTCGTCGAGCCGGGATAGGGACGGTCGCGGGCCAGACCGCCGAAGATGAGGATCGACGAGTCCGCCGTGAGACGCGGTGCGAGCGCGTGGATGACCTCCGTGTAGCCGACGAGCTTGAGCGTGACGAGCCGGAGCGCCGCCGCGATGTCGTACTCGCGGACGGAGTTCGAGTCGCGCTCGATGGCGGCGAGGACGACGTATTGAACGTCGCCCACGTCGCCGAGCCGCTCGGCGATCGACTGCGGCTCGGCGAGGTCGAACGCGATCGCCCGCGTGGCGCCGCCGATCTCCGCCGCGCAGCCGTCGCAGGCGCTCTGCTCGCGCCCCGTGATGACGACCTCGCGCCCCGCATCCGCGTAGTGCTGGGCGACCTCGCGGCCGAGGCCTCGCGTGCCGCCCACGACGACGACGCTGCCGGTCGCCATTTCATCGTCTCCTTTCGAGAGGGAGGCAGGCCCGCTCGCTCGAGCGGGCCTGCCGAGGAGGAATCAGACGGCTGCCGCCGGCTCCGCGCACCAGTCGGGCAGCAGCTCGCCGCGCGAGAGGATGTGGTTCCTCGACTCCTCGAGCTTGCCGAACACCGACTTGAGGTCCACGCCGACGAGCTCGCCGTTGCGCTTGACGGCCCGCCCGGCGACGAAGCACGGAGTCGACGTTCGACGTGTCGGAGAAGACGACGATCGTCCCGAGCGGATCGAGCATCGGCGACGTGTTGATCGCGTTCGTCTGCAGCAGGACGATGTCCGCCTGCTTGCCGGGCGTCAGCGACCCGGTTCTCTCGTCGAGCGCGCACGCGCGGGCGCCGTCGATCGTCGCGAACTCGAGCACGTCGCGATGCGTCAGCGTCGGCGCGAAGGCCTCGTCCGGCGTGTCGGTGAACGCGAGGATCCGGTCGTAGGCGAGCGCGGTGCGCATCTGCGTGAACATCTCGCCGGGGACGCTCGAGACGACGTCGACGCTCAGCGACGGCCGGACGCCGCGGTTCATCAGCTTCCCGATCGGCGGGGGCCCGTGCCCCATCAGCATCTCGACGTACGGCGCGACCGACGCCTTGCCGCCCGTCTCGGCGATCCAGTCGAGCTCCTGGTCGGTCAGGTCGGTCATGTGGATGTAGCAGACGTCCGGGCCCATGAGGTCGAGGTCGTGCATGTCCTTCACGGGCTGGTAGTGCAGGTTGTGGAGCCGCATGCCGACGTGGACGCTGATCTGGATGCCGAGCTCCCGCGCGAGCGCCCAGTCGTGCTTCGCGACGTCGAAGTTCGAGTTGCCGGGCTGGCGCGCCGCCATCGCGAGCGTGAGCAGGCCGTCGTCGGACGAGAAGTAGGTCTCGCGGATCCGGCGGATGTCCTCCGGGTGGTTCAGGTCGCTGAACGACCACCATTCGCCGCCCGTCGGCATGCCGTGCGCGTAGACCGCGCGGATCCCGGCGTCCTTCAGGCCCTGGATCGCCGCGTCGGAGTGGTCGGGCGTGTTGCTGATGTGCGACCAGTCGAGCAGCGTCGTCACGCCGGCGTTGAGCGCCTCGAGCGCCCCGGCGTAGTCGCCGATGTGGACGTCCTCCGGCCGGTAGAAGCCGCCGACCTGGCCGAGCATGACCGCGAAGTAGTGGTCCAGCGTGCAGGACGGCAGGACGCCGCGAACCGGCGTCTGCCACGTGTGGCGGTGCGTGTCGACGAATCCGGGCATGACGATCATCCCGGTCGCGTCGACTTGCTCTGCGTCCGTGATGCCGAGGTCGCGGCCGACCTCGACGATCTTCCCGTCTTCGACGAAGACGTCGCCGCTCGGGATCTCCCCGATCTGCGGGTCCATCGAGACGACGAAGCCGTTGCGGATCAGAAGCCGCTGCGAGCTCATGCATGTCTCCTTGGCTCGACGGCGGCTGACCCGTGTGCTCGCCGCCGCATGTACAGCGAGCATAAACGCGTCGCCGCCGGCGAGTCAACGCGAGGCCGCGCGCCGGAGCGGCGCAGAACCCGGTGAAGCGCTGCAAATGACGTCTTTCGGGCGCCGTCGAGCGGTGCTGGACGATCGCCCGGGCCGTTTGGCCACAGTTGACACTCTCGACCGTACCTGCACAGAATGACCTCCTGGTCGCGGCACTCCCCTTCGCGTGGTTCGAGCCCGGATAGGACGGTCCATGGAGGCCCCGAGTCGCACGCTCGTCGCAGGCGCCGCGGTCGCCGCGCGCTTCCTGCCGGTCTGGCTCGCGACCGGAGCGCTCGCGATCGTCGCCGCCTTCGCCGCGCCCGCAGCCCTGCAAAAGACCTCGTGGGCGTTCGTCCTGCCGTACATGACGGTGCTCGCGCTGACGGCGCTCGGCCAGATGCTCGTCGTCATGCACGCCGGCATCGACCTGTCGACGCCGGGGGTGATCTCGCTCGGCGGCAACCTGATCGTCGGCGTCAGCGCCGGCTCGAATCACCGGCTCGTGCTCGGCATCCTCGTCTGCATCTGCCTCGGGGCGGGTGTCGGGCTCGTGAACGGGATCCTCGTCGGGCTGCTGCGGCTGAACCCGCTGATCGTGACCCTCGCCGTCGGGCAGATCGTGCTCGCGTGGGGGTTCAGGTACTCGCGGTCGGTCACGAACGCGTCGAGCGTCCCGACCTCGCTCTCGAACTGGGCGGCGGAGAAGCCGCTCGGGATCAGCGTCGTCTTCTGGACGGGCGCGGCGATCACCGTGCTCGTCGCGCTCGCGCTCCGGTACACCGCAGCCGGCCGGCGGTTCCAGGCGGTCGGTGCGAATCCGCGCGCAGCGTGGATGGCCGGGCTGCACGTCCGCACGCACGTCGTCTTCGCGTACACAGCGGCCGGCGTGCTCTATGCCGTCGCGACGGTCCTGCTGGCCGGCGTCCGCGTGAGCATCGACCCGGCGTTCGGCGCGGCGTACCTGCTCGCTCCGATCGCGGCGGTCGTGATCGCCGGCGCGTCGCTCTCCGGCGGGCTCGCCAGCGCGACCTCGACGTGGGTCGCCGCGTTCGCGCTGACGCTGCTGACGCAGATGCTGCTGATCCTCGGGCTCTCGACCGCGATGCAGTACATCGTCTTCGGCGCCGCGATCCTCGCCGGGATGCTCGTCTCCGGCGACCGGGTCGCGGCGATCCTCGGCCGGGTTCTCCGGCCGACCGACGGAGGAGGGAGCGCCCACCGCCCGGTGGGCGCCAACACGGGCTGAGGCACGAAAAGGAGGAACGATGCACGTACGTAGGAGGCGATCGACCGTAGTGGTGCTGATGCTCGTTCTCGGCACGGCGCTGGTGCTCTCGGCGTCGAGCCCCGGCGGCACCGGCAAGGCAAAGGCCCCGCGCGCCGCGGGTGGATTCGGCGAGGTCTACAAGGCAAATCCGAAGACGCTCGCGAAGACCCTGTTCAGCGCGAAGCTGCTGCCCGCGAACACGATGGCACGGAACATCTCGCAGGCGGCGTACCGCCGTGCCGACATGAAGGTCAACACCAACCTCGCGCTCAAGTGCTGGAAGAACAACGGCTGCAGCACCGGCACGGGCGGCAAGCTGACCGTCGCCTACGTGGAGGGCTTCGGAGAGAACGTCTACCGGCAGGTCTCGAAGATGGAGTTCATCCTCCAGGCGCTCACGTACCCGAAGATCGGCAAGATCATCTACTCGAGTGCCCACTCGGATCTGAACCAGGCGCTCGCCGACTTCCGCGCGGTGATCGCGCAGCATGTCTCGCGCCATCGTCACGTATCCGGACTTCGGCGACGCGATGATCCCCGTGTTCAAGGAGGCGACGAAGGCCGGCATCCCGGTGTCGACGTACGCCTGGGGGTTCGTCTCGGGGCCCGGAACGAACTACACGACCGTCGTCGGTGAGGACACGTGCAAGCTCGGCAAGGCGTTCGCGAACGTGATGAACACCCAGGTCAAGTCGGGCAACATCGCCTTCCTCGGCGGCTTCCCCGGCAACCCGCTGTCGCTCGGCTGGCAGAAGTGCGAGCAGCCGGCGCTCAACTCGAACATCCACGTCGTCGCGAACGAGCCGACGAACTGGGATCCGTCGAAGGTCCAGGGAATCGTCTCCGGCATCCTCGCGCAGCATCCCGACGTCAAGGGCTGGAGCTACGAGGACGCCGAGTTCATGGCCGAGGGCGGGTACGCCGCGTACAAGGCGGCGGGGCTTCCCTACAACACCGTGCTGACCATGCGGACGGACGAGACGGCGCTCGGCTGTCTCTACAAGAAGCTGAAGAACCCGGGCCTCAAGGTCTACTACTACTCCGCCGGCAACTCGCAGATCCGGGTGGCGCTGACGGCGGACATGATGAAGCTGGCGGGCGCGAAGATCCCGCCGAAGATCGTCTTCCCGATCCAGCTTCAGAACATGGCGACGCGCAGCACGTGCGTGGCCGGCTATCCGCCGTCGGGCTCGGCGACGTCGCTCGTCCCGGCCAGCCTGCTGCACCGGATGTACCCGTAAGAGAGAGGATGGATCGAAGGAGCTGACGCGACCGATGTCGGAACCCCGGCCCGAGGGCTCGGTCGTGCTGTCCCTGCGCGGCGTGTCGAAGGCGTTTGGAGCGGTGCAAGCGCTTCAAGATGTCGGCTTCGACTGCCGCGCAGGGGAGATCCACGCACTCGTCGGGGAGAACGGCTCGGGGAAGTCGACGCTCCTCGGGATCGCGAGCGGCTTCGTCCGCGCCGGACGCGGGGACGGTCGAGATCGGCGGCCGCCGGCTTCGCCGCGCGTCGTCCGCCGAGGCGCGGCGGCTCGGTCTCGGCATGGTCTACCAGACGTACTCGCACGTCCAGGGGCTGAGCGTCGCGCAGAATCTCTTTCTCGCGGTGGACGGCGCCGGCCGGCCGCCGTTCCGCAGGGTGGAGAGCTGGGCCGCGGAGCAGCTCGCGGCGTTCCAGCTCGACCTGCCCGCGGACGCGCCGGCGGCGGCGCTCTCGCTCGCCGAGCGGCAGCTGCTCGAGGTCGTCAAGGCGCTGCTCGGCCGGCCGCGCGTGCTGCTGCTCGACGAGCCGACGACGGCGCTCGGGCCCTGCCGACGTCGAGCGGCTCCACCAGCTCGTGTTCGAGCAGAGCCGCACCGGCGTCGGCATCGCGTACGTGAGCCACCGGCTGCCGGAGGTGCTCGACATCGCCGACCGGATCACCGTCCTCCGCGACGGCGTCGGCCAGGGGACGTTCGAGGCGTCGGCGATGTCCGAGGAGTCCCTCGTCACGCTCATGATCGGCCGACCGCTCCAGCTCGCGTTCCCCGAGCGTCCCGGCGCCGCGTCGCCGAGCGACGTCGTGCTCGCCACCGAAGGGCTGCACGGCGACCGCTTCGGGCCGATCGACCTGTCGGTCGCAGCGGGCGAGATCGTCGGCATCGCGGGCGCAGAGGGGAACGGGCAGCTCCAGTTCCTGCGCGCACTCGCCGGAGCGGAGCCCGCGGCCGGTCGAGCGACGTGCGAGGGCAGAGACCTCGATCTCGCGTCTCCGCTCGGACCGCTGCGCGCGGGCGTCGTCCTGCTGAGCGGCGACCGGGCGGGGGAGGCGCTCTTCCCCGTGCTGAGCGTCCGTGCGAACTCGACGATCCAGATCCTGCGCCGCTTCGGGCGGTTCGGGCTCCTGCGCCGCGGTCGCGAGAGGCAGGCGGTCGACGAGCTCGGGCGGCGGCTGCGCATCCGCGCGGCCTCGATCGAGCAGCCGGTGCAGTCGCTCTCGGGCGGCAACCAGCAGAAGGTCTCGCTGACGCGCCCGTTCCTCCGCGGCAGCGGTCAAGGTCATCCTCGCCGAGGAGCCGACGCAGGGCGTCGACGTCGGCTCCCGCTTCGAGATCTACGAGGCTCTGCGCCAGAAGGCGGCGGAAGGCGTCGCGATGATCGTCAAGTCGAGCGACCCGCTCGAGCTCGCCGGGCTGTGCGATCGCGTCGTCGTGATGTCGCGCGGAAGGATCGTCCAGGAGATCGCCGGCGACGAGCTCGGGGAGCGCAGGATCGTCGAGGCGATCGTCGGCTCCGGGGTCGGGGCGAGATGAGCGTAGGCTCGACGGAGCTCACGAGGGGCGGAGGAGCGGCATGAGCATGCGCTCGTGGCTTCCGCTTGCGTCGATGTCGACGCTGATCGTCGCTCTCGGCGCCTATGCCGCGATCCGGCAGGACGCGTTCCTCACGACCTACAACATCGGCAATCTCCTGCTCGCGACGATGCCGCTCGCGCTCGTGGCGATGGGGCAGACCGTCGCGCTCCTCGTCCGCGGCTTCGACGTCTCGGTGGCCGCGCTGATGACGATGTGCGTCGTCGCGGCGTCGTTCACGCTGCAGCCCGGCGCTTCGACGCTCGCCCTGGTCGGCGGCGCGCTCGCGATCGTCGGGATCGGCGTCGCGACCGGCGTCTTCAACGCGACGCTGATCCGCTTCTTCCGCCTGCCCTCGATCATCGCGACGCTCGGCACGCTCAGCATCCTCGAAGGCGCGTCGCTCTGGCTGCGCAGCGCTCCTGCGGGGTCGATCAACAGTGACGTCGTCGACACGCTCAACTCGAGCGTGAGCTTCCTCCCGTTCGCCTTCGCCGGGGTGGCAGTGCTCGCCGTGCTCGGGGACGTGTGGCTCTACCGAACGCGACCGGGGCTCGCGCTCCGCGCCGTCGGGCTCGACGAGACCTCGTCGCGGCGGCTCGGGATGCGCACCGGTCTCGTGATCCTGCTCGCGTTCGTCGCGTGCTCGGTGCTGGCGTCGTTCGCCGGCTTCTATCTCGCCGCGGAGGTGCAGATCGGCTCGCCGATCATCGGCAACCAGGCGCTCGAGAGCATCGCGGCCGCCGTCCTCGGAGGCGCGGCTCTCTCGGGCGGACGCGGGTCGTTCGTCGGCTCGCTGCTCGCGGCGCTCTTCCTCACCGAGATCGACAATGTGCTGCCGCTCTTCCAGCAGCCGACCGAGTATGCGGAGATGACGATCGGCGGCCTGATCCTGCTCGCGCTCATGCTGTACCAGGCGCCGGAGCTCCTCGGCCGCCTGCGGGCGAGCCGGCGGAAGATCGAGCCTGTCGCCGCGCGACCCGAGAAGGGCGCGGCGCCCGCGTAGCTACTGCGTCCGCGGGTCGGCCGCGCGGCCGATCACGAGCCAGATCGCGTGCACGGGCTCGTCGCCGATCGCCCACAGCCGGTGAGGCGACGACGAGTCGAAGGCGATCGAGTCGCCGGGGCCGAGCTCGAACTCGTCGAAGCCGACGCGAACGCCGAGCGTGCCGCCCGTGACGTAGCCGTACTCGCGGCCGCCGTGGGTGACGAGCGCGTCGGCGGCGCACGACTCGGCGCCGACCGGATACTCGACGTGGAGGAACTCGACGTCGCGCTCGCTGTGCGGCGTCAGCCGCTCCCAGCGGACGCCGGACGCGAGGTTGAGCACGCGGCGCGTCTCCGGCCGCTCGACCATGCCGTCGTGCGTGCGCGGGCGAGGGGCTCGGACGGCTCGGAGTCGCCGAAGACCTCGCTCATCGTCATCCCGAGCTCGGTCACGAGCGAGTACAGCGTGCTCACCGACGGGTTGACACGGTCGAGCTCGATCTGCGAGACGAGGCTCGGCGAGACGCCGACGCGGCGTGCGAGCTCGCGGAGGCTGATGCCGCGCTTCTCGCGCTCTTCCCGCAGCCTCCCTCCGATCCTGGAGGGCTCGAACTCCCGTGCGACCGCCACGTTCCTACCGTAGCCGTCTGCGAATGTCGGAGGCGATCCGGTCGGCGCCCGGCAGGAACGCGTCCTCGAGCGGCGGGCTGTACGGGATCGGCGTGTTCGGCGTGGCGATGCGCCACGCGTCGTCGAGGTGCCCGAGCGCGTGCTCCGTCACCGAGGCGAGAAGCTCGCCGGCCCAGCCTCCCGTGAGCGGGCCCTCTTCGACGATGACGATCCGGTTCGTCTTCCGGACCGAGGCGAGCACCGTCTCGAGATCGAACGGGCGAAGCGTGCGGAGGTCGATCACCTCGACCGAGATCCGATCCGCCTCGAGCGACTCCGCGGCCTCGAGCGCGTCGTGGACGCTCTTCATCGCCGTCGCGAGCGTCACGTCCGTCCCCTCGCGCACGACCGCCGCCTCGCCGAGACGGCCGACCTCGTCGCTGACCTCGCCCTCGAGCGCGTAGAGCCGCTTGTGCTCGAAGAAGAGCACCGGGTTGTCGTCGCGGACGGACGCCTTCAGCAGCGCCTTCGCGTCGGCCGCGTTCGACGGCGCCACGATCTTCAGCCCCGGAACGCCCATGAACCACGACGCCGGCATCTGCGAGTGGATCGCGCCGAAGCGGCCGCCGGCGCCGACGACCGAGCGGATGGTCAGGGGCACGCTCACCTGCTCCTGCGTCAGGAACCAGTACTTCGTCGCCTGGTTGACGAGGCTGTCCATCGCGAGCGTGAGGAAGTCGCCGAACATGATCTCGATCACCGGGCGAAGCCCCGTGACCGCCGAGCCGAACGCCGCGCCGGCGAGCGCAAGCTCCGAGATCGGCGTGTCGAACACGCGCTCGGCGCCGTACGTGTCGTAGAGGCCCGTCGTCGTCGCGAACACGCCGCCGGCGACCGCGATGTCCTCTCCGAAGAGAATGACGCGGTCGTCCGCCGCGAGCTCTTCGTCGAGCGCGTCGCGGATCGCCGTGCGGAAGGCGACGGTCGACATCACGCGAGGAGGAGGAGCGGCCGCTCGAGCAGCTCGCGAAGCCGGGACAGGAACCGCGCACCGTCGGCGCCGTAGACGACGCGGTGGTCGCAGGAGAGCGTCGCGGTCATGACGTCGCGGAAGGAGACGCCTCCGCCGGCGTCTTCGACCGGCGCCCGGCGGACGCCGCCGACGGCGAGGATCGCCGCCTGCGGCACGTCGACGATCGCCGTGAAGCTGCGCACGCCGAACATCCCGAGATTCGAGACGGTGAACGTGCCGTCGCGCAGCTCCTCCGGGCGGAGCGCGCGGCGGCGGGCGGCATCCGCGAGGCGGCGCGTCTCGGCGGCGATCTCCGACAGCGTCTTCGCGTCGGCGTCGATCGACGACCGGGACGAGCAGCGCGTCGTCGAGCGCGACCGCGATCCCGACGTTGACGCGCGAGTACTGCTCGACCCGTCCGTCGACGTACGACGCGTTGAACCGCGGCAGCTCGCGCAGCGTCGCGGCGGCGGCCTTGACCACGAAGTCGTTGAGGGACGGCACGTCGTCCCGCTGCCGCCCGGGCGCCTGCGCGCAAGCTCCGCGACGAGCGACATGTCGATGTCGACCGAGACCGTGAAGACGGGAACGGTCGTCGCCGACTCGACCATCCGGCGTGCGATCGTCGCCTGCGTCGCCGTCAGCTCGACGGCTCGGACGTCGCCGCGGCCTTCGGCCGCCGCCGGTGCGGAAGGCTGCGCGGGAGCGCCGCCCGCAGCCGCCGCCTTCTGCACGTCGCCGCGCGTGATCCGGCCGCCCGGGCCCGTGCCGGCGACGCCGTGGAGCGAGACGCCGAGCTCGACCGCGGTCCGCCGCGCGACCGGGGTCGCGTTCGGCCGCTCCCTCGCGCGGATGCAGGTGCGGATGTCGGCGCGGATGCGGGCCGGCGCCGTTTCGCGAGCGTGGCGATGCAGCTGCCCGACCGCAGCGGTGCCTCCTTCCGGAACGAGGATCGTGTCGAGGGTGCCGTCGGACTCGGCCTCGTAGACGACCGTCGCCTTGTCCGTCTCGACCTCGATCAGCGCCTCGCCGCGCGTGAACGCGTCGCCCGGCGACTTCAGCCAGCGCACGATGATCGCCTCCGCCATCGAGTCGGAGAGCTTCGGCATCGTCAGCTCGGCGGCCATCAGTCCTTGAACTCCCGCGCGTCGAGCTCCGCCGGGAACGGAGCGGCGAGCCCGCGTTCGCGCATCTCGTCGAGCTCGGCTTTCAGCTCGTTCTCGATCTCGTCGAGCTTCGCGGGCTCGAAGCCCTCGGTCTCGAGCTGCGTGCGCAGGCGGACGATCGGGTCGCGGGCGCGCCACTCGTCGAGCTCGCCCTCCGGCCGGTACGCGCCGGGATCGCTGCGCGAATGCCCGACGTAGCGGTACGTGATCGCCTCGAGGAACACCGGTCCGCCGCCGCCCCGCGCGTGGGCGAGCGCCCGGGCCGCGGCCTCGCGAACGGTCCAGACGCTCATGCCGTCGATCGTCTCCGCCGGCAGGCCCATCACCTCGGCGCGCGCGCGGATCTCGCCGGCGGTCACCGCTCTGAACGGCGTGTACTCGCCGTAGCCGTTGTTCTCGCACACGAGCACGAGCGGGAGCTCCTGCGTCTGCGCGAAGTTCATGCACTCGAACACGTAGCCCTGGTTCATGGCGCCGTCTCCGAAGTAGGCGACGGCGACGCCGCCCGTCGTGCGCTTCAGCGCGAGGGCGGCGCCGGTGGCCGCGGCGATGCTGCCGCCGACGATCCCGAACGAGCCGATCAGCCGGTCGGCCGGCGAGGTGACGTTCATCGAGCCGGCGCGCCCGCCGTTGATCCCGGTCGCACGCGCGAGCATCTCGTCGAGCAGCTTCTGCGGATCCACGCCGAGTGCCAGCGCGTGGCCGTGGCCGCGGTAGGTGGCCGCGACGCGGTCGCGGTCCTCGAGGAGGCTCGCGACGCCCGTCGGCGACCGCCTCCTGGCCGGAGTAGAGGTGCGTCGTCCCGTAGATCTCGCCCGCGAGGAAGAGCGACTGGACGAGGTCCTCGAAGCCGCGGATGAGCAGCATCTGCCGGTAGAGCTGCGCGTACAGCTCGTGGTCGTCGAGCACGCCGGCAACCGCCGTGTCGGTGACGTCGGTCATCCGCGCCCGCCCGCGAGCTGCTCCGCGAGGTACGACCAGTCGCGCTCGAACCGGTACGAGTGGCGCGCAGGCGGCCCGGGCGCGGACGTCTCGAGCCAGCGGACGCGCTTGCCCTGCGTCTCGTAGAACGCGTGCACGCAGCCGACGCCGGTCCAGAACGCGTCGCCGGGCCGAAGCGTGTACCGGTCGCCGTTCGCCACGACGTCGACCTCGCCCTCGAGCATGTAGTACGACTCCTCGAAGGGGTGCTCGTGCGGTTGCGCGACCGCGCCGGGCTGGTAGTCGACCATGAACATCGTGTGGAGCTGGGCGTCGAGCCGCTGGTCGACGAGCATCTTCACGGCGATGCCGCTGTACGCGAGGACGGCCGTCGCCATGCTGGCGGACACCGTCGGCGCGCCGGCCGCCGCGCCCTTCTTCAGCCGGTCGAGGTCCATCTCGCCGTCGGAGAGCAGGAAGAGATTGCGATTGCGCGGGTCGCGGACGTCGAGCGGCTCGGCCGCCGCGGCCGGCGGCGGGCCGAGGAAGAAGGTGTCGCTGCCGTCGGGACGCGGCCGCGGTGCGGCCATCTCGAGCCAGAGGCCGCGCGCGTCGGCTGCGGAAGGCGTGCGGCACGCCGACGGGGATCGCGCCGCACGCGCCGGGCGCGAGGCCGACGGCGCGGCCGTCGAGGTACAGCGTCGGCTCGCCCTCGAGCACGTAGAAGCTCGACTCGAACGAGTGCACGTGCTCGTCGACGTGGCCGTCGACGAGCGAGACGAGCGTGAGCGCCATGTGCGTCGACCCGAGCGCGCCGCCGACGAGACGGCACGTCGTGAGCCCGCTCGAGTGGCCGGGCAGCGCGGCGGCCAGGTCGACGTCCTCGCTCCGGACGAGGCGATAGGCCGGGCGCCCGTCGGCGAGCTCGCGCGTCCCCGACTCGCCCGTCATCGAGGAGCGACGGACGGCTCCACGACCGCCGAGGACGCGACGGCCGAGGCGACGTCGCCGTTGCCGCCGTGTGCCGCGCTGCCGTCGGCGACGAGGTCCGCTCCGCGGACGTACATGCGGCCGGCGACGAGCAGCTCCTCGGCCGGGAAGCGCGTGATCACGTCGCAGCCGGTTGCCGTGACGACGACCTCCTCTTCGATGCGCGCAGCGGAGCGGCCGTCGGTCGCAGCGCAGTACGTCTCGAGCGCGAACACCATTCCCTCCTGCAGCTCCACCGGATGGTCGAGCGAGTGGACGCGCGAGATCATCGGCGACTCGTAGAGGCCGACGCCGAGCCCGTGGCCGAACTGCAGGCCGAAGCAGGTCTCCTCGTCGGGGAAGCCGAGCTCCTTCGCCGTCGGCCACACCTCCGCGATCCGGTCGGTCGTCATGCCGGGCCGGACGAGGACGATCGCGGCGTCGAGCCATTCGCGGCACTGCTTGTACGCATCGAGCTGTGCGCGGGTTGACGCCGCCGACGTTGAACGTGCGGTAGTAGCACGTTCGGTAGCCCATGAACGAGTGGATGATGTCGAAGAACGCCTGGTCGCCCGGCCGCAGGAGGCGATCCGAGAACACGTGCGGGTGCGGGTTGCAGCGGTCGCCGGAGACCGCGTTCACGGCCTCGACGTGCTCCGAGCCCATCTCGAAGAGCAGCTGGTGCGCGCGCCCGACGATCTCGTGCTCGTAGACGCCCGGCCGGAGCATGCGGTAGATCTCCTCGTAGACCGCGTCCACGAGGCCTGCCGACTGGTCGAGAAGCGCGATCTCCTCCGGTGTCTTGATCGTGCGCGCCTCGAGCAGGACCTGCGACCCGTCGGTCACGTGGACGCCCGCGCGCTGCAGCGCCTCGAGCGTGAGCAGGTCGGCCATGTCGACGCCGAGAGGCTCGTCGTGGAGGCCGCGCTCGCGCAGCTCGTTCGCGATCCGCGTCGCGAGCTTGTCGGGAATGCCGGTCTCGACGGGCATCGCACCGCGCATCGGCGTGACGCCGGCGCGGAAGTTCTCCGGCGGAAGCCACGGAGCAAAGAGCTGATGGTGGCGTGCCGCCGAGCCGAAGTCCCACAGGATCGGGTCCTCGCCGCGCGGCAGGAGGACGAAGCGGGCGTTCTTGTCGCGCGCCCACTCGCCGATGTGCGTGCTCGTGACGTAGCGGATGTTGTTCGGGTCGAAGAGGAGAACCGCGCCGAGGTCGGAGCGCTCGAGCGCTGCCCTCGCGCGATCGAGCCGGTCGCGCCGCAGGCGCGGGAAGTCGATCCGCTGTTCCCAGTCGACCGCGCGCGTGGCGTCGGGCGATCCGGAGAGCCGACTGCGCCCGGTCATCGCGAGACTCCTTGCGCGGCGTCTCGCAGGTGCAGGTAGAGCGCCATGAAGTCGTCCTCTCCGTAGCCTGCCTCGATCGCGGCCCGGAGCAGCGCCTTCAGCTCGCGCCCGAGCGGCAGCTCGACTCCGCCGTCCTCGGCCGCGTCGAGGATGAGGTCGATGTCCTTCTCCATGAGGGCCGTGGTGAAGGTCGCGGAATAGTCGTCGCGGAGGAGCGGCTCGGTCTTGTACTTGACGAACGGCGCGCCCGCAGCCGAGTTGCCCATGACCTCGAGGAGCTCGCGCCGCGCGACGCCGGCGGACTCGCCGAGCACGAGCGCCTCCGCCATCAGCTGGGCGAGCCCGCCGATCACGAGGTTCACCGCCAGCTTGACGACCCGTGCCTCCTCGCGCTCGCCGACGTACCGGACGTTCGGGCCGATCGCGAGCAGCACGGGCTCCACGCGATCGAGGACGTCTCTCGGCCCGGAGACGATGAAGCCGAGGTTCCCGGCGCGAACGACCGACGGGTTGCCGCTGACGGGAGCGCGGAGGTAGGCGACCTTCGCCTCGCCGAGGAGCGCCGCCACCCTGGCGGAGCCGCCGGGCGACACGGTGCTCAGGTCGACGAGGACGGTGCCCGGGCGCGCCGAGCGGGCGATCGACGCGGCGACGGCGGTGAGCGCGTCGTCGTCCGAGAGCGAGGTGACGACGACGTCGACCTGCCGCGCGAGCGCGTCGAGCGAGGCGGCGACCTCGGCGCCGGCGCGGGCGAGCGCCTCGGCCTTCCCGGGCGTCCGGTTGTGGACGGCGAGCGGGTACCCGGCGGCGAGGAGCCGTTCTCCGACGGCCGCCCCCATGTGGCCGAGGCCGACCAACCCGACGGCGAGACGCGGGTCTTCTGAGGGGACCACTGTGCAGTATGAATAAACGAATCGCGCCGACGGGTCAAGCTGTGACGCCCTCGAGCGGCGGTTTTCGGCTCATTTGTACAGCGTGACGGGACGCCTGGGACGCGCGTGCGATCGGGCTACACCCGTCGACATAGAACGCGATCTCTCGGATTCGTGAGCCTCCTCTCGTCGGTTTCATCTCCTGGGCTCCCTGCAGAAAGAGGGTCATCGGCAGGGATCGGGCGAGTCGGTGCTGCGTGTGTGCTCGCCGCTGCGGGTGTTGGCGGCCATGAGGGCGACGAGTGCGGCGGCGAGGACGAGGCCGGTGCCGATCAGGAAGGCGCGTTGGAAGCCGGCCGTGAGGGCGAGCGGGAGCCCGCCGCCGGCCTGGAGGACGCCGTTCGTGCGGGCGATCGCGACGGCGGAGAGGACGGCGAGCCCGAGCGCGCCGCCGAACTGCATCGACGCGTTGAGCAGTCCGGAGGCGAGGCCCGCTTTGTCGGCCGGGACGCCTTCGGTGGCGGCGGTCGTGACGCCGGTGAAGACGGCGCCGAGTCCGATCGCGACGGCGACGATGCCGGGTAGCAGGTCGCTGAGGTACGCGCCGTGGACAGGGAGGTGCGAGAGGTAGTAGACGCCGCCCGCGGCGATCAGGGCGCCGGCGATGATCACCGGTTTCGTGCCGATACGCGGCAGCAGCGGCGTGACGATGCCGACCGAGATCATGAAGCCGGCCGTGAGGGGAAGGTAGGCGAGGCCGGTGTCGATCGGCGAGTAGCTGAGGACGTTCTGCATGTAGAGGCTGAGGAAGAAGAACATCGAGTAGAGGCCGCTGAAGGAGAGCAGCTGGGTGACGTTGGCGGCGGCGAGTCCCTTGATCCGAACGATCGAGAAGGGGACGAGTGGGTCGCGGGCCCGTCGTTCGTTGCCGACGAACGCGGCGAGGATGACGGCCGCCGCGGCCAACCCACCGATCGTCCGCGTCGCTCCCCAGCCGACGTCGGGGACCTCGACGAGCGTGTAGATGAGCAGCAGCATGCCCGAGGTGACGAGCGCAGCTCCGGAGAGGTCGAAGCCCGTCTGCTCGCGGTCGGTGCGCTCGCCGGTGAGGAGCGCGAGCGCGCCGATGCCGGCGAGCGCTGCGACGGGGACGTTCAGGTAGAAGATCCAGCGCCAGCCGGGGCCCTGCGTGAGGACGCCGCTGAGCGTGACGCCGGAGGCGCCGGCGAGGCCGGGCACGGCGGCCCAGGCGCCGAGGGCAATGTTGCGGTCGCGACGGTTGGTGAAGGTGGTGGTCAGAATCGAGAGCGCGGCCGGGGACATCATCGCCGCGCCGGTGCCTTGTGCGAGCCGGGCGGCGATGAGCAGCGCTTCGGCGTGTGCGGAGCCGCCGGCGAGCGAGGCGGCGGCGAACAGAATCAGGCCGCCGAGAAGGATGCGACGGCGGCCGACGAGGTCGGCGGCACGCCCACCGAGCAGCAGGAAGCCGCCGTAGGTGAGCACGTAGCCACTGACGACCCATTGCAGGCTCTGCTCGGAAAAACCCACGTCGTGCCTGATCGAGGGCAGCGCGACGTTGACGATCGAGACATCGAGGAAGTCGAGGAACTGGACGAGCAAGAGAAGTGCAAGCGTCAGCACGCCGCGGCTCGTCCTCAGGAACGATGTTTCTTCAGGGATGCTCGCGGCGGGAGCCGGCAGCGTTGCCGGCTGCGACCGCCGACACGCTTTCGATCGCACCTGTCGCGCTCATGCTCGGCCTCCAGTCCGGACGGCGACTGTCTCGAGGTATGTCGCGGGGATCGAAACCGGGCCGGACGTCGTCCGGGCATAGCGGTGAACGAGGTCGACGAGATCGCCGAAGAGGGCATCGCCTTGCGCGGTGCCCGCCGTCTCGAATGCCTTCACCGTCGGGCCGTAGTAGGTACGGAAGTAGTCGACGTACGCCTCTGCCGAACGGAAGCGGAACGTGAACGTTCGCGGCTTGAAGGCGATCGTGTCGATCTGGTCGCCGAGTAGCTCGCGCAGATACGACTCGGTGCCCCAGAGGATCGGTGAGGGGACGCCGGCCGGCGGCGGCACGTGCGCCGCGACGACGTTCAGCATCTCGCCGATGAACCCGTCCGGGGTCCACGTGGCGAGGCCGATCCGGCCGCCGGGCTTGCAGACGCGTGCGAGCTCCATGGCCGCCTGCCGGTGGTTCGGGGCGAACATCGAGCCGTACACGGACACGACGGCGTCGAAGCTGCCGTCCGGGAACGGGATCGCCTCGGCATCGCCCTCGAGCAGTTCGACGGAGAGGCCCTCGGCCTCCGCCCGCCGGCGCCCACGGGCGAGCAGGGCCGGTACGTAGTCGATCCCGACGGCGTCGCAGCCGCACCGTGCGGCGGCGATCGCAGCGTTGCCACTGCCGCAGGCGACATCGAGAACGCGCCAGCCGGCCTGCAGGTCGACCGCGTCGCAGAGGGCGTCCGCGGCGGGCTGGATCAGCGTCGCCACGGCGTGGAAGTCGCCGCTTGCCCACATCTGCTGCTGCCGCTTCTTGAGCTGCGCCAGGCGGGGCGCGGTGTCCGTGACGGGCATGAAGAGCCTCCTCTAGTTAGCACGATCGGTCGTTTTGATTCTGGCACTATACGAACGATCGTGCTAACTTGTCAAGCGATGTCGGACTCGGGCGTGCAGCGGGTGCAGCGCAAGCCGCGGGCCGACGGCCAGCGCAGCCGGCGCACGATCCTCGACGCCGCAGCCAGGCTCGCGACGATCGAGGGTCTCGAGGGCCTCTCGATCGGCCGACTCGCCGACCACATCGGGATGAGCAAGAGCGGCCTCTACGCGCACTTCGGCTCCAAGGAGGAGCTTCAGCTCGCGACGATCGAAACCGCCACCGAGATCTTCTCGGCCGACGTGGTCGCACCCGCCGAGCACGCCTCGACGCCGCTTGCGAAGATCGAGGCGCTCTGCGAGCAGTTCCTCTCGCATGTCGAGCGGCGCGTCTTTCCAGGGGGCTGTTTCTTCGCGTCCGCCGCCGCGGAGTTCGACACGCACCCCGGCGTCGTCAGGGAACGCATCGCAGACTTCCAACGCGACTGGACGGAGCTCCTCGTGCAGCTCGTCCGCGAGGCTCAGGCGGGAGGCGAGCTTCGCGAGGAGGATCCCTACCAGCTTGCGTTCGAGCTCAACGGCTACCTCTTGATGGCAAACACATCCTTCCTCCTCCACAGCAGCGATCAGGCGATAACACGCGCACGCAATGCCGTCACCGCCCGCCTTGCGCTCAGCCGAGCAGGCACGTACGCCGTGTGACGGTTAGCGCGTGCCGCCGGCGCGGGACTGCGCGGGGGGCTGTGTTTCTCGGTTCAGCGCCGTTTGCTGCGATCCGAGCGGAGCGGCAGCCCGGCGCGGGTCCAGGCGCGCATGCCTCCTTTCAGGTTCTCAGCCTGGTATCCGGCGCGCCGGAGTGTGCGGGCGGCGAGGGCGCTGCGGTGGCCGCTCGCGCAGACGGCGACGATCGCTTTGTCGTTCGGGAGCCGGTGGAGGCGGCTCCCGAGCTCGGTGATCGGCAGGTTGAGGGAGCCGCGGATGTGGCCCCTGCGCCATTCGGCGGGTTGGCGGACGTCGATCACGGTGACGCTGCTGTCGGCGAGCCGTTCGGCAACCGCGGCGGCGTTCACGTGCGTGCTTCGAGTGAAGAGGCGCACGGCTCAGACTCTGGCCGCACTCTCGACGACACGCGCGAGTCTGCTCCGCACGTCGGCTGCGACCGGTGAGAGTTGGTCGTTGCCGACGATCGAGAGCATGCGCTCGGCGTCGATGGCAGAGATGTGTGTCCGCTCGTCGCGGGTGTAGACGACGACGTTGCACGGGAGCAGGACACCGAGCTCCGGCTCGGCCTGGAGGGCTTGGTGGGCGAGCGGTGGATTGCAGGCGCCGAGGATCAGGTACGGCTCGCCCTCGACACCGAGCTTCTCTTTCAGCGTCGCTTGTACGTCGATCTCGCAGAGAACGCCGAAGCCTTCGGTCTTGAGTTCTTCGCGGACACGGTCTGCGGTCTCGGTGAAGCCGAGCTCGGTTGTCGTGCTCAGTGTGTAGCCGGTTGCGAGCATTCGCATTCCTCCTCCAGGTAGCGGCGGCGCGCTTTGGCCGCCTTCAGTCGGTGTGCCTCCGCCTCGGCCGGTACGGGAAAGTGGTCGTCGAGGTAGCGCCCGATCTCGTCCTCTCCGATCAGCGCGCTGCCGTGGGCGGGTACGAGCGCCGGGATCGTGTCGGTGCCGGTCGTCTGCCGGAGGGCGACCCGCTCCTTCCTGTCGACCTGCACCTGGCGGGTGACGTAGTCGACCCCGAGCTCGGTGAGCCGCTCGCGGATACGCCGCGAGGCCGGACACCACTCGGTCTGCCAGAGCTCGAGCATTACCGCGCGCGCCCGTTCACGACTTCGCCGAGCGCTCGAAGTTGCTCTCTGACGGAGCCGCAGACGTCCTCGCAGAGGGTGAACACGCCCTCGTCGACGATGCGGTAGTAGACGTAGGTCCCCTCCTTGCGCCGGCCGAGGATGCCGGCGTCGCCGAGTACGGCGAGGTGCTTGGAGACGTTCTGCTGCGAGGCTGCGAGCGCCTCGGAGAGCTCGCCGACGGTGGCTTCGCCGTCGCGGAGCTCGTCGAGCAGGCGGATTCGCATCGGCTCGCCGAGGACGCGGAAGCGGCGGGCGATCAGCTCGACCAGGTCGTCGGGCAGCGGCTGCGGGAGCTTCATGTGTCGTCTCCTTCGGGAATAAACTAAATAGTTGTATAGTTGTATAGCACGACGACGGCTCAGAGGCAACTGCCCCACCCAGCAACCAGAGGGAGGACGAGAGATGGACACGACGACCGAGACGTTCGAACGCGACGTGCTAGAGCGCTCGCGTGAGCTGCCGGTGGTGGTCGACTTCTGGGCCGCCTGGTGCGGCCCCTGCCGGGCGCTCGGCCCGACGCTCGAACGACAAGCCGACGAACGCGAAGGCGAGTTCGAGCTCGTCAAGGTCGACGTCGACGCGAACCCCGAGCTTGCGCTCCGCTACCAGATCCAGGGGATCCCGGCCGTGAAGGCCTTCCGCGACGGAGAGGTTGTGCGCGACTTCGTCGGCGCGCTCCCTCCCGCGGCGGTCGCCGAATTCCTCGACGAGCTGACCGGCCCCTCCGCCACCGAGCGGCTCGTCGCCGAGCTACGGACCACCGGCGAGCTTCCCGAGGTGCTCAGCGCACTCGAGCAAGACGAGCACGAACGCGTCTTCGAGCTGCTGCTCGAGGAGATCAACCGATCCGAGGGTGAGGATCGCGAGCGGCTGCTTGCACTCACTGTCGCGCTGTTCGGCGACCTCGGCCACGAGCATCCGTTGACGATGCGCTACCGGCGGCGACTCGCCGCAAGCCTCTACTGATGAGCGCCGCCGCCAATACGACGACCGTGCGGCCGAAGGAATTCCACTTCCCGCTCTCGGTCACGTGGACCGGCGAACGCCGCGTTGCCGCGCACGTCGAGGGCAAGCACGCGATCGAGATCGCGCCGCCCCCCGTGTTTCGAGGCTCTGACCCCTCGACCTGGAGCCCGGAGGACTTCTTCGTCGCCGCGGCCGCCTCCTGTCTCGCCGTCACCTTCATCGGCCTCGCCGCCCGCGCCGGGGTTCGCTACTCGAGCCTCGAGGTTGACGCCGACGGCGTCGCCGGCGTGCGAACCGACGGACGCTTCGGCTTCACGCGGCTGCTGCTCGAGCTCGAAGTCGAGACGGACGCCGATGAGACCCAGGTGCGGGCGCTCGCGGAGAAGGCGGAAGCGACCTGCCTCGTCTCTGCCTCGCTCGACCTGCCGGTCGAGACCGTGATCGACGTGAAACGACCATCGGCACGGTGACGCCCCGCAGCCGCGTCGTCTGGCGTCGAAGTGGCTGAAAGTGCCATGGTGCGCTGATGGAGGTCGGGACGGACGCGGGGACACTGGAGGAGCTGCGTCGCAGCGACTACGCGCGGCTGGACGCGGGCGATCACGTGTACCTGGATTACACCGGTGCGGGTCTGTACGCCGACTCGCAACTCGGCGAGCACCTCGCGCTCCTGCGCTCCGGCGTCTTCGGGAATCCGCACTCGCTCAATCCGACCTCGGCGGCCATGACCGACCTCGTCGAGAGCGCCCGGGCTTCGGTACTCGACTACTTCCGCGCTTCGGCGGCCGAGTACGTCGCGATCTTCACCCCGAACGCGACCGGTGCGCTACGGCTCGTCGGCGAGGCGTACCCCTTCCGGTCCGGCGACCGGTTCCTGCTGACCTTCGACAATCACAACTCGGTCAACGGGATCCGCGAGTTCGCTCGCGCACGCGGCGCGGAGACGACCTACGTTCCGAGCGTCGCCCCCGAATTGCGCGTCGATGATGATCTCCTCCCGCGTTACCTGACCGAGGTCGCCGGCGACCACCACAATCTGTTCGCCTACCCGGCCCAGTCGAACTTCTCCGGCGTCCAGCACCCGCTCGGCTGGATCGACGCGGCGCACGAGCACGGCTGGGACGTGCTCCTCGACGCCGCCGCCTATGTCCCCACGAACCGGCTCGACCTCTCCCGCTGGCACCCGGACTTCGTCGCCCTCTCCTTCTACAAGATGTTCGGCTGGCCGACCGGCGTCGGGGCCTTGCTGGCGCGCCGCGAGGCACTGGCCAAGCTGGAGCGGCCCTGGTTCTCGGGCGGCACGATCGTCGCCGCCTTCGTCCAACGTGAGTGGTACCAATCGGCGCCGGGTCACGCGCATTTCGAGGACGGCACCGTCAACTTCCTCGGTCTTCCAGCCGTCGAGATCGGTCTGCGCCACCTCGACCGGGTCGGGATCGACACGATCCACGTCCATGTCGAAGCGCTGGGCGGGCGGCTACTCGACGCGCTCGCCGCTCTACGGCACACGAACGGCGCCCCGGCCGCCGCGATCTACGGGCCGCGCGACCTCGATCGCCGAGGAGCGACCGTCGCCTTCAACTTCGTCCATCCCGACGGCGGGGTCGTCGACGAACGCTACGTCGATCGCGTCGCTCGCCGCCATAACATCTCGTTGCGGACCGGGTGCTTCTGCAACCCCGGCGCCGGCGAGGTCGCCTTCACGATCGCGCGCGAGACGCTCGTCGGCGGCGAGTTCGGCGACGGCATGACGCTCGACGACTACGTCGAGGCGATCGGCCTTCCCTCCGGCGGCGCGATCCGAGCCTCGCTCGGGCTCGTCTCCAACGTCGCCGACATCGAACGCTTTCTCGTTTTCGCCGGCGAGTTCGTCGACCTTGCGGAGGTACCCGACGACTTGCCGCCCCGCCTCGGCTGCTGACACGCGAGCCTCCGTCCGGGAGCTAGTTCTCGATCGTGACGAGTGTCCCGATAGGTGTGTAGGGCCACGCTCTTGCGGCGGCGTCGAGTGGGAGCTCGACACAGCCGAGGCTCTGTGGCGTTCCGAATGAGCCGCGGTCGAAGGCGTGCAGGGCCTCGCCGCCGTGGAAGTAGCTGATCCAGCGGATTCCGGGGTCGTTGTAGCGCGTCCCGTCCGGATTGGTGCCGCTCATCCGGCCGACCGGGATGTGCTCGAAGACCGGCCAGGTTCCGAGCGCGGTCGGAGCAGCCGGGACACCGGTGTTGCCGGGCGAGGTGAGGACGATTCGACCGTTGTGCCATAGCGTCAGGAGCTGCGGCACGTTTCGGTGGACGTAGACGTAGCTGTAGCCGGCGGTACGCCGCTTGCCTGCGAGGGCGTCGGTGAGCAGGGCGTGCCATACCCTGGGGCCGGCGATCCCGTCGACAGCGAGGTGATGCTCGTCCTGGAACATCATGACGGCGCCGCGCGTGATCTTGTTCGGCTCACCGGTCTTCCAGAGCGCCTGCAGCTCGTGTGGGGTACGCGGATATCTCCACTCGAAGTGCCCGGCGGGAGCGTCGACGGCTGCGGCGAGCTCGCTGCGCAGCGTCTGGTGCGCGTCGGCGTGTGCCGGCACCCAGTCGAGGGGCAGGTAGTCGTCCTGCGCGAGGAGCTGCTGCAAGCGAAGGAACGATGCGGGCGCGATCGAGAGTCGAATGCGCTTGGTCGTGTGTGCGTGCGCCCCTGTCGTGTCCGCGACGACAAGCGCAGACGGAAGACGAACAGTGAGCTCCGAATCGAACGGCATGCCGTTGCCCGAGGGTTGGAAGACGAGCGTGTGGTTGTCGACCGCCGTCCATTGTCCCGTTGTGGAGGGCGCGAGGGTCGGCTCCTTCCCTGCCAACGCGCGCGAAACCGGCACCGAGAACGTCAGTCTGATCGGAGCTAGCGGGGCGACGTGCACGCTCGGGCCGGGCGACACGAGCACGATCGGGCGATCCGCCTTCGGAAACCAGGTGACGTCGGCGGGCGGGCCGAGCCTCTCCCACGGCCGGGCGGCGGCTGCAAGTGCGACCGAGCCCGCCGCGCTCTTCGTCGGCAGCGTCACCGTGCGGCCTCTTACGGTCGCGCCCGCCGGGGAGACGCGGTCGACGGGCGTATCGAAGCGCACCTCCGCGCGCGCACCATTCGCCCTCGTCACCCAGCGGTTCATGATCCTCGCGACCGGGGTTTGCACGGTCAGCGTCTCGCGCCGATTCGCGCCGAGCGCCCAGCTCTCCCAGCCGGGACGCCGAATGACAATCGATAGCGAGATCCGCTCGCCGGATGCGACCTTGAGGCGCGGCGTCAGCCGGCCGTGCGAGACGACAAGCGGGATCGGGCGGCCATCCGCCCCCCGGGCGCGGACGCGTACCAGCGAGCCGGCGAACGGCTGCAGCTCGACGCGTCCGAGCGCGAATCCGTCCGCGACAAGACGTGCACCCGAGAACACCCAGACAACGGCGACGCCCACCGCCGCAAGTCCGGCTACGACAAGACCGACCCAGGTCCCCGCGGCGGGAAACCCTCCGCCTCGGCGGCCTTCTGTTCCGAGATCCGGAAGGCGACAGCTCGGTCACGGCCATCCGCCACAGAGTAGGCGGGCCCGCCAGCGCGTGGTGACCCCAAGCAGGCGCGTCTCGTGTCTCCCTCTCCGGCCGGTAACCGATCGGACGCGAAAGAATGCGCGGATGCGCGTCGCCGCTGGTGGGCTCGGCGCCACCGTCTTCCTCGCTGGAACCGCCTCGCTCGCGACGGAGATCGCTGCGGCCCGGCTGGTCGCGCCGTACTTCGGCAGCTCGAATGTCGTCTGGGCCAACGTGATCGGGCTCGTGCTCGCGTTCCTGGCCCTCGGCTACTGGCTCGGCGGCAAGGTCGCCGACGCGCGGCCGCAGGCGAGGGCGCTCGGCGGCATCCTGCTCGCGGCCGCCGTCAGTCTCACGGTGGTTCCGTTCGCCGCGCGGCCGCTGCTCCACGCGTCGCTGCATGGATTCGACTCGCTCTCGGCCGGGATCGTGATCGGCTCGTTCGTCGCGGTGCTCGCGTTGTTCGTCGTCCCGGTGGTGCTGATGGGCGCGGTCGCGCCGTTCGCGCTCCGGCTCACGCTGCCGAGCGTGGCCGAGTCGGGCCGGTCGGCGGGGCGGCTGTACGCGCTCTCGACCGCGGGCAGCATCCTCGGCACGTTCGCCGCGGCCCTCGTCGCGATCCCGCTCATCGGCACTCAGCGGACGCTGCTCGCCTGCGCCGGGCTGCTGGCGCTCGCTGCGGTGCCGCTCGTGCCTCGCTCCGCGCTTGCGGTCGTTGCGCTCGCGGCGGGTCTCGCCTTGCTGTCGCCGGGCGGCATCAAGCGCACCGCCGATGTGATCTGGGAGGGCGAGTCCGCGTACCAGTACGTGCGCGTTCTGCAATACAGCGACGGGTCGCGCGCGCTCGAGCTGAACGAGGGGATCGCCCAGCAGTCGGTGTGGTATCCGCACACCGTCCTCACCGGCGGGTACTGGGATCTCTTCGACGTGATGCCGGCCCTGCTCGGCCGTCCCGCACGCCGCGCGCTCGTGCTCGGCGATGCGGGCGGCACCATCCCGCGCGCCTACGCACGCTACTTCCCGAGCCTCCGCGTCGACGGCGTCGAGCTCGACCCGAAAGTCACCGACGCGGCGCGCCGCTTCCTCGGGCTCGGCGCGATCCGAACGCTGCACACCGTCACCGATGACGCGCGCGTCTTCCTCGAGCGCAGCACCCGCCGCTACGACCTCGTGATCGTCGATGCCTACCACCAGCCGTACATTCCGTTCCAGCTCGCGACGAAGGAGTTCTTCCAGCTCGTGCGCAGGCACCTGACGCCGGGCGGAATCGTCGCGCTGAACGTCGCGTCAACGCCGCACGACCGCGGCCTGACGAGCGGCGTCGGCGCGACGCTTGCGGTCGTCTTCCCGCAGGTCTGGCGCTGGCGTGCGCTCCGCTTCAGCGATCTCGTCTTTGTGCTCGACCGGCCGCAGCCGCGTGCGACGCTCGTCGAGCGCGCCGCGACCGTGCCCCCGCCGCTGCAACCGCTCGTGCCGCTCTTTGCCCGCGAGTTCGCGCACGTCGCGCCGGGCGGGACGCCGTGGACGGACGACCGTGCCCCCGTCGAGTGGGTGACCGACCGGATGCTCGCCGAGCAGATTGCGCGAGGCCAGGGCCTCGACGAGCGCTACCTGCCGACCGCGCCGCCGTAAGCCGCGTGCCCGGACTATCTCCGGGGCGGGAGCGGGATGAGGATGCTCGTCCGCCGCTTGTAGTCGCGGTACGCGGGGTCGTCACCGTACTTCTCGTCCGCGCTTCGTTCGAGTAGCGGGATCCCGCTCACGAAGAGCAGGAGCAGCGTGATGAACAGAGGGCCGGCCACGACGACGAAGGCGGCTCCGTCGAGGACCGGGACGGCGTAGAGGAAGAGACCCCACCAGACGAGGATCTCGCCGAAGTAGTTGGGGTGGCGCGAGTAGCGCCAGAGTCCGCCGGCGACGAAGCGCCCGCGGTTTTCGTCCTTCGCCCGGAAAGCCGATTTCTGCGCGTCGGCTGTTGTTTCGACGAGCAGGCCGGCGAGCCAGACGGCCGCGCCGGCCGCTGCCCAGGCGCCGAGGCCGGGAGCGCCGCTGCGGTCGAGGAGGTAGGAGACGGGCAGCATGATCACGGCGACGGTGAGCGCCTGCAGGAGCCAGAAGCGGGCGAAGCGCAGCGGCTTGTCCCGCATGTCGTCGAAGCGGTGGTCGACCTTGATCCGCAGGATGCGCCGGAAGAGGTAGGCGCCGAGCCGCACCGCCCAGAGGAGGACGAGCAGTGAGGCGAGGAGCTGGCTCGGCTCGCGCGCGCCGGTGAAGGGGAGAACGACCGCGAGGAGTGCGAACGTCAGGCTGTAGGAAAGGTCGGTGACGACGTCCGTCCTGCGTGTGGCGGCGACGGCGAAGAAGGCGCCGTTCACCACCAGCGCGACGACGAGGGAGAGAAGGATCGCGCTCACGTCACCACCCCTCTATCCGGAGCGGGCGATCTCGTCGGCCGCGCCCACGAGGTCGCCGTCGAGACGCTCGATACCCAGCTGCGCGCAGAGCTCGTCGGAGGCGCCTGCACCCGACAGGACGAGCGGAGCTCTCCGTGCGAGCCTGCCGAGGTCGGCGGCTTCGGTTTGGAGGAGCGACGAGTCGACGCTCGCGACCACGACGAGCCGTGGCTCGGTTGCCGCGATTGCCCGTTCGAGCGTTGCGAGGGGCGTGTCTGCGCCGAGGAAGACGATCCGCCAGCCGTGCGAGCGGAGCATGAGGCCGAAGGCGACGAGGCCGATGTCGTGGCGCTCGCCGGGCGCGCAGGCGAGGATCGCCCGCGGCCCGCCGCCGCGGCCCCAGAAGCGTGCGAGCCCGAGCAGCCGCTCGCGGACGAGGTTGCTCGCGAAGTGCTCCTGCCCGACCTCGAGCTCGCCCCGCGCCCACTGGTCGCCGATCTCCCTGAGCGCCGGCAGGATCAGCTCCCGCAGGACGGTCTCGAGCGCGAAGCCGGCGAGCGCTTCGTCGAGCACGGCGTGCAGCGCCGCCTCGTCGTAGGCGTGCACGGCGGAGAGCAGCCGGCGCCGCGCGTCCTCCAGCAGGCCTTCGGAGGGACGAGGCTGCGCGAGCGCACGGCGGGCGGCCTCGGCGGCCGACAGCCCCTCGTCGAGCCCGCGCTTCATCCGGGCGACGCGCTCGCCGTCCTGCGCGGTGTAGAGGCGGAAGCCGCCGTCCGAGCGGACCGGCTGCAGCAGCCCGTAGCGGGCTTCCCAGGCGCGCAGCAGCTCCGGGCTGATGCCCACCCGGCGGGCGAACTCGCCGATCCGCAGCGCTCCCTCGTCCGTGCTCACGTCATGACTATACACACATTCGACAAAACCTTGACAAGCCGGGGAGGCGTCCGCTATACAGCGTTGTACAGAGTTTGTCGATTGACTGTATAAGGAGGAAGAGAGATGGAGAAGGCGGCGCGCGTAGTAGCGGCCAGACGGCAGACGGAGACGGCCGGGCGGGCCTTGATCCTGCTCGGCGCGTTCGTCTCGTTCGTCCTCTCGGTGAGCCTCTGGTTCACCGGAAACCACGATCAGGGCATCTTCGTCGGCCTCTGGGTGCCTTCGATCCTCGCCCTCACGGGCTTCGCCCCCGGCAGGTCGCGATGAGCGCCGGCTTGCTCTTCGGCATGGGGGTGCTCGTGACCGTGCTCGCGGCGATCGGCCTCGCGCTCCCGATCTACGGCGCCATCCTCGACGGCCGCTACCAGGCCGAGCGCGCAGGCGCCGAGGTGCGGGAGCTGTCCGAGAAAAGGGCCGGCCGCCGGCCGGCCGCCTGACCCAACAGAAAGGACACCAAAGTGAAGCGCATCCGCACCACACTTGCCCTCCTCGCCGCCGCCGCGGTGGCGGTCGCGGCAATCGGCGCCTCCGCCTCGAACGCGTCGAGGTCGGAAGGCAACCAGAACATCGTCAAGACCGCGATCGCGGCCGGGCAGTTCAAGACGCTGGCCTCGCTGCTGACCAACGCCGGTCTCGCCGGCACGCTGCAGGGCAAGGGCCCGTTCACGGTCTTCGCCCCGACCGACGCCGCATTCGCGAAGGTGCCGAAGGCGACCCTCGCGGCGCTCGCGAAGAACAAGGCGAAGCTCCGCGCCGTGCTCCTCTACCACGTCGTCAAGGGAAAGGTCACGGCCGGCCAGGCGATGAAGCTCCGATCTGCCAGGACGGTCAACGGCAAGCCGCTCTCGATTCGCGTCAGCGGCGGCAGGGTGCTCGTCGGCGGTGCGACCGTCACGAAGGCCGACGTGGCGGCGTCGAACGGCGTCATCCACGTGATCAACAAGGTGCTGATTCCCTGACGGGAGCGGCCGCTTGCCGCCCGGCGCGGATCGGACCGCGCCGGGCGGCGATGAAGGAGGTTCAGCCGATGGAGATTCAGGCAGATGTCCCCGCGAAGCCGGTCGAAGGCGCCGCGCTGCGCGTGAAGATGGCCGGCCTGCGCCGCTGGAACGGCGCGATGGGCGCGCTCCACCTCGTGCAGGGGGTCGCGATGCTCGCCCTCGCAAGCGCGTTCTCGCTTCCGGTTACGAGCTCGTTCCTGCGCATGGACACGGTCACCGACAAGCTCGTCGCGGTCCCGGACGAGCTCGTCCGAGTGCGGATCGGGCCGCTCGTTGCCGGCTTCCTGTTCCTCTCCGCAGTCGCGCACGCGGCCCTCGCCTCGCCGTGGCTGCACCGCCGGTACGAGCGGAGCGTCGCGCGCGGCATCAACCCCGCCCGCTGGATCGAGTACTCGCTGTCGTCGTCGCTGATGATGGTCGTGATCGCGATGCTCGTCGGCATCTATGACCTTGCAGGCCTGCTCCTGATCTTCGCCCTGAACGCGACGATGATCCTCTTCGGCTGGCTGATGGAGCTGCACAACCAAACGACCGCACGGACGAACTGGACCGCATTCTGGTTCGGCTCGTTCGCCGGCGCCGTGCCGTGGATCGCGGTCGCGATCTACCTGGCGGGGGCCGCCGATCCGCCCGGGTTCGTCTACGGGATCTTCGCCTCGCTGTTTGTCTTCTTCAACGTGTTCGCGGTCAACATGCTTCTGCAGTACCGGCGCGTCGGCCGCTGGCGCGACTACCTCTACGGCGAGCGCGTGTACATGCTGCTCAGCCTGTTCGCGAAGTCGGCGCTCGCCTGGCAGGTGTTCGCGGGAACGCTCCAGCCGGCATGACCGAGTTCGAAGAGCGGCGGAACGACTCGGAGGAGTTGCTCGACGAGGAGAGCCTCGCTGTGCTCGCAATCCTGCTCGCCGTCTCGCTCGAGTTCGGTTTCGGCTTCGCGAAGAACGTCGGCTGGTGGGCCGGCCTCTTCGCCGGCCCCGCCGCCCTCGCGGCCCTCGTCACGCTCTTCCGGCTGCGACGAACTCATACCTGCCTCGTCCGCGTCGCAACATGGGTCGTGCGCACACGCTCGCACTGATCTGCCGTCGCCCGCCGGCGCCAGGTCGTCGCTGCGCCCCCGGCGGTGAGAACCGCGGAGGCGCACAGAATGACGGCGCCCGTGCGCGCGAGCGCAGCGCTTCCGACGAACGTGCCCACCGCAAGAGACTCGACTCCGATCGCGAACGCGACCGTCTCGGCGAGCCCGAGGGAGCGCGGGTAGAGCTCGGACTGCTTGGGCCTCTGGCCGGGGGGCCACCAGACCCATAGCGAGAGCGACAGCAGCTTCCCGAGATGGCCGACGACGACGCCACCGGCCCATCCGACGAGCAACAGCACGACGTAACCGCTGACGAGCCGCGTGCTGTCGGCACCGGCGGCCGCGGCGAGCCCGAAGCCCGCCGCCTGCGTGAGGAAGAAGCCCCCGGCGAGCAGGTGCGCGAGCGGCGCCTCGAGCGGGCCACGGCGGAATCGCGCCGTCCGCACGATGAGGAGAGCGAACCGACCGACCGCGACGACGACCACGACGCCTCCGGCCAGGGTTGCAACGCGCTCCTCGGTCCCGACGCCGACGAGCAGCAGCCAGAGGCCGGCGACGAGTGCAAGTTCTTCGAGCGGCCACGAGCGTTGGGCCGCCGCGGGCGCCTGCGCGAGCATCGGGCCGAGGTTGCGGCCGACGGTCAGGATCAGGAGCGCGATCCACCCGAGCAGTGCCACGTGCAGGTGGATCAGCAGCCAACGGCCGTACGAGAGCCCGGCAAAGGGCGCGTCCCGCGAGAAGATGACCGCTCCGAGGCAGAACGCGGCGACGACGTGCGCGCAGGCGAGCGCGACGCCGAGGCGGCTCGCGATCAGTGTGCGCCCGCGCGGCGCCCGCACGACGACGGTCAGCACCTCGACCAGCACGATCGTGAACCCAGAGGCGACCATCGCGGCGCCGATCCAGACGATCGGCTTCGCATCGCGCCCGAGTCCCGACGCGACCAGCACGCCCCCTGCAAGCAGCGGCAAGGCGATCCAGAGCGCGCGTTGCGACGGCAGGTCGTTGCGGAGCATCACGGGCAGCAGATGAAACGAAGCGCCGCTCACGGCGAACGGCAGGACGCCCAGCGCGATCAGGTGGACCGCGAGCACCGGAGCCGATGCCAGCGGCCGTCCATGCGCGAGATCGCCTGCTGCGACGATCGCGGTCACGGTCGCCGCAAGCCAACACACGAGAGACGCCAGGAAGTACGCGGCGAGCAGCTTCCGCGCGACAGGTCCTCCGACGGCGCGCCGCTCCGTCAGCGGTAACGGCCGGGGGGAGATCAGATGTGAACCGCTGTCGGCCACACCTCAGTTAATACGACCCTGCCTATCGTCCGCCGGCGCCGAGGCTTGTGCCCACGCGTACGTTCTTCCTCTATTCGCTTCCTCCGGCCAGCGCAAGTGGCACTTCCGTGCTCTCGGCGTGAGCGAACGGGTGGTAGAAGGCGTCGAGGGCGCGCTCGCGTGGAACGGCGAGGTGAAGCTTCTCCTCGGTTGCGGCGCAAAAGACCTCCACGGTCGTGCTGTTGTCGTCGGCGTTCCAGTAGAGCGTGACCTCGATGCCGCCGCTCGAGCGGTGCGCGAGCTCGCGGCAAGAGTCGTGGTTGTCGAATGGGCTGCTCATCGTGTCGGTTGGTTCGCGGCCTCGGATGAGGAGAGGGGGCCCGGACTCGCCGCCCTCTCCTCTGTTGATCCGGGCTAATAGCCGTACCCGCCCGCGTTGTTCGCGGGCGCGGTCGCGTTCTGAACCCGAGCGCCCGCGGCCGAGAGCGCGTACCACTTCGCGCCGAAGACGTCGAGCCCCTCGCCGTTCGTGTCGCCCTTGCGCACGTCCTTGGTGAAGGAGTAGAGCGGATGATGGTTGTAGGTGACCTGCAGGCGACCGTCTGCGCGCCTCGTCGTTCCGAGGAGCTTCGCTTTCACGCCGAGGCCCGCGAGCGGCTTGCCGGCTGCAATGAGCGGCGGCCAGAATCCGGCGCACGCGCCCGCGCAGGTGCTCTTTCCCCGCGTGTCCTTCGCGAAGAGATACAGCGTGTGCCCTCGTCCGTCGACGAGGATCCGGCCGAGCCCCGTGCCGGCGACCGAGACCTTGGCTGCGGCGGCCGACGACGTTCTCGCCGCCGACGCCACACCGACGACGAGCGACACGGCGGCGGCGACGACCCCGATGCTGAAGAGCAGTTTCTTCATGAGTCTCCTTCTCTCGTGAGTGCGGCCCTGAGGGTGCGCATTCGTTGGCTGTCATCGAGCAAGGACTCCGTAACGACGGCGATATTCCCGCTCCGACGGAATGCAGGAAGCTGTGGCTCCGTTTGCATCGAAGTGAACGCGGAGCGCAAGCCGGCTCCCGCAGAGAGCCGCACCGTGGAACGACTGCTCGATCCGGGCCGTCTCGGCGACCACGTCGACCGTCTCTACCGTGCGGCGTGGGCGCTGTGCGGCTCGCGTGAGGACGCGGAGGACCTCGTCCAGGAGACGTACACCCGCTTGCTCGCGCGGCCGCGACTGCTCCGCAACGAGGACGACCTCGGTTATCTGTTGCGAGCGCTACGGAACACGTTTCTGAATCAAAAACGATCGGAGAGTCGCCGGCTCCGTCCCGCGGCCCTACCGGAGCAGCTCGACCTCGTCGCCGACCCGCAGGCGCGGCAGCCGGAGGCGGCGCTCGAGGCCGCAGAGGTCTTCGCAGCAATCGCGGCCCTTCCCGGGGACTTCCGCGACGTTCTCGTCGCCGTCGACGTCGCCGGCCTCTCGTACAAGGAGGCGGCACGCGCATTGCGGATCCGCGAAGGCACCGTGATGAGCCGGCTCTACCGCGCGCGGCAACAGGTGGTCAGAATCACCGGAGACCGCCTCGACTGACCGGTCGTCAGCGGCTCACCGTTCCGACGAGCACCTTCTCCCCGGACGAGCTCTGGTCGCCGTCCGCACGCTCGCGGGTCACCGTCAGGACCGTGAACGCCGTCGGTGAGACGCCGGCCCACAGCGTGACGTCGCGCCCGTCGTTGAACGTCCCGATCGGAACCACGACGCCGGCATCGTCGCGAAGCCAGGCCTCGTAGAAGGCGCCGTGTGCGAGCCGGGGGAGCCCCGTCGCATCGAGCTGGACTCGCCAACCGGAGGGTCGCCGCACGAGCGTCGCCTCGCCGTGCGCTCCGCGCGCGAGGCTCGTCGGGGCGAGCGCCGCGCGGTAGCCGGCCTCGGAGCCGCCGGAGCCGAGCGCGACGACTCCGATCGTCGCGGCTGCCGCGACCGCGACCCCGGCGCCTGCGAGTCCGAGCCGGCGCGACCGGCGCGTCGTCCCTCGTTCCCGCTGCGCGTCGATCCGCCTTCGCAGCCGTTGCGGGGCCTCGACGGTCGCGACGACGCCGCGCGTGAGGGCCACCGCCTGCTCCTGCTCGGCGAGCCGGTCGCTCAGCTCGGAAGACGCGGCGACGCGCGCCGCGAGCTGGGGCCTGCGCCCGCTCGAAAGCGACCCGTCCGCGAGGGCTGCAAGCTCGACGGCCTCGTCATCGGCTGCGCTGTCTGCTCGACGGCGTCTCATCGGCATCGCACCCCCAAAGCGTAACCACGTGCGCACACCCTGAGAGACACCGCCGGGCCGGATTTCTTCCCGCCGGAATAGGCGACGTGGGCCGGTGTCTTGAGCACCCGACACGTCCCTCTCCGAAAGGAAGACAGTGAAGAATCACGTTCAACTCAGGATTGCCGCGCTGACGGTGGCCGTAGCCGGAGCTCTGATGGTCGGCGGCACCGCGGCCGCTCGGGCAAAGGCTCCGTCTGCCTCGTCGCGTCCACACCGGGCGCATTCGTTCGAGCGGCCGCGGTTTCAGCACCGTCGACTCGTCGTCCTCGGGTCTGCCGGGAACGACAAGATCGCGCTTCGGTTGGAGGCCGGCCGTAGCGATGTCCTGCAGGTTGACTTCGGCGACGACGGCTCGGCCGACTTCAAGTTCCACCTCGAGCCGATCGCGGCGATCACCGTCGATGCCGGCACCGGGGACGACCTCGTGCGGATCGACGAGTCGAACGGCGCGTTCACGAACAGCATTCCGACGAGCATCGCCGGGGGCTACGGGAACGACACGCTGCTCGGCGGATCCGGCGCCGAGCTCCTCCTCGGCGGGCCCGGAAACGACTCGATCGACGGCAACGGAGGCAACGACGTGGCCGATCTCGGTGCCGGCGACGACACATTCGTTTGGGATCCGGGCGACGGCAGCGACAGGATCGAAGGCCGGGACGGCAGCGACACGATGATCTTCAACGGGGCAGCCGCGAGCGAGATCGTCAGCGTCGCCGCGAACGGCGATCGGGTGACGTTCGCGCGCAACCCGGGAAACATCGCGATGGACACCCGCAGCGTGGAAAACGTCGACTTCAACGCACTCGGCGGTTCCGATTCCATCGCCGTCCACGATCTCACCGGCACCGGCGTCTCGGCGGTCAACCTCGATCTCGCGGGCACGCTCGGCGGTGCAGCGGGCGACGGGCAGGTCGACCGCGTTGCGGTCGACGCGACGAACGGGAACGACATCGTCGACGTCAACGGCGACGCGTCCGGGGTCGCGGTCACCGGACCGGCCGCACGTGTTGCTGTGCTTCACGCCGAACCGACAGACGAGCTCGTCGTCAACGGGCTCGCCGGCATCGACTCGATCTCGGCGAGCGCTCTTGCTGCGCAGACGATCGCGGCGACGCTCGACGGCGGCGCGGGCGGTGACCGGATCTCCGGCGGCCCCGGCAGCGAGAAGCTACTCGGGGGCGACGGCAACGATTCGATCGACGGCAACGGCGGCAACGACAGCGCCGATCTCGGAGCGGGCGACGACACGTTCTTCTGGGATCCCGGCGACGGCAGCGACACGATCGAAGGCGGAGGCGGCGCCGACGCGATGGTCTTCAACGGCGCCGCGGCGAACGAAGCGGTCACCGTTTCCGCAAACGGCGACAGGCTCACGTTCTTCCGAAATCCGGGAAACATCACGATGGACATGCACGGCGTCGAGACCGTCGACTTCAACGCCCTCGGCGGCGCCGACGTGGTGACCGTCAACGACCTCACCGGAACCGGCGTCACCAATGTGCGCGCCGACCTCGCGGGCACGCTCGGCGGATCGGCCGGTGACGGTGCGGCAGACCGCGTGATCGTCAACGGCACGACCGGCGACGACCACATAGCAGTCAGCGGCGGAACCACCGGCGTGAGAACGAGCGGCCTCGCCGCGACGGTCGACGTCGTCCACCCGGAGGTCGCGAACGATCGCCTCGAGATCAACACGCTCGCGGGCAGCGACGCGGTCGACCCGAGCGGGTTGACGGCCGGAGCCATCCAGCTACTCGTGAACGGCGTCCCGGCTCCCTGAGCGGCGCCCGTTCGGCACGTGCGCGGGGCCTGACGCGGTCCCGCGCACGTGCGTGCGACTTCGCTCCCTGCGCTCATCGACCGACTCGCTCAGGGGCCGATCATGTGCCTGGCCTCGAACCACTCCGTCGGCGGCGGGCCGGCGGCCATGCCGTGGCCCGGTGCCTCCTTGACGGCCACGTGAGCGGCTAGGCGGCCCACCAGTCGCGCCGGCCATCGACGTCGTCGCGCGGATCGTCGCCGAGATTCGGCGCGCCGATGACGAGGATCTCGAGGCCCACCGGCCCCGCTTCGTAGCCTCGCCACGTACCGGGCGGGACGCGCACGGCGTCCCACTCCGTGAGCTCGACGATCTCGTCGTCGACCTTCATGCGTCCGCTCCCGCGCACGACCACGTACACCTCCTCTTGCTCCGTGTGCGTGTGGCCGTACGGAAAGCGGTACCCGGGCGGGACGCGTTGGTAGCTCAGGGCCGATCTCTCGAGCTCGAGCGCCTTGGTCGCAGCGCGGAACTCCAGATCCGGCGCGCCGTCGAACCTGGGGCCGATGTCCTCGATGCCCTCCCTGATGTTCCTGCGCGTGAACGGCACGGCGCAATCCTACGGCGTCATGACGGAGCACCGGCGCACATCGGAGACCCGTCACGGATCGGGCGCCGGTCACGTCACGGCGGCATCGACACTTGACGCTTTCGTTGTCACGCTCTCTCCATTCCCAGATCTGGACACGGAAGCCAATCGAGCGAGGAGGTCGTCATGGGTGCCGGACGGAAGGGGCGGGAGCTCTTCAGCGAGGAGCGGTCGGCGGAGGTGGTTGCGGCCAGCTTCGAAGACACGCCCGACCCGCGGTTGAAGCAGGTGATGACCTCGCTCGTGCGCCACCTGCACGCATTCGTCAAGGACGTCGAGCCGACCGAGGAGGAGTGGGGCGCAGCGATCGACTTCCTGACGCGCACGGGCCAGATGTGCAGCGACGTGCGACAGGAGTTCATCCTGCTCTCCGACGTCCTCGGCGTCTCGATGCTCGTCGAGACGATCAACCACCGCACGGGCGGCACCTCCACCGAGTCCACCGTGCTCGGGCCGTTCCACATGGTCGAGTCGCCGAAGCGGCGGCTCGGCGACACCATCAACCTCGACGGCAAGGGCGCGCCGTGCCTCGTGTCAGGCACCGTCACCGGTCCCGACGGCGAGCCCCTCGGCGGCGCCCTCGTCGACGTGTGGCAGGCCAACGCGGACGGCTTCTACGACGTCCAGCAACCCGACCGCCAGCCGGCGGGCAACCTGCGCGGTCTCTTCACCGCCGACGAGGCGGGCCGGTACTGGTTCACCTCGGTCGTGCCGCGCTACTACCCGATCCCGGACGACGGGCCGGTCGGCAGGCTGCTGGCAGCGAGCGGCAGACACCCGTACCGCCCGGCACACCTGCACTTCATCGCATCCGCTCCGGGGTACCGCCCCGTGACGACACACGTATTCGTGGCCGACTCGCCGTACCTCGACTCCGACGCTGTCTTCGGGGTCAAGGAGAGCCTGATCCGCGATGTGCCGGAGGTCGACGACCCGGCGCGTGCGGCGGAGGCGAACCTGTCGAACCCGTTCCGTGCCTTGACCTTCGACCTCACCCTGCTGCGCGAGGCTCCCGCGCCGTCCTGACCGGCCCCGGGTCGTACGCCGGGCTGCGGTCGGTGGGGACGCCGCCGAGGTAGAGCTCGGCGACGCGCGGATCCTCGAGGAGCATCGGCCCCGGGCCGGCGAGGGCGACGCGGCCGCTGTCGAGAACGGCGCCGTGGTGCGAGATCGCGAGCCCCGCGCGCGCGTTCTGCTCGACGAGCAGCACCGTCCGGCCGTCGCGGTTGAGCTCCCCGACCATCGAGAAGATCAGGTGCCGAGCTTTCGGGTCGAGGCCCATCGTCGGCTCGTCTAGGAGGATGAGCCGCGGCTCCAGCATCAGCGCGCGGGCGATCTCGACGAGCTTCTGCTGGCCGCCGGAGAGCTCGCCGGCTCGTTCGTGGCGGCGCTCGGCGACGAGCCGGAACCGCTCGGCGATCGCCTCGGCCCGGCGGCGCACGAGCGCCCGGTCGGCGAGAACGTGGCCGCCCATCAGGAGGTTGTCCCAGATGGTCATCAGCGGGAAGAGCGTTCGCTCCTGCGCGACGTGGACGATCCCCGCGTGCGAGCAGCTGTGCGGGCGCCAGGCCGCAGACGTCTTCACCGTCGTAGACGATTCGACCTTCACGCGGCCGGAGGAGGCCGGAAAGGGTCTTCAACACCGTCGACTTGCCGGCGCCGTTCGGGCCGACGAGGCACATGACGGTGCCTTCCTCGACGCCGAGGTGTACCCCGCGGAGGATGTCGCCCCGGCCGTAGCCCGCGACGACGCCGTCGAGCTGAAGCAACGCGCTCATCCGCCGAGGTACGCGTCGAGAACGCGCTGGTCGGTGCGGACGTCGTCAGGCGTTGCCCTCGGCGAGCTTCGTTCCGTGGTCGAGCACGACGACCGGATCGCAAAGGCGCATGACGAGGTTCATGTTGTGCTCGACGACGAGGAAGGTGAGACCGCGCGCGTTCAGATCGCGGATACGCGCCTCGATCTGCTCGACGAGCACGGGATTGACGCCGGCGGTCGGCTCGTCGAGCAGGACGAGCCTGGGCTCGCCCATCAGCACCGCCGCGAACTCGAGCAGCTTCTTCTGCCCGTAGGAGAGCGTCCCCGCCCGGTCGTGCGCGAGCCGGCCGAGGCCGAACTCCTCGAGCAGCTCGAGCGCGCGCGCCCGCTCGCCGGAGCGCACGGCCGCGCGCAGCAGCGCGCGCCACGGCTGCTGCAGCGGCGGCGACCATGTTCTGGACGAGCGTCAGGTCGGCGAAGATCCGCGCCTGCTGGAAGGTGCGCGTGAGCCCGCGCCGAGCCAGCCGCAGTGGGGTCGGGCCGCCGGACGGCCGTCCCGGCGAACCGGATCGCGCCCGCATCGGCGCGGAGGTACCCGGTGATGAGGTTGAAGACGGTCGTCTTGCCCGGAGCCGTTCGGGCCGACGAGCGCGGTGATCCGAGCCCTCCGGCACGCGAGAACGAGCAGGCGTCGACGGCGGTCACGCCGCCGAACCGCTTGGTCAGGCCGTCGATCTCGAGCAGCGCTGCGGTCACGCCGCCTGGGCCTCCTCGCGCGGCGCGATCCGCCGACGGTCGTGCGCCGGCGCTCGCGCAGCCGCGTCGATGGCGTCGCGCAGCGACGGAAGGATGCCGCGCGGCAGCAGGAGCAGGACGACCATGAAGACGGCTGCGTACCCGACGAGGTAGAGCTGGCTCGCACCGAGTCGGGTGATCATGTACTGCTGGGCAGGCACGAGGACGATCGCCCCGATCGTCGGCCCCCACAGCGTGCCGCGCCCGCCGAGGAAGGTCATCAGGACGGCGCCGATCGTCACGAGCGGGTCGACCGAGGACTCCGGGTAGATGAAGGTCAGGTAGTAGGCCCAGACGCCGCCGACCATCGCCGTGATCCACGACCATGAGCGACCAGGCGACGAGCTTGGCCCCGGTGACGCGGATGCCGAGCCCGCGCGCCTTCTCCTCGTCCTCGCGGATCGCGAGCAGCATCAGCCCGAGCTTCGCAGCGGAGCGTCAACCAGCAGAGGAGGAGCGCAAGCAGCTCGATCGCGAGCATCGCCAGGTAGAAGGGCGTGTCGTAGCTCGAGATCGGGAAGTGCGGCGACGGCAGCATCAAGCCGGTCGAGCCCTTCGTCAGCGAGTGGAGGTTGAACGCGAGCTGCTGCACGACGAAGAGCGTCGTCAGCGTCACGATCGCGAACGTCATGTGCCGCGTGCGCAGCGCGATCCAGGCGACCGGCAGCGAGGCGAGCGCGACGCAGGCGCCGATCAGCGGCAGCGCGTAGAACGGGTTGTAGCCGGAGCCGACGCCGAACGTGCTCGAACGTGATCCCGAGCGAGTACGCGCCGATGCCGAAGAACGCCGCCTGGCCGAGCGTGACGTAGCCCGGAGTAGCCGGAGAAGAGATTCCACGCGGTCGCGAGCGCCGCGTACATGAGCGTCAGGACGCCGATGTTGACGATCCAGGCGGCGTGAAGACGAACGGGAACGCAACGCCGACCGCCGCGAACGCCGCGCCGCGGGCGAGGCCCGACCGCCGTTCTGCGACTCACAGCACCCGCTCCCGCACGCCGAAGATCCCCTGCGGACGGACGAGCAGCAGCGCGATCAGGACGAGGAAGAACGAGAACGACGCCCAGATCGGCGAGATCTCGACGGCGACGAGCGACTTCGACGACTCCCATGCAGAGCGCGGCGAGCACGGCGCCGCCGAGGCTGCCGAGCCCGCCGAGGACGACGATCGAGAGGAGCCGCGAGATCAGGTCGTAGTGGCTGCCCGGGTTGAACGGGTAGATGACGCCGTAGACGGCGCCTGCCGCCGCGGCCATCGAGACCCCGAGCCCGAAGCTGAGCGTCTGCACCCGGTTCGCGTCGACCCCGAGCAGCGTCGCAGCCGTCGGGTTCTGCACCGTCGCCCGGACGGCGCGGCCGAACCGCGTCCGCGTGAGGAGCAACGACAGCAGCACGAGCAGGATCCCCGAGCAGAGGAAGCCGAAGAAGCGCACCTCGGAGATCTGGTACCCGAACACGGTCCACGTGTTGTCGGCGTACGACGGGAGCGAGACGCGGTACGTGGTCTTGTAGATCACGCTCAGCACGCCCTCGATGCCGAGCGCGAGCGCCCAGGTGACGAGCAGTGACAGCTCCGACGCGTCCGGCCCGCGGAGCGAGCGGACGAAGACGAGCTGCACCGCGACGCCGAGCACGAACATCGCGGGTGCGACGACGAGGATGGAGAGGAAGGGATCGACGTGCAGATGCGACCAGAGCGTGTAGCTCAGGTACGCCGCGAGGATCACGAGCGCGCCCTGGGCGACGTTGATCACCCGCAGGATCCCGAAGACGAGCGTCAGGCCGCTCGACATGAGCGCGTAGACGCCGCCGATCAGGACCCCGAGGATGATCGCCTGGACGACCTGGTGCACGAGCCCTTCCTCTCCGCCGGCTGCTTACGTACCTACTTGCCCCAGGCGTAGTGCGGGAGCACGGGGCGCTTCACGGCGACACCCTTCGGCAGCACCGGGTAGAGCCCGCCCTTGATCCACTCGACGAGCAGGAAGTTGCCCTTCGGCTGGCCGATCGCGTCCCAGTGGAGGTTTCCCTCGACCGTCGGCCACGTGCCCTTGTGGAGCGCGGCGATCATCTTCGCGTTGTCGACCGCGCCGATCTTCTTGACGACGCGCTCGAACACCTGTCCGGTCGCATAGGACTCTGCCGAGCCGGGGTCGATCGCTCCCGCGGCGACGTGGTAGGTCGAGGTGAACGCCTTCACGAACGCCTTGTTCCCGAACGACTTCGAGTCGGGAAACCAGTCGCTCGAGCTGAAGATGCCGTTCACGTTGCCTTTCCCGACCTTGCTCGGGAACTCGCCCGGGCTGTTCGGGCCGTTCGACTCGAAGATGTACTTCGGCGCGTACTTCGCCTGGATGAGCGCCTTCAGCAGCGCGTAGCCGTCACCGGCCTGCGTCCCGCCGACGACCATGTCGGGCTTCGCTGCGGCGATCTTCGACACGATCGGGGTCATGTCGACCGACTCGGACGGGTAGATGCTCTTGTAGACGGTCTTGATCCCCGCCTTCTCGAACTGCGCGCGCATCCGGTCGGCGATCGGCGACGAGAACGGGTCGTCGAGTGCCGGATAGGCGGCGGTCTTCGGCCGCTTCGCCTTCGGCAGCGAGAGGATGTAGTGCACGAAGACGTCGCCGCTCTCCACGATCGGCGCCGGCTGGGTGAAGAACACGTTGTCGAGCTTCTGGTCGAAGACGGCCGGACCGCCGCCGGCCGGCTCGATGAACGCGTAGCCGTAGCGGTGCGCGACCGCTGCGGACGGCGCCGTCAGCAGGGTCGAGAACGGCCCGAACACGGCGTCGACCTTGTCCTTCGTGATGAAGTTCTGGTAGTTCGTGGACGCCTGCGTCGGGCTCGATGCGTCGTCCTTGATGTCGAGGGTGACGTGACGGCCGAGGATGCCGCCCTTCGCGTTGACGGTCTTCGCCCAGAGCTTGTAGCCCTGCATCGCGAACTTGCCCGGGTCGGAGAAGTCCCCGGACAGCGAGAGCGAGATCCCGATCTTGATCGGGCCGGCGGTGCGGCGCGCCGAGGCGCTGCCGGCGGTCACGGCCAGGGCGGCGAGCGCGATCACGCCTGCAATGGCCGCGAGCCGAACGGGTCTGTGCAACATGCCCAGCCTCCTTGCGAGACGAACGGAACGCGTACGACGACACTAGGTCATCAGACGGTCAGACAGCGGGCGAGTCAACCAGATCGCCCGGCGCAATGCAAGGCAACCGGCCCAATCCTCACAAATTGGGCGGTCTTGCCTTCGGGGCGCGCGGCGCGTAAGGTCTTGCGTCGTCGTCTGCTTGTCGGACCAGATTGGAGCCGCCCTGAGTTATCAGCCCGTCGAGCGTCGCAAGGTGTACGCGCAGATCGCCGAGCAGCTGCTCGGGCAGATCGGCAGCCGCCGGCTCAGGCCCGGCGACGTGCTGCCGCCCGAGCGGGAGCTGACCGAGACGTTCAACGTCGGCCGTTCCTCCATCCGCGAGGCGCTTCGCATGCTGGAGTCCCAGGGCGTCATCCATGCCGAGAACGGCGGGGCCTTCGTCGTCGCGGACGCCAGCAACCCGCTCGAGAGCTCTTTGCGGCTCCTGTTCGCGCTCGACGAGCAGGCCGGCATGCACGATCTGTTCGAGCTGCGGCGGATCCTCGAGTGCGAGGCGGCGGCGCTCGCCGCGGAGCGACACGACGCGCACCACCTCGCAGAAATGGACGCCGCGACCGACGAGATGGCGGCGTCGCTCAGCGACGCGAGCCGCCCCGAGCGGTTCATCGAGGGAGACCTCCGCTTCCACCTGGCGCTCGCCGACGCGACGGGGAACCGGCTCGTCACGCACACGATGCACGCCGTGCGCGACGTCCTTCGCCGCGCGATCACGACCGTCTACCACGTTCCCCAGAGTCCGGAGAGCGCGGTCGTCGAGCACCGGGCAATCCGCGCCGCCGTGGCCCTGGGGGATGCCGACACGGCGCGCGAGGAGATGCGGCACCACCTCGCCCGCGTGGAGAGCGACATCCGAAAAGGAGTCTTGAATGGCTGAGCTGGGCTTCGTCGGCCTCGGTGTGATGGGGAGCTCGATCGTGCGCCGGCTGCTCGCGGCCGGGCACGTCGTCAACGTCTGGAACCGCACCGAAGACAAGGCGGAGCCGCTGCTCGAGGTCGGTGCGCGCTGGGCCGAGAGCCCGCGTGCGGCGGCGGAGCGCGCCGAGCTCGTCTTCACGATGGTGACGAACACCGCGGCCGTGCAGGCCGTGACCGAGGGCGAGGACGGGGTCCTCGCCGGCCTCGCGCCGGGCAAGGTCTACGTCGACATGAGCACGGCCTCGCCCGCGAACACGCGCGCGCTCGCCGACCGCGTCGCGGCCGTCGGCGCGGACATGCTCGACTCACCCGTATCCGGCACCTCGCTCACGGTCGACCAGGGCAAGGCCTCGCTCATGGTGGGCGGGGACGTCGACGTCGTCGAGCGGGCCCGGCCGGTGCTCGAGGCGATCGGCCCGCGGGTGATCCACGTCGGCCCGAACGGCGCCGCCGTGACGATGAAGATCGCGGTCAACCTCTCCCTCGCAGTGCAGATGCTCGCGTTCAGCGAGGGGGTGCTGCTCGCAGAGAAGAGCGGCATCTCGCGCGAGAAGGCGGTCGAGGTGATGCTTGCGTCGGTGATCGCCTCGCCGATGGTCGCCTATCGCGGCCCGCTCGTCCTCGGTCACCCCGAGGAGGTCTGGTTCGACTGCCACATGATGCAGAAGGACATGAACCTCGCCCTCGAGCTCGGCCGGCAGCTCGAGGTGCCGCTGCCGACGACGGCGGTCACGAACGAGCTCCTGACCGCGGCGAACGGGATGGGCATCGGCGAGCGCGACTTCGCCGTCCTCTTCGACGTGCTCGCCTCGATGAGCGGCGTCGGCACCGACATCCTCGCGGGCGCGGCGGCATGAGCGCGCGCTCGACGGAGCTCATCACCGGCGTAGGCTCGACGGAGCGGGCATGAGCGTCACACGCGAGCGCGCGGTCGTCGGCCTCGAGCAGGCGCTCGAGCTGTACCGGCGGATGACCCTGATCCGCCTCTTCGAGGAGCAGGCGAACGAGCTCTACCGCAGTGCGAAGATGCCCGGCCTCACGCACCTCTACATCGGCGAGGAAGCCGTCGCCGTCGGCGTGTGCTCGGCGCTCCGCCGGGACGACTGGATCACGTCCACCCACCGCGGTCACGGCCATTGCCTCGCGAAGGGCGCCGAGCCGGGCCGCATGTTCGCGGAGCTCCTCGGCAAGGAGGCCGGCTACTGCCGCGGCAAGGGCGGGTCGATGCACATCGCGGACCACGAGAACGGCAACCTCGGCGCGAACGCGATCGTCGGCGGCTCGGCCGGGATCGCCACCGGCGCCGCGCTCTCGGCGAAGCGGGGCGGCACCGACCAGGTTGCCGTCTGCTTCTTCGGCGAGGGGGCGCTCGGGCAGGGCCTCGTCTACGAGGTGATGAACATGGCGGCGCTCTGGACGCTGCCGGTCGTCTACGTCTGCGAGAACAACCTCTACAACGAGTACACGCACTACCTCGAGGCGACCGCGGGCGAGATCCTCGGCCGGCCGCGCGCCTTCGGGATCGAGGCGCGGGAGGTGGACGGGCAGGACGTCCGCGCCGTCTACGCCGAGGCCGCCGAGCTCGTCGAGCGCGCCCGGGGCGGTGGCGGTCCGGCCTTCCTGCTTGCGAACACCTACCGCTACCACGGTCACCACGTCGGCGACGTCGACCGCGCCTACTACCGCACGAAGGAGGAGGAGGAGCTCTGGCGCGGCGAGCGCGACCCGCTCGCGCTTCTCGGCCGCTGGCTCGCGGATCAGAAGCTCGCGACCGCCGACGAGCTGCGGCGGATCGAGGACGAGGCGCGGGACGAGATCGAGCGAGGGCTTGCGTTCGCCCTCGCTGCGCCCTTCCCCGACCCGAGCCAGGTGACGGAGGACGTCTTTGCCTGAGCTGACCTTCTCGCAGGCGATCAACGCGGCGCTCGCCGAGGAATTGCGCCGCGACCCGGCCGTGTTCGTCATCGGCGAGGACGTCGCCGAGGCGGGGACGCCGTTCAAGGTGCTCTCCGGCCTCGTGCAGGAGTTCGGCCCGGAGCGTGTGCTCGACTCGCCGATCTCCGAGGCCGGGATCACGGGCCTCGGCGTCGGGGCCGCGATGACCGGCATGCGGCCGGTGGTCGACATCATGTTCGGCGACTTCCTCACGCTCGTCATGGACCAGCTCGCGAACCAGGCGGCGAAGACGCACTACATGTCCGGCGGGAAGCTGAAGGTGCCGCTGACGCTCCGGACGACGATGGGCGCGACGCGGCGCTCCGCCGCGCAGCACAGCCAGAGCCTCCACGCGTGGGTGGCCCACGTGCCCGGCCTCAAGGTCGCGCTGCCCTCGACGCCGGCCGACGCGAAGGGCCTGCTGAAGACCGCGATCCGGGACGACAACCCGGTCGTCTTCATCGAGGACAAGATGGACTACGCGGTCAAGGGCGAGGTGCCCGACGGCGACTGGGAGATCCCGCTCGGCGTCGCCGACGTGAAGCGCGCCGGTGAGGACATCACGATCGTCGCCACGAGCTCGATGGTGCGGGTCGCGCTCGCCGCCGCCGAGCAGCTCGAGGCGGACGGGATCTCGGCCGAGGTCGTCGACCCGCGCACGCTCGTCCCGCTCGACCGCGACGCGTTGATCAAGAGCGCGCAGAAGACCGGACGCGTGATCGTCGTGGACGAAGGGCACCGAAGCTACGGGGCGAGCGCCGAGCTCGCGGCGACGATCGCCGACGGCGCCTTCTGGAGCCTCGACGCCCCGGTGAAGCGGCTCGCGGCGATGGACGTGCCCATACCATTCTCGCCGCCGCTCGAGGACGTTACGGTTCCCACTCCCGACCTCGTCGCGCAGGCGGCGCGCGACCTCTGCAACAAGTGAGAGAGCACTGATGGCGCTGCATAGCTATGGCACGAACGTCGTCGACTGGGAGCAGCGGGCCGACATGGACCGGCTCCGCCGCGAGCGGCTCGCACGGGCGAAAGCATTTCTCGAGCAGTCGGAGCTGGGCGCGCTCCTCTGCTTCGACATGGCGAACATCCGTTACATCACGGCGACGCACATCGGCACGTGGGCGATGGACAAGCTCAACCGCTTCTGCCTGCTGCCGCGCGGAGGTGAGCCGATCATGTGGGACTTCGGCTCGGCGGCGCGCCATCACAAGCTGTACAACCCGTGGCTCGGCGAGGAACGCTCGCGGCCCGGGATCTCGACGCTGCGCGGATCCGTGAAGGGTCGTGCGGAGTCGGTGGCGGCGAAGATCCGCGCGGAGCTCGAGGAGCACGACCTGATGGGTGCGCCGCTCGGTGTCGACATGATCGAGCTGCCGGTGCTGTTCGCGCTGCAGGCCGAGGGCATCGAGGTCGTCGACGGGCAGGCGTTGATGCAGGACGTCCGCAAGCTCAAGACCGCGGACGAGATCACGCTCCTGAACACCGCCTGCGCGATGGTCGACGCTGCGTACGACGAGCTGTATCGCGCGATGCGTCCCGGCTTCCGCGAGAACGACTGCGTCGCGCTCGTGAACAAGGTGCTGTTCGAGCTCGGCTCCGAGCATGTCGAGGGCGTGAACGCGATCTCCGGCGAGCGTTGCTCACCGCACCCGCACGTCTTCACGGACCGGATGCTCCGCCCGGGCGACCCCGCGTACTTCGACATCCTGCACGCCTACAACGGCTACCGAACCTGCTACTACCGCACGTTCGCGGTCGGCTCCGCCTCGCGGGCCCTGGTCGACGCGTACGCGCGCTGCCGCGACATCCTCGACCAGGCGATCGCGGCGATCCGGCCGGGGGTGACGACCGCCGAGGTCGTCGAGCTCTTTCCGCGGGCCGAGGAGTTCGGCTTCCCGGACGAGGAGGCGGCGTTCGCGCTCCAGTACGGGCACGGCGTCGGGCTCTCGATCTGGGAGAAGCCGATCTTCAGCCGCCTCGTCTCCTTCGACTACCCGGAGACGATCGAGGAGGGAATGGTGTTCGCGCTCGAGACCTTCTGGCCGTCGACGGACGGCTGGTCGGCGGCGCGGATCGAGGAGCAGCTCGTCGTCACGAAGAGCGGCGCCGAGGTGATCACCCGCTTCCCGGCCGAGAAGCTGCTCGTCACCGCCGGCGGCCAGTACACGGTGGCCGGGCCGCTCGAAGGCGAGCGCGAGGTCACCTCCGACAAGAACAACCCGCGGGTCGCCGACCAGGTCGCGGCCTCGGCCGCCTACGAAGGGGCGCATGCCGACTGACGTGATCATGCCGGCGCTCGGGATGGCGCAGGAGACCGGCAAGGTGCTGCGCTGGCTGAAAGCCGACGGCGAGACTGTCTCGAAGGGCGAGCCGCTGCTCGAGGTCGAGACCGACAAGGTGACCGTCGAGATCGAGGCGCCTGCCGACGGCACGCTCGCGGGGATCACTGCGGGCGACGGGATCGAAGTGCCGGTCGGGACGGTGATCGCGCTCGTGCTCGCAGTGGGCGAGGTCGCTTCGGTCGCGCCTGCCCCGGTTGCCGCCGCCGGCAACGGCGCCGCCGCCGCCGTCGAGCGGCCGCGTCGACGGCTTGCGTCGCCGAAGGCGAGGCGGCTCGCGCAGGCTCGTGGAGTCGACCTCGACGGGCTCACCGGCAGCGGCCCGAACGGCGCCGTCGTCGCCGCCGACGTCGACGCTGCGCTCCCCGCCGTGATCGCGGCCGACGGCGGAGACGAGCTCGCGACCGGTTCGGTCTGGCGGGTCATGGCCGAGCGGACCCAACGCGCCTGGCAGGATGTGCCGCAGTTCGTGCTCGCCCGCGAGGTTGATGCCTCGCGGCTCCGGAGTTGGCGCGAGGCGGCGCGGCGCAAGCCGGGCTGCGAGGGGACGAGCGTCACCGACCTGCTCGTGAAGATCTGCGCCGAAGCGCTGCGCCGCCATCCGCGGCTCGCCGCCTCCTGGCACGACGGCTCGCTCGTCGCCGGCGCCGGCGTGCACGTCGGGATCGCCGTCGCCACCGACGACGGGCTCGTCGTGCCGGTCGTGCACGGCGCCGACGAGCTGCCGCTCGGCGCGATCTCCGCCCGGCGCCGCGCGATCGCCGAGGCTGCGCGCGCGGGGCGGCTCCGGCCGGAGGACGTCCAGGGCGGGGTCTTCACGATCTCGAATCTCGGGATGTACGGCGTCGACGCCTTTCAGGCGATCGTCAACGCGCCGCAGGCGGCGATCCTCGCCGTCGGACGGATCGTCGAGAAGCCGGTGGCGCAGGACGGCGCGGTCGTGGTTCGCCCGATGCTCATGCTCACGGTGTCCTTCGACCACCGCGTCGCGGACGGTGCGCGCGGCGCCGAGTTCCTCGACACGCTCGCGTCGCTCGCCGAGGAGCCGGCGGGGCTGATCGACTGATGGCCGCCACCGCGAGGCAGCTCGGCGAGCGCGGGATCGTCCTCGGCGGCGCCGTCGTCGAGACCGGCGACGCGTACGAGGTCGCGAGCCCCTACGACGGCTCGCCTGTCGCACTCGTCCATCGGGCGGGACCGGAGGACGTCGAGCGGGCGATCGCGGGCGCCGTCGCGGCATTCGAGGAGACGCGGCGGCTGGCCGGCTGGCAGCGCGAGCAGATCCTCGAGCGAATCGCTTCGGGCATCGCCGCGCGCCGCGACGAGCTCGCGCGCACGATCGCGCTCGAAGCCGGCAAGCCGATCAAGGCCGCGCGCGTCGAGGCCGACCGCGCCGTCTTCACGTTCTCGATCGCCGCGGAGGAGACCAAGCGGATCTACGGCGAGCTCGTCCCGCTCGACTGGCTGCCGGGCAACGAGGGCCGTGAGGCGCTGATCCGGCGCGTCCCGCTCGGGCCGGTGGCCGGGATCACGCCCGTTCAACTTCCCGTTGAATCTCGTCGCGCACAAGGTTGCGCCGGCGCTCGCCGCCGGCAACCCGATTCTGCTGCGGCCCGCGTCGCAGACGCCGATCAGCTCGTTGCTGCTGGCGGAGATCGTGCTCGAGGCGGGCTGGCCGCAGGACGCGATCGCGGTGCTGCCCTGCTCGACCGAGACGGCGCGGCCACTCGTCGAGGACGACCGGATCAAGCTGCTGACCTTCACCGGCAGCCCGGCGGTCGGTTGGGCGCTGAAGACGCGCGCCGGCCGAAAGCGCGTCACGCTTGAGCTCGGCGGGAACGCGGCCGTGATCGTGAACGACGACGCCGACGTCGCCTACGCCGCAGAGCGCGTCGCCTGGGGCGGCTTCGCCTACGCCGGCCAGACGTGCATCTCCGTCCAGCGCGTCTTCGTCCACGAAGCCGTCTACGACCGGTTCGCGCAGGAGCTCGTCGCCCACGTCGAGGCGCTGGCCGTCGGCGACCCGCTCGACGAGGGCACGGACGTCGGCCCGCTCATCGACCGGGCGAATGCGGAGCGGGTCGAGGAGTGGCTCGAGGAGGCGGTGGCGCGCGGCGCGACCGTCCTTGCGGGAGGCGAGCGCGATGGAAACGTGTGGCGCCCGACGGTGGTCGAGGGCGCGCCGGAGGACGTGCGCGTGTCGTGCGAGGAGGTGTTCGCGCCGTTCGTCGGCCTAACGCGGTTCGCCGACGTGCAGCAGGCGATCGACGCCGCCGGTCGCAGCGAGTTCGGTCTCCAGGCCGGCATCTTCACGCACGACATGCGCGTCGTCGACGACGCCTTCGAGCGCATCGACGTCGGTGGGTTAATGGTCAACGACGTCTCCACCTTCCGCATCGACCACATGCCGTACGGCGGTGTCAAGTCGTCAGGGTTCGGGCGCGAGGGGCTTCGCTACGCGATCGAGGAGATGACCGAGCTGAAGCTGCTGACGACGAATCGCCGGGGGTAACCGCGCGGCGTGACCCGCGTCGTCGACGTCCATGCGCACGTGATCGTCCCCGGCCTCGGCGTCGAGGTCGAGTGGCGGGACGGGTCGCAGGTCGTCCGGCGGAGCGGACGCGAGATCCGGGCCGCCGTGCGGGAATTCGTCGACGTCGACCGGATCCTCGAGGAGCAGGATGCGGCCGGCGTGGACGTCGTCGTCCTCTGCCCGTGGGTCGACCTCTGCGGCGTCGAGATCGAGCGCCAGAACGAGGAGCTCGCCGCGTACGTGGGGGAGCGCGTGCGCGCGCTCGGCACGGTCGACCCCGAGCGGCCGGAGCAGCTCGTCGAGCTGATGTCGGACGGCCGCCTGCGCGGCGTCGAGCTTCCCGCCGTCCCGAACGGCGTCCACCTCGGCGATCCGCGGTTGCGCGAGTTCTGGGCGGCCGCCGAGGAGACGGGCGCGCTCGTCTTCGTCCATCCGAGCTCGCGCGGCTTCGCCCTGCCGGTGATGGACGAGCACTACCTGTGGAACACCGTCGGCAACCCGCTCGAGACGACGATCGCGGCTGCGCACCTGCTGGCGGCGGGCGTGCTCGACGAGCACCCGCGGCTGAACGTGCTCCTCGCCCACGGTGGTGGCGCGCTGCCCGCGCTCCGCGGCCGGCTGACGCGCGAGCAGCAGATCCACCCACCGGGCCGGGACGTTCGAGGAGCGCTCGGGCGTTTCCTCGTCGACACCGTCGTGCACGACGCCGACGTGCTCCGCGGGCTCGTCGAGCTCTTCGGGGCCGACCGCGTGCTGCTCGGCTCCGACTACCCGTTCGACATGGGGACGGAGCGGCCGGCGGAGATCGTGCAGGCCCTGGACCTGCCGGAGGAAGAAGAGGCGGGCATCCTCGGCGGGAACGCGCTTCGGCTGCTTCAGGAGAGCCCGGCGTGAGGGCGCAGGCCGAGCGTCCGCTCGAAGTGCTGCTGCCCGAGCGCGAAGCCGATCGCGCAGCCGAGCTCCACGAGCTCAGGCTCGGAGAACGCTGCGTGCAGCTCCTCCCACAGGGCGTCGTCCGCGAGCTCGGAGTCCCAGGCGATCGCGCGCGCCCAGCGCAGCGCGAGCTGCTCGCGGAGCGGGAAGCGGGCGATGTCCATCGTCTCGGGATCGTCGGCGAGGAAGCGGAAGCACAGGCGCTTCAGCTCCGGGTCGACGCCGCCGCCGTGCAGCACATGGTCGCGCATGTACGTCCATGCATCGCGCACGGCCGGGACGCGGCGGCGGATCTCCTCGGGCGTGCCGGCGAGGTGTGCCATCTACGCGTACTCCCCGTGGCCGACGCCCCAGGTCTTGATCACGCGCTGCTGCCCGTACGTGAGGCACACGAAGGAGCCGAGCTCGACGATCTGCTCCTCGCTGAAGTGCTCGCGCAGTCGCGACCAGAGCACGTCGTCGACGCCTTCGGGGTTCCAGACGAGCATGCTCGTGTAGAGGAGCGCCGCCTTCTGCCGCTCGCTGAACCGCGCCGAGCGCTCGAAGTCGAGGAGCTCGTCGTAGTCCGCTTCCGTGAGCCCTTCGCCCCTCCCCCGGAGGGACCGCTGGCTGCCTCAGTAGTCGCAGTCGATGGTCTTCGAGACGTAGACGCGGCAGAGCTCCTTGAGCGGGTGCTCGACGATCCCCTCGCGGAAGATCGTCTTCCAGGGCCGCATGAACGCCTTCGCGACGGCGGGCACGTGGAAGCGAATCGCCTGCGTCTCCGGACGCGGCGTCCCGTAGAGCCGCGAGTGCTCCATATCCGCCGCGAGCTCCGGGTCGGTGATCGCCGACGGTTGGACGTAGCTGATCCGCGCCATCGCGGGGAATCTATCCCGCGATGAGCGCCCGGGTCGCGGCGAGGCGTTGGATCGGCGCGCCGCTCGCACGCGCGGAGGACGAGACGCTTCCTCCTGGGCGAGGCGCAGTACGTCGGCGACCTGACGCTGCCGGCGACGCGCGCATGCCGCGTTCGTTCGGAGCCTCTACGCCCACGGGAGGCTGGTGAGGATCGAGACCGATGCGGCGCTCGCGCTGCCCGGGGTCCGCGCCGTGCTCACCGGCGCCGACCTCTCCGCGCTCGTCGACCCGTTCCCGATGGTCGTCCGCGACGGCGCGGCGGTCGTCCCCGTCATGCATCCGGTGCTCGCCCGCGACCGTGTCCGCTACGTCGGGCGAGCCCGTCGCGCTCGTCGTCGCGGACACCGCCGAGCAGGCGGCCGACGCGGCCGAGCTGGTCGTCGTCGAGGTGGAGGAGCTGCCGGCGGTCGTCGACCCGCGCGACGCCGAAGCTGCACCTCCGCTCCACGACGAGGCGCCCGGCAACGTGCTCCTGCGCTGGCGTCGCGTCCACGGCGACGTCGAGGACGCCTTCGCGCGCGCCGCGGCCGTCGTCTCGCGCGCGGATTCGCGCGCCGAGACTCATCGCGGCGCCGCTCGAGCCGCGCGCCGTGCTCGCGTCGCACGACGCGGCGACCGACGTGCTCACGCTCTGGCTGTCCGCGCAGGATCAGCACCGCCAGCTCGCCGGGCTGACCGCGGTCCTGCGCCGCCCGAAGGAGAAGCTGCGGATCGTCGTCCCGGACGTCGGCGGTGCCTTCGGCAGCAAGGGCGTCCCGCAGGCGGAGACCGCGGCGGTCGCGCTCGCCGCAGTGCGGCTCGGCCGACCGGTGAAGTGGACGGAGACGCGCACCGAGAGCTCGCTCGCCGTCTACCAGGGACGCGGCGCCGACGTCGACGCCGAGCTCGCGGTCGCCGCCGACGGGCGAATGCTCGCGATCCGTGCGCGCTACCTCGCCGACCTCGGCGCCTACCTCTACTCGACGACGCCCGTCGCGCCCCAGACCGCGGCCATGCTCCTGACCGGTTGCTACGACGTTCGCGCCGCGGACGTCGACGTCGTCGGCGTGTGCACGAACAAGGTGCCGACCGGCCCGTACCGCGGCGCCGGCCGGCCGGAGGCGGCGCTCGTCGTCGAGCGGCTCGTCGATCTCGCCGCCGCCGAGCTCGGGCTCGACCGGGTGGAGATCCGCCGTCGCAACGCGATCCCGCCCGAGCGCTTTCCCTACGAGACCGCGCTCGGGTTCACCTACGACTCGGGCGACTACGCCGGCGCGCTCGACGCGGCCCTCGAGCTCGCGTGCTGGGACGAGCTGCTCGCGGCGCGCGACGCCGCGCGCGCGCCGGCCGGCTCGCCGGGGTCGGGCTGGCGCTGTACGTCGAGCGCGTGGGCGCGGGGTTCGAGACCGCGCATCTGACGCTCGCGACGGACGGGAGCGTCGTCCTCCGCACCGGCTCATCGACGCACGGTCAGGGTCACGAGACGACCTTCGCGCAGATCGTTGCCGAGGAGCTCGGGATCGAGCCGCGCGACGTTGCGGTGCGCTGGGGCGACTCGCTCGAGATCCCGGAGGGAATCGGCACGTTCGCGAGCCGCTCGGTCACCGTCGGCGGCTCGGCCGCGCTGCTCGCGGCGCGCGGGCTGCGGGAGCGGCTCGACGCGGGCGAGCGGCCGCCCCTCGAGGTGGCGTCCCGGTTCGAGCTGCCGGGCCCCGTCTTCTCGTTCGGCGCGTACGTCACGTCGGTCGAGATCGAGCCGGAGACCGGCGAGGTGCGGCTGGGCCGCGTCGTGGCGGTCGACGACTGCGGGCGCGTCGTCAACCCGCTGCTCGCCGAAGGCCAGGTCGTCGGCGCGGTCGTGCAGGCGGTCGGCGAGTGCCTCACGGAACAGGTCGGCTACGACGAGAACGGCCAGCCGCTTGCAGTCAATCTGTACGAGTACCACCTGCCGACGGCGCAATCCGTGCCGCCGATCTCGAGCGAGCTGCGCGAGACGCCGTCGCCGCTGAACCCGCTCGGCGCGAAGGGCATCGGAGAGGGCGGGTCGATCGGGACGCCCGCCGCGATCGCGAACGCGGTCGCGGACGCGCTGTCGCCGCTCGGGATCCGTCACCTCGACCCGCCGTTCACGCCGGCGCGCGTCTGGGCGGCGATCGAGAGCTCCAGAATCTGATCCGGCGGTCGTCAACCGGCGACGTCGACGTCGACCGAGCCTGTGCCCTCCGCGAGCAGGCCGCCCAGACCGACCGCCCGTGCGACGACCCGATGGATACCGGGCTTCGTGAGCGCGGGTTCCGAGACGGTGGCGATGCACGGCGTCGTCGCATTCCAGTCCGTTGCAGCGTCGCGCCACTTCAGCTGACACTGGCCGCGCCCGAGCTGCTGACCGAGCGAGTTGTACACCTCGGCCCGAACCGACAACCTGTCGCCGACCCGGATGCTGCTCGCCGCGGGGATCAACGAGACCCGCAGCTTGCCGCTCGCCGCCGCGTCTGTCCTGGCCGTTTCCGTCGCGGCGGTCGTGCTGTCGCCGACTTGCTGCTGGACCGCCCACCAGACAACGCCGCCGGCGATTACCGCGACGCTCGCAAGTGCGAGCGGCTTCTGCCGCGACCCCGGAATCGACGGAAACTTGACCGGCCCCGCCTCGACGCCGCTGCCGACGATCGCTGCGAGCACGCCGACAACGCCCAAGAGGACGAGCAGACCAGCGACCTGACCCGCATCCACGCGGCGACTCTACGCCGCGTCGCCGGAGCCGGGAAGCCCATCGCCGTTCACCGCGAACGGTGTCGACGCCGAAAGCGCGATACAGCGGTCTTGCAGGCGTGTTCTGATGCGATCGCTAGGCTCCCGAATGCTCCATCCTCGCGGCGCGAATCCGCGATGAGAACTCGGTTTCGCGGTACCGGCATTTGATGACGTCGCGCGAGCTGAAACGGAGCCGGTACGAGCTCGAGTTCGAGGACGGCTTCGAGAGCGGGGAGCTGGACACGCGCCGCTGGCTTCCGTACTACCTGCCGCACTGGAGTAGTCGAGAGCGTTCCGCTGCGCGCTATGCGATCGAAGACGGGTGCCTGCAGCTGCTGATCGAGGAGGATCAGCAGCCGTGGTGTCCAGAGCTCGACGGCGAGGTACGTGTGTCATCGCTGCAGACCGGCCTCTTCTGTGGTGATCCGAATCTGGTGGAGGACTTCGCTCGCGTGAGCGTGCCCATCGACGCACGTGAGTTCCACGTCTACTCGGCCGAGTGGACGGCGGAGCGCGTGTCGTTCTTCGTCGACGACGAGCATGTCAAGACCGTCGATCAGTCGCCGTCGTATCCACTGCAGCTGATGCTCGGGATCTACGAGTTCCCGGCGGACGGCAAGCGTGCCGGCGCCTACCCGAAACGGTTCACGGTTGCCTACGTTCGCGGGTTCCGGGCGCGCGAGTAGACGCATGCAGGAACCCCGGAGCCGACATCGGCCAGGTGGTTGACGCGCGCGTCGTCACCCTCGCCCCGACGGACAACGGAAGGAGCCGCCACCCTTCTAACGAGCTGGTACCCGGAAATACCCCGGGGGTGGTGGCTCATCGCCTTGTCAGCGGGGACGCCGGCGTTGGCGGCGGTGGCGACGGCGACGAAGAGGCCGGCGATGCCGAGCGGGACGAGGAGGAGGCCGGGGAGTCGGTCTGCCGAGTAGGAGCCGCCGACGGGGATGCGCGACAGCCAGTAGAGGCCGGCGGCGCCGATCAGGGCGACGACGACGATCACCGGACGGGTGCCGACCCGCGCGATGAGCTGCGACGTGATCCCGGCGCTGACGACCGCCATGCCGCAGAGGGGCAGGTAGGCGAGTCCCGTCTCGATTGCGGAGTAGCCGAGGACGTTCTGCATGTACAGCGTGACGTAGAAGAACAGCGCGAGGAAGCCGGCGAACGCGACGAGCTGGGTCACATTGGAGAAGCCGAGTCCGTTGATCCGGAAGATCGACAGCGGCGCGCGTTGCACCGTGGCTTTACCGGACGCCTACCGCGCGAGAACCGACGAACGGTGTCGTTACCACCGTGGCCGATCGGCGCATCACCCTCTCGCTCTTCCTCTGCGTCTTCGCGGCGCAGTCGGGCGCGATCGCGCTCTCGCCCGTGCTGGCCGCCGTCGGGGCGGAGTTCGACGTCTCGACGGCGGTCGTCGGCCAATTGCGAAGCGTGGCGGGGCTCGCCGCCGGGGTCGCATCGCTCGCGCTGCCGGCCGCGGCGCGGCGCCTCGGGCTGAGCCGGTTGCTCCGCGCAGGCGCTGCGCTCCTGGCGGTGGCGTCGCTCGCGAGCGCGGCGGCGCCGACGCTGTCGCTGCTCGCGCTCGCGCAGGTGCCGATCGGCATCGCGGTGTCGATGCTCATGGCGACCGCGACGTCGGCGGCGGGCGACTGGGCGGACGCGCCTGCGCGCGGGCGGGTGCTCGGCTGGGCGCTGATCGGCAGCCCGGCCGCGTGGATCGTCGGCATGCCGGTGCTCGGCCTGCTCGGCGGGGTGAGCTGGCGGCTCGGCTGGCTCGCGCTTCCGCTGGCGGCCGCACTGGCCGCGTTCGTCGCCGTGCCGGGCCGCCGGGACGGTCCGAGCGAGAACGGGGGCGCCCTCCGTGTCGCGCTCGCCGATCCGGTGCTGCGGCGCTGGCTGCTCGCGGAGCTCGCGGCGAGCTCGGCCTGGCTCGGCACGCTGGTGTACGCGGGCGCACTCTTCGCAGAGACGTACGCCACGCCGCCGGCCGCGATCGGCGGGCTGCTCGCGCTCGCCGCGGTCGCCTTCGCGCTCGGCAACCTCGTCTTCCGACGGTTCGCCTCCGCCGCGTCGGCAAGCACGCTCGTCCGCCTCGCGGTCGGCATGGCGCTGCTCGTCGGGCTCTTCGGCGTGCTTCGTCCCGCGCCGGAAGTGAGCGCGACGCTCTTGGCCGCAGCGTCCTTCCTCGGCGGCGGGAGAACCCTCCTCGGGAACGCGTACGGCCTGGCCGGCCGGCCGGAGCGGCGCCTGCCCGCGATGGCGGCCCGCGCCGCCGCCAATCAGCTCGGGACGTTCGTGGGCGCGTCGACGGCGGGCGCGGCGCTCGCCGCAGGCGGCTACAGCCTCTTCGGGCTCGTGCTCGCGCTCGTGTTCGTCCTCTCGACGCTCCCGCTCAGGCGACGACGGCGTGGACGTGCCACGCTCCCGGCACGCCTTCGACGTGCAGCGGCTCCCGCTCGTGCTCGGTGAACGCGAGGCCCGATCCGGCCACGAGGTCGCGAACGGTCGAGGAGACGAGGATCTCGCCCGGCTCGGCCTGCTCCTTCAGCGCCGCCGCGACCGACACGGGAATCGCGTCGAGCGCGCCGCCGCCGAGCTCGCTCTCGCCGGTGTGAAGGCCCGCGCGGGCGGCCCGTCCGTGCGCCCGCGCCCGCTCCATCAGCGCGGACCCGCAGCGGATCGCGCGCGCCGGGCCGTCGAAGCTCGCGATCAGCGTGTCGTCCGTGAGGGCGAGCTCGCTGCCGCGGAAGCGAGCGACGTCGAGGCGGACGAGGTCGCATGCCTCCTGGGTGCCGTCCGCCTCGACGACGAGGACGGTGGCGAGCACGCGCTCGGGCTCCCGCACCGTGTCGAGCTCGCCGGCGAACCTCTCGATCTCGTCGAGCACCCCGGCGTGCTCGCCCTCCCAGGGCAGATGATCGGCGCCCGGAAGCTCGACGATCCGCGCCGCCGGGATCCGCTCGCCCATGTAGCGGGCAGCCTCGCGGAGGTACTCCCGCTCGCGGTACAGCACGAGCGTCGGCACGTGGATCGACGGGAGCACGTGCCGGACGTCGATCTCCGCGTTCATCCGAGCGAGCTGCGCGACCGCACCGGGGCTCGCGCCGCGGACGAGGTACGACGCGTACCACTGATACGCGGCCTCGTCCCCGGCGAGCGACGGGGCCCGCTCGTCGACGAAGCGCCGCGCGGCGGGGAGCCCCCAATCCTCGGGCGGCACGTTCGACGACCAGATCTCCTCCGGGCGCCTGCCGATCGTGTAGTCCGGCGCCCAGAGCCGGCGCGCATAGGCGCCCATCAGCACGAGTCCCGCGGTCCGACCGGGATAGGTCGCCGCGAAGAGCGCGGCCATCGGGCCGCCCTCGGACACTCCGAGGACGAGGGCGCGCTCCGAGCCGACGGCGTCCATCACCGCCCGCACGTCGTCCATCCGTTCCTCGAGCGAGACCACGTCCGCCACCCGGTCCGACAGCCCGACGCCGCGCTTGTCGAACATGATCAGCCGCCCGATCCCCGCCAGCCGCTCGTAGAAGCGCGCGACCGCGGGCCACTCCCAGCCCGGCTGGAAGCTCGACACCCAACCGTGCACGAGCACGAGGTCGAGCTCGCCGTCGCCGATCGTCTGGTAGGCGATCGAGACGTCGCCGTTCCTGACATACCGGACACCGGGCGCGGCCGGGGCCGAGACGCCCACCGGCTGATGATCGAGCCCCCGGTCCTGGCGAAGGATCCGGCGCTCGAGCTCCTTCAGGCGAGGCGAGGGCTCGAGCCCGAGCTCGTCGCCGAGCAGGTCGCGGAAGCGCCTGTACGCCGCCAGCGCGTCGGACTGTCGCCCGGAGCGGTAGAGCGCGAGGAGCTGCTGCGCACGCAGACCCTCGCGCAGCGGATGCCGCGTGAGCAGCGGCTCGAGCTCCGCGACGAGCTCGGCGTGCCGTCCGCGGTCGAGGTCGGCGGCGATCCGCGCTTCGATGCATGCCAGGTGCAGCTCGTCGAGCCGTGCCGCCTCCGCCTGCGCGAACGGCTCCTGGAATTCGGCGAGCGCATCGCCGCGCCAGAGCGAGAGCGCCTCGTCGAAGCGGCGCGACGCGAGCTCGGCGTTGCCTGCCGCATGCGCCGCTTCGCCCTCGCGTCGCAGCTGCTCGAACCGGACGAGATCGATGCTCGCCGGCTCGACCTTGACGGCGTAGCCGGGCGGCCGTGTCTCGAGGAGCCCGTCGGGCAGGACCTTCCGCAGCTGCGAGACGTAGATCTGCACCATCTTCTGCGCGGATTCGGGGACGGACTCGCCCCACAGGTCGTCGACGAGACGGTCGGCGGCGACGGTTCGGTTCGCGTCGAGGAGCAGTCGCGCGAGCAGGGCTCGCTGCTTCCGTCCCGCGATCGCGACGGGCGCCGACCCATTGCCCACCTCCAGTGGGCCGAGGAGCTTGAACTCCATCGTCCCGGGCGACGTTACCACCGAGCTACCGCGCCGCTAAGCGCGCGGCAACCGGACGGCTGTTCCATCTCGGGCGACGCGGGATGAGCCCGCCGGACGGAAGGAGCAAGCAGTTGAGCAGCACCATCGAATCGATCCGCAACGGCGTCGACACGCAGACGCTCTTCGCGACCCTCGACGCCGTGCAGGCGCAGCCGGAGCTCGGGACGTTCCAGTTCCGCGTCCGCAACCGCTGGCTCGGCGGCGCGCACAACCGCTCGACGATCCAGGGCTTCTACGCAGCCGGCGGCGAGGACGGCTCACGCGCGGCGGCGTTCGAGCTCGACGCCGGCGAGCCGCCGATCCTGATCGGGAAGAACGAGGCGCCGAACCCGGCGGAGCAGCTCCTGCACGCACTCGCCGCGTGCCTCACCACCTCGCTCGTCTATGTCGCCGCCGCGCGCGGCATCCGGCTCACGCGGGTCGAATCGCGGCTCGAGGGCGACCTGGACGTGCGCGGTGCGCTCGGTCTCTCCGACGAGGTCCGCAACGGCTACGAGCAGATCCGGGTGACGTTCGACGTCGAAGGCGACGCGCCGCCGGAGAAGCTCCGCGAGCTGGTGGAGCGCGCGAAGGCGCGCTCGGCGGTCTTCGACATCGTCACGAACGGCGTGCCGGTGCACGTCGGGGTGGACGCGTGACCTGCGACGGCGGCGCCCGGACTGCCCGGGCGCCGCGCCCGTCCGACGTCGACACGCTGATCGTCGGCGCAGGGCAGGCCGGCCTTGCGCTCAGCCACCATCTCACCGCCGCGGGCCACGAGCACGTGGTCCTCGAACGCGGGCGCGTCGGCCAGCGGTGGCACGAGCGCTGGGACTCGCTGACGCTCCTGTCGCCGAACTGGATGAACCGGCTCCCCGGCGAGCCCGGCCCCAGCGAGCCCGGCCCAGCCGACCGCGACGGGTTCCTCCCGCGCGCAGCGTTCGCCGCGCACCTCGAGTCGTACGCCCGCGCGCTCGCAGCCCCGGTCGTCGAAGGCGTGGACGTTGAGCGGATCGAGCGCCCCGGCCGCGGCTTCCGCATCTCCACCACGAGCGGCGCCTGGCTCGCCCGCTCCGTCGTCCTTGCAACGGGCGACGCGGCCGACCCATACGTGCCGCTCGCGCCTCCGACCCGGCCGCTGTCGCTCCACTCCTCCGACTACCGCCGCCCGGAGCTCCTGCCCGACGGCCCGGTGCTCGTCGTCGGGGCCGGAACGAGCGGCCAGCAACTCGGCCTCGAGCTGCGGCAGGCGGGGCGCGACGTCGTGCTCGCCGCCGGACGACACTCGCGCGCACCGCGCAGATACCGCGGCCGGGACATTTTCGAGTGGGCCCACATCCTCGGCGACTTCGACCGCACGATCGACGAGATGCCGGACGTCGAGGCGGCGAGGCGCGTCCCCCTCTTCCCGCTCAGCGGCGCAAACGGCGGGGAAGACCTGGGCCTCGACCGCCTCGCGGCGGCCGGCGTCGCCGTCACCGGACGACTGGCGGGATTCGACGGCGGGCGTGCCGTCTTCGCGGACGATCTCGCCGCGAACGTCGCGGCAGCCGACGCGCGCCTCGGAAAGCTGCTGCGGCGAATCGACGCGCACCCACCCGGCGAAGGCTGGGAGCCGGCGCCCCTGCCCGAGGTGATCCTCCCGGCGGGCCCGCGGACGCTCGACCTGCGCCGGGTCGGGGCGATCGTCTGGGCGACCGGCTTCCGGCGGAGGTATCCGTGGCTCCACGTCCCCGGCGTGCTCGACGAGCGCGGCGAGATCGTGCAGCGGCGCGGCGCGACACGCGTCTCGGGCCTCTACACGCTCGGGCTCGCCTATCAGTACCGGCGCAACTCGCACTTCATCGGCGGCGTCGGCCGCGACGCCGAGATCGTTGCGCGCTCGA
>CAWHPX010000006.1:0-381894 GCA_963831405.1 uncultured Actinomycetes bacterium
ACCGGCGCAGCGTTCAAGTCGAGCTGCCGGCGCTGGCCGGTGCCGCGCCAGGTCCCGTCGAACTTCACCCGGGCGACGGTGAGGGAGCCGTCGCCCGAGACGGCGAGGCTCGAGCGTGCCGTGGCGGGTGCGGACTCGAGCACGCCGCTCCGCATCAGGATGCCGGTCGGCTTGCCGGGGCTCGGGGCGAAGAAGTCGCCGTTGACGCCGACGACGGTCGACGTCGCGGCGACGTCTCGCTCCATGTCGGTGAGCTTCTGCGTCGCGACGAGCGCGCCGTTCGAGAGCGCCGGCGCCAGCGAGTAGAGCGATCCGTCGGGCCGCGGGGCCGTGACGACGTCGAGCACGACGGGCCCGTGCGGCGTGAACTCGACGTTGCGCTCGTACGTGACGCCGGGCATGAGGAGAAGGGGTGCCGCGGTCTGCGAACGGACACGGGGAGCAGCGCCGGCGGGGAGCGCGGCGAGCCCGGCGAGTGCGGCGGCGATGAGCAGCTTGCGAAGCACGAAACCCCGGCTCAGGGTAGCCCGGCCCGCCGCGGCCCGGCCGCGCTGCCGCCCCCCGTTCGTGAGGGGATCAGTCCCAGACCTTGACGGGCCGGTAGAGCGTGTCGCGCTGCACGGGGATCTTGCCGAGGCTCCGGATCAGGTGCACGAACTCCTCGGTCGAGGCGCGGTACGTCGTGCCCGCGGCGCTCACGACGTTCTCCTCGATCATGACCGAGCCGAGGTCGTCCGCGCCGAAGCCGAGCGCGACCTGGCCGATCTTCTTGCCCTGCGTCACCCACGACGAGCCGATGTGCGGCACGTTGTCGAGGTAGATGCGCGACACCGCCTGCGTCAGCAGGTAGTCGAACGACGTCGGCCGGGTGTCGGGCGGCACGAGCGCGCCGAGCCGGTTGCCGTCGTCCTGGAACGTCCACGAGAAGAAGGCGCGAAACCCGCCCGTCTCGTCCTGGACCTCGCGCACGCGCCGCAGGTGCTCGACGCGCTCCTCGAGCGTCTCGACGTGGCCGTACATCATCGTCGCGGTCGTCGAGATGCCGAGACGGTGGGCGTGGCGCATGACGTTCAGCCACTCGGAGCTCTTCGTCTTCTTCGGCGCGATGATCGCACGGACGCGGTCGACCAGGATCTCGCCGCCGCCGCCGGGGATCGAGTCGAGACCTGCGTCGCGCAGCCGCGTCAGCACCTCGGGAATCGTGAGCTTCGACCGCCGCGCGATGTGCTGGATCTCCGGCGGCGAGAGCGCGTGCAGGTGGATTGCGTAGCGCGCCTTGATCGACGTGAAGAGATCCTCGTAGTAGTCGAGCCCGAGGTCGGGGTGATGCCCGCCCTGCATGAGGAGCCCGGTGCCGCCGATCGCGAGCGTCTCCTCGATCTTCTTGAAGATGACGGGCTTCGGCAGGAGATAGCCCTCACGCGTGTCGCCCGGTGAGCGGTAGAAGGCGCAGAAGTCGCAGTCGGTGACGCAGATGTTCGTGTAGTTCAGGTTGCGGTCGATGATGAACGTGACGCGATCCGGGTCGTGCAGGCGGTTCCTGATCGCGTTCGCGACGCGGCCGACCGACACGAGGTCGCGCGAGCGGAGCAGCGTGACGGCGTCCGCGTCCGAGATGCGCTCGCCGTCGAGCGCCTTCTCGAGCACGGCTGCGACGGGAGACGTGGAGACGACGCTCATGCCCGCTCCCGGCGCCGGCACGGCCGGCGCCTCCGCTCTCTCCTGAGCTCCGTCGAGCCTACGCTCATGCGACGGCCGCACCCTTCGTCTGCACGAACCGCAGCTCGGGCACCGTGTCGAGCAAGCCGCCGTCGCGTGCGAGCTCGAGGAACGTGTAGAGACCGGCCCGCTCGCGCGGGCCGAAGCGGTAGCGCAGCTTCTCGAAGTAGCGCGCGAGGAACCCGGCCGGATAGCCGTAGCGCTCGGCGGCCTCGTACGCGAGCTGCTCCGGCTCCGCGCGCGCGAGCCTGACCGACGAGACGAGCGCGTCCTCGAGCTCCGCGAGCCCGTCGGCGAGCGGCTCCGGGCACGCCCAGACCGCGAACACCATCGGCAGGCCCGTGCGCTCGAGCCAGAGGCGGCCGAGGTCGTAATGGGGCGTCGGATCCTCGAACGCCGACTTCAGCGCCGCGTCGCCGATCAGGAGCTTCGCATCGGCGTCGTCGTAGGCGGCGAGCGGCACCTGCTCGGCTTCGGGCAAGAGCACCTTCGTGAGCGCGACGGAGGTCGCGGACTCCGGCGTGACGGCGACGACGCGCACCTGCTCGAGCGGCTTCCGCGACACGAGCTGGATCGAGTCGACGGCTCCCTCCGACGCGACGCAGAGGCGCGGCAGCAGCCGCAGCTTGTCCGCGTTGCGCGCGTACTCGATGGACGAGATCGGCGCCGTGTCGAGCTCGCCGTCGATGAGCATCCGGTTCAGCTCGGTCGGGACGCCCTGGATCTCCTCGACCTCGGTGTCGACCCGGTAGAAGACCGGCGCCATGTTCACGTAGCTGATGCGGCCGAGCCTGATCACCAGCGCCGCAGCTCGTTGTAGAGCGTGTCGCGCTGCACCGGCACGCGGCCTGCCTCCCTGACGAACCGCACGAGCTCGGGGATCTTCTGCTCGGTCCCGCTCGTCGCGCCCGCCGCCTGGAAGATCTTCTCGCGGACGACGGTGCCCTGGACGTCGTTGGCGCCGAAGTGCAGCGCGAGCTGCGCCATCGGCAGGCCCATCATGATCCAGTAGGCCTTGATGTTCGGGATGTTGTCGAGCAAGAGGCGCGACACCGCGGCCATCTTCAGGTCGTCCGCCCCGGTCGTGAACCGGAAGCCGCGCCGCTCGAAGACGGTGTTCTCCGGATGGAACGCGAGCGGGATGAACGCGAGGAAGCCGCCGGTCGCGTCCTGCTGGTCGCGCAGGCGGAGCAGGTGGTCGACGCGCTCCTCGTAGGTCTCGACGTGGCCGTAGAGCAGCGTGCAGTGCGTCGGGATGCCCATCCTGTGCGCCGTGTCGTGGACGTGGAACCACTCCTCGGCCGGCTCCTTGCCCGGAGCGATGAGCCCGCGCACGCGCGGTGCGAAGATCTCGGCGCCGCCGCCCGGCAGCGAGCCGAGGCCGGCATCCTTGAGCACGCGCAGCACCTCGTCGTGCGTGCAGCCCTCGAGCTTCGACATGTGGTGGATCTCGGAGGCCGTGTAGAACTTCAGGTGCACGTCGGGCAGCGCGGCCTTGAGCTTGCGCAGGACGTCGGCGTAGAACTCGAGGTCGACGTGCGGGTTCTCGCCGTTCACGCAGTGGATCTCCGTGAACTGCGCGAGCGCATGCTGTGCGACCGCATCCTCGACGAGCTCGTCGGCGCTGAACGTGTACGCGTCCTCCTGCTTCTGCGTCTTCGCGAACGCGCAGAACTTGCACTTCACGCGGCAGACGTTCGTCTGGTTCAGGTAGAGGTTCTGGACGAAGTAGACCTCGTCGCCGCCGCCCCGCACGCGCCGGGCGAGGTCGGCGAGCTCGCCGAGCGCGAGCAGGTCGTCCGCCTCCATGAGCGTGACGCCGTCCTCGAAGTCCAGGCGTTCGCCGGCTTCGACCTTCTCGCGGATGGGCGCGAAGGTGTCGATCGTGTCGAGGACTGCCACTGAGGTTCCCCTATTTCTCTCTGTTGACGACCGCATGCGTCAGCGCTTCGAGCTCGTCGCGGTGCAGCTCACCGTTGAGGCACGCTCGGGCCCTCGTAGCGTAGTGGAGCGCAACCTCGCGGGAGCGCTCCAGGGCGCCGGTCGCGGCGACGCGCACCAGAGCTCCGTCGAGCGGGCCGCCGGCGAGGGCGTCGCGCACGAAGGCGTCGTCGGCCGCGGCGAGGAGGAGCGGCAGGGTTGGCGTCCCGTCGCGGAGGTCGGTGCCCGCGATCTTGCCCGTCTCGATCGTCGTGCCGGCGCAGTCGAGCACGTCGTCGGCGATCTGGAACGCGACTCCGAGCGCGACGCCGTAGTCGCCCGAGCCGCCGCCGAGGATGCACGCGGCCTCGAAGAGCGCGCCCGTCTTGAGGGCGCAGCGCTCGAGATAGGCGTCGACGGACGTCGAGGGGTCGTTGGTCTGCGTCCGCTGCAGCGCCTCGCCGCGCGCGAGCCGGAGCGTCGCGTCGGCGAGCGTGTTGACGGCCTCGGCGTCCCCCGTCGCGGTCAGCTCGGCGAAGGCGCGGGCGAAGAGGTAGTCGCCGGTCGCGCGCGCGGCGTCCGCGCCGTAGACCGACCACGCGGCGGCCTTCCCGCGCCGGAAGTGCGCCCGGTCGATGAGATCGTCGTGGACGAGGGTCGCCATGTGCACGAGCTCGACCGCGACGCCCGCGGCGATCGACGGCTCCCGGCCCGGCGGCGTCGAGAGGAAGACGAGCAGCGGGCGAAGGCGCTTGCCGCCCGCGGCGAGCGCCTCGTTGCCGACGGCCGCGACGAGGCCCGGGTGCGATGCGACGCTGCGGGCGAGCCGCTCCTCGAGCGCGTCGAGATACTCCTCCAGCCCGTCGGCCTCGCGGATCGCGGAGAGCGCGCTCATGCCGTCTCTCCGGACGCGTCCGCGACGTGCAGCGCGACGATGCCGCCCGCGAAGGTCCGGTAGCGGACGCCGCGGAAGCCGTTCTCCTCGAGCTGCTGCGCGAGGCCGTCCGGGCCCGGGAAGCGGCGCACGCTCGCCGGCAGGTACGTGTACGCGGAGCCGCCGGGCAGCACCTTGCCGAGGAGCGGCACGACCCTGTCGAACCACACGCGATAGAACGGCGCGAGCCGGCCGGTCGGCGTCGTGATCTCGAGGATGCCGACGCGCCCGCCCGGCTTCAGCACGCGGCGGAGCTCGCGGATACCCGCTTCGAGATCCTCGACGTTGCGCACGCCGAAGCCGACCGTGACGGAATCGAACGACCCGCCGTCGAAGGGCAGCGCGAGCATGTCGCCCTGCACGAACTCGATCTCGGGCGCCTTGCGCCGCGCACGGTCGAGCATCGGCCCGGAGAAGTCGAGGCCGACGACGTCGGCGCCGGCGGCGCCGGGCGGCGATCGCGAGGTCGCCCGTGCCGCAGCAGGCGTCGAGCGTCCGGTCGCCGGAGCGAACGGCCTCCTCGACGGTGATGCGGCGCCAGCGTCGATCGAGGCCTGCGGTCATGACGCGGTTCATCGCGTCGTAGACGGGTGCGATGCGGTCGAACATCCGGCGCACGCCGTCGGCCGGCAGGCTTCCGCTCTCGACGCGCTCGACCTCGGTCATTGACCCCACCGCTTCGTGAGCGTGTTCTCGAGGCCCAGCTGGTCGAGCGCGCGCCCGACGACGAAGTCGACGAGGTCGTCGACCGTCTCGGCTCCGTGGTAGAAGCCCGGCGCGAGGAAGAGGATCGTCGCACCGGCCTCGCGCAGCGTGAGCATGTTGCGCAGGTGGATGGCCGAGAGCGGCGTCTCGCGCGGCATCAGGACGAGCCGCCGTTCCTCCTTGATCGCCACGGAGGCGGCGCGGTGGATCACGTTCTGCATCGCCCCCGAGGCGATCGTGCCGAGCGTGCCCATCGAGCACGGGCAGATGACGTAGGCGTCGACCTTCGCCGAGCCCGACGCGTACGGGGCCTTCCAGTCGTTCGGGTCGTAGACCGTCGCGCCCGGCGCGTGCTCGAGCAGGCGGGCGAGCGTCTCGTCGCGCGAGAGGCGCGGGTTCCCGTACAGCTCGGTCGCGAGCACCTCGATCCCGGCGCTCGACGCGCACACCCCGATCTCGCAGTCCGCGGCGCCGAGCGCCTCGAGGAGACGGGCCGCGTAGGGGGCGCCGGAGGCGCCCGTTATCCCGAGGAAGACGTGCATCCCTCGGGATTGTGCCCGTTCGTTACTGCTTTCCCTTGCTTGCTTCGAGGAATTGCGCCAGCTGGTTCAGGCGCTTGTCCCCGAGCGACTCGAATTTCGGCATCGGCGAGCCGGGATTCACGCACGACGGGCACTTGAGGTGGCGCACCTGGAAGTCGATGCCGAGGTTCCGCGTGCCGATCGCCGTGAGGTCGGGCGCGCCGAGGTTCGACGAGCCAACGCCGAGATAGGTGTGGCAGGCCGTGCAGCCGGCGACCGCGAAGAGCTTCGCCCCCGGGACGGCCTTCGGCGGCAGCTTCTCGCTCTTCACCCAGTGCGGGACGTCGGCGATCACCTCGGAGGCGAGCGCCTCCGATGCCGTCGCGCCCTTCCACGTGAGGGTCGCCATCGAGAGGACGACGAGGACCGCCCCGACCATCGCCACCGGCCGCCGCAGCAGCCGCCGCTCGCGCCGGAGGTCGTAGAACGGGACGCCGAGCAGCAGGATGAGCGCGATCGTCGGCACGCCGACCGTTCCGAGGAACACGGTCTCGGGCCACTTGAAGATGCGCAGGAGGTAGAAGAGGAAGTAGAAGTACCAGTCCGGTCGCGGCACGAAGTTCGTGGTGCCCGGGTCGGCGGGCTCGGTGTACTCGGGGCCGAGGATGCCCTGGTGGAGTCCCGAGTGGTGCGGAGCCCACGCCGTCCACTTCCAGATGGTCGCGAGCCCGACGATGACGGAGACGACGACGAGGCTCATCACCGTGTCGTGGAACATCGCGTACGGGTAGAACGGCTTGCCGCGCGCCTTGACGTCTTCCTTGTAGCGCGCGAACTGCGCCCGCTTCTGGTCGCGGCTCGACGGCTTGCCCGTTGCTGGGGTCGTCGCCATCTAGTCGCGCCCCCCGGCGCCGCGTGCGGACGGCCGCGTCAGGCCCGGGCGCAGGTCGTTCTTCGGCTCGTCGGCCGGCTCCATGCCCGCAGCCTCCTTCGACCACGGCGGCGAGGTGACCCCGAGCCGGATCACGAGGTACATGTGCAGCGTGATCAGGCCGATGATCGCGCCGGGGATCAGCAGCATGTGCAGCGAGTAGAACCGGGTCAGCGTGTCGGCGCCGATCTCCTGGCCGCTACGTAAGAACTGGGCCAACCACGGCCCCAGGATCGGCGCGGTCCCGTTCAGGTTGATGCCGACGACCGTCGCCCAGTACGCGGTCTGGTCCCACGGCAGGAGGTAGCCCGTGAAGCCCTCCATCATCCCCATGACGAGGATGAGCACGCCGACGATCCAGTTCAGCTCGCGCGGGTACTTGTACGCGCCGAAGAGGAACACCCGCCCCATGTGCAGGAACATCAGGATGATGAAGACGCTCGCGCCCCAGCGGTGCATCCCGCGCACGAGCCAGCCCATCGTCACGTGGTCGGTGATGTTCTGGATCGATCCGTACGCCTCGTTCGGCGTCGGCTTGTAGTACATCGCGAGGATCACGCCGGTGATCGCCTGCACGAGGAACGCGGTGAACGTCGCCGACCCGAGCGTCTGCATCCAGTTCGTGTCGCCCGGCACCTTGCGGAAGAGGAAGTAGCGGACGCCGCCGACGAGGCCCGACCGCTCCTCGACCCAGTCGAGCGGGAAGTTGATCGCCATCTGCATGCGCTGCCTGCGGATCTCGGCGCGCGTCGGCTTTCTGCGGGTCGTCGCCATCAGTGATGCGGCGGGTTGAGGGGATAGAAGACCTGCTCGATGCCGTCGACGTGCTCACCCGGGCCGACCGGCTTGTACTTGTGGATCTTCGCCTGGGCGCCCGTGCCGTCGACCTTCCCGACCGAGTAGGTGCTGAGCAGGATCAGGCGGCCGTTCTCGATCGAGTAGTCGTAGCGGTCGAGCGCGCGGACCGGCGGGCCGGCCGTGCGGTTGCCCTCGGTGTCGTACTGGCCGCCGTGGCACGGGCAGCCGAAGCCGGCCGGCACCGTGGGGCTGAACGACACGTCGCCGTTTTTCGTCTTCTCCTTGATCGTCGGCAGGCCGAGGATCGAGCCCGACGGGCCGTTGGCCTGCACCGGGCAGCCGAGGTGGGCGCAGCGGTTCGAGATGATCGTGAAGCTCGGCACCGACTTCCCGCCCGTCGTCAGCGCACCGTTGTTGCGCACGAACGCCGTGCGGCGGGAGACCTCGCCCTGCTCGGGGTCGACGGTGAACGTCGCGACGTACCACTGCCCCTCCTTCAGCTCCGAGACGGGGCCGAGATCGACCTCGTGCCGCTTCTGGCCGAGGAAGGGCGGCAGCAGCGCGAAGCCGGCGACCGGGACCGTGACGATGCCGCCGATCACGCCGCCGAGGCCGAGCGTGGCGCCCTCGAGGAACTTGCTCCGCGGGAAGCGCTCGCCGGGCTCCGGGTGCGGCATCGCGTCGCCGCCCGCCGTGGCGGGCGGGCCGACCTCGCCGGTCCCCGCCTCGACGAGGTCGCGGCGCTCGGGCTCGATGACGATCGGCCGGCCGCGCAGCTCGGAGGTCGCTTCGCGCGCCCAGAGGACGCCGAAGACGAGAGCGATCACCCCGCCGATCGTCGAGATCCACAGCGGATTGACGATCAGCCCGACGAGGAGGACGGCGACGCCGATCGCGAAGCCGATCGGCCACAGGCTCGGTGCCGGAAGGTGGGGCTCCTCCGGCTTCTGGTCGGGCTCCGCCATTTCGTCAGGATTCAATCCGTGCCCCTCCCGGGCGTCAACGTCGTAGCAGTTGGCGCAACGAGCGGGAAGTCTGACCGACTCCGCCGCCCGGCGCTTCGGGAACCGACTCGATCCCATACTCGCCCCACCGCCGGTCGACGAGGTCACGGATCTCCGGGGTCATCTCGATCTCCTCCGGCCAGGGGCGGGCGCCCTCCTCGGGCCACTTCGCGGTGGCGTCGATGCCGAGCTTGCCGCCGAGGAACTGCCGCTCCGGCGCGTGGTCGAGGTGGTCGAGCGGCCCCTCGGAGATGACGACGTCGCGCTTCGGGTCGACGTTCGCGCCGGCGTAGAAGAGCACCTGCTCGTAGTCGTGCACGTCCACGTGGGCGTCGACGACGACGATCGACTTCGTGAGCGACGAGCATGCCGAGGCCCCAGATCGCGTGCATCACCTTCTGGGCGTGGCCGGGGAACGCCTTCTTGATCGAGACGATGCAGCAGTTGTGGAAGCCGCCTGCGACCGGCAGGTCGTAGTCGACGATCTCGGGCACGGTGGCGCGGATCGCGGGCAGGAAGATGCGCTCGGTCGCCTTGCCGAGCCACGCGTCCTCCTGCGGCGGCTTGCCGACGACGATCGAGGGGTAGATCGCGTCGCGTCGCATCGTCATCGCGGTCAGGTGGAAGACGGGGAAGGGCTCGGGGGGCGTGTAGAAGCCGGTGTGGTCGCCGAAGGGGCCCTCGGTGCCGAGCTCGTCCTTCTCGATGTACCCCTCGAGCACGATCTCGGCGTGGGCGGGGACGTCGAGGTCGACGGTGATCGCCCGGACGAGCTCGACCGGGTCGCCGCGCAGGAAGCCGGCCATCATGAACTCGTCGATGTGCTTCGGCAGCGGCGCGCTCGCCGAGTACGCGGTGATCGGATCGAGGCCGAGGGCCACGGCCACCGGGATCCGGCCGTCGGTCGCGAGCCAGTCCGCGCGTCCGTCCTTGTGGATCTGCCAGTGCATGAACGTGGTGCTCCGGTCGATCACCTGCATGCGGTACATGCCGACGTTGCGGGTCCCGCTGCGCGGGTCCTTCGTGATGACGGCCGGCAGGGTGATGAACGGCGCGGGGTCGCCCGGCCAGCACCGCTGCACCGGGAGGAGCGACAGGTCGACGTCGTCACCCTGGAGCACGATCTCGTGCACCGGCCCCTTGCGCACGGTCTGCGCGCGCGAGTCGGCGATCGACTTGAGCTTCTGCAGCCCGCGCACCTTGTCCATCAGCCCCTGCGGCGGCTGCATCTCGAGCACGTCGCTCACCTTGCGGGCGACGTCGTCGAGCGTCTCGACGCCGAATGCGAGGCACATCCGCCGCTCCGTGCCGAACTGGTTGATGAGCAGCGGGTGCTTCGCCCCCTTCGGGTTCTCGAAGAGGAGCGCGGGCCCGCCCGCCTTGACCGTCCGGTCGACGATCTCCGTGACCTCGAGGTCCGGGTCGACCTCGGCGGCGACGCGCACGAGCTCGCCCTCTCGCTCGAGCAGGGCGACCCAGTCGCGGAGGTCGCGCATTACCTACGGCTGCGAAGCCAGTGCGTCAGCTCACCGATCGCGATCACCGAGACGAAGACGAGGCCGACGACGAGCATCGAGAAGATGACCTTCTTGCCCTCTTCTGCGGCGGTGGCGGCGAGGACGTTCACCATGGCGGGAGCCTATCGAACTCGCTCGACCGTGAGATCGGCAAACGACGCCGAGGTCTTGCCGAACTCCCACCAGCCGTGGACGTACGGCCGCACGAAGGCCGTGCTCCGCCCGTAGACGAGCGGGATCACGGCCACGCGCTCGGCGACCGCGTAGCGGTCGGCCTCGTGGAAGCGCTCGAGGCGGCCGCGGTCGCTCCGCTCCTGGCGCGCCTGCTCGATCAGCTCGTCGAAGGCCGGGTCGGAGAAGCCGCCCTCGTTCGTCCGGCTCGTCGACTCGAAGAGGAGCCGCAGGAAGTACTCCGGGTCGGCGTAGCCGGGCAGCCAGCCGGTGACCCGCACCGGCGCCTCGTCGATCCGCGGGGCTTCGTCGACGAGGTCCGCCTCGCTCCAGAGCCACGACCGTGCGTCCACCTGCCCGGCGAACACCTCCTGCCAGCCCTGGACGACGACGTCGAGCAGGGGCTTCCACCCGAGCATCCCGGCGAGCTCGAGCTCGCCCTCGAAGCCCGAACGTGCGAGATAGTCGCGCGCGAGCTCCGGGTCGTAGCGCAGCGCAATCTCGGGCGTGTGCCCCTGGAGCGCGGGCGGCACGACGCCTCCGGTCGCCACCACGAGGTTCGCCGGGCAGGCGGCGGCGAGAGCCTCACGGTCGACGGCATGGGCGAGGGCGCGGCGGAGGTCGGCGTTGCCGGCGGCGGGATGCGTGTGGTCGAAGCGGATGTATGCCGACCACGCCGCCGGGCCGAGCAGGGCTTCCTGTTGCACCGCGCCCGGTGTCAGGTCGGCGAGGCGCGGCGTGTAGCGAACGAGCACGAGGTCGGTCTCGTCGCGCTCGTACGACGGCAGGGCGTCGGCGATCGTCGTGCGGTAGAGCTCGACCTCCGAGACGTTGCCGCCGTGCGGCATCGCCGGGTCGTCGCGCCGGCGCAGGAGGACGGTGTCGCCGGTGCGCGCCGCGACTTCGAACGAGCCGCTCACGACCTGCCTGCCCGGCTCCGTCCAGCCGCCGCCGTCGCGCTCGATCGCGTGGCGCGGCTGCGGCCCGCCGTCGGGACGGTTCATCACGCTCATGAAGTACGGCGCCGGAGCGACGAGCCGGAACTCCACGGTCCGGTCGTCGAGGGCACGCACGCCGATCGCGTCGGCGTCGCGGTTCGCGCCGAGGTAGTAGTCCTGCCCGTTCTCGAGGACGAAGTAGATCGCGACCGACGAGCCCGGGCTCGCAGGGTCGAGCACGCGCTTGATCCCGAACTCGACGTCGTGGGCCGTGAGCGGCTCCCCGTCCGACCAGGCGAGCCCCTCGCGCAGGTGGAAGACGTACCGCAGGCCGTCGTCCGAGATCTCCCAGCGCTCTGCGAGCGACGGCACGATCGTGCGCTCGGGCCACGCTTCGACGAGCCTGTCGAAGAGCTGCATGCAGAGCTGGATGTTGGGCCATGCGATCGCCGACTTCGGATCCGCGTCGTTCGGCAGGAAGCTCGTGGCTGCGCGCAGCCGCTCGCCGACAGGCGCGGGCTGCGGCGGCGTCCAGTGCGCGAACGCGCGCTGGTAGGCCTCGTTGGCCTCCGCGAAGCGAAGCGAGGTGTGGAGCGCGAGGGCGAGCTTGAAGAGCACGAGCGCGATCGCCTGGCGTTCGCCCTGCCGCTCGAGCAGCGGAAGGAGCACGCGGTAGTGCTCGATCGCCTCGTCGAGCGCATACTCCTGCCGCGCCTTGTCGCCTGCACGCAAGAGGTAGCCGGTCGCCTTCGCCTCGTTCTCCGCCGCGAGCCAGTGATGCGCGAGCAGGCCGAGCACCTCGGCGTCGCGGTCGGCGTACCGCTCCTCGAGCCACTCGGCGGCGCGGCGGTGAAGCCTCGCCCGGGCCGGCCCGAGGAGCGTCCGGTAGGCCGTCTCCTGGATGAGCGCGTGCCGGAACCGGTACTCGGGCTGCGGCCAGCGGCGGCTCTGCTCGACGAGGCCGAGCCGCTGGAGCTCGTGCAGGGCGTCGCCGGCGCCGGTCTCGAGCACGCCTTCGAGCAGCGGCAGCGCGAACCGCCGGCCGAGCGCGGCCGCCGCGGTGATGACCTCGTGCGAGATCGGCGAGAGGCGGTCGAGCCGGGCGAGGATGACCTTCTCGACGGTCTGCGGGACCTCGATCTCGGCCTCGTGCTCGAACTCCCAGCCGTCGTCCGTGCGGCGGAGCGCGCCGACGTCGGCGAGCGAGCGGACGAGCTCCTCGAGGAAGAACGGGTTGCCCTCCGCGGCCGCGAGCAGGCGCCGCTCGAGCGCGGGCGGAAGCGTGCCTGCTCCGACGAGCCCCGACAGGAGCTCTGCGTCGGCGTCGCCGAGCGGGCCGAGGTCGAGCTCGTGCAGCAGGTGCGGGAACTCGCGGGCCGCGTGCTCCCGGAGCGTCCAGGCCGCATGGTCGCGCTCCGGCCGAAGCGAGAGGACGAGGAGGACCGGCGACTGCTCGGCGAGCACGAGAAGCTGCTCGAGGAGGGCCACGGACGTGGCGTCGGCCCAGTGGAGGTCCTCGATCGCGAGCACGAGCGGCCCCGCTTCCGCGAGGCCGGCGACGAGCTCGCCGACGACCTCGAAGGTCCGCCACTGGAGCGCCTCCGGCGAGAGCTCCGCGGTGCGGGCCGCCGCCTCCGGCTCGAGCGCGAGGTCGAGGAGCGCGCCGAGATACGGGTACAGCTCGTCCGCCCGGTCGGGGAAGAGCTGCTCGAGCCTGCGGCGGAGCCCGACCCGGACGCGAAGCTCCGCCTCGTCGGCGCCGGCGCCGATCCACTCGGCGCGCAGGAGGTCGCGAAACGGCCAGTACGGGAGCGACTCGCCGTACGAGACGCACCGTCCTTCGAGCCAGCGCACGCCGCTCTCCTCGGCGGCTTCGCGGAGCTCGGCGAGGAGGCGCGACTTGCCGATCCCCGGGTCGCCGCTCACGACGAGGATCCCGCCGCCGCCCGCGCGCAGGCCCTCGAGCGCCTCACGCCCGGCAGCGAGCTCGACCGCGCGGCCGACGAGCGGCGTCCCGGCCCCGGAGCCCCGGCGGGCGCCGGCGTCCACGCCCTCGACGGGCCACGCCCGGACGGGATCCTGCTTCCCCTTCAGGTCGAGCTCGCGGCGCTCGCCCCACGCGAACAACCCCTCGACGGCACGGTGCGTCGCCTCGTCGACGAGCACGACGCCGGGCTCGGCCGCGCCCTGCAGCCGCGCGGCGACGTTCACGGTGTCGCCGAACGCCGCGTACTCGACGCGCTGTCCGGCGCCGACCTCGCCGACGACGACGGAGCCGGTCGCCGCGGAGACCCGCACCCCGAATCCCTCGACGCCCCAGCCCCGCCGGACGTCGCGACCGTACTCCTCCATCTCGCTGACGATTCGAAGGGCGACGCGAACGGCGCGCTCGGCGTCGTCCTCCCGCGTCGTCGGCGCTCCGAAGAACGCGAGCACCCCGTCGCCCGCGAGATCCTTGACGTGGCCGCCGAGCCCCTCGATCTCGCCGACGATGCGCGCCACCGCCTCGCCGACGACGTGCTTCACGTCTTCGGCGTCGAGCTGCTCGCCGAGAGCCGTCGAGCCGACGACGTCGGCAAACAACGCCGTGACGACTTTGCGCTCTTCGCGGACGGCCTGCGGCACAGTAGAGAGGTATCCCGTTCCGGGGCCGGGATCAACCCCGGAGATCAAGCCCGGAGCCGTCCGGCGTGCCCGGCGAGCGCACCGTCGACCGCCGCGTCTCCGGCCGCGGCGCGGGCCGCGGCGTCGAGCGGCCCGGGGTCGCCGCGCAGGCGAAGGGCGGCGCGCGGCTCGTCGAGCTCCCGGCCCGCGCCGAGCAGCGCGGCCGTCGCCGCCCAGAGGGCGCCGTCGCCGGCCGCCTCCTCTGCGCGCAGCTGGCTGCAGAGCGAGATCAGCTCGGAGAGGTCGGCGACGGCGTCGACGTCGCGGAGGTCGGCCACCCGGACGAGCCCGTGCGCGTAGAGGTAGTCGCCGAGCAGGAGGGCGGTGTCCGCGTCGGCCGGGGAGAACAGGCGCGGCGCGCCGTAGTGGACGAGGTAGCCCTCGTAGATCGTCTCGAGCCCGAGTGCGAAGCGCGCTTCCGCGAGCGGCGAGAAGACGGGCTCGTGCAGGCGGTCGGCCTCCGGCCGGAGCGCCGCCCGCCAGAGCGCCGACTCGGCCGCCGCGTCGCGCGCGATCGCCTCCCAGACGTCAGTTGCCGCGGACGAAGTCAGCGACGGCCTCCACGGTGCGGTCGATGTCGTCCTCCGAATGCGCGAGCGAGACGAACATCGCCTCGAACTGCGACGGCGCGATGTAGATGCCCCGCGCGAGCAGATGCCGGAAGAGCGCGCCGTAGCGCTCGGTGTCGCAGGCCTGTGCGTCGTCGAAGTTCCGGACGTCGCCGTCGGTCATGAAGGCGGTCAGCATCGCGCCGACACGGTTGACGCGCGCGAGCCCGGCGAGGCCGGCCTCGAGACGGGCGCCCTTGCGCTCGAGCTCGTCGTAGACGGCCGGGTCGCGGAGGCGCCGCAGCACCGAGAGCCCTGCGGCCGTCGCGAGCGGGTTCCCCGAGAGCGTGCCGGCCTGGTACACCGGCCCGTTCGGCGCCAGGTGGTCCATGACGTCGGCGCGGCCGCCGAACGCGGCGAGCGGGAGGCCGCCGCCGACGATCTTGCCGAGCACGGTGAGGTCGGGCGTCACGCCGAACCGCTGCTGCGCGCCGCCGCGCGCGACGCGGAAGCCGGTGATGACCTCGTCGAAGACGAGGAGCGCGCCGGACGCGTCGCAGAGCTGCCGCAGCGCCTCGAGGAAGCCGGCGGCCGGCGGCACGACGCCCATGTTCCCGGCGACGGGCTCGACGATGATCGCCGCAAGACCCTCGCCGTAGCGGAGCACCGCCTCGGCGGCCGACTCCGTGTCGTTGTAGGGGCAGACGATCGTGTCGGCGGTGACGGCGGAGGGCACGCCGGGCGTCGACGGGATCGCAAGCGTTGCGAGCCCGGAGCCCGCGCTCGCGAGCAGCGCGTCCATGTGACCGTGGTAGCCGCCGTGGAACTTGACGATGCGGTCCCGCTTCGTGAAGCCGCGCGCGAGCCGCAGCGCGCTCATCGCCGCCTCGGTCCCGGACGAGACGAGGCGCACCTTCTCGATCGACGGCACCGCCGCCGCGATCTCCTGCGCGAGCTCGACCTCGGCCTCGGTCGGTGCGCCGAAGCTCGTCCCGCGGAGCGCCGCGTCGCGCACCGCCTCGACCGTGTCGGGATCCGCGTGCCCGAAGAGGAGCGGCCCCCACGACATGACCCAGTCGAGGTAGCGGTTGCCGTCGACGTCGTCGAGGTACGCGCCCTCGCCGCTCGCGACGAAGAACGGCTCGTCGAGCCCGACGGCGCGCATCGCGCGCACCGGTGAGTTGACACCGCCGGGGATCAGCTGGAGCGCGCGGCGATAGAGGTCGCTGCGCGTTCCTATAGCCACTGCGCGAGATCCTTCGCCCAGTAGCTGACGATCAGGTCCGCGCCCGCGCGCTTGATCGCCGTGAGCGACTCGAGTGCGGCCTGGCGCTCGTCGAGCCAGCCGGCCTGCGCCGCCGCCTTGACCATCGCGTACTCGCCCGAGACGTTGTAGGCGGCGACCGGCACGTCGAACGACTCGCGCACGGCACGGATCACGTCGAGGTACGGCAGGGCCGGCTTGATCATGACGGCGTCCGCGCCCTCGTCGATATCGAGCTCGCACTCGCGTAGCGCCTCGCGCACGTTCGCGGGATCCATCTGGTAGCCGCGGCGGTCGCCGAACGACGGCGTCGAATCGGCTGCCTCGCGAAACGGCCCGTAGAACGCCGACGCGTACTTGGCCGAGTACGCGAGCACCGGCGTCGCCTCGAAGCCGTGATCGTCGAGCGCGTCGCGGAGCGCCGCGACGCGACCGTCCATCATGTCGCTCGGCGCGACGACGTCCGCCCCCGCTTCGACGTGCGAGACCGCTGTGCGAGCGAGCAGCTCGAGACTCTGGTCGTTCGCAACCTCGCCGTCGACGATGACGCCGCAGTGCCCGTGCGAGGTGTATTCGCAGAGGCAGACGTCGGTGAGCAGGACGAGCTCGGGGAAGCGCGGACGCAGCGCTCGCAGCGCCTGCTGGACGACGCCGTCGTCCTCCCACGCACCCGTTGCCTGCTCGTCCTTCTCCGCCGGGATGCCGAAGAGCATCACCGCCTGCACGCCCGCGCGAACGAGCTCCTCCACCTCGCGCTGGATCTCGTCGATGCTGAACCGCGACATCGCCGGCAGCTGCTCGTTCACGAGCGACTCGGGGGCGACGAAGAGCGGCATCACGAACTGGTCGAGGCTGAGCCTCGTCTCGCGGACGAGGCCGCGGAGGCCGCTCGAGCGGCGGAACCGCCGCAGGCGCACGTCGGGGTAGCCGGGCATGCCGTAAGAGTACGCCGCCGCTACGCGGCGAGCCGGCGCATGCCGAGGCGCGCAAGGCCCCAGAGAACTGCGCCGATGCCGACGAGCCAGGCGGTCTGCCGGGCGAGCGCACGCCACGGGCTCGGGTCGTAGAGCGCGGCCGAGAACCAGCGCACCGCATGGGCGAACGGCAGGAGCTCGCTCACCCAGTACGCAAACGAGAGCGCCTCGCGCGGCACGAGGCCGAGGAACACGACGGGCAGGACGACGAGCACGGCGAGGAGCGACGCCGTCCGCGCCTCGCGCGCCACGGCACCGAGGAGCGCGCCGGCCGCGCCGACGACGGCGGCGGCGAGCGCGATGCCCGCGAGAAGGAGCGGCAGGCGCGACCACGGCTCGCCGCCGCTGACGCCGCCGGCCTCGACGACGACGCCGAAAGCGACCGCGATCGTCGCACCGAGCGCGAGGCCGACGGCCGTGGCGAGCACGACCTTCGACCACACGAGCGCCCCGAGCGAGACGAGCCCGCGGCGCAGCCGGCCGATCGTGCCTTCGTCGTGCTCCGCCGCCGTCGCGCCCGCCGCGAGGAGCAGCGCGAGGAACGTCACGGTCAGTGCGATCCCGTACGACTGCACCTGCGCGGAGAGCACCCACGTCCGCCCCTTCTCCTTCGGCTGCGCCAGCTGAATCGGATGCGCGGTGGCCGTGAGTGCGGCACCGGTCTGCGCGAGGCCGAGGCGCGCGTCGTGCACGAAGCCCTGGATGGCCTTCACGCGCGCGCTCGGCGTCATGGCGGCGAGCAGCTTCTCCGTGCCGTCGAGGCCGAGCACCGTGAAGTGCCGGCCGAGGAAGCTGCCCTTCCCGCCGTGCAGGAGCAGTCGCACGAAGACGAGGTTCGCCTTGATGAACACGCCCTGCAGCTCCTGGTTCAGCCGGTAGACGAGCGCCTGCATCTGCTGGGTGACGCGCGATGCGAGCGCGCCGCTGCCCGTTCGCAGGACGAGGCTCGGGCTCTGGGCAGCGGTCTCGAGGGTGCCGACGAACCCCTCCGGCACCGTGACCGTCGCGACGACCTTCCCGGAGGCGAGCTCGCGCGCGGCCTCGGCGGCGCTCATGCGCACGAGCGTCACGTTCTGCGCGACCTGGTCGATGACGGTCTGGACGTGGAAGCGCTGCCCGCCGACCTGCACGATCGCAGGCACGTTGTCCTCGTCGACCCAGGCCACGCGAGGCTTCGAGCTTGCGTACCCCGCGACGAGGCCGACGAGCAGGGCGATCACGATCGGGTACGCGACGAGCGCCGCGAGCAGGAGGGGCGACCGCTTCAGCACGAGCAGGTCCTTCCGCACGATCAACCCGACAGCCTTCATTCCCGCTCCGGCGCCGGCAAAGCCGGCCCCTCCGCTTCTTGTCGGGCTCCGTCGAGCCTACGCCCGAAGAACACCTCCTCGACCGTCGCGGAGACGATGTGCCCGTCCGAGAGCACGAGCACGCGGTTCGCGTGCTCGACCTCCTCGAGGTTCTGCGTCGCGAAGCACACCGCCCCGCCGTCGGCGCGCAGCTCGTCGACGACGCCCCACACCCGGCGGCGCTGGCCGGGGTCGAGCGAGGCCGTCGGCTCGTCGAGGAGGAGGACGCGCGGGTCGGCGATGAGCGAGAGCGCGACGTTCAGGCGCTGCCGGTTGCCGACGGAGAGCTCGCCCGAGGCGCGATCCGCCGCGGGCAGCGAGAAGCGCTCGAGCAGACGTGCGGCCGTGCCGGCGGGATCGTGCACGCCCTCGAGCGCTCCGAAGAGCTCGAGGTTCTCCCGGGCCGAGAGGCGGGCGTAGTGCGCCGGACGCTGCGGCACCCAGCCGATCGAGGCGTGGGCCTCGACGACCCCGGAACTCGGTTCGAGCGCACCGGCGAGAATTGCAAGGAGCGTCGACTTCCCCGCGCCGTTCGGCCCGACGAGGGCGACGGTCTCGCCCGGCTGCAGCTCGACGTCGGTCGGCGCGAGCGCGTTGACGTCGCCGAACGTCCGTGCGACGCCGGTCGCACGCAAGAGCGGTTGCGTCACCGCGCGATCGGGCGCGCCGACTCGGGAGGCACGACCTCGAGACCGACCGCGTCGGCAATGCCCTGCTCCGACTCCCAGCGCGCGAACGCGATGCGCTCGGAGAAGAACTCCCACACTGCACGCGCCGCGGCGAGCAGCGGCAGGGCGACGAGGATGCCCGGGAAGCCGTAGATCTCGCCGCCGGCAAGCAGGCCGAAGATCACGAGCAGCGGATGGAGGCGCAGGGAGTGCCCCATCACCTTCGGGACGACGACGTGCCCCTCGAGCTGCTGGATGCCGAGGAAGAGCAATGCCACCCAGAGCGCCGAGAGCGGATGCTGCACGAGCGCGTACAGCACGGGCGGCGCTGCGCCGAGCCACGGCCCGACGTACGGGATGAGCTCGGTGATGCCGGCCCACACGCCGAAGAGCACCGCGTACTTGCCGCCGTTCGGCATCAGGCCGAGCACGCCGAGGATCCACAGGCCGAAGCCGGAGCTCGCGCCGATGATCAGCGACAGCGCAGCCTGGCCCTTGACGTAGCTCGCGAGTGCGCGCTCCATCCGCTCGATGAGCGGCGCCGTGCCGGGCGTGGGCGGAAAGCGCCGGTCGATGCCGGATGCAAGTCGCTGCATGTCGAGCAGCATGTAGATCGACACGACGACGACGAGCACGACGCTGAACAGCAGGCTGACGACGGCAAGCCCCGCACCCTCCGCCCAGTTCAGCGCCTTCGTCGTGTACTTCTCGACGTCGTTCGTGCCGACCGAGTTCAGGAACTTCTGTCCCTGCTTCTGCACCTGCACGCGCCGCAGATGGTGATCGTCGAGCCAGAGCTGGAAGCGGGCGAGGTCGTGCGTCGCGCCCGTCTCGTGGAGGCGTCCGCTCTCGACCGTAAAGTAATTGTCGACTCGATTACTGGCGTGGCGCGTCTGCTGCACCACGACCGTCGCGAGAGCGAGGATCGCCAGTGCCACAGCGGCAGCGAAGGTCAGGTAGACGATCGCAACCGCAATCCCACGAGGGATCCAGAACCGTCCCAGCGCGCGGACGAGCGGGTTGAGGAGCAGGGCGATGAGGAGCGCTACGAGGAAGATGAAGACGGCGTGACGCACGGCCCCCGCCACGACCCACGCCAGGAGCAGCATGAGGGGAAGACCCACGAGCTGCACCCACCGCGGGATGAGGATCGGAGGAGGAACGGGGGCCCCCGGCACGCAGCCGATCGTACCGCGGCGGTTCCCTGGAGCTTCTTCGAGGACGGGAATCTGGCGCTCCGGCGGGCCGATCTGTGGGTCGAGCCGCCGCCTTCCCGGTTGAAGCTCGCCCGGTCCTTCGATACGGTGCCCCCCGACATGCCGTCCTCACGCCCCACACGGAGGCGGCGCGTCGAACGTCGGGAGGTGCGCGCGGCGCGTCGGGCTCGGCGATTCGCGCTCCTCACCCTTCTCGCGATCGTGCTCGTGATTGCACTCGCGCTGTCCGCGTTCGGCGGGAGCTCGCGCCCCCCGCAGGCGTTCGCCGCCACGAATCTCGCCGCGAGCTCGCAGACGAAGCCGTTTCCGCAGATCCTCGCCGTGCACGGCGTGATCCGCCTCCAGATGCCGATCGCGCAGAACCAGTACACCGCGATCGGCTTCCACTCGGCGACCGACGGGGCGATGCCCCTCGCGCCGATGGGGCACCAGGGCAACGAAGGCGTGCTGCAGCGCGTCTTCCACAAGGTCTTCGGCGGCGGCGGCGGCAATCCGATCTGGTATCAGCTCGACGGCGGCACGCCGTCTGCGCTCGACGTCGGCGCGGTCCCCGGCACGAACGTCTACGCGCCGGTCGACGGCAGCGTCGTCGGCATCACGCCGTACGTCGTCGGCGGCCATCGCTTCGGGACGCGCATCGACATCCAGCCGCAGACCGCACCGTCGCTCGTCGTTTCGCTTACGCAGTTGCGCGCCGACCCGTCTCTGTCGGTGGGATCGAACGTCGTCAGCGGTGCGACGCGGCTCGGCACCGTCGTGAACCTCGCGAAGGCGGAGCAGCAGGCGCTCGCGCGCTACACGAACGACGCGGGCAACCACGTCTCGGTCGAGCTTCGCCCCGCAGCGTCGCTGGTCCTGAACTGAGACTTCTCTTCCTCGCAGACGTGTTCGGGGTCGCGGGACGCCGCGCGGTCGAGGAACGGCTCCCGGCCCTGCGCGACGAGCTCGCCGCTGATCTGTGCATCGTCAACGGCGAGAACATCGCCGACGGAGCGGGCATCACCGGCAAGCTCGCCGACAGGCTGCTCGCCGCCGGCGCGGACGTCGTCACCCTCGGGAACCACACGTACCGCCGCGGCGGTATCGGCGACTACCTCGCGGCGAGCGAGCGCGTCATCCGCCCTGCGAATGCAGGGACGTGGACACCGGGGCGTGGGCTTGCCGTCGTCGAGGCGCGCAACGGCGTCAAGGTCGCGGTGCTGAACCTCCTCGGCTCGCTCTATCTCGACACGCCGCTGTCGCCGTGGGAGGTGGTCGACGCTCTCGTCGACGAGGCGCGCGCGCAGGCGCCGGTCGTCGTGCTCGACTTCCACGCCGAGGCGACGAGCGAGAAGGTCGCGATGGCGCGCTGGCTCGACGGACGCGTCACCGCTGTCGTCGGCACGCACACGCATGTGCAGACGAACGACGCGCGCGTGCAACCGAACGGCACGGCCGCCGTGACGGACGCGGGCATGACGGGCCCGCACGACTCGGTGATCGGCGTGAAGGCCGAGCTCGCGATCTCGCGCATGCGTACGCGGATGCCGGTGCGCTTCGAGCCGGCCGAGGGCGGCGTGCGGATCGAGGGCGTCGTCGTCGACTGCTCAGACGACGGCCGGGCGAGGGGCATCGAGCTCCTGCGCGTCGAGCTCTAGCACCGGCTCGCGACGGACGACGGCGAGCGGCGCGAGGAGCGCGATCGCGGCGAAGCCGAAGAACCAGGGGATGTAGGTGTAGAGCCAGTACGTCAGCACGAGCTCGAAGCCGGCGAGGAGCGCGGCGGTGAGCGCGGCGAGCTGCAGCGGCGACTTGTGCCGCGGCACGAAAGCGACGGCCACCGCGCCTGCGACGAGGAGCCCCTGGAGCACGTGCTGGACGATGTGCAGGTCGGGGATGCCGCGTGCGTGGTACTGCCGCCAGTCCCAGAGCGACCACGGCGCGTGGCGGCCGACCTGCCAGCGGAGCGAGCGGTCCCAGAAGACGCGCAGCTCGTGCAGCGGGCTCGGCTCGAGGAGGACGACGGAGAACGCCGCGAGCGCTGCGACCGCGAATCCCGCGGCGAACCGCCACGAGGGCCTCCGGTTCGGGTAGGTGAGCCAGAGCGGCGCGACGATGAGCGACGCGAACTTCGTCAGCCCCGAGAGCGCGGCCAGGCCGCCGCGCGCGACCGGCGACGACACGAGCCAGAAGCCCCAGATGAGAAACGCGGGCATGAGCGCGTCGTTCGTGTTCGAGTTCGAGGCGTATTGCGTGAACGGGTACGCCGCCCACGCGAACGCGAGCACCGCCGCGAGCTGCATCCCGCCGAAGCGGCGCCCGACGAGCCACAGCCCGAGCATGCACAGCAGGTCGAACGCGATCGAGGTGAAGTGCGCCGCGGGCAGCGTGTCCCACTTGCCGCTCCAGCCGAAGAGGCCGTAGCCGGGGATGTACGACTCGTAGGCGACCGGCCCGTACGTGTCGCCCTGCGGGTTCGCGGACTCGCAGCGGCCGTTCGCCTGGATGCGCTCGCGGATCTCACCCGCCGCGTCGGCGGGGCCGCACGCCTTGAGATCCCCCTCGATCGGGAAGTTCCCCCACGGGGCCTGGCCGTGCACGATGCGCTCCGCGCCGATGACGCCCGAGTAGCCGACGTCGATCACGTTCGACGCTTCGACGTTGAGCCCGATCCGGAACCCCGCGAGGAAGACGGTGGCGGCGAGCAGCACCCACGTCGGCCACATCGGGCGCGACGGCGAGCCGCGGCCGGTGAAGCCGATCTGGATGCCGCGGGCGACCACCCAGGCAAGAGCGGGATAGAAGAGCGGCACGGCCGTGAAGACGTCGCCGTGGTTGAAGAACCAGAGCGACGCCGTCGGCGACAGCAGCATCACGAGATCGAGGTTCCGCAGCGAGATCGGGCGGCGGAGGTCGGCGAGCCCGAGGAAGAAGACGAGGCAGAGCGAGCCCCAGAGCCACGGGTTGTTGATCTTGACGCCGCCGAACGAGCCGGGGTAGCCGCGCGCCATCTTCCACGCGACCTGCGGCCCCGTCCACGCGGCGGTGACGACGCCGCTCGCGTCGTCGACCGTCGCCTCGACGATCTCGCCGGCTTTCCCCTGCCAGATCTTGACCGTCCAGGTAAGCGTCTTGCCGTCGTAGGTCTCCTCGTGGACGCGGTCGGTCGACGGGTACCGCCTGAGCCATGCGGCCGCCTTGGGGTTGCGGAGGACGGCGGCGTAGACCTTCGCCTTCGTCAGATGCGCCGCGGTGACGGGCGGCGCGAACGGCGTCTGCACGAGCCGTCCCTGGCCGTCGAACTCGGGCACCGACACGCTCGTCGTCGTCGCGAGCGCCGCCGGCGCACACGCGAGATAGCAGGCTGCGACGACGATGAGACGACGCGTCACCGCGGACAGGCTAGTGGAGCCGGAACGACCAGAGCTTGTTGCCGATGAAATTGAGCGGCGTGACGAGCACGATCGCGATCGCCTGGCCCCCGAGCTTCCCCGCCCCGAGCGTGATGAGCACGTGGAGCAGGAGGAGGTTGGCGCCGAGCGACGCGAGGGCCACGACGAAGAAGCGCATCCCCTGCACGCCGGCGTGGCCGCGCCGGTCGCGGAACGTCCAGAACCGGTTCCACGCGTAGTTGTTCGTCACGGCCACGAGGAAGGAGCAGGTCGCCGCCAGCAGGTAGTGGACGCCGAGGTGGATCAGCGTCGCATAGACCACGAGGTTGACGGCGTAGCCGACGGCCCCGACGACGCAGAACTTCGCGAGCTGCACCCAGTTGTGGCGGGCGCGGAGTGCAGCGTGGGCGCGGTGGCGACGGGCGGGAGCGTCCACCGCGCGAGGGTACTGGACGCGCCGCTTACGCCGCCGACGCTCTCGTCGGGACGACGACGGCGCCCGCGCTCGGGACGAGCTGGAGCACGCCGTCGCGCTCGACCTCGAGCTCCGTCGCGTAACCGCCCTGCCCGAGCACGACGTCGCGGAGCACGCCGCCGCCGATCACGTCCCCGTCGAGCAGCGAGCGGAACGAGACGCCTCGCTTCTCGTAGAACGCGACGTCCTCGAGCAGCATGAGCGCCGACGCGACCGCGATCTCGTCGTGCGACGGCTGGCAGGCCGCGTACGGCAGGAACCGCGTCGACTCGTCGCCGCAGTGCACGACGAAGCCGACGGCGTGCCAGTCGCCCGTGTCGAGGAGAAGATCCGTCGGCCGCCCGAGCTGGATCCCGTGCAGGCGCACGGGAAGCTGGAGTGCCGCCGTGGTGCGGAGGGGCGCCATGGCGCCATCGTGTCTAACCGGGAGGCTGCTGCGCAAACCCTTCGGCTCCGAGGAGGGGCACGAAGCGGCAGGGGACGGTTCGGAGGACGGCGGGCCCCTCGGGCGACCGGACGACCACCTGCAGCAGCTGGTTCCTCCGGCTCCCGACCGGGACGACGAGCCGCCCGCGCAGCTCGAGCTGCGCGTAGAGCGTCTCCGGCAGCTCGGGCGCGGCTGCGGCGACCGCGATTGCGGCAAACGGCGCGTGCGCGGGCAGGCCCTTCGTCCCGTCGCCGACGTGGACGTGCACCCGCTCGCCGTAGCCCGCTGCCTCGAGGGCGGCCCGCGCCTGCTCGGCGAGCTCGGGCACCCGCTCGATCGAGTGGACCTCGGCCGCGAGCTCCGCGAGGACGGCAGCCTGGTACCCGGAGCCGGTGCCGACGTCGAGCACGCGTTCGTGACCCTGCAGCGCGAGCTCGGAGCAGATCCGCGCGACCATGTACGGCTGCGAGATGGTCTGGCCGAAGCCGATCGGCAGCGCCTCGTCCCGGTAGGCGCTCCCGCGGGACGCCGCCGGGACGAAGAGCTCGCGCGGGACGCGGGCCATCGCCTCGAGCACGCGCTCGTCGTCGATGCCGCGCGCGCGGAGCTGTTCCTCGACCATCGCCGCGCGTTCAGGCGACACGTTCGGGTGCTGCCACGTACGCCGGCGGCTCGACACCGAAGTGCTCGAGCACCGCGGGCATGACGTCCGTGATCCGCCGCGGCTCGGCGTCGACGCCGACCGTGAGGACGGGCACGACCGAGTCGCCCTCGACGAGCGAGCCGTGGCTGCCCCCGCCCGCGTGGTGGCGGCCGCCGAGGTCGGCGAACTCGAAGCCGGGTGCGGCGGATACCAGCAGCTCGCCGGCGTTCGGGTTGGCGAGCGCGGCCCACGCGCGGTAGAGCGCATCCGGATGGTCGAGGATCGAGCCGTCGCCGCTCACGTCCCACCCCGACGGGCCCGGCCGGAAGCGCAGCTCCTCCCCTTCGCGCCGGGCGACGGCTTCGTCGTGCTCGAGGCGAAGCGTCACCTCGACCGTCTCGTCGCCGTCGAGCGAGCGGGCGAGGACCTCGGCGTCGACGCGCGCTCCGGGCAGCAGGTAGACCTGCCCGGCGCGGTTCGACGCGGTGACGACGACGTGATCGGCATGCGCCGTGAGCGAGCTCTCGAGCTGCGTCGCCTGCTCGACCTTCGTCTGCCCGTGGTCCGAGTGGAGGATGACCGCGTACCGCTCGAGGAAGGCGTCCGCGCCGCCGGCCGCGTCGAGCAGCGCCTGGATCGCGGCATCGGTGCGCACGAGCGCGACGTCCTCGGCGCCGAGCGGGCCGTGCGCGTGCGAGGCGTAGTCGAAGTCGGAGAGGTAGTAGGCGAAGAAGTCGAAGCCGTCCCGGGTGACGAGCCAGCGCCCCACCGCAGACGCGTAGACGTCGATCGAGCCGCCGGCGCGGTTGCGGACCGCGAACGGCGCGCCGGTCGGGTCGGACTCGAACAGGCTGTAGTAGAAGAACCGCTTCGGGCCGTACGCGGGCTTCGTCACCCACGGCAGCACGGGCAGGTGCTTCGTGCGGCCCCGGTAGCACGTGATGTTGACCGCGGCCGCGACGAAGCCCTGCGTCCTCGAGCGCCTCGTACACGGTGACCGCGTCGGCGCCGAGGTGCTTCTGGTTCATGTTGAAGATCGTGTCGGTGATCGACTGCGCCATGCCGGCGGCGCGCAGGGCGGCGAACGACGAGCCGTACTCGACGATGCGCCGCTCCTCGCGATGCCACCACACGAGATGCGGGATGCGGTGGACGTCCGGGCCGGCGCCGGTGGCGATCGACGACAGGCACACGGGCGTCAGCGACGGAAAGACCGACGTCGCGCGCCGGTACGTGCCGTGCCGGGCGAGAAGCGCGAGAGCAGGCGCCCTCCCGCCGTCGACCGCGCGCTCGAAGGCCGCGGGCGTCAGCCCGTCGACGACGATGAGGATGAGCTTCTTCGTCACTTCGCGAGCGTGCGCAGCCCGGCGTACCGCTCCGGAGCGCGGCGGCGCAGACGCGCCGCGAGGAGCGGCAGGGCGAGCGCCTCGAGATAGCCGAGGACCGGCACGAACGCGAGGCCGCCCGCGACGAGCGCGGCGGCTGCGACGAGCACGGCCGTGCCGGCCGCCGTCCCGCCGCGCCGGAGCGCGCCGCGGACGATCACGGCGGCGCCGAGCGAGCCGGCGAGACCGCCGAGCGCGCCGCCGATCCAGTCGGCGAGACCGCCCGGCTGCCAGGCGTCGATTGCGAGGCCGAGCCCGAGGCCGGCCGCCGCCGCGAGCACGGCCGCAACGACGACGACGCGGGCCGCGAGGCCGGCGACGAGCACCCCGGCCGCGGCGCCCAGGCCGACACACACGCCGATCCAGTACCACGCACCCACGCCGCCAGCGTACCCGGGCGCGCGCATCCGCCGTTATCCCCGTGGAGGCGGGCTCACAGGGGCGCCGCCGCACCGAGCCGCTCGCCGGAGGAGACCGATGTCACGGGACGCACGCGCACTGCTCGTCTTCTTCACGTCGCGGCGTTCCGGCCCGGCGCGCCGCATGGAGAGCCTGCTCGCGCACATCGCGCGCAAGGAGCGCTCTGCCCTCCGGGTGAAGAAGGTCGACGTCGACGAGCGCCCCGACATCGCGGAGCGCTTTCGCATCTCGCAGGTGCCGTCGGTCGCCCTCGTGCGCGGCAAGCGGGTCGTCGCGCGGATCGACGGCCGCTCGACCGCGCCGAAGCTCGAGGCGCTCATCCGCGAGCACCTCGAGACCTCCTAGCGCCTGCAGCCGCTCGATGACGGCGAGGCCGAAGTCGGCCGCGCGCTTGCCGTCGATCACACGATGGTCGAACGTGACGGAGACGTTGCCCATCCGGCGCACCACGATCTCCCCGTCGCGGACGACCGCGCGCTCGTCGATGCGGTAGACGCCGAGGATCGCGACCTGCGGGTGGTTCACGAGCGGCGTCGTGAAGAGGCCGGCCGACCTGCCCGCGCTCGTGACGGTGAACGTGCCGCCGCGCAGCTCCTCGGGTGCGAGCTTGCCCGCCTGCGCGGCGCCGGCGAGCCGCTTCACGTCCGCGTCGAGCTCGTCGACGCTCCGCGAGTCGCAGTCGCGGACGACGGGGACGACGAGCCCCTGCTCGGTCTGCACCGCGATGCCGAGGTCGTAGCGGTCGAGATAGACGAGGTCGGTTCCCTCGATGCGCGCGTTCAGCTCGGGGAACTCGCGCAGCGACTCGGCGACGGCCTTGAGCGTGAGCGGCAGCAGCCGCTTGAGGTCGACGTTCGTGAAGTCGCACTCCTCGACCCACGTGACCGGCGGGATCTCCCGGTGCGCGCGGGTGAGGTGCTCGAACATCTGCCGCTTGACGCCGCGGATCGGCTCGCGCCGCCCCTCGCCCGCGGCTGCAGGGGCTGCCGCGGTGGTCCCGCGCACGTCCTGCTCGGTGATGCGCCCCTGCGGCCCCGTGCCCGCGACCGTCGCGAGATCGACGCCGAGCTCCTCGGCGAGCCGGCGCACGAGCGGCGTCGCCCGGACCCTGTCCGCCCTGCGGCGCGGCCGGTGCGTGCCTTCGGGGCAGCCGGCGCGGCCGGCTGTCCTGCGCGCGGCGGCTCGCCGTTGCCGCCGATGACGACGAGGAGGGTGCCGACGGGGACGACCTCGCCCTCGGCGACGTGGATCTTCGAGACGACGCCGGCGGCCGGCGACGGGATCTCGACCGTCGTCTTGTCGGTCGCGATCTCGACGAGCGGCTCGTCCTCGGCGATCTCCTGGCCCTCGGCGACGAGCCAGCGCGCGATCTCGCCCTCGGTCAGCCCCTCGCCGAGGTCCGGCAGCTTGAACTCGTAGGCCACGGGCGGATTCCTACCTGATCGCCGTGTCGGCGAGGACCGCGTGCACGCCCTTGGCGTCGTTCACGAGCTGCGTGACACGGTGGTCGACGGCGACGCTCGCGAGCGCGAGCGCCTTCTTGCGGTCGATCGCGAGCTCCCGCTCCATCAGGTCGAGCATCGTCTCCGTCGCGAGCGTCGCGGCGACGTCGAGATCGTTGTCGAAGCCGAAGGCCACCCACGCGTCCGCCGTGCGCGCGACCGGCATGCGGAGGTCGAGGTCGTCGCGAAGGTCGAAGGTGAGCGCGACGCGCTCGAGCGGCGTCTCGATCGCCGTGCCGGACACCTCGCCGTCGCCCTGCGCGCCGTGGCCGTCGCCCGCCGAGACGAGCGCGCCGTCGACCGGGATCGGCAGGAAGAGCGTCGTCCCCGCGACGAGCAGCTTGCAGTCGATGTTGCCGCCGAACCGCCGCGGCGGGATCGTCGAATGGATGCCCGGCTCCGGGGGAGGCATGCCGATCACGCCGAGGAACGGCGCCGAGGCGACCGCGAGGTCGTCGAGCCGCCACACGTCGCCGTCGAGGCGCCAGTGGAAGAGCTCGCCGTCGCCGAACGTCGCGCCCCAGTCACGCGTCGTCACCTCGTCGATCGAGACGACGAGCGTCTGCCCGGCGCGCGCACCGCGCACCTCGACCGGCCCCGTGAGCGCGTGGCCGCTGTGCAGCGCCGCGTCGCGCTCGAAGTGCTCGCCGCCCGCCTCCCAGCGCCAGCCCGCGTTCAGCGCCTGGAAGCGCACGGCGTCGCCCGGCTCGACGGTCAGCACCGGCGGCAGCGCCGTCGAGAAGTAGCCGTGCACCGTCTCCTCGACGAGCGGGATCTCGTGCATCGTCACCGTCGCGGCTCCTGGATCCACGCATCCGCCGGGGCGAGCAGGACGCGCAGGCCGATGCGGGCGCCGGTCTCGCCGCGGAACTCCCACAGGGCGAGCGCCTGCTCGTCGCCGCGAAGCTCGGCGGCGATCTCCGCGGGGACGTAGCCGGCCTGCAGCCGCCGCTCGGCGTCCCAGATGCCGACCGCGTTCGGGTCGTGCTCGTTCTCCGGCTCGCGCACGAGCGCGAGCCGCTTGCCCGGGGCGAAGGCGTCGTCCTGCAGGGCGTCGGAGCGGTACGACGCGCCGGCGAGCTTCACGACGCGCAGCCGCTCGTCGTCCCAGCGGACCGCGTCACCGGTCGCGGCGTCGCGCAGCCAGTAGCCGGACTCGCCGCGCTCGAGCCACAGGCGAAGCCGCTCAGAAGGCGAGGAGCTTCCGGACGGCATCGACGACGCGCTCGACGGAGGGCATGTACGCATCCTCGATCTTCCAGTACGGGTACGGGACGTCGTAGCCGGTGACGCGCAGCACGGGGCCGCGCAGGTCGAGGATCGCCTTCTCGGCGAGCACGGCCGCGAGCTCCGCGCCGAAGCCGGCGACGCGCGGCGCCTCCTGCACGATCACGACGCGTCCGGTCTTCGACGGCCGACGCGAGCAGCGCGTCCTCGTCGAGCGGCTTCAGCGTGCGAATGTCGAGCACCTCGACCGACGCCTCGTCTGCGAGCGCGTCGGCGGCGCGCTCGCACAGCGGGACCATCGCGCCGTACGCGACGAGCGTGACGTCGTCGCCTTCGCGCGCGACGCGCGCCTTGCCGAGCGGCACGACGTGCTCGCCCTCGGGGACGTCGCTCCGCTCGCTGCGGTAGATGAGCTTGGGCTCGAGCAGGACGACCGGATCGGGATCGCGAATTGCCGCCGCGAGCAGGCCTTTTGCGTCGGCGGGCGTCGACGGGATCGCGACCTTCACCCCCGGCGTGTGCACGTAGTACGTCTCGGGCGAGTCGTCGTGCAGCTCGGGCGCGCGCACGCCGCCGCCGTACGGCATGCGCACGACGAGCGGGAACTCCATGCCGCCGCCGGTGCGCCAGTGGTAGCGGCCGACGTGCGTGATCAGCTGGTCGAGGCACGGGTAGGAGAACGCGTCGTACTGCATCTCGCGTCACCGGGCGCCAGCCGGCCATGCACAGTCCGATCGCGGTGCCGAGGATGCCCGCCTCGGCGAGCGGCGTGTCGACGCAGCGGTCGACGCCGAAGCGCTCGCGCAGGCCCGCGGTCGCGCGGAAGACACCGCCCGCGCGACCGACGTCCTCGCCCATCACCATCACCGAGTCGTCGCGCGCGAGCTCGACATGGAAGCCGTCGTTCAGCGCCTCGACCATGAAGAGCTCAGCCACTGCTGCCTCCGAGGATGCGCCGCAGCTCGGCGAGCTCCGCGGCAAACGACGCGGGCGGGTTGGCGTAGGCGTGGTCGAAGAGGAGCGAGACGTCGGCGTCCGGCTCTGCCTCCGCCTCCGCGATCCCGCTGCGCATCACCTCCAGCGCCTCGTCGCGGATCGCCGCGTCGAGATCGTCGCCGAGGATGCCGAGCCGGCGGAGATACCGCTCGTACCGGCCGACGCACTCGTTCTGCTTCTCCAGCTCGACGCGCTCGAGATCGATGTAGGCGCGGGGATCGTCGGCCGTCGCATGCGGTGCGGCGCGGTACGACACGGCCTCGATGAAGGTCGGCCCGCCGCCGTCGCGTGCACGTGCGACGGCCTCGCGTGTCGCCTCGTAGACGGCGAGCACGTCGCCGCCGTCGACCCGCACGCCGGGTATGCCGTACCCGGCGGCCTTGTCGACGAGCGCCGCCGCGTGCGTCTGCGCGCCGACGGGAGTCGAGATCGCCCAGCCGTTGTTGTTGCAGAAGAGAATGAGCGGCGCCTGATAGACGCCGGCGAAGTTCGCGCCCTCGTGGAACGCCCCCTCGCTCGTCGCACCGTCGCCGAAGAACGCGATCGCGCACGCGCGCTCGCCCTTCAGCTTCTTGCCCCACGCGAGGCCGGCCGCATGCGGCACCTGCGACGCGATCGGCACGCAGATGGAGGCGACGTTGTAGTCGGCCGGGTTCCACCAGCCGGCGGGGTGGCCGCGCCACCAGTGGAGGACGGTCGCGGCGGGCATGCCGCGCAGGAGCCCGACCGCCGACTCGCGGTAGCTCGGGAAGATCCAGTCGCCGTCCTCGAGCGCGTGCACCGCGCCCGCCTGCATCGCCTCGTGGTTCCAGAAGATCGCGTACGTGCCGATCCGCCCCTGCCGGTGATAGACGACGGAGCGCTCGTCGTAGGTTCGGAGCAGCACCATCGAGCGGTAGAGCTCGAGGAGCTCCTGCTCGCCGAGGCCCTCGACCTCGCGGTCCTCGTCGATGACGCGCCGGAGCTCGTGCTCTCCTTCGGCGACCTGGGCCACGGCCGAAGCCTAGAGGCTGGCGGCGCTACTTCGTGAACTTGAAGTTCGCCCGGTGCACGGAGCCGTCCTTCAGCTTCAGCACGAGGGCGCGGCACGTGCCCGACCAGCTCTTGTCCGTCTTCCAGACGTAGCTGTACTGGTCGGAGCCGGCGTCGTAGCTCAGGCTGCTCGAGCCGGCCGTGAGCGTGGACTCGATGCCGTCGGCCGGTGCGCTGGCGTCGCACGCGATCGTCTGCGAGCTCGGGTAGCCGGCGGCGAAGATGTTGAGCCCGCGATTGCCGGTGAGGCTGAACTTGACCGGGATCGCCTGGCCCGAGTTGACCGCGTTGAAGGTCGGCTCGTTGTCGACGGGCGAGAAGAAGCCCTTGAACGGGTAGGAGACGACGTAGATCCGTTGGAGCGAGCCGAGCACGTTCCCATTGGCGTCGAGGGCCCTCACGACGACGGTGTGCGAGCCGAACGTCGCAGGTGTCGAGAGCGTCGCCGGAGACGAGCGGATGCCCGTCGAGGGTTCCGAGGCACTGCGAGACGGCGGTCGCTCCGGCGACGCAGCTGAACGACGCGTTGACGGCCTGGCCCGGCGCGTACGGCCCGACGGGCGCCCGCATGACGATCTGCGGCGGAGCCGGGACGCTCGAGGGAGTCGTCGTGAAGTTCGAGCCCTTGTTGGCGCTGTACGCCACGTTCACGCCGTCGGTCGCCTCGACGAACACTTCGGGGTTCGCCGAGCCCGCCGGCCCGGTCCAGAGCGTCGGGTCACCGGTTCCCGCGGTGAGCACGACTGGCGTCCACGTCCCGTTGTTCACGAGAGCGGTGCACCTTCCTGACGCGTTCCCGAGTCGTCGGTGACGCGAACGTAGATGGTGCCGCCGGTGACGACGACCTGCGAGATCAACGGGGGCGTGCGGTCGGACGAGTTCGAGTAGAAGATCTGGAGCGACGCCGACGTCACGAGCCGCTCGGTGCCCGTCGCCGAGCCGGTCGAGTCCGGCCGGAACTGCCCGGTGACGTTGACGAAGTCGCGCTGCTTCCCGAACGTCGTGGCGTGCTCGATCGTGAACGGCGTCGCCGGGAAGAAGATCGGTTGCACGGCCGGCGGCGGCTCGTGCGCGGTGAGGTCGATCGTCGGGTAGCCGAGCTGCGGCTTGATCCCATGCCGGTCGTCCGTGACGAGGCCGGTGACCCAGACGCCGCGGGCGGGGAGGTTCGCGGTGACCTCGCGGCTCGTGATCGGCTGGATCGGGCCGGTAGAGCCCGAACGACGAGTTGCCGTTGTCGCTCCATGCCGTGAGCCGGACGCCGTCGTCGTCGAGACGAGGCCCGCCGGCGACACCGTCACGGACGCGACGGCGTACCGGTGACGGGGTCGGTCGTCGTCGCGGCGGCGTGTAGGTCGGCGCGGTCGGCGAGCTGCTGAAGTGCCAGAACGGAAGCCCGTAGAACGTCGTCTCTTCGAGCACCTTCTCGTCGTACACGTCGTAGGCGCCGGCCGTCGCGAAGTACTGCTGCAGCGTCGAGGCCCACTGCTCGCCCGACCGAGCCCGGGTCGGAGTGGAGGTTCTTGGCGAAGAGCGACATGAGCCGCTCGGAGAGCGCGACGGAATCGCGTGTCGCCGTAGCCGAAGCCGGTGTTCGCGATGTACATCGCCACCTGGTCCTTGGCGTACACCTGCGGCCAGTCGAGATAGTTGCCGCCGGAGCCGCCGAGCGTGTCGGCGACGTTCAGCCCGCCGTGGCAGCCCATGGTGAAGAGGATGCGCGCCTGGATCGCCGCGGTGGAGAGGCTCGGATCGGCCGTCGTGCCGAGCGAGTCGTCGGCCGCCTGGAACGCGTGGTGGTTGTAGTGCGCGTTCAGCGACGCGACGTCGGCCGCGCCGGCGGGCTGGAAGAAGCTGCCGAAGAGGTTCGGAGCGCTCCACGGCGCCGGGCTGCCCGGGGAAGTTGATCGCGTTGGCGCCGCCGATCGTGTCCTGCACCGAGGTCGAGGGGAGGCCGGCGAAGTTCGCGCGCATGTTGTCGCGCACCGCCTTCGCGCCGTCGGCGAGGAAGTCGTAGCCGGTGGTGAGGAACTTCGCGGGTTCAGCGTCCCGACCGCGGTCTGCGGCGTGCCGGCGATCGTGACGCCGCCGGCGCGAGGTAGCGGTTGATCTGCCCGACATGTCGGCCGGCGTCTCGACGAGCCGCGAGACGGAGAGCTGCGGCAGCAGCAGGTCGTGGCCGAGCCACGGGATGCTGAGGAACGCGCCGTACGCGCCGTCCGTGAGGATGTTGTTCTCGGCGGCCGAGTTGTAGAGCGCGTTGCCGGCGTGCAGCCCGTCGTCGTGAACGCGAGATCCGACGCGCGACGTTCTCCTCGGGCGAGAGCGTCACCGGGTCCGGCGTGCGCGCCATCGGGTCAGCTCGTCGCTGCCGGTGAGGACGATGTAGTGCAGGTTCGGCAGGCCGTTGACGGAGTTGCGGTAGCCCGCGACGACGTCGTTGATCGACCGCACGACGGTGTTCGCGCGCGCGGAGTTGCACGGTGCTTGCATCCCAGGCGGTGTACGCGGACTGCACGGCCGCGTTGCCGTCGACCGGAGCACCGGCGCCGCGACCTCGGGCCGCGCCGCGAGCGTGTTGAGGGCGCTCAGGAGGTTGTTGACGCTCGCCGCGTCGTACATCGCGAGCAGCCGCTGCTTGTTGACGATGAAGAGCGACTTCGTCGTCGTCGGCAGCGAGCCGGGCAGCGTGCCGCGATTCGCCGGCGAGACGGAGATCGCTCGGCCGGGCAGCTGGCCGGGACCGGCGGCGGCGGCGTCACCTTGATCCGCAGGACGTAGCGCGTCGCTGCTCGACGCGCCGTTGTAGCCGCTGATCCCGATCGTCGCGACGCCGCCCGTGCCGTCGGTGACACCTGCGCGGCTTCGTTCGCGTCGCCGCGGTTCGTCGAGATGCTCCCGACCGGGATCGAGCCGACCGGGATCGAGCCGACCGGGATCGAGCCCGACGGGCACGTCCTGCAGCGTGTCGGACGGGAGCGTGCCGGACGCATTGGTGAACCCGACGCCGTTGTCCTCGATCGGGATCGAGCCGACCGGGATCGAGCCGACCGGCGTCGAGAAGAACGAGGGCGACGCGGCCTTGCTGATCGTCAGGTCGAGGTCGGTGCCCGTCGGCGTGTGAGGAACGCCGAGACCTTGGTGCCGCGCGGCAGGCCGGAGAGGCTGACGTTGTAGAAGTCCTGGTCGCCGCTGAACGGGATGTGGCCGACGACGAGCGTGTCGGAGCCGACCGTCGCCGGCACCGTCGACGGTCGTCGTTGCCGGGCTCGCCGTTCTGCGTCACGGTCACCGGTGCGACCCCGCCGTCGCTCGAGACCGAGAAGTCGCCGGCGCGCGCTGCGGCGTTCGACCTTGAACGTGCCGAGCTCGAGCCCGACGTATGCGTCGAAGGTGAGCGTCGCCGTCACCGCGGTGTTGGCGCCTCCGCAGGACGAGATGCCAGGTGTACTGGTTGAGCTCCTGGGCGTCGGCCGCGGTATCGCCGTCGACGGTCGGGGCGCCGGTCGGCGCGGCCGGGAACCCGGTCAGCGCAGCGTCGGTGTGCCCGCCTTCGGGAAGAAGCCCTGCGGAAGCTTCGCGGTGAACGAGAAGCTCCGCAGACGCTGCAGTCGACCGTCGCGCTCATCGTGTACGTGACGTGCGACGGCGAGTCGGAGTACGGCTGAAGCCCCTGCACCGGCAGGGTCTCCCACGGCAAGCCGTTCGGGCCCGCCTGGTTCAGGATCGCCGCGAGGATGTCGTTGATCGTGATGCCCGCGCTCGTGAACGCCGGCGTCAGCCGCGGGTCGACGAACGTCACGGTCGGGACGATCGCGTCCGCCGCGTACGCGTCGCCGAGCGTCTGAGGTCGTGCAGTGACGAGCGCAGCCGATCGTCGCGGGTCGCATGTCGGCGATCGTGACCGCGCGAGCCGCGAAGCGGCGATGTGCGTGGGCGAGCGAGATCGAGCCGAGGGGATCGAGCCGACGGGGATGACCGACGGGGATCGAGCCGACCGGGATCGAGCCGATCGGGTGCGGACCGAGTTGCCCTTCGACGTCGGCCTGCAGACGGTCGTGCGCCGGTGCGACGGCCGTGCAGTCGCCGCCGGGAGCCGGGATGACCCCGTTGCACCACCGTCGAAGCCGTCCGGCACCGGGCAGCTCCGAGAGGGAGCCGGTGCCGAGGAGCAGCGACGTCCAGTGCACGCTCTTGAGGAGCGTGGTGACGAAGCTGACGTCCTTCAGCGGCAGTGCGCTGAGCTTCGTCTTACGGACGGCGACCGGCGAGGACGTCGGCGAGCGAGAGCGCGTTCAGCGGCTTGCCCTCGAAGCCCGAGCCTGCGAGGACCTGCGCCCAGGTCGCGCCGTCGGCCCTGCACTGGTCGGCGTTCGTCCGGGCTGCGGCACGTCGCCGCAGAGCGGGAGCTGCGAGAGCAGGAGCGACGAGAGCCCGGATCGAGCCGACCGGCAGGTCGAGGAGGCCGATCGAGCCGACCGGGATCGAGCCGACCGGGATCGAGCCGACGGGGATCGAGCCCACGGGATCGACCCGACCGGGATCGAGCCGACGGGGATCGAGCCGACCGGGATCGAGCCGACCGGGACGGAGCCGACCGGCGTCGACGCCGTCGGCGGCGACGCGAGCGGCGGTGCGGCCGTGGCCGAGCCGGAAGAACGCGAGCCACGCGGCCGGGATGTGCGCGAGCTTGACGTCGTGATGCCGCGCCGGCGCTCTGCGGCGTCGCGCTCACGCTGACGTTCGAGAGCGGGGGCCTGACCGTGAGTCGTAGGTGCTTGGTCGCCCGCGGTCGACTCGTCGGCGATCACGTTCACGTCGACGCCGTAGTGCCCGGAGGCCGCGTCCGCCGGGACCTCGACGACCACGGTGAAGGGCTGGTCCAGTCCGCCGGGGGGGACGGTGAGCAGCCGTCGGGCAGGCCGGTGAAGCGCAACCAGGTCGACGGGTCGACGCTGTCGTCCGCGCCCGTGGTCTCGTCGACGCCGTGACGTCGATCGAGCGGGGTGCCGCGGCCGAGTTGATGGTCTGGAAGTTGGACCCGCGTGAGCCGTCGCCGGAGTCGACGTTCGTGCCGCCGGTCGCTGCGCCATCGCGGTGTGGCACTGCGTCATCAGCGGTGCGCCGTCGGGGTTGTACGTGACGAAGGAGGGCGAGACCTTCTTGGCCACGAGGGCGTCTGATTGGCCGGCTCGAGCTGTTCCGACGCGTGCCGGTCGTGCTGTTCGGGCAGCCGGCGAAGTGCCGAGTCGACCTGGTCGGGTCGTGGCCCGTCTGGTCGGTGAGGACGATCAGGAAGTGCTGCGCGTCGGCGCCCACGTCAGGTGCGCGACGGTGGAGGACGTCTCGAAGTAGCGCCTCGGGGTCGTCCGCGCCGTCGCCGGTCGTCAGTCCGACGATCCCGCCTGCGGAGGAGGGGTCGTGGCTGAAGCCTGCGGAGGGTGAACGGGTTCGGGGGTCGGATCGAACGGCTGCCCGTCGCGGAACTCCACGACCGCGAAGCGCACCCGGGCCGCCTCGAGGTCGTTGACGATGGTGGTCGCGTCCGCCTTCGCGTCGGCGATCGCGGCGTCCATGCTGTCGGTCGAGTCGAACGCGATGACGACGTCGGCCTTCGCGGGTCGCTCGTCGAGGTGCATCAGCTCGGCGCGGATGCGGACCCGCCCGCGCCGACCGGACGGCGGTCGTCGACCGGCTCGGGTCGAAACCGTCGGCGACGCACCCCGCCGACGCGCCCAGGAGGGCTACACCCACCATCGCCGCCGAGCGCGACCCCCAACCGCAGAAAGCCTACGACGCAATCCCACCCTCCCCGTCATCCGGCCCGCCTCGCCATGGAGGTACTCGGAGAATGCGCCCCTTCCCAGGCCTTGTCAATAGCGTCACAATCCGAAAGGTGGGAGAGCAGGGTTTTCAAGGGCTAACGGCGACGCCACCGGTCGCCGCGCTCGTGCCGTACCTCCCCCGCGTCAGCCTCGAGTGGCTGCGCGCCGCGGCCGGGGCGCGGCACCGGGCCCTCGAGGGGACGCTGGCCTTCGTCGACGTGTCGGGATTCACGGCCATGTCCGAGCGGCTCGCGCCGAAGGGCGCGCTCGGGGCGGAAGAGGTGACCGACGTGATGAGCGCGACGTTCACGCGCCTTCTGGCCGTGGCGTATGCGAACGGCGGCGGGCTCGTGAAGTTCGGAGGCGACGCCCTGCTCCTCTTCTTCGACGGCGACGCGCACACCCAGCGGGCCTGCAACGCCGCGTACGGGATGCGGAGGACGCTCGACGGGCTCGGCGCGCTCAAGACCTCGGCGGGCGAGGTGACGCTCCGGATGCACGTCGGCGTGCACAGCGGCGTCTTCGACTTCTTCCTCGTCGGCACCGCGCACCGCGAGCTGATCCTCGCCGGTCAGGGAGCGGCGCTGACGGTGGCGATGGAGGACACCGCGGAGGCCGGCGAGATCGTCGTGAGCGCCGCCGCCGCGGCGCACCTCAAGCCCGAGGAGCTCGGCGAGGCGAAGGGCGAGGGCTTCGTCCTTCGGGCGTCGCCGCACACGGCGGCGCACGGCGTGGCGCCGGTGCCGGACGTCGAGGGCCTCGACCTCCTCTCGTGCGTGCCGCTCGCCCTGCGCGAGCACCTGCTCGCCGAGAAGGTGGAGAGCGAGCACCGCCACGCCGCGGTCGCATTTGCCCGCTTCAGCGGGGTCACCGAGGTGCTCGAGGAGAACGGGCCTGCGTCGGCTGCCGTCGCGGTCGAGGAGGTGGTCTCGGCGCTGCAGGCCGCCGCAGACGCGCACGGCGTGTGCTTTCTCGAAAGCGACATCGATGCTGCGGGCGGGCGCATCGTCCTCGTCGCCGGCGTGCCGACGACCGCCGGCGACGACGAGGAGCGCCTGCTGCGGACCGCGCGCGCCGCGATCGACGCGGAGACGCGCCTGCCGCTGCACATCGGCATCGCGTCCGGCAACGTGTTCGCGGGGCGGATCGGCCCGCCGTATCGCCGCACGTACACGATCCTGGGCGGCACCGCGGCGCTCGCGGCGCGGCTCATGGCGAAGGCGCCTCCGCGCGAGCTGTGGACGACGCCCGACGTCGTCGAGCGCTCCCGCACGACGTTCACGGTCGCAGGGCTCGAGCCGCTCGCGCTCAAGGGCAAGGCGCAGCTCGTCGACGCGATCGCGGTCGGCGCCGCAGGCGCGGTTCGGGAGAGGGAGATCACGAAGCTGCCGCTCGTCGACCGCCAGCGCGAGCTGCCGGTGCTCGAGGCGACGCTCATCCCGGTCAAGCTCGGCTACGGGAGCTTCGTCGAGCTCGTCGGCCCGGCAGGCATCGGCAAGTCGCGTCTCCTCGAGGAAGTCTGCGACCGGGCGGGCGAAGTGCCGTTCGTCGCGACCGGCTGCGAGCAGTACGAAGCCACGACGCCGTACTTCCCGTTCCGCAAGCTGCTCGACTCGCTCCTCGGAGTCGAGCTGGGCGGCGACGGCGACACGAACGCGCGGCTTCTCGCGGACCGGGTCGCCGAGATCGACCCCGAGCTCGTGCCGTGGGTGCCGCTCCTCGGGGACGTGCTCGACGTGCCGGTCAGCCCGACCCAGCAGACCGACGAGCTCCAGCCCTCGTTCCGCCGTGCCCGCCTGAACGGCGTCGTCGAGGACGTCCTCTCCCGGCTTCTCGACTCGCCGACCCTCCTTCTCTTCGAGGACGCGCACTGGATGGACGAGGCCTCGTCCGATCTCCTGCGGCACCTCGGCAGCCGGGCGCCGACGAAGCCGTGGCTCATGTGCGCGACCCGGCGCCCCGGCGCCGGCGGCTTCATCGCCGCCGAGGGCGTTCCGCCCATCCCGGCCATGACGCTCGCCCTCGATCCCCTGCCCGACGACGACGCCCGCGCGCTCGCCGTGTCGGCGTCGGGCGGCTCCGTGCCGGCGGAGGAGCTCGCCGCGATCACCGAGCGCGCCGGCGGCAACCCGCTCTTCGTCCGCGAGCTCGTCACCGCCACCCGGAGCGAGGGAGAGTCGCTGCCGGGGAGCGTCGAGGAGGTCGTCGCAACGCGCATCGACAGCCTCAGCACGGCGGACCGCGCGCTCCTTCGCTGGGCGTCGGTGCTCGGCGGGTCGTTCTCGGGGGAGCTCGTCGCAGAGGTGCTCGCCGGCGACCCGGACGCCGCACTCGACTCGGAGACCTGGGACCGGCTCGGGGAGTTCGTCGAGCGCGACCCGCATGCTCCGGGCGCATTTCGCTTCCGCCACGCACTCATCCGCGACGCCGCGTACGACGGCCTCTCGTTCCGGCGGCGGAGAGAGCTGCACGCGCGGGTGGCGGAGGTGCTTCGCGCGGGCGCGACGGACGCCGGCGAGGTCGCCGAGCTCTTGTCGCTTCACTACATGCTGGCCGAGGAGCGTCACGAGACGTGGCTGTACTCCGTCCTCGCGGGCGAGCGCGCGAGGGCGAAGTTCGCGAACGTCGACGCGGCGGAGTTCTTCCGGCGCGCCCTGGATGCTGCGCAGGAGCTGCCCGCGCTCTCGCGCGTCGAGGTCGGGCAGACGTGGGGATCACTCGGGGACCTGCTCCTTCTGAGCGGAGACTTCGCGGAGGCGCGCAACGCGTACCGCCAGGCGCGCACGCTCGTTCGCGGCGATGCGATGCTCGCCGCCGAGCTCTGTCTGAAGGAAGGACGGGTGCGCGAGGCCGAGGGCGGCTACTCGGATGCCCTGCGCTGGTTCACCCGGGGGTTGCGAACGCTCGAGGACTCGCCGCAATCGCCGCTGCGGCTGCAGCTCTCGCTCGGCTACGCGGGGACGCGGTTCCGCCAGGGGGCGCTCGCCGACTGCGTGCAGTGGTGCGAGCGCGTCGTCGAGGAGTCTCGGGCCGCGGGCGCGCTCGCAGAGCTCGCGCATGCGTACTACCTCCTCCACCTCGCGTACACGTCGCTCGGGAGCCCGGAGCGCACGCGCGTGCGCGACCTTGCGCTCCCGATCTACGAGGAGCTCGGGGACCTGCTCGGGCAGGCGAACGCGCTCAACAACCTCGGCATCGACGCGTACTACGAAGGGCGCTGGGACGATGCGCTTGCGCTGTACGAGCGCAGCCGCCGCGCACGCGAGCGGATCGGAGACGTCGTCGGCGCCGCGACGATCGCGAACAACATCGCCGAGATCCTCTCCGACCAGGGGCTGCTCGACGACGCCGAGTCGCTGCTCCGCCAGGTGGACGAGACGTGCCGCGCGGCCGGCTCACGCCTGATGACCGCCGTCGTCGCCGGCAACCTCGGCCGCGCCGCCGCCCGGGCGGGCCGGTACGCCGACGCCGAGACGTTGCTGACCGGCGCGCTCGAGGCATTCACCGAGATCGAGGCGGAGGGCTTCGTCGTCGAGATGCGGGCGCGCCTGGCCGAGGTCGCCGTCCTCGCCGGCGACCACGAGCAGGCGCTGCGCGCGGCCGAGGAGGCGGAGCTCGCGCGGGAGTCCACCCCGCCCCCGTCGCTGAACGCCCTGCTCCGCCGCATCCGTGGCTACGCCCACTACCAGGCCGGCCGGGTCGACGACGCGCTGCAGGAGATCGAGCAGAGCCTCGAGGCGGCCCGGAGCGGTGACGCCCTGTACGAGGTCGCGCTCTCGCTCCGCGCACGCGCGCGCGTGCGCGGCGACGCGAAAGACGCAGCCGATGCACAGGCGCTGCTCGACGCGCTGCACGTCGAGCGGGTCGCCGACCCGCCTACGTGAGAACGACGACGGCCGCGCGCTCGGCCTCGAAGAGAACCTCGGTGACGTCGCCGAGATCCTCGCCGTCCACCTGAAGCGGCATCGGCCGGTCGCACACGACTTCGATCCGGTCGGCGTCGTGCGCATACAGCATCCCGTTGCGAGGATGCCCGGCGAGCACGGAGTACGCGGTGCGAAGAAGCGAGCGCCGCCGGATGCGAACCGGCGCGACCATGTCGAGGCCGAGCTCGAACTTCGCTTCGGGCGCGATCGGCAGCGGCAGCCGCTTTGCGTACGTGTACGGGTGGGTGTTCGCGACGAACACGCAGACCGCGCGGCCCATCCCCTTCACCTCGAGCGACGGCTCGAGGTGGCCGCGCTCCGCGGCGAGCACGCGCAGCACGGCAAGCGCGAACGCGATGTCGCCGGGACGCTTGCCGTCGCGCGCACGACCCATCTCGTCGACGCGGCGCACCGCGGCGGCGTCGAGGCCGACGCCGGCCGAGAACGCGAAGCGCCTGCCGTTCACGCGCCCGAGCGAGATCCTGCGCGTACGGTCGTGCTCGAGCGCGTCGGCGAGCTGCCGTGCCGCCGCGACGGGATCGAGCGGCAGCCCGAGCGCACGCGGCAGGACGCTCGTGCCTCCGCCCGGCAGGAAGCCGATCGGCATGTCGCCGGAGAGCCCGTTCAGCGCCTCGTTGAAGCCGCCGTCGCCGGAGAAGACGAGCACGGCCTGCGCGTCGCCCGCGCCGCACGCCTGCGAGACGAGCTCGGTCGCGTGCTGCGGCCGCTCCGTCTCGATCACGGTGAGGGTCACGACACGTGCGAGCTCCTGCTGCACGGCGGCGAGCTTCTCCGCGGTGACGCGGGAAGCGAACGGGTTGACGATGAGGACCACGCGCCGCACGGCACCGAGGATGCCCCGGCGGCGTGCCGCACCGCAAGCTCAGCGGCTCGAGTAGCCCCGGATCCCGTCGAGAAGGAGCGCCGTGAACTGATCGGCGAGCTCGTCGGTCGCCGAGCCGGCACGGAGCCACGTGTACGCCCAGTTCGCCGCCGAGAGCGCGAGGCGCGCGGCGGCGCCGTCGTCGAGGTCGGTGCGAAGCTCGCCGCGCTCACGGCCCTCGCGGAAGAGCGCCCGGAACCGCTCCTCGTAGCGCCGCCGCTCGGCGACGAAGGCCTCGCGCCGCTCGCCCTCGAGGTAGCGCCACTCGCGGGTGAAGACGGTCGCCACGTCGAGCTGCGCCGCGACGACGCGCAGGTGGCCCCGCAGCGCCCGGCGGATGCGCTCGACCACCGGCCCCTCGTCGGGGACGGCGTCGAGCGCGTCGTGGAAGGCCTCGGCCCCTTCGCGGGCGACCTCCCAGAGGAGGTCGGCCTTCGACTCGATGTGGGCGTAGAGCGAGCCCTTCTGCACGCCGAGGGCCTCGGCGAGGTCGCCCACCGAGGTGCCGTGGTAGCCCTTCTCGGCGAAGAGCCGGGCGGCGGCGCGGGTCAGCTCGGTTCGGCGGGCGGAGATACACTCACCCTAACGATCGTTCGGTCCGGGAGGTTGCATGGCTGCCGTCGAAAACCCACGCTCTGAGCAGGACTTTCTCGCCTACGTCCAGGCCGGCGGCCAGGTCGAGGCCACCGACTGGCTGCCGGACGACTACCGGGCGAAGCTCGTCAAGTTCATCGAGATGCACGGCAACTCCGAGTTGATGGGCGTGCTGCCCGAGCGTGAGTGGATCCTCCGCGCGCCGACGCTCCAGCGCAAGCTCGCGCTGACGGCGAAGGTGCAGGACGAGGTCGGGCACGCGCAGCTCATCTACCGGGTCGTCGAGGACCTCGGGAAGCCGCGCGAGCAGTGCCTCGCCGACCTCATCTCGGGGAAGTCGAAGTTCCACAACGTCTTCCACTATCCGACGAAGACGTGGGGCGACGTGGGCGTCATCGCGTGGCTCGTCGACGCGGCGGCGATCATCAGCCAGAAGGCGCTCCTCAAGTGCTCGTACGCACCGTACGCGCGGATCATGAAGAAGATCTGCTGGGAGGAGTCGTTCCACATCCTCCACGGCCGCGACGTCATCCTCGCGATGGTCACCGGCACGCCCGAGCAGTTCGAGCTCGTGCAGGAGGCGCTCGACCGCTGGTGGGGCCCCCTCATGCAGTTCCACGGCAACCCGATCCCCGCCGGGAGCGACCCGATGTTCGAGTGGCGGATCAAGTCGCAGGGCAACGAGGAGGCGCGCCAGCAGTTCCTCGACGGCTACGTGCCGCAGATCCTCGAGCTCGGCCTGACGATCCCCGATCCGAAGCTCCGGAAGAACGACGACGGCGTCTGGGAGTACACCGAGCCGGACTGGGAGGAGCTGCGGAGCGTCGTCACCGGCCACGGCCCGAAGACGGCGGAGCGGCTCGCCTTCCGCGCGCGCTTCATCGAGCAGGAGCAGTGGGTCCGCGACGCCGTGCTCGCCGCCTGACCGTGATCTGGGAGATCTTCAGGCAGGACCGGAAAGGCCAGCCGTTCGAGCACGCCGGCTCGGTGCAGGCCCCGGACGCGGAGTTCGCGGAAGCCTGGGCGCGCGAGCAGTACGGCCGCCGCGGCGAGTCGGTGGCGCTCTGGCTCGTGCCGCGCGACGCGGTGCACGTCGTCGACGACTGGGCCGACGAGTTCGACCTCAAGTACCGCCGCGTCGACGGCTACTCGATCAAGGCGCGACTGAAGGAGGCACGTGAACAAGCTGCTGCTCGGTCTCGCTGACGACGAGCTCGTCCTCGGGTGGCGCGACTCGGAGTGGACGGGGATCGCGCCGATGCTCGAGGAGGACGTCGCCTTCTCGTCGATCGCGCAGAACGAGATCGGCCACGCGCGCGCGCTTTACCAGCTCGTGACCGCGGACGGCGACGTCGACGCCCTCGCGTTCGACCGCAGGCTCGACGAGTACCGTTGCGCGCCGCTCGTCGAGCTGCGCCTCCTCGACTGGGGCCGCACGATCGCGCGGCGCTGGCTCTACGAGGTGGCGGACGAGATCCGCATCAGCGCGCTGCTGGACGGACGGCGACCCTGCGGTCGCGGGGCTCGCGGCGAAGATCAACCGCGAGGAGGCCTACCACCGCATGCACGCGGAGATGTGGCACGAGCGGTTGAAGGGAACGCCGCAGTTCCGGGCCGCGGTCGAGGAGCTGTGGCCGTATGCCCTCGGCGTCCTTCCACCCGGGCAGCGCGAGGAGCTCGCCCGCCGCGTCGGGCGCGACGAGGTCGCGGCGGTCGAGCGCGGCACGCACACCGACGAGCTCGCCGAGCTGTGGGACGAGATGACGATGGTGCGCCGCTCGGCGCCAGCGGGCGCACAATGGTGACCGCGGCGCAGGTCTGGTCGGCGTTCGAGGAGATCCCCGACCCGGAGATCCCGGTCGTCTCGCTCGTCGACCTCGGCGTCATCCGTTCGGTCGATGTCTCCGACGGGCACGTCACGGTGGAGTTCACGCCGACGTTCCTCGGCTGCCCCGCGCTCGAGGTGATGAAGCGCGCGCTCGAGGCGAAGGTCGCCGAGCTCGGCGCCGAGCCCGACGTCCAGGTGATCCAGGACGACTCGTGGTCGACCGACAAGATCACGCCCGCCGGCCGCGAGAAGCTCCGCGCCGCCGGCTTCGCGCCGCCGCCGCCGCGCGAGGCTTCCGCGCCGAAGCTCGTGCAGCTGCAGGCGAGCGTGCACCGCTGCCCGTACTGCGGCTCGACGGACACGAAGCTCGAGAACATCTTCGGCCCGACGCCGTGCCGGTCACTGCGCTGGTGCGAGAGCTGCCGGCAGCCGTTCGAGCAGTTCAAGACGATCTCGAACGAGGTCGGGCTCCCCGACCAGCCGCCGCTCGACCCGGTCAGCGTCTGACCCTGCCGCGCCGTCCCCGAGATGACAGGTAGACCGCTATTCGCCGGCAGACTGCCGCCGTTGCTAACGGTGGCGGTGGCTTGGCTGGTGGCGGTGGTGCCGTCGGTGGCGGTGGCGATGACGGTGAAGGTGTGGCTGCCGTCGGCGAGCGTGCTCGTGTTGAGCGTGTTGCCGTCACCGTTGAAGACATACGGGCTCAGGTGCTCGGTCCACTTGAGCACACCGTCGATGGAGTAGTCGACGCTCTCGATCTGGCCGGTGGTGATTCCCGAAACCGTCGCCGTCCAAGCCAGGCTGCCGGCCAGCGTCTGGCCGCCCGTGATCGACGAGGCCACCGTCCAGGCAGCCGCCGTCACCGTCGCCGTGTGCGCCGAAGTCGCCGCCGTCGAACCACTCGCGTTGGTCGCCGTCACCACCAGCCGCAACGTGTGCCCCACATCCGCGGCCACCAGGACATAGCTCAAGCCGGTCGCACCGGCGATGTCCCCACAGTTGCTCCCTGCGCTATCGCAATCCCGCCAGCGATAGCCGAACGAGGTCGGGCTCCCCGACCAGCCGCCGCTCGACCCGGTCAGCGTCTGACCCTGCCGCGCCGTCCCCGAGATGACAGGTAGACCGCTATTCGCCGGCAGACTGCCGCCGTTGCTAACGGTGGCGGTGGCTTGGCTGGTGGCGGTGGTGCCGTCGGTGGCGGTGGCGATGACGGTGAAGGTGTGGCTGCCGTCGGCGAGCGTGCTCGTGTTGAGCGTGTTGCCGTCACCGTTGAAGACATACGGGCTCAGGTGCTCGGTCCACTTGAGCACACCGTCGATGGAGTAGTCGACGCTCTCGATCTGGCCGGTGGTGATTCCCGAAACCGTCGCCGTCCAAGCCAGGCTGCCGGCCAGCGTCTGGCCGCCCGTGATCGACGAGGCCACCGTCCAGGCAGCCGCCGAACCCGTCAGGTGGGCGACGACGGTGCTGGACTCGTCCGGGCCGGATCCACCCTGGATCGGAAAGTCGCCGTTCGGATACGAGAACTGCACCAGCAGGAAGGTGGGCCGGGTCTCGGATGAAGAGAATGAGGTTGCGTACACGTCGGTGAAGCTCTGACCACCGTCGCCGCTCGCGTACAGATGCACCTGCCCATCGCCGACCGGCGCTCCGGACTCGTGGACGCTTCCGACCAGAAACTGGGTCGAACTGAGAGCGTACGCGGAGTAGGAGACCCGCGGGAGCTGCGCGACTCGGGTGGTCTGGCCGCTGGAAAGGTTGATCCGCTCGATGTAGTTCTGCTGGAAGGGCGTGTCCGTTCCGTAGATCCCGAAGCCGGCCCCGAAAGCGATGTCGACGCCGACGCAGTCGTCGTAGGTCGTGCAGATCGGCTGCCAGGAGACGCCGTTGTCCGTCGACCGGTCGATACCGCCGCGACTATCGCCGTACAGGGCGTACAGGGCGTTGCTCCCCTGGTCGAACTGGTTCAAGACGATCTAGTAGGCGGCTCGTCTGCGAACATACGTTCGTGACGGGCGAAGCGACGATCCTGCACGCCGACCTCGACGCGTTCTTCGCGTCGGTCGAGCAGCGCGACGACGCCCGGCTGCGCGGCCGGCCCGTGATCGTCGGCATGGGCGTCGTGCTCGCGGCGAGCTACGAGGCGAAGGCGCTCGGCGTGCGCACCGCGATGGGCGAGGCGCGCGCCCGGCGGTTGTGCCCGCAGGCGGTCGTCGTGCCCCCGCGCATGGCCGCGTACTCCGAGGCGAGCAGGGCCGTCTTCCGCGTGTTCGAGGACACGACGCCGCTCGTCGAGGGCCTCTCGATCGACGAGGCGTTTCTCGACGTGCGCGGGATGGAGCGGAGCGTCGGCACGCCGCTCGAGATCGCGACCCGGCTCCGGCGCGACGTGCGGGAGCAGGTCGGGCTCCCGATCACGGTGGGGATCGCGCGCACGAAGTTCCTCGCCAAGGTCGCGAGCGGCGTCGCGAAGCCCGACGGCCTCCTCGTCGTGCCGCCGGAGCGCGAGCTGGCGTTCCTCCACCCGCTCGCCGTCGAGAGCCTCTGGGGCGTCGGGCCGGTGACGGCGCGCAAGCTGCGCGAGCGCGGGATCACGATCGTCCGCGAGGTCGCAGTGCTCCCCGAGGAGGTGCTCGTCGGGATGCTCGGCCGCGCGGCCGGGCGGCACCTTCACGCGCTCGCGCACAACCTCGACCCGCGCCCGGTGCAGGCACGGCGCCGCCGGCGGTCGATCGGGTCGCAGCGCGCCCGGGGCCGCGCTCCCTGGTCGCCCGCAGAGCTCGACGCCGACGTCGTCGCACTCGTCGACCGCGTCAGCCGGCGGCTTCGGGCGGCGGGACGCGTCGGACGCACGGTCGTGCTCCGGCTGCGCTTCGACGACTACGCGCGTGCGACCCGGTCGCACACGCTGCCCTACGCCACCGCGCACACCGAGACGATCCTCGCAGCGGCGCGGTCGCTCCTCGCAGCGGCGCTGCCGGTCATCGAGCGGCGCGGCATCACCCTCGTGGGCGTCGCGGTCGCGAACCTCGACGACGCCGATGCCTCGCAGCTCGGCCTGCCGCTCGACGGCCGGGCGGAGGACGCGCTCGACGCGGTGCTCGACGAGGTGCGGAAGCGCTTCGGCGCCACGGCGATCACACGGGCCGTGCTGCTCGGGCGGGACCGCGGATTCACGATGCCCCTCCTCCCGGACTGAGCCGGGAGGAGGGGCCGCGCACGCTCAGGGCAGCGCCACGTACGACTTCAGGAAGTCCCGTGCCGACGCGGTGTCGAGCCGGTAGTCGACGTTCGTCGCGCGGCAGACGAAGTCGCCGGTGATCGTCGTTCCCGCGACGATGTTGGTGTCGCCCAGGAAGTTCGGGCCGCCCGAGTCGCCGTAGCAGGTGCCGCCGTCGCCCGTCGCCGGGTTCATCGACGCGCGGATCCACGACTTGTTGAGCGCGTTCACCGAGCCGACGGCGGCATAGCGGATGTCGGCGTAGTGGAACGTCGCTCCACCGGCCCCCATCGTCACCGACTGCGCGCCGTAGCCGACCGCGGTGATCGGATCGCCGACCTTCAGGCCGTCGAGCGAGCCGGCCGCCGGCAGCCGCGCCGGCGCGATCCCCCTGACGGCCTTGTCGAGGACGACGACCGCGATGTCGTGCGGGTCGCTCTGCGCCTGGTTGTAGAGCGGGTCTGCATGCCACGTGCCCCAGTACGTCGTGCCGGGCGCCTTGTACACGGAGTCGAACGTGACGGCGACGCGCGACACGCCCTCGTCGCAGTGCGCGGCGGTGAGGAACACCTTCGGCGCGACGAGCGTGCCGGAGCACTCTTCCCACGTCCCGTCCGAGAACGCGTGCGGCGCGAGCAGCGCGCCGACCCACGGATGGTCGTTGCCGTCGGGGCCGCCGTTCGTGATCGCGAGCGCGACGGCCGCGCAGGATGCCGCGACGGCGACCGCCGTAGCGGCCGTGATGAGCTTGTGCATCTGGCCTCTCCCCCTTCTCCCTCGATGAGGGTCTGACCCTAGCGTCGGCCTGCCGTCCGTCAAGCTGTCGCGGTGCAGCTCCGCCGCGTCGCCGCGACCCGCTACGTCACACCCCTCCGCGAGGGAGGGTCGCTGCCCGCGCTCGTCGAGGCCGACGACGACGGCTTCTACGTCCTGAAGTTCCGCGGCGCGGGGCAGGGTCGGAAGGCGCTCGTGGCGGAGGTCGTCGCCGGCGAGCTCGCGCGCGCCCTCGGCTTCCTCGTGCCGGAGCTCGCGCTCGTCGATCTCGACCCGGCGCTCGGCCGCGCCGAGCCGGACCCCGAGATCCAGGACCTGCTCGTCGCGAGCCCGGGCCTCAACCTCGGCGTCGACTTCCTGCCCGGCGCGCTCCCGTTCAGCCCGGCCGCCGGCCCGGCGCCCGACGCCGACCTCGCCGCCGACGTCGTGTGGCTCGACGCGCTCCTCACGAACGTCGACCGGACCCCGCAGAACCCGAACCTCCTCCGGTGGCACGGGCGGCTGTGGCTGATCGACCACGGCGCGGCGCTCTACTTCCACCACGCCGCGGCGCCCGACCCGGAGCATGCGCGGCAGCGCTTCCCGGCGAGCGGCGAGCACGTCCTGCTTCCCTACGCGTCGTCGATCGCCGGAGCGGACGAGCGCCTCGCGCCGCGCGTCACCGGCGCGCTGCTGGACGACGTCGTCGCGGCGATCCCGGACGAGTGGCTCGACGGCGACGACCGCCGCCGGTACGTCGAATATCTCTCGGAGCGGCTCGAGGAGCCGCGCGAGTTCGTCGAGGAGGCGGAGGGCGCACGTGAGCGGTAGTCCTTTCTCGTATGCGGTCTACCGGCTCGTGCCGCGCGTCGAGCGCGGCGAGCGCGTGAACGTCGGCGTCGTCGTCTTCTGCCGGCCGCGCGACTTCCTCGCCGCGCGAACGGGCCTGCGAGAGGAACGCGTGCACGCGCTGTGGCCCGAGCTCGACCTCGACACGGTGCGGCCGCATCTCGAGGCGATCGAGCGCATCGCCGCAGCCGACCCGGCCGGAGGCCCGATCGCCGAGCTCGACACGACGGCGCGCTTCCACTGGCTCGTCGCCCCCTCGAGCACGATCATCCAGCCGTCGGCGGTGCACACCGGGGTCTGCGACGACCCCGCCGCACAGCTCGAGAAGCTCTTCACCTCGCTCGTGCTCTAGCCAGACGGTCGATCGCGCCGGCCACCGCACGAGGATTGCCGAGCATCGAGAGGTGCCCCGCACGGGGGACGAGCACGAAACGGCGCCCGGATCGCGCGCGCCGTCGCCCGCCCGGAGGCGACGGAGTCCACGCCGTCGTGCGCGCCCCAGACGACGACGCGCTTCACGGCGACCCGTCTCAGCTCGGCGACCGAGACGCCGTTCCGCCCGCCCGCAAAGAGATGGCGAAACGCATTCGCCGTGCCGTCGACCCGGAAGGGCCGCTTCCAGAGGGCGAGCTCCGCGTGCGACGGCTTCGGCGCCCCGGGCGCGAGCGCGCTCCGCAGGGCCTTGCCGACGATCCAGTCCGACCCGGTGACGATCCTGAACACGGACGTGTAGTACGGCTCGAGGAGGAGCCGCGATACCGAGCGCGCGCCGCCGATCGGGAGCGCGTCCCCGTCGAGCAGAACGATGCCCGCGACGTCGTGCGGATGGACGAGCGACGCCGACACCGCGACCGCGGCGCCGAGCGAGTGGCCGACGATCACCGGCCGCGCGATCCGCAGCCGCCGGTCGAACGCGTCCACGAGCTCGACCCAGTGCTCGAGCGTGTAGGGGCCGCGCCGCTGCGAGTAGCCGAACGGGGGCAGATCGAGCGCGTAGACACGGTGCGTGCGGCCGAGCAGCGCGCCCACCGAGCCCCACACCCACGAGGGCTCGACGAACCCGCCGAGCAGCACGATCGGCGAGCCGGAGCGCCCCCAGCGGCGATACGCGATCGAGGTCCGCGCGACCGTGACGTACGGCCCGGTGTAGAGCGACCGCGCCGCTCGCTCGCGCCCGCTCGTCGCGAGGTCGTACGCGGCCGAGGCCGTCGTCACGAGCACGAGCAGGACGCCGAGCGCGAGCGCGACGCGGCGCAATGCGCGCCTCACGCCGGTCGCGTGGCCTCGCGCACCGCGGGCGCGACCTCGGTTCCGAGCAGCTCGATCGAGCGGAGCACCTGCTCGTGCGGAATCGTGCCGACGCTCGTCTGCATGAGGAACCGGTCGTGGCCGAAGTGCTCGTGCTGGAAGAGGATCTTCTCGACGACCTCCTCGGGGCTGCCGACGACGAGCGCGCCGCGGCGCGTGCGCAACGCGTCGAAGTCGGGCCGCTGCATCGGCGCCCAGCCCCGCTCGCGGCCGATGGCGGTCATCATCTCTGCGTACGGCGGGAAGAACTCCGCGGCCGCCTGCTCCGACGTCCGCGCGACGTAGCCGTGCGAGTTGATCGAGAGCGGCAAGCGCCCGTGGCCGGCCGCCTCGCCGGCCTTGCGGTGCAGATCGGCGAACGGGACGAAGCGCTCCGGCCGGCCGCCGATGATCGCGAGCGCCATCGGCAGACCGAGCGTGCCCGCGCGGAGCGCGGACTCGGGGTTGCCGCCCACGGCGACCCAGACGGGCAGCGGCTCCTGCACGGGCCGCGGGTAGACGACCGCGTCGGCAAGCGCGGCGCGATGCACGCCCGACCACGTGACCGGCGTTCCGTCCCGCAGCGCGAGCAGCAGCTCGAGCTTCTCGGCGAAGAGCTCGTCGTAGTGCGCGAGGTCGTAGCCGAAGAGCGGGAAGGACTCGATGAAGGAGCCGCGCCCGGCCATGATCTCGGCGCGTCCGCCGGAAAGGAGGTCGACGGCCGCGAACTCCTCGAACACGCGCACCGGGTCGTCCGAGCTGAGGACGGTGACGGCGCTCGTCAGCCGGAGGCGCGTCGTACGGACCGCGGCGGCCGCGAGAACGACCGCCGGCGCCGACACGACGAAGTCCGGCCGGTGGTGCTCGCCCACGCCGAAGACGTCGAGCCCGACCTGGTCCGCGAGCTCGACCTCCTCCATGAGGTCGCGCATGCGCTCCTTCGGCGTGATGCCGCCGCGCAGCTCGGCGAAGGTGTAGACGCCGATCTCCACGCGGTGAGGCTACTCACTCGCGGACGACGACGACCGCGGCCGGATGGGCGGCGAGCCAGGCGCGCATGCGCAGCTCGGTCTCCATCTGCTGGGCCTCCGCGTTGAGCGAGCCGAGAAAAGAGACCTCGACCTCGTCGTCGGCGATCTGCGTCACGACGACGTTCGCGTCGAACGCGAATTCTGAAAGTAGACCGCGTAGCAAGCGCGGATCGGACAGCTTGACGCGCAACGCGTACTCCCCTCGATCAGTCGAAGTGTCGCGACCGACCGGTGCCGCGTCTATCCCCGAACGCGGTACTTCGCGATGAGGTCGCGCGCCATCTCCTGCGCGCGTTTCGCCGCGTCGCGGTCGCCCTCGCCTGCCTGCACGATCGCGCCCTTCATCAGGATGTGGAACGAGCGGGCGAACGACTCGGGATCCCGCAGGCCCGCGTCCTCGGCGAGGGAACGGAGGACGGTGCGGATGTTCTCGAGATGCTCTGCGCTTGCGCGCCCGACGGGATGGTCGAGGTTCGCGGTCTCGAGCAGCACGTTGACAAACGAGCAGCCCTCGAAGTCGCGCCGGTGGAACCACTCGTCGAAGAGATCGAAGATCGCGAGCAGCGCCTCCTCGGGGGACGCGCCGCGCCGGCGGGCTTCCGCCTCGACCCAGCCGTGCGTCCACACCTCCTCGCGCCGGCGGAGAAACGCGAGCACGAGATCGTCCTTCGACGGGAAGTGCCGGTAGAGCGTCGCCTTCGCGACGGCGGCGCGCTCGATCACCTCTTCGATGCCGACCGCGCGCACGCCCCGGCGGGAGAAGAGCTCGTACGCGCTCGCGAGGATCCGGTCGCGGGCGATGGGCTCGGCGGCGCTCACGGCCCGCACCCTATCGAAGCGAGACAGAGCGGTCTACCGACCGTTTCGGAGCGCCGCCCAGCCGATCCTCTACGCTCCGGCCCATGAGCGTCGAGATCCGGTATTGCCCCGTCTGAAGCGGCTACGACCGCCGGGCCGCGAGTCTCGCGGCCGAGTTGACAGACGAGGGCTTCGAGGCCGCGATCCAGCCGGGCCGCTCGGGCCAGTTCGATGTCCTCCGGGACGGCGAGCTCGTGTACTCGAAGCAGCAGCTGCGGCGATTCCCGGAGCCGGGCGAAGTGCTGGCGCTGCTGCGGTCCTGACGCTCGCCGTCCTCGCCGCCGGCTGCGGCGGCGGCGGTCTCTCGCACGGAGACTTCGTGAAGAGGGCGGACGCGATCTGCGCGGCGTACACGGCCGGCACGAAGGCGGTCGACCGTCCGCGCACCTACGCGCAGATCGTCGCCTACGTGCAGCAGACGCTGCCGCTCTACGAGGCGGCACTGCGGAGGCTCGAGGCGCTCGACCCGCCGTCGCGCGATGCGCAGGCAGTCCGCGCGTGGCTCGCGGCCGACCGGCGCGTCGCGAAAGCGGTGCACGACCTCGGTGACGGCGCGATGCGGCGCGACTTTCCGACCGTCACGGCCGCAGCGTCGCGCGCGGAGCTCGCCGGCAGCCAGAGCCGGCGCGCCGCGGCGGATCTCGGCATGAAGGTCTGCGCCCGGCTCGTCAGCGCCCGCTGAAGCGGGGCGCGCGCTTCTCGAGGAACGCCGCGACGCCCTCGCGGAAGTCCTCGGTCTGCGCGGCGGCGACCTGGAGCTGCGCCTCGAGCTCGAGCTGCTCCTCGAGCGTGGCCGTCGCAGCGTGGTCGAAGAGCCGCTTCGTCATCCCGATCCCGCGGGTCGGAAGCGCTGCATAGAAGGCAGCGAGCTCCGCGGCGCGCGCGGCGAGGCCGTCTGCCTCGACGACCTCGGACACGAGGCCCCAGGCGTGCGCCTCCGCCGCCGTGAGCTTCCGGTTCGACGACATCCACTCGAAGGCGCGGGACGCGCCGAGCAGGCGGTGGAGGAAGAACGTCCCGCCGGCGTCGGGGACGAGCCCGATGCCGATGAACCCCGGCACGAAGCTCGCGTTGTCGGCGGCGATCCGGATGTCGCACACGCACGCGAGCGAGAGGCCCGCCCCGGCGCAGACGCCGTTCACCGCGGCGATCACCGGCTTCTCGAGCGCGCGGATCGCGAGCACGTTCGGGTGATAGGTCGCGCGCAGGGTCCCGCCGAGGTCTCCGGTCTCGCTGAACTCGGTCAGATCCTGGCCCGCGCTGAAGCCGCGGCCCGCTCCGGTGAGGACGACCGCGCGCACGCCGGGGTCGCGCGCCTCCTTCAGCGCGTCGCGCAGGCCAGCGTGCACCGCGCGGTTGAACGCGTTCAGCACGTCCGGGCGGTTCAGGGTGATCGTCTGAACGGCGCCTTCGTGCGTGACCTCGACCTCGGCCATGCGCGGACCCTACTCGGCGCCGTATGCGCCTGCAGGGCCGAGATCGACGCGCGAGCTCGGCCCGAGCGGCACGTCCGGATCGAACACGTGGTCACCGTGCAGGAGCAGCTCGTACGCCAGCTGGGCGACGAGCGCAGCGGCCGCGATGCCGAGCACGCCCGCGACGTCGAGCCACGGCGCGGCGAGCCCCGCGGCGAGAATCGCGGCACCCGAGCCGATCCGCAGCCACGCATCCGTGTCGCGGCCCGAGCGCGACGTCGCGAGATGCAGCACCGCGAGCGAGGCGAGGACGGCCGTCACGCCGACTGCGGCGATCCGAGCGGGACGGTCGCCCGCGTCACCGCCGATCGCGAGCTTGACCGCCGGGCCGAGCGCCGTGAGGCCGACGAGCAGCGGCAGGTGGGCGTAGAGGTACACCTGCCCGGCGCGCACGGTGCCACGGACGAGCGAGGTGTCGAGATAGTCGTAGTAGATCCACCAGAGCGAGGCCGCGATCGTGAAGCCGAGCGCGGCGATGCCGCCGGTCGCGAAGCCCCACGACGAGTGCTCCGTGCCGACGACGACGGCGAGCACCGTCTCGCCGAAGACGATCGTCGTCAGCAGCCCGACGCGCTCCGGGATGTGCGAGCCGCCGATCGGGATCCGCTCGATGCGGCGGCTCGAGACGAGCGGTGTCCCGAGGTCGACGACGAGCGCCGCGCCCCAGAGCACGTAGCGGCCGGGAGCGGCGACGGCCGTCGAGACGAGGAAGAGCGTAACCGCGACGGTCAGCGCAGGCAGGTAGACGTTCAGCAGCGGGCGCGCGTCGCGCAGGTGCCACCACGCGCGGGCATTCATGACGATCGTGATCGAGCGGACGATCGCGTAGCCGACCGCGAAGCCGCGCGTGGATCCGTCGAAGGCGGCCGGGATCGTCGACGCGAGCCCGGCCGTGGCGAACATGAGCGTGAACGCGAGGATCCGCTGCGTGAAGTCGTCGGTGTCGAAACGGTCGGCATAGAACGTGAAGCCCACCCACGCCCACCACACCGCAACCCAGAGCGCCGCGAAGACGAGGAACCCGTGGACGGTGTCGTGCGTCGCGAGCCCGTTCGAGAGCTGGGCGACGGCCACGACGAAGACGAGGTCGACGAAGAGCTCGAGCCAGGTCGCGCGGCGCTCGCCGTCGTCGTCCTCGAGCGTCCGGAGGCGCGGCGGCACCGAGAGCTCGCGCACGCGGCGCATCAGCGGCCCTTGAAGTCCGGTTCCCTCTTCTCGACGAATGCGTTCAGGCCCTCGGTCGCGTCCTCGGACGCACGTGCGAGTGAGAACGCGCGCCGCTCGAGCTCGATTCCCGCGGCGAGCGGCGCCTCGAACGCCTGGTCGACCGCCTCCTTCGCGAGCCTGACGGCGATCGGGCCCTTCGCCGCGATCTCGGCCGCGACGCGCCTGGCCTCGTCGAGCCAGGCCTCCTTCGCGACGACACGGGCGACGAGCCCGAAGGCGAGCGCCTCGCGGGCGGAGAGCATGCGCCCGGTGAGGATCATGTCCATCGCGACGGCCTTGCCCACGGCGCGGGTCAGGCGCTGCGTCCCGCCCGCGCCGGGCAGCACGCCGAGCTTGATCTCCGGCTGGCCGAACCTCGCGGTCTCGGAGGCGACGATCAGGTCGCAGAGCATCGCGAGCTCGCAGCCGCCGCCGAGGCAGAAGCCCGAGACGGCCGCGACGACCGGTGTGCGAAGGTCGCGGATCGAGTCCCAGTCGCCGGCGCGACGGCTCTCGTAGAGCGAGACCGGCGTGCCTGCGGCGAGCTCGGCGATGTCCGCGCCCGCGGCGAACGCGCGCTCGCCGCCGCCGAGCACGATCGCGCGGATCCCGGGGTCGGCGTCGAGCTCCCGGAGGGCCGCAACGAGCGCGGCCATGAGGTCGCCCGAGAGCGCGTTCAACTGCTTCGGACGGTTCATCCGGACGACGCCGACGCGAGCATCGCGCTCGAGCAGCACGAGGGGATCGCCGTTCACGCGGCGATCCTCTCACAGCCGGAGTCAGTAGGCTCCTGCGCGTGGCCGACCCGTACGGCGAGTTCACGAGTCTCGAGTTCGACCGGCCCGAGCCGTCGATCCTGCGCATCACGCTCCGCAACCCGAAGAAGCTGAACGCGGTCGGGCACGACGCGCACGGCCAGCTCGCCGCGGTGTGGCAGACGATCGACCGCGACCCCGACACGCGGGTCGTGCTCGTGCGCGGCGCCGACGGCGTCTTCAGCTCCGGCGGCGACCTCGACCTGGTCGAGGACATCGCGCGCGACTGGGACACCCGGCTGCGCGTCTTCCACGAAGCGCGCGACCTCGTCTACAACATCATCGACTGCAGCAAGCCGATCGTCGCCGCGATCGACGGCCACGCGATCGGCGCCGGGCTCGCCGTCGCGCTTCTCGCCGACGTCAGCATCGCTGCGCCCTCCGCGCGGATCGTCGACGGGCACACGCGCCTCGGCGTCGCGGCGGGCGACCACTCGGTGATCGTGTGGCCGCTCCTCTGCGGGCTTGCGAAGGCGAAGTACCACCTGCTGCTCTGCGAGCCGCTCGACGGCACGGAAGCGGAGCGGATCGGGCTCGTCTCGCTCTGCGTGCCGGCGGACGAGCTCGAGGACAGAGCCCTCGACGTCGCGCGCAGGCTCGCCTCCGGCTCGGAGGCGGCGATCAGGCACACGAAGCTCGCACTCAACAACTGGCTCCGCGCAGCGGGCCCTGCGTTCGACGCCTCGCTCGCGCTCGAGTTCCTCGACATGACCGGCCCGGACGTCGCCGAAGGTATCGCCGCGGTTCGCGGACGACGCCCGCCCGCGTTCTAGCTCACGTCGGCGAACTCGACCGTCGGCTGCGGGAAGCCGCGCTTGTACGCGTCCTTGCCCGACGCCATGAACTCGTCGCTCCGCGTCCCGTTCGTGAACGCGTCCTCGTCGGCGAACTCCCACTCGGCGTAGTAGGCGTGCTTCGGCTCGCCCATCGGCGCGCCGGTGATCTTGCCGTGCCGGAAGACCGAGCTCGGCACCCGCCGGCACAGCTCGGCGTGCTCGGCGTATCCATCGAGATCCGGCACCTCGTCGTACAGGACGATCACGCGATACATCGCTTCCTTTCGCTCGCTCCTCGTGGGAGACTAGAGCGTATGACAGGAGCAATGGTCCACTACGAGATCTCTGCGACCGACGTCGATCGCGCGCAGGGATTCTGGCAGGGCGTCTTCGGCTGGAAGTTCGGCGAAAGCGCCATGCCGGAGGGCGAGTACCGGATGGCGCAGGTGACGCCGGAGAGCGGCGCCGCGCTCTCGTCGGGCGGCGAGCCCGGGCACCCGAACGTCTATCTCGACGTGCCGGACATCGACGCGTCGATCGCGAAGGTGCGCGAGCTCGGCGGCACGGCGGACGACAAGTCCCCGGTGCCGACGCACGGCTGGTTCTCGGCCTGTACCGACACGGAGGGGAACGCGTTCCACCTCTGGCAGGGCGACTCCTCCGCCGGGCAATAGCGCCCGGCGGAGACCGTTCTGCAAACCTAGAGGCCGTGTCGGGAAATGTGCTCGCAACGGCGCTCGCGATCTCCGCGGGGCTCGCAGGCTCGGTCCAGGTGGCGGTCATGTCGCGCCTCGGCGAGCGGATCGGGGTCTTCCAGGCGCTCGGCTTCTCGACGCTCCTGACCGCCGTGCTCGCCTTCGTCCTCCTGCTCGTCCTCCGGCGGAGCGCCGCCGGCTACGAGCGGGCGCTGCACCAGCCGTGGTGGATGCTGATGGGCGGCGTGATGGGCCTCCTGATCGTGTTCACGGTCACCTACGCCGGCCCGAGGATCGGCGTCGCGGCGACCGTGGGCATCCTGATCGCGGGCCAGCTCGCGGCGGGCGCGGCGATCGACCGCTGGGGGCTCTTCGGCTCCGAGAAGATCGCGCTGCACTGGCCGCGCGTCCTCGGCATCGGCCTGCTCGCGATCGGCGCCGCGCTGTCGCTCCGGAAGTAGATGACCGAGCGCCGCGCGTCCGCGGTCGCGCTCGTCCTGACCGCCGCCTGCTCGGTGCAGGGCGGGGCGGCGGTGGCGAAGACGCTCTTCCCCGAGCTCGGGCCACCGGGCGTCGTGTTCCTGCGGCTCGCGTTCGGCTCGGCAGCTCTGTGGGCGATCGCGCGCCCGCAGCTGCGCGGGCGCGACCGCGGCGACCTGCGGCTCGTGGCCGCGCTCGGGGTCGTGCTCGTCTCGATGAACATCACGTTCTACGAGGCGCTGAGCCGCGCCCCGCTCGGCGTCGTCGTCACGGTCGAGTTCCTCGGGCCACTCGCCGTGGCCGTGCTCGGCTCCCGCCGTGCCGTCGACCTGCTGTGGGTCGTGCTCGCGGGCTCGGGCGTCGCGCTGCTCGCCGACGGCGGCGGTCACTCCGTGCGCGTCTCCGGCATCGTGTTCGCCGCGGTCGCGGGCTTCTTCTGGGCGCTCTACATCCTGCTCGGCGTGCACGTCGGCCAGAAGTTCGCGGGCGCGAGCGGCCTCGCTCCCGCGATGGCGCTCGGCGCGGTGCTGATGGCACCCTGGGGGATCTACACGGCGGGCCACCACCTGCGCGACGCCCAGCTCGTCGGCGCCGCCGTCGGCGTCGGGCTGCTGTCGTCGGCGTTTCCGTGGTCACTCGAGCTGGAAGCGCTCCGGCGTCTGCCGTCGCACGTCTTCAGCGTCGTCCTCTCGCTCGAGCCAGCCGTGGCCGCGCTCACCGGGCTCCTCTTCCTGCACGAGCACCTGCGCACGCGCGCGTGGCTCGCGATCGGGCTCGTCGTGCTGGCGAGCGCCGGCGCCGCAGGGCACCGGCGCCCGCCGACGCCGGTCAGCCCGGCGTGATGTTCTGGTTGACGCTGAAGACGTTCTCCGGGTCGTACGTCGACTTGATCTGCGCGAGGCGGTCGTAGTTCCCGCCGTACATCGCGCGGACCTTGTCCCCGGTCTCCTGCATCTGGAAGTTGACGTAGCCGGTGCCGAGCGTATGGGGACGGATCGCGTCGGAGTAGGCGACCGCCCAGTCGCGAATCGCGGCTGCATTCGCCGGATCCGGATCGACGCCGGCGATGACCTGCGTCCAGACGGCGTCTCGATGCGCCCATGCCGTCTCGCCGCTGCCGACGCGTGACGCTGCGCCGTCCGAGGCGTACAGGTGCATCGTGCACTTCCAGGTCGGCATCGCCTCGCCGAACGCGACGTGCTGCTCGATCGCCGCGTCCGGGATCTCCTTCACGAACTCGCCGCGCCAGTACCACTGGTCGCCTGCCGGGTAGACCGCGTCGAAGCCGGAGTTCCAGTCCGGCAGGGCGAGCGGGGCGATGCCGTCGAGGAGCGGCGTGCCCCAGGAACGCGCCTCGCGGAGCTCCGGAGCGTCCGCGTCGCCGGTGTGCGTCCAGACGACGCCGCACACCTTGCGCAGATGCAGCTCCTGCGGGAACGGCGGGCCCGGCGGGATCGACAGGAACGCGAAGAAGCCGCTGAGCTCGTCGGGCTGCGCCGGCATGAACTCTCGGTACCAGCGGAGGAGCTCGCCCGCGTCGCCGATGTCGTAGAGCACCGGCCCCGCGTGGACGGTCGAGACGTTGCGGCAGCGGAACGAGAACGAGGTGACGACGCCGAAGTTGCCGCCGCCGCCGCGGATCGCCCAGAAGAGGTCGGGCTCGCGCTCGGCGTCCGTCTGCACGATCGAGCCGTCGGCGAGCACCACCGTCGCCGCGACGAGGTTGTCGATCGTGAGCCCGCCGCCACGGGTGAGATGCCCGACGCCGCCTCCGAGCGTGAGGCCGCCGACGCCGGTCGTCGAGATGATCCCGGCCGGGACGGCCAGGCCGTGCTCGTGCGTCGCGCGGTCGACCGCGCCGAGCGTCGCGCCGCCCTGCACGCGCACCATGCGGGAGGCCGGCTCGACGGTGATCTCGTTCATCGACGAGAGGTCGATGACGAGGCCGTCGTCGACGCTCCCGAGCCCCGCGCCGTTGTGGCCGCCGCCGCGGACTGCGACCCGAAGGTCGCGCTTGCGGGCGAACCCGAGCGCCGCGGCCACGTCCTGCTCGTCGACGCAGTAGACGACCGCCGCCGGATGCTTGTCGATCATCGCGTTGTAGAGCGCGCGGGCCTCGTCGTAGTCCGGCGCCCCGCGCTCGACGACGCGGCCCCTGACGGCCGCGGCGAGCCCGTCGACAGCGGTACTGCTCATCTTCGCCTCCTTCGGTAGACCCTTTCGACTCTACCCCTCTGCTCGTGGCACTTGAATCATGCTGCGGACCACGATCTGATCCCGCCGCGAACGGCGGGGCCAGACCCGGGCCAGACCCCGTCTCGGCTCCGTCACGCCTTCGCGCCGGCGGTTTCTCGGCACGACCTGGGCGCTCGCCGCGGGCGTGACGGAGCGGTGCGGCTTCCGTTACGGCCGGCCGCCGGCGGGACTACGCGAGGTCGAAGCGGATCGCGCTTGCGGGGTACGTCTCCTCGATCGCGGCGTAGCAGCTGCTCGGGCGGACGCGATACCAGCGCTGCGCCGCCGGCGGCCGCCACCCGTACTTCTGCTCGTACGCGGCGACCGCGGCCGCGGCCGGCGCGGCGGCCTCGACGACGCCGTCGAGCACGACGACCTCGCGCACGAGCTCGAGCTGGACGCTCACGCGCGGGTCGGCGGCGAAGTCCCTCGCCTTCCGCGACGTCGCGCTCGCGGTGAAGAGGAGCGCGCCGTCGTCCCACAGGCACCAGACCGGCCGCACGTACGGTCCGTGCTCCGGCGAGGCCGTCGCGAGCCAGTAGTTGTGGCAGGTGCGCAGCCGTTCCTCGACCCACTCCCACGAGGGCTGCGCCCCGGTCACTCCGCGATCACGACCGGCACGGGCGCGGGCGACGGGACGGCGAGCGGCGTGCGGGCGAGCAGCGCAAACGAGGCCTCGATGATCGGGCCGACGAGCAGGGCGAAGAGCACCGTCCCGAACCCGAACGTGCCGCCGAGGGCGATACCGGCTGCGAGCGCGCAGATCTCGAGCGTCGCGCGCACGATGCCGACACGGAAGCGCGTCCGGCGGGCACCCACGAGCATCAACGTGTCGCGCGGCCCGGCTCCGAGATCGGCGCCGATGTAGAACGCGGATGCGGGCCCGATCAGGAGCGTGCCGGCGAGAAGCAGCGCGATGCGGAGGCCGAGCCCGTCGTGCGAGAGATGCGTGAGCGCGCCCACGGACGTGAGCCCCTGGATGAAGACGCCGACGAGCACGGCGTTCGCCACCGTCCCCACGCCCGGACGGCCGCCGAGCGACCAGCCGATGAGGAGGACGACGAGGCCCACGGCGACGTTGGCGAAGCCGAACGACAGCGGCGTATGCCTCGACAGCCCCTGGTTCAGGACGTCCCAGGGCGAGAGGCCGAGCTTCGACTCGAGGATGAGCACGATCGCGAGCGCGAAGACGAACAGCCCGAAGACGAGGCTCAGATACCGCGCGACGTAGCCGCCGCGGACGCGCGGATGCGTTCGCGTCATCGCACGCTGCGCGCTACAACCCGAACGGGTTGAACGGCTTCGGGCTCGTCGAGACGAGGACGCCCTTCGTCTCGAGGTAGAGCTCGAGCGTGTCGATCGACAGCTCCCGGCCGAAGCCCGACTGCTTGTAGCCGCCGAACGGGATGCCCGGGAACGCCGTGAACGGCATGTTGATGCCGACCATGCCGGACTCGAGCTTCGCAGCGACACGATGGCCGCGCGCAGGGTCGCCGGTCCACACGGTTGCGAAGAGGCCGTAGCGGACGTCGTTCGCGATGCGGATCGCATCCTTCTCGTCCTCGAACGGGATGACCGTGACGACCGGGCCGAAGATCTCCTCCTGCGCCACCTCCATCGAGTTCGCGACCTTCGCGAGCACCGTCGGCTGGTAGAAGGCGCCCTTGCCCTCACCCGCCTCGCCGCCCGCGAGGACCTCGGCGCCTTCCGCGACACCGCGCTCGACGAAGCCGTGCACGCGGTCGCGGTGCGCGGTCGAGATGAGAGAGCCCATCTGGGTCTCCGGATCGAGTGGATCGCCGACGCGGATCTGCTTCGCGTAGCCGGCGAAGCGCGACACGAACTCGTCGTAGAGCGACGCCTCGACGAGCACGCGCGAGCGCGCCTCGCAGCTCTGCCCCGCCGCGTAGTAGATCGACCACACCGAGCTCGGGATCGCATCGTCGAGGTTCGCGTCGGCGAACACGAGGTTCGGGCTCTTGCCGCCGAGCTCGAGCGTCAGCCGCTTGATCGGCTCCGAGCAGAGGCGCATGATCTCGCCGCCGGTCTTCGTCGAGCCGGTGAACGCCACCTTGTCGACACCCGGATGCTTGACGAGGTGAGCGCCCGTCGACGGCCCGTCACCCGGCACGATGTTGATCGCGCCGGCCGGGAAGCCGACCTCGCTCGCGAGCTCCGCGACGCGCAGCACGCTGAGCGGCGTCTGCGGATCGGGCTTCAGCACGACGGAGCACCCGGCCGCGAGCGCGGGCGAGAGCTTCCACACCGCCATCAGCAGCGGGTAGTTCCAGGGCACGATCTGCGCGCAGACGCCGACCGGCTCCTTCAGCGAGTAGGTGAGAAGCGAGCCGCCGATCGGGTTGGAGCGTCCGGAGATCGAGCCCAGCACCGAGGCAAAGAAGCGAAAGTTCTCGACCGCCCCCGCGACCTCGGCCTTCACGGACGAGATCGCCTTGCCGACGTTGCGCGACTCGAGCTCCGCGATCTCCTTGCGGTTCGCGGCGATCGCGTCGGCGAGGGCGTGCAGGAGGCGCGCCCGCTCGTTCGGCGGCGTCCTGCCCCACGGGCCGTCGAGCGCCGCCCGGGCGGCCGCCACCGCGCGGTCGACGTCGGCCTCGCCGGCCATCGCCGCGACGCCGATGCGCTCGCCCGTCGCCGGCTCGAAGACGTCGCGGGTCTCGCCGGAGGCCGCCTCGGCGCTCTCCCCGTCGATGAAGAGGCCGTACTCGTTGCCCGTCGCGACCGCCACCGCGTCGGACGATATCGGTTGACCGGCGGCCGCTGCTCTGCGCACAATGGGATCCGAAAGACGGCCCGGCGTTTGTCGAGCCTGCTGAGCGGACACCTCTTGGATCCGAATGGCCGAGCGAGAGGAGACGAGCATGTCGAGCACGATCGACGTCGAGGCGGCCCGGATACCGGATCGCGACAAGCTCCTGCAGATGCTCCGCGACCACGGCCTCGACGCCCAGCCGACCGCGGAGCTCGGCATCAAGGTGCCGTGCGGCGCCGACGAGCCCGAAGCGTGCGACGAGCTCTTCGGCTACGTCGAGGGGGTCGTGATGGATCTCGGCTCGCAGATGATCCCGATCAAGCACGAGGGCGTGATCTACATCCGCCCGCCGGTCGGCTAGCGACGTTAGTCCGGCTGTACGCGGGGTAGCGTCCGGGCATGCCCGAGCACGCCCACGTCACGCTGCGCATCAACGGCGAGGAGCATTCGCTCGACCTCGACACCCGCACGTCGCTGCTCGACCTCCTGCGGGAGCACCTCGGCCTGACCGGCGCGAAGAAGGGCTGCGACCACGGCCAGTGCGGCGCCTGCACCGTCCTCCTCGACGGCCGCCGCGCGAACGCGTGCCTCGCGCTCGCCGTCGCTCACGACGGCGCCGAGGTCGTCACGATCGAGGGTCTCGCGCAGAACGGCTCGCTCCACCCCGTCCAGGCGGCGTTCATCGAGCACGACGCGTTCCAGTGCGGCTACTGCACGCCCGGCCAGATCTGCTCGGCCGTCGGCATGCTCGACGAGGCCGCCGGCGAGCAGCCGCTCGACGCTGCCGCGATCCGCGAGCGCATGAGCGGGAACATCTGCCGCTGCGGCGCGTACCCGAACATCGTCGCGGCGATCGAGGAGGTCTCGCGTTGAGGCCGTTCCGCTACGAACGCGCGCAGACCGAGGACGGGGCGATCGCGACGCTCGCTGCTGCCCCGGGCGCGAAGGTTCTCGGCGGCGGCACGAACCTCGTCGACCTGATGCGGCTCGAGGTCGAGACGCCCGAGCTTCTCGTCGACGTCACGCGGCTTCCGTACGACCGGATCGACGCCTCGGACGACGGCGGCCTGCGCATCGGCGCGGGCGTCCGCAACAGCGTCCTCGCCGCCGACCGGCGCGTGCGCACGCGCTACCCGGCGCTCGCCGAGGCGCTGCTCGCCGGCGCGTCGGGCCAGCTCCGGAACCTCGCCACGACCGGCGGGAACCTGCTCCAGCGCACGCGCTGCGCGTACTTCCAGGACGTCACGAAGCCCTGCAACAAGCGCGAGCCCGGGAGCGGCTGCCCGGCGCGAGAGGGCGAGCACCGCAACCTCGCGGTCATCGGGCACTCGGAGCACTGCGTCGCCACGCACCCCTCCGACATGGCGGTCGCGCTCGCCGCCTTCGACGCCGTCGTGCACGTCGTCGGCCCGGCCGGCCCGCGCACGATCCCGCTCGTCGACTTCCACCGGCTGCCCGGCGAGACGCCGCAGCGCGACACGGTGCTCGAGCCGAACGAGCTGATCGTCGCCGTCGAGGTGCCGCCGCTCGCCGCTGCGGCCAACTCGGCCTACCGCAAGGTGCGCGAGCGGGCGTCGTTCTCGTTCGCGCTCGTCTCGGTTGCCGTCGCGCTGGACGTCGCGGATGCCGAGGTGCGGGACGTGCGCATCGCCTTCGGCGGCCTCGCACACAAGCCCTGGCGCGCGCACGAAGCCGAGGAAGCGCTCCGCGGCTCGGCGGCGGACGAGAAGGCGTTCACGAAAGCCGCCGACGCCGAGCTCGAGCAGGCGGCGCCCCTCCGCGACAACGCCTACAAGGTCGAGCTCGCCCGCAACACGCTCGTCCGCACGCTCGTGGAGCTCGCGTCGTGAGCGTCGCCGCGCGCTCGGTCGGCGCTGCCGTCGACCGTATCGAAGGGCGGGAGAAGGTCACGGGCGAGGCCGCGTACGCGCTCGAGTACGAGCAGGAGAACGTCGCGTACGCGGTGCTCGTGCAGTCGACGATCGCGAAGGGCGTCGTTCGCGGCCTCGACGACGCACCGGCGCTCGCGGAGCCCGGCGTCCTGGCGGTGCTCTGGCACGGCAACGCCGAGCGCCTCGCCGACGCCGACGGAGAGCTCGCGGTGCTGCAGTCGGCCGACGTCTCGTATCGCGGCCAGATCGTCGGCGTCGTCGTGGCCGAGAGCCTCGAGACCGCACGCCACGCGGCCCGTCTCGTCCGGGTCGACTACGACGTGCACGAGCACGACGTCGAGCTCAGCCGCGAGCATCCGGGGCTCTACAGGCCCGACACGGTGAACCCGGGCTTCGCCACCGACTCCGAGGAGGGCGACGTCGACGCCGCGCTCGCCGCCGCCGAAGCGACGGTCGACGAGACGTATACGACGCCCGCGGAGCACAACAACCCGATGGAGCCGCACGCGACGATCGCCGTGCCGGAGCACGGCGGCCTCACGCTGTACGACTCGAACCAGGGCGCATTCCGCGTCGCGCAGACGATCGCCGGCGTCTTCGGCCTCGACGCGAAGGACGTGCGCGTGATCTCGCGGCACGTCGGCGGCGGCTTCGGCTCCAAGGGCACGCCGCGTCCGCACGTCGTCGCCGCCGCCATGTGCGCGCGGAAGGTGCAGCGACCCGTGAAGCTCGCCGTGACGCGCCAGCAGATGTTCACGCTGACCGGCTACCGCACGCCGACGATCCAGCGGCTGCGCCTCGGCGCAACGGTCGACGGCACGCTCACCGCGATCGCGCACGACGTCGTCGAGCAGACGTCGACGGTGCAGGAGTTCGCCGAGCAGACGGCGGTCGTGACCCGGATGCTGTACGCCTCCCCGAACCGCCGCACGACGCACCGCCTCGTGCGGCTCAACCTGCCGACGCCGTCGTGGATGCGCGCGCCGGGCGAATGCCCCGGCATGTTCGCGCTCGAGTCGGCCCTCGACGAGCTCGCTCACGAGCTCGGGCTCGATCCGATCGAGCTGCGAATCCGCAACGAGCCCGAGATCGATCCCGAGAGCGGCAACCGCTTCTCGACGCGCAACCTCGTCGCGTGCCTGCGCGAGGGCGCCGAGCAGTTCGGCTGGTCGAAGCGGCGTGAACCGGGGGCGCGGCGCGACGGCCGCTGGCTCACCGGCGTCGGCGTCGCCTCGTCGACCTATCCGGCGCGGCGCGCGCCGTCGACCGCGCACGGCCGCGCCGGGGACGACGGCAGCTACACGATCAGCATCACGGCCTCGGACATCGGCACGGGGGCTCGCACGGTGCTCACGCAGATCGCGGCGGACGAGCTCGACGTCCCGCTCGAGCGCGTGCACCTCGAGATCGGCGACAGCGCGTTCGGCCAGGCGATGCTCGCCGGCGGCTCGATGGGGACGTCGTCCTGGGGAACCGCGGTCGTCCGCGTGTGCCGCGAGCTGAAGGCGGGGAAGACCGAGGCGAGCATCGACACGGGCGACTCCGCCGAAGCGGACGAGCCGCTCGCGAAGCACGCCTTCGGCGCCCAGTTCGTCGAGGCGCGCGTCGACGCGGACACGGGCGAGATCCGGCTGCCCCGCGTGCTCGGCGTCTTCGCGTGCGGCCGGATCATCAACCCGAAGACGGCGCGTTCCCAGTTCCTCGGCGGCATGACGATGGGGATCGGCATGGCGCTGCACGAGGAGACGGTGCTCGACCCGCACCTCGGCGCCTACGTCAACCACGACCTCGCGATGTACCACGTCCCCGTGAACGCGGACATCCAGGAGCTCGAGGCGACGTGGATCGACGAGGAGGACCTGCACGTCAACCCGATGGGCGCCAAGGGCATCGGCGAGATCGGGATCGTCGGCACCGCCGCCGCCGTCGCGAACGCGGTCTTCAACGCGACGGGCGTGCGGGTGCGTGACCTGCCGCTCACGCCCGCGAAGCTCGTCGGGCGCGTCTAGCTCCGCTCGAAGAGCGCCGCCTGCCCCTGACCGACCCCGACGCACAGCGTGGCGAGGCCGTAGCGGCCGCCGCGGGCGCGCAACTCGTGCAGCAGGGAGACGACGAGACGTGCGCCGCTCATCCCGAGCGGGTGGCCGACCGCGATCGCGCCGCCGTTCACGTTCACCTTCGCGGGGTCGAGCCCGAGCTCGCGCATCACGGGGATGCTCTGGGCGGCGAATGCCTCGTTCAGCTCGACGAGGTCGATGTCGGCGACGGCGAGGCCGGCGCGCGCGAGCAGCTTCTCGACCGCCGGGATCGGGCCGATGCCCATCACGCGCGGGTCGACGCCGGCGACCGCGCTGCCGAGGAACGAGCCGAGCGGCTCGATGCCGAGCTCGCGCGCCTTCGCCTCCGAGGCGATCACGAGTGCCGCTGCGCCGTCGTTGATGCCCGCGGCGTTGCCGGCCGTCACGGTGCCGCCCGCACGGAACGCTGGCTTCAGCGCACCGAGCTTCTCGAGCGACGTGTCGGGCCGGGGATGCTCGTCGCGGACGACGTCGCCCACCGGCACGATCTGCTCGTCGAGGCGGCCCGACTCCGCGGCGGCAGCCCAGCGGCGGTGCGACTCGAGCGCGAACGCGTCCTGGTCCTCGCGCGAGACGCCGTAGCGCTCGGCGACGTTCTCGCCCGTCTCGCCCATCGACTCGAGCGGGAACATCTCCTCCATCCGCGGGTTCGGGAAGCGCCAGCCGAGATGCGTGTCGTACATCGTCCGGCTGCCCCGCGGGAACGCCTTGTCGGGCTTCGCGACGGCAAACGGCGCCCGCGACATCGACTCGACGCCGCCGGCGACGAAGAGGTCGCCGTCGCCCGCCATGACCGAGTGGCACGCGCCGACGACCGCGCTCAGGCCCGACGCGCACAGCCGGTTGACCGTGACGCCGGCGACCGACTGCGGAAGCCCGGCGAGGAGGGCGCCCATGCGCGCGACGTTCCGGTTGTCCTCGCCCGCCTGGTTCGCGCAGCCGAACCACACGTCCTCGATCTCGGCTGCAGGAACGCCCGAGCGCTCGACGACCTCACGGATGACGAGCGCCGCGAGGTCGTCGGGGCGCACGCCGGAGAGCGCGCCGCCGTAGCGCCCGATCGGCGTGCGGATGCCTGCGAGGACGACGGCCTTGCTCACTCCACCCATTCAACCGCAACGTCGCCGCCGTGCGCGCGCGACAGGAGCTCGCGGACCGCCTGCCTCCCCTCGTCCCCGTAGTCCTGCGTGAGCTCGTTCACGTACATGCCGATGAAGCGGTCTCCCCGCTCGACGTCCATGCCGCGCCCGAAGCCGAGCGCGTAGTCGAGCGCCTCGTCGCGATGTGCAAGCGACGCGTCGATCGACGAGCGCAGCACCGCGGAGACCGCTCGCACCGCGTCGGCGCCGATGTCGCGCCGCACGGTGTTCACTCCGAGCGGCAGCGGCAGCCCCGTCTCGAGCAGCCACCACTCGCCGAGATCGAGGCACTTCTCGAGGCCTTCGTCCCGGTAGGTGAGCTGCCCCTCGTGGATGAGCAGGCCGGCCTGCGCCCGGCCCGCTGCGACCTCCGGCTGGATCTCGTCGAACGGCAGCACGCGGTACGGGAACGCGTCGCCGAGCGCGAGCTTGAGGACGAGGAACGCCGTCGTCAGCTTGCCGGGGATGACGATCTCGGTCTCCCGGAGCTCGTCGAGGGTCAAGCGCTCGCGCGCCACGACGATCGGGCCGTAGCCGGAGCCGATCGAGGCGCCGTGCGGCAAGAGCGCATAGCGCTCGTGCACGAGCGGGTACGTCGCGAGCGACATCGCCGTCACCTCGAGACGGCCTTCGAGCGCCCATTCGTTCAGCGTCTGGATGTCCTCGATGACAGGCTCGAACTGGAAGCCCTGCGGATCGACGGTCCCGGAGGCGAGCCCCCAGAACATGAAGGCGTCATCGGGATCGGCGCTGAAACCGACGCGGATCATCATGCCGCGGGAGGTTAGTGGCCTACACTGATTTCGTGTCGCAGCAGCCGCTCACGGAGGCGATCGAGCACTATCTGCGCGAGATCTACAAGCTCGGCCAGCGCGGCGGGCCCGTGTCGGTGACCGCGCTCGCAAAGGCCCAGGAGGTGTCGCCCGCCTCGGCGAGCGCGATGGTGAAGAAGCTCGCCGCGCTCGCGCTCGCAGAGCACGCGCCGTACGGCGGCATCACGCTGACGCCGGCCGGCGAGCGCGTCGCGCTCGAGGTGATCCGCCATCACCGGCTCCTCGAGCTCTACCTCGCGGAGACGCTCGGCGTCCACGTCGACGACGTCCACGACGAGGCCGACCGGCTCGAGCACGCGATCTCGGAGGAGCTCGAGGCGCGCATCGACGAGGCGCTCGGCTTCCCGACGCACGACCCGCACGGGGACCCGATCCCCGACGCGAACCTCGAGTGGCCAAGGGGTCTGACCCCGCGCAGCGGGGTCTGACCCCGCTGTTCCCCGCGCAGCGGGGTCTGACCCCGCTGTTCGCCCGCTCCTCAGCTCCGCCCGAAGAACCAGGCCTCGAGCGGCTTCAGGCACTCCTCGCGGGTGAAGGGCTTGCAGTGCGTGCCGCGGCCGTCGCGCTCGGAGACGGTCAGGTCGTCCTCGAGGGTCGCATTCGCCTGCTCGAGCGCGTCCTCGAGCTCGTAGCCCTCGAAGACGTAGTCGCCCGTCCTGGCCTCCTTCCCGTTGCGGAGGTGCGGATTCACGATGCGGCCCACCGCCCAGATCGCACCGGGTTTCCGCTCGATCCAGATGAGAATGCGCTCCTCGCGACCCGCGTCGTCGACTCCCTGGAGCGTCCGCTCCGCGAACCGGCCGCGGTCGGAGGAGGCCTGCACGACGCGACTATACAATCGACCCGATGGCCCGGCTCACGACTCTGATCCGCAACCCGTTCAGCTTCCTCTTCACGCGCTCCTCGGCCGAGGAGCAGGTCGTCGCGTACCTGACCCGTGAGCACCGGCGCGGCCGCGCGCTCGCCGAGATCCTCCAGGATCGCTACGTGCAGAACCGCCTCTCGCCGCAGCAGCAGGCGCGCCTCCTCGATCGCCCCGACGTCGTCAAGACGCTCGGCGAGCAGGACATCGACGCGGCGCGCACGTCGCTCGGCGCCCGCTAGCCCGCCTTCGCGACGACGGCCGCCGCAGCGGCCACGTCCCACGCGGCGAGGCCGTTCGACTTGAAGACGACGACGTCCTCGTCGGCCTGGCGGCCGGGGAGCTCGCCCGCGACGACCTCCTGCAGCTCGTGCACCTCGAGCCAGTCGAGGACGCCGCCCGCGATCGGCTCGATCAGGTCCGCCGACTCGAGCCGTGCGTCGTCGATCGAGTCGCAGCACACGAAGCTCGCCCGCTCGAGGACGACGTTGTCGAGCTCGCGCCGCCGTCCGTCGTTCGCACCGACCGCGCAGACGAGCGCGCCCGGCCGCAGCCACTCGCCGCGCAGCACCGGGTCCGCCGACCCCGTGACCGTGACGACGACGTCGCATTCGCCTGCATCCTGATGGCTCCGACCCGGCTCGCAGTCGTTGCGGTCGCAGAATGCGCGCAGGGCAGACTCCGTGCGGCAGTACGCGACGACGCGTTCGATCGTCGGCACGCTCGCGCGGATGCACGCGACCTGCGACTCCGCCTGCCAGCCGCAGCCGATCACGCCGAGCGTCGCCGCTCCGCGGCGCGCGAGATGCTTCGCCGCGACACCGCTCGCGGCGCCGGTGCGCAGCTGGCCGAGCTTGTCGGCGTCGACAACCGCCACGAGCTCCGGCGCGTCCGTGCGGAAGAGCGTGACGACGAAGCGCGCGCCGGAGCCGAAGCCCGCGTAGACCTTCGCGCCCGCATACCCGAGCTCGAGGTCGGCAGCCGCCATCACGGCGAGCGCGCCGTGCTCGAGGCGAAGGCGGTAGCGCGGCCGGTTCTCGACCGAGCCCGCCGCCATCCGGAGGAAGCACGCCTCGATCGCGTCGACGGCCTCTGCCGGCGAGAGCAGCCGTTCGACGTCGGCTTCCGAGAGGTGGAGCGTCACGAGTCGGACTTCTTGATGAAGCTGATGATCCCGCTCGTCTCCATCACGGCCCACTGGACGTCGTCGAGGCTGCCGATGCCCTGCTTCCGCATCGCCGCGGCGAGGTCGTCCAGCGTCACGCGCTCTCGACGCAGGTTCTTGTCGATCGGCTTCCCGTCCTGCACGACGACGATCGGCTCGCCGTCGAGGATCGAGCGCATCTTCGGGAAGCGGAAGTTCGTGAAGGACACCGCGAGCTGGAGCATGGCGATCGTCCCGATCGCGAGAAACGCACCGGTCAGCGAGTAGTCGTCCTGCGTCAGCCCCTGCTGCACGGCGTCGCCGAGCACGACGAGGAGGATCAGGTCGAACGGCTCGAGCGACGACAGCTCGCGGCGGCCGATCACGCGCATCAGCACGTAGAGGAAGAAGAAGATGACGACGCCGCGAAGAACGATGTCCATGGCTCAGGGGAAGATCGTGATCGTGCGGTCGATGGTGAGAAGCCGCGTGTTGCCGTCGTAGAGCTGCACGTCGGCGCTGCGCCGGCCGACGTTCGTCGGGTTGACCTGGGCCTCGATGTAGAGCGTGAAGTGCTCGCCGCCCTTGACCGGGCCGAGCGTCAGGAGGAGGCTGCCGTTCCGGCTCGTCTGCGCGACCGGGCTCGGCTCGATCGTGTTCAGCTGCTGGCTCTCGGCCCAGCCGGGCGCGAGCTGCAGCACCGCATGCTTCAGGTCCTCGTGCGCGCGGATCGTGAAGCGCGCCTCGTAGAGAAGGCCGCCGCGGAGGTGGGAGGGCGCGTAGAGCTCGAGGTCGGCCTTCGCGCTCGTGGCCGTCGTCGTGTCCGGGTGCTGGCCGAACACGTTCGCGAGCCCGAGGACGAGCACCGTCCCGAGGAGGGCGAGCAGGACGTAGCGGACGGGTCGGTTGAAGCCGAGCCCGGCCAGGTCGCGGTGGCGGCTCGAGGACGATGCGATCCGGAATGTCCGCCACGGGACGACGTTCGCATGGCCGCGCGGCAGTCCTGCTTGACATGTGACCATTTAGTCACCTATTATCCCGGGCATGGACGACGACGACCGGGTCTTCAGGGCGCTCGCGGATCCGACCCGCCGGCACCTGCTCGACCTGCTCTACGAGCGCGACGGCCGCACGCTCACCGAGCTCGAGTCGGGGCTCGAGATGACGCGCTTCGGTGTGATGAAGCACCTCCGCGTCCTCGAGGACGCCGGGCTCGTCGCCACCCGCCGGTCCGGGCGCGAGAAGCTCCATTTCCTGAGCCCGGTCCCGATCCGGCTGATCCACGACCGCTGGATCGACAAGTACACGGAGCGCCGCGTCTCGGCGCTCGCCGACCTCAAGACGAGTCTGGAGGAGAGTGCATGACGACGATGATCGAGCAGACGACGCAGGTCTACTCCGTCTTCATCCGCGCCACGCCGGAGCAGGTGTGGGAGGGGATCACGAAGCCGGAGTTCACGGCGCGGTACTTCTACGGAAGCGTGATCGACTCGACGTGGCAGAAGGGCGCGGCGTACGCGGGCTGGGCGGCGGACCGCTCGCAGCAGTTCGTCGACGGCGAGGTGCTCGAGGCCGATCCGCCGCACGAAGCTCGTGACGACGTGGCGGGCGCTCTACGACCCGGAGACCGCCGCGGAGCCGTTCAGCCGCGTGACGTGGGAGATCGAGCCCGCGGGCGAGCACGTCACGAAGCTGACGGTCGTGCACGACGAGCTCGAGGCCGCTCCGAAGACGGCCGCGAACGTCGCCGGCGGCTGGAGCTACGTCCTGAGCGGCCTGAAGACGCTGCTCGAGACCGGCGAACCGCTCGAAAACTAGGCAATCCTGAGGTCCGGCACCGCCTCGGCGGGGCCGGACCTCTCGACGCTCTGTTACAACACCCGGCGTGCGCGCCGTCCTTCCGACCGGCCTCGCCGCTCTCCTGCTCGCCGTCCCCGCCTTCGCAGCGCGGTCCGGCCCGTCGGCCTCCTGGCTCGCGCAGGCCCGCTGCGTCCATCTGAAGGAGGGCGCCTGGACGGCGAACACGGGGAACGGCTACTTCGGCGGCTTCCAGTTCGCCGTGAAGACGTGGGTCAGGATCGGCGGCCGGCGGGACGCAGCTTTCGGGCACCCGGGTGACACTGCGTTCCCCTTCTCCGCCACGGCCGCCGAGCAGCTGCATCGCGCGTGGCTCCTCTGGAAGGCCGACGGCGGCACCTGGCGCTCCTGGGGCGCCGTCGGCGCCGCCTGCTCGACCCGGTAGGAACCCTCGCCTCAGGGATGCGCGACCGGCGCACGCCGTTCGATGGTTCATCCGTACGCAACGAGCCAGGCGGCGCGGCCACGCCGAATTGAGGGGGAATCGATTTCGATGGCCACCGTCGCCCGCTTGACCGCAATCGCCGCAGTCGCACTCGCCGCCTTCGCCGGCCCGGCGGCCGCGGGCCGCAGCGCGATCGGCTTCACGTATCTGCCGAAGCACATCGTCCAGGGCGAGGACGCGCGCGCCTCGGTGCGCGTGCGCCCGTCGGGGACTCGCTGCACGATCGGCGTCCGCTATCAGAGCGGGGCGATGCAGCCCGGCCTCGCGACGGCGATCGCGACGGGCGGGCACGCGACCTGGGTGTGGAAGGTCCCCGCCGACGTGCAGGCCGGCCCGGCACGAGCCACCGTCCGTTGCGCCGGTGCGGGCGCGATCGCACGCACGCTCATCATCGTCGGTCGGCTCGTCGAGCCGAAGATCACGGTGCTGAAGCAGGGCTACTCGATCCGCCCACAACAGACCGGTGGCACGCGTCTCAGCTACGGCCTCATCCTGCACAACGCGTCGACGAAGGACGCGATGGGAATCACGGTGCAGACGAACTTCGTGCTGGGCGACAACAACCTGCTCGGAACCGACACGCAGCGCATCGACGGGATCGGCAGCAACAGCGACTTCGCGTACGGGCACATGATCACGTTCCCGGGCGCCGCTCCGATCACGCGGCTCGAGGTCGTGATCCGCGTCGACCACTACCAGGCGCCGTCGCTTCACAACCCGACGCTGGCGAACATCCATCTCGTGCCGCAGATCTTCGACCCGAACTGGCTCGGCTCGGTCGAGGGCGAGGTCCAGAACACCGATCCCGTGCTGACCCTCCAGTCGGCCAAGATGTCGGCGGTGATCTTCGACTCCGCGGGCAACATCCTCGGCGGCGGCTCGGGCTTCGTCTACCAGCCGCTCGAGCCCGGAGCACGGCAGTTCATCAAGCTCTCGAGCGGCTTCGACGTCATCCCGATGGAGAAGGCGTCGTCGCTTCTGCTCTCGACCGCGTCGACGTGGAAGGCACCGGGTACCTGAGCGCTTGAGTGGGCCCGGCTGAACGCCGGACCCACTCGAGTCGCGAAGTTCGGTTGAACTAGGCGACGACGGCGACGGCGTTGCTCTGCGCAACGACCTTGCCGGTGGTGATCTTCGGGGCGTTCGGGAGCGCCGAGCTGAAGTCCTCGTCGGCGATCCACTTGGAGACGAGCTTCGTCGACTCCTCGGCCTGCTCGGAGGTCTCGAAGAGACCGAGCGAGCTCACGACGCCGTTGCCGGCCTCGATGAGGTAGTAGCCCCCGAAACCGGGAAGCTTGCGAAGCTGCGGGACGAGCGTCTCGTTGACCTTCCCGCTGACCTCGTCGATCCGGGCCGTGTCGACACCTTCGTAACGACGAATGGTGGCATGCATGCGGTGCTCCTTCTGTGCTCTTTCAGGGCAGAGCGCTCGAATGAGCGCACTGCGGCGATGGAGGCCAGGGTCACAGTCGGAGAGGAGACGTGCAAAGCCTCGAGGCTTCAGCAACTAGAGCCAACGCGCTGTCGCCACCATAGCCGCGATTCGCCGCGGCCGCCGAGCGCGGCAATTTCCGAACGGTCACACTGCCGCGAGGCAACCGCTACGGTCCAGGGCGTCCAGCGATACGGCCGGTCGACCCCCCTCCGACTGTGGCGGAGAAAAGGAGAGACGTCGCCGGCCCTTCGAAAGGAGAAGGGATATGAGGGGCAATCCCGGCCGCGTGGCGGCCGCAATCCTCGCCGTCACGGCACTCGCGCTCGCTCTGAGCGCCGGGGCGTTCGGAGGCGACGATCCACAACCCGTCGACTTCACGCACAACGCGATCGACGCGCCCGCACCGGTCCCGAGCGCGGTCTTCGGCTCCGGGCCCGCCGTCAAGACCGGCACCGCGATCTGCACGACGGCGCCGCAGACCGGCCCGAACGCGAACACCGACTGCGAGACGACGTCGGCGGGGCCGCACAACGAGACCTCGATCGCCGTCAACCCGACGAACGTCGACAACATGATCGGCGGCGCCAACGACTACCAGCTCGCCGTCAATCCCGGCGGGCGAACGAGCGAGAGCGTGCTGTCGCGCGCGCACGTCACCTTCGACGGCGGCAAGACCTGGTCGATGTACCCGGTGTTCTCGAACTCGAGCTACCAGGGAACGGGCGACCCCGCGCTCGCCTTCGACGCGAGCGGTCATGCGTACTACGGAACGCTCGGCTTCCGGTTCGTCGGCCCGACCAATGCGACGAACCCGGACGTCCTCGTCTCGAACTCCGGTGACGGAGGCAAGACGTGGAACGTCGTACGCGTCGCCGCCGGCAGCGGCAACGGCGGCAGTGTCGGCGACCTGCTCGACAAGGAGTACGTCGCGGCCTGGGGGAACGGCAACGCGATCGTCACCTACGGCGACTTCAGGCTCGCGCAGAAGGGGAGCTTCGTCTCCGCGAAGATCTACGACTCCGTCACGCATGACGGCGGCAAGACGTGGAGCACACCGCAGGTGATCTCGGGCAGCCTCGACGAGGCGTTCGTCTCGACCCCGGTGGTCGCGCAGGACGGGCGGATCTTCGTCTCGTTCCTGAACACGACCGACCTGAACACGGGCCGGGACGACTACGAGGTCGTCGAGGTCAACCCGGCGACGGGCGCTCCGGTCAACACGCCGGTGAAGGTCGCGACCGTGCTCGACGGCGCGACGGACTATCCGATCGCGCTCGGCCGCCAGACCTACCAGGACAGCATCTTCCGCAGCTGGGCGGCCGGCAACATCGCCGCCGACCCGACAGATCCGGCGCATCTCGCCGTCGTCTGGTCGGACATGACGAACAGCCCGAAGCCTGCACCGACCAACCCGTACGTCGCGAAGACGAACTCCGACGTGATCGTCAGCCAGTCGTTCGATCGCGGCCGCACGTGGTCGGCGCCGACGGCGGTAGCGCTGCCCGGCGACCAGTTCCAGCCGTGGGGCGCGTACGACACGAACGGCCTCCTCCGCATCGGCACGTTCGACAGGTCCGCCGACGCGGCGAATCACCTCTACAACTACTCCGTCTCGACCGAGACCGGGCATGCGTCGCTGAGCTTCACGACCGCACCCGTGTCGTCGGAGCAGTCGGATCCGACGAAGAACGACCGCTGGTTCGCGGCGACGCTCGACCCCGCGTTCCCGTTCGCCACGTCGTTCCTCGGCGACTACAGCAACATCGCGATCATGCCCGACGGCAGCGGCGTGGTCTCGTACTGGACCGACATGCGAAATCCCGTCACCTTCGCCGGGCGCACAGGCCACGGCGAGGACGCGTACTTCGCGAAGACCGGCTGATCGAGCGGCCTGGGCCGGCGGCGGCAAGCCGCCGGCCCGGGCATCCGCCGGTGTCGGCAGCCTCCCGGCCGGATCTGATTTCCTTCGGCGATGCAGCGGCTGAAACGCCTCTTCTCGGGCGGGAGCGCCGGCAACGAGCAGCTGACGGCGCTCGTCGCGGCCGTTCTCATCCTGCTCCTGGCCGTCGAGGGCGCGACGCTCCTCGACCTCAGGCCGCTCCTCACGGTGCACGCGTTCGTCGGGATGCTCCTGATCCCGATCGTGGCGCTGAAGCTCGCGAGCACGGGCTGGCGGATGCTCCGCTACTACCTTCGCGGCGCGGAGTACGTCCGCCGTGGCCCGCCGCACGTTGCCTTGCGCGTCGTCGTCGCGCCGCTCGTCGTGCTCTCGACGTTCGTGCTCCTCGGCACCGGCGTGTGGCTGCTCGCGATCGGCGAGACGTCGGGCACGATCGTCGGCCTGCACAAGGCGAGCTTCATCGTCTGGCTCGGCGCCACCGGCGTGCACGTGCTCGTCCACGTGCTGAAGCTCCCCGACGCGCTCCGCGCGCGCGTCCCCGGCAGCGTCCTTCGCATCGCGCTCGTCACCGGGGCGGTCGCCGCCGGAGGGGTGCTCGCGACAGCGACGCTTCCCGGTGCCGAGCGGCTGCAGGATCGCGCGTCGAACCACTTCGGGTTCGACCGCCATTAGAAGCGCAAGTGCGCCCGGCATGATTCGAACATGCGACCTCTGCCTCCGCAGGGCAGCGCTCTATCCCCTGAGCTACGGGCGCCTAGGGACGGAACAGTCTAGCGATGCGTGAGCGAAGGCCGGGACCGCGCGGCTGCGTCGCCCGCCAGTCGCCGTAGCTCGGCAGGTTTGCGGCCTGCACGCACTCGGCGTGCGCGTGCCGGCGGCGCGACGCGTCGCCTTCCGGCGCGATCAGCACGTGGTCGCTCATGGCGTGCAGGCGATAGCCGCACAGCGGGCAGCGATACGTCGCCGGCTTCCTGCTCGACGCGCGGCGGACGAGCCACCAGTCCGCCTGCTCAAGCCGCGGCATGCGCGAGCTCGGGCCGGGCGCCTTCGGGCACCTCGACGCGAACGTACGCGAGCGCGACGACCGAGCCGTCCGGCCGTCGCACCGCGCTCGTCACGCGCCCGACGACCTTGCCGTCGTGCACGAGCTCGGCGTCGTACTCGGGCACGTCGACGAGCTCGAGCACGCGAAGCGAGCGGTTCGCCTTGCCGCGGTAGTGGAGCCGCGCGACCGGCTCCTGGCCGGGGTAGCAGCCCTTCGAGAAGCTGATGTGCGTCGCGTCGAGGCCCGCCTCCGCCGGCAGCACGCGGTCGTCGAGCTCGCGGCCCCACCGCGGCACGCCGGCCTCGATCCGGCGCCGCTCGAGCTCGTCGGCGTCGAGCGTCGGCTCGAGCTCCGAGTCGAGGATCTCGGCGGCGCCCGGGAAGTCGCCCGCGATCCCCTCGCCGCCGAAGACGAGCACGGACCGGTGCTCCTCGACCTCGATCTCGCAGCGGGCGCGCAGGCGCATCCGCGTGAGAAGCGCCCGCACGACCTCGCGGAGCTCCGGCTCCGTGAGGACGAGGAAGTCCTCCTCGCCGCGGCGCCACACGACGACCGGCGCGACGATCCGCGCCTTTGCGGTCAGGAGCAGCGCCGGGCAGGCGCCGCCGATCGGTAACGACTCGACGTCGTTCGAGACCATTCGCTGCAGGTAGTCGCACGCGTCGGGCCCGGCAACGCGGACGAAGGCCCGCTCTCGTACCGCGATATCCACGCCGACTAGTGTAGGAATCGATGCCCCTCTTCCGGTCGAAAGCCGAGGACAAGGTGCGCGAGGCAGGCTTCGACCCGGCCCGCCTGCCACCCGGGCAGTACTTCACCGAGAAGTGGCCCGTCCTCCACGCCGGCGACGTGCCGGCGGTCGACATCGCGACCTGGCGGCTCGAGGTCACGGGCGAGGTCGCCACGCCGCTCAGCCTCGGGTTCGACGAGCTGAAGGCGCTGCCGGCGACCGAGGTCACGACGGACATCCACTGCGTCACCCGCTGGAGCCGCTTCGACGCCCGCTTCAAGGGCGTCCACTGGCGCGAGCTCGCGCGCCTCTGCGGGCCGAAGCCGACGGCGAACTTCGCCATCGCGCACGCCGAGGCCGGCTTCACCGCGAACGTTCCGCTCGCCGCCCTCGAGGACGAGAACGCGCTCGTCGTCTACGAGGCCGACGGCGCGCCGCTCACCCCGGAGCACGGCTGGCCCGTCCGCCTCGTCGTCCCGACGAAGTACTTCTGGAAGAGCGCCAAGTGGCTGACGGGGATCGAGCTCTCCTCGATCGACAAGCCCGGCTTCTGGGAGCGCTACGGCTACTCGAACGACGCCGACTTCTGGCGTGAGGAGAGGTACGGCTTTTGAGGGATTCGGGGCTAAAGGTCTGGCGGAGGCTGCCGATATCTGGGCTACCCACCTCCCCACCCCCAAGTGGACGAAGCGGCGCCCTCCCCGGCGCCGCTTCTTTGTTGCCTAGAGGGGCTCGGCCAGCGTCTTCCTGAGCGCGTCCTCGAGCCGGCGCATCGCCTCGAGGATCTCCTCGGAGCCCTCCTCGCCGAGGAGGGCCCGCACCGCCTGCATCTTCTTCGCGAACCGCTTGCCGATCGCCGCCTGGGTCGCGCGTCCCTTCGCCGTCGGCTCGAGCACGTAGGAGCGGCCGTCCTCGGGATGGCGCACGCGGCGGAGCTGCTTCTTCCTGACGAGCCGGTCGACCATCGCCGACACCGTCGTCGGCGAGAGACCGAGCTCGCGCGAGAGCTCGCCGGGGGTCGAGCTGCCTCGGACGTTCACCCAGCTCGAGACCGCGAACTCCGACGCCGCCACCCCGCTGCCGTCGACGATCTGCTCTATCAGCATCCCCGATAGGTTCGAGACGACGTGCGGCTGCAGGAACAACCCCGGCTTGACAGTAGTACGATCTCGTATCATTTTAGTTCGACATCGTAAGACTACCGCTCAGGAGGGTCTCGCATGCGCGTCCTGCTCGCCGGACTGATCGTGCCGTTCGTCGTCGGCTCGCCGAACGTCGCGGCGAAGCTCGACGGCTTCAACAAGCCGTGTGGAAGCGCCGTCTCCGGCAAGTACCTCTACGTCGACAGCTACGGCTCGGGCGTGCTCTCGCGCATCGATCCCGCGACGAACCGCGTGGTCAAGCGCGCGAAGGTCGCCGTCGGGCCCTGCGGCGTCGTCGCCGGAGCGGGCGCTCTCTGGATCGAGGACTACTACCAGAACGCGATCCTGCGCGTGAATCCCGCGACGATGAAGGTGACGAACCGCATCTTCGTCGGCAGGAAGCCGTGGGACGTCGCATTCGCCTTCGGCTCCGCGTGGTCGACGAACATCGGCGCCACCGTCTCGCGGATCAGCGCCAGGACACGCAAGGTCGTGAAGACGATCGCGCTTCCCGGCGGCGGGTTGCCCACGTGCATCAGGAGCGGCGCCGGAGCCATCTGGGTCGGCCTGCAGGGAAGCGACAACATCGCGCGCATCGACCCGGTGACGAACCGGGCGACGGCGATCAAGGTCGGTCACGGCAGCGAGCTCTGCGTCGACGTGCACGACGACGGCATCTGGGTCTCCGACGACGCCGCGGGCAGCGTCACCCATCTCGACCCGAGCGGCAACGTCATCGCGACGATCAAGGCGGGCGTCAAGCCGTCCGACGGCACGCGCGGGCCCGGACGGGCTCGAGTGGATCCCGAACATCGGCGACGGCACGATCACCCGGATCGACCCCGCGACCGACAAGGTCGTCGACACGATCCCGGTCGTCGGCGGGCCGTTCGTCGCGCGCACCGCGTTCGGCTCGGTGTGGGTCGGCGACTTCCTCGGGACGCAGCTCTGGCGGATCACGCCCTGACGGTTCGACAGCGGGGTCAGACGATTCGACAGCGGGGTCAGCCCCTCGGGGTCTGACCCCTGAGCCTCGACGGTTCGACAGCGGGGTCAGACCCTCAGGGTCTGACCCCAGGGTCTGACCCCTGAGCCGCAGGGCCAGGTAGGCCGACGTCGCGAACGGCAGCACCAGGAGGAGCGCGTAGAGCGCGCCGCGGGCGATCAGGAGGAGCGGGAGCAGGGCGCCGAACGGCACGACGAGCGTCGCCCCGATCTTCTCGCGCACCGTCCAGACGGGGCTCGACCAGAGGAAGTAGAGGCCGACGAACCAGCCGCCGACCGGGATGACGACGCCGCCGAACGGCAGCAGGACGACGGCCGCGATCTCGCGCCAGCTGGAGCGCTCACGGACGCCGTGCCGCTCGCGGACGCCGGCCGCGATGTCGAGCGGGTCGCCGACGTCCTCGAGCACGGCGCGCGTGTCGCGGCCCGACTCGCGCTCCGCCGCGATGCGGGTCGCGATCTCGCGCACGACCCGTTCGCGGACGCGTCCCGAGACGTTTCGCAGCTCGTCCTGCAGCTGCGCGAGGTACCTGGCAACGAGATCGTCGGCGGCGGTCGGCATCGTCTCCTCGAAACGCGAAGGGCCGGCTTGCGCCGGCCCTCCACGCAAAGCCCGAGAGGGCTTTCTCTACATCATCCCGCCCATGTCCGGCATGCCGCCGCCCATGCCGGCGCCGGCCTTCTCGGGCGCCTCGGCGACGATCGCCTCGGTGGTGAGGATGTTCTTCGCGATCGACGCCGCGTTCTGCAGCGCCGAGCGGGTGACCATGGTCGGATCGCCGATCCCCGACTTGAGGAGATCCTCGACCTCGCCCGTGTCGATGTTCAGGCCGAAGCCCGGCTTCGCCTGACGGACGTGCTCGACCGCGATCGAGCCCTCGAGGCCCGCGTTCGTCGCGAGCTGGCGGAGCGGCTCCTCGAGCGAGCGGATGATGATCTGCGCGCCCGTCGCCTCGTCGCCCTCGAGCGAGCCGAGAACGGCGTCCTTGACCGCGTCCGCCGCGTTGATGAGCGCGACGCCGCCGCCGGGGACCTGACCCTCCTCGAGCGCCGCGCGAGCGGCCTGGAGAGCGTCCTCGACACGGTGCTTCTTCTCCTTCATCTCGGTCTCGGTCGACGCGCCGACCTTGACGACCGCGACGCCGCCCGACAGCTTCGCGAGGCGCTCCTGGAGCTTCTCGCGGTCGAAGTCGGAGTCGGTGTTCTCGATCTCCGCCTTCAGCTGCTTGATGCGGCCCTTGATCGCGTCGGACTCGCCGGCACCGTCGATGATCGTCGTCGAGTCCTTGTCGACGACGACACGGCGGGCCTTGCCGAGCTGCGAGACCTTCGTGTTCTCGAGCTTGAGGCCCATCTCCTCGGTGATGACCTCGGCGCCCGTGAGGATCGCGATGTCCTCGAGCATGCGCTTGCGGCGATCGCCGAAGCCCGGCGCCTTGACGGCGACGGCCTGGAACGTGCCGCGCAGCTTGTTGACGACGATCGTCGCGAGCGACTCGCCCTCGACGTCCTCGGCGACGATCAGCAGCGGGCGACCGGCCTGGATGACCTGCTCGAGCACGGGCAGCAGGTCCTTGACGGCGCCGATCTTCTGGTTGGCGACGAGGACGTACGGCTCCTCGAGCACCGCCTCCATCCGCTCGGCGTCGGTGATCATGTACGGCGAGAGGTAGCCCTTGTCGAACTGCATGCCCTCGGTGAACTCGAGCTCGAGGCCGAGAGTCTGGCCCTCCTCGACGTTCACGACGCCGTCCTTGCCGACCTTCTCGATCGCGTCGGCGATGACGTCGCCGATCTCGCGGTCGCGCGAGGAGACGGTCGCGACGCGCGCGATGTCCTCCTTGCCGGAGACCTGCTTCGACTGCGACTTGAGGTTCTCGACGACCGCGTCGACCGCGGCCTCGATGCCCCGCTTGAGACCCATCGGGTTTGCGCCGGCGGCGACGTTCTTCAGGCCCTCGCGCACGATTGCCTGCGCGAGCACCGTCGCCGTCGTCGTGCCGTCGCCCGCGACGTCGTTCGTCGAGGTTGCGACCTCGCGCACGAGCTGTGCGCCCTGGTTCTCGAAGACGTCCTCGACCTCGATCTCGCGAGCGATCGTGACGCCGTCATTCGTGATCGTGGGCGCGCCGAACTTCTTGTCGAGCACGACGTAGCGCCCCTTCGGGCCAAGGGTGACCTTGACCGCGTCGGCGAGGATGTTGACGCCGCGCTCGAGCGCGCGCCGGGCATCCTCGTTGAACTTCAGCTCTTTGTGAGCCATGCGTTTTTCTTCCTCCTCAGACTTACGACTTTGCGCCGGCCGGCTCGCGGGTACCGACGACCTTCGCGAGCACGTCGGACTCGCGCAGGATCAGGTACTCGTCCGTGCCGACCTTGATCTCCGTGCCGCCGTACTTGGAGAAGACGATCTCGTCGCCCTCCGCCAGGTCCATGGCGACGAACTTTCCGTTGTCGTCCCGGCTGCCCGGGCCGACGGCGAGGACGCGGCCGCGCTGCGGCTTCTCCTTCGCCGTGTCCGGAAGCACGATGCCGCTGAAGGTCGTCTCCTCTTCATCGAGGACCTCGACGATCAGGCGGTCACCAAGCGGCTTCAGGTTCATATCCAACTGCCTCCTGATTGCTGGCTGTGTGACACTGCTTGGCACTCTCAAGGGGAGAGTGCCAGACCATTGTAGGAGCTGGCGGCCCGCTCCGCAAACGGGATAGAACAGGGGCATGGAGCGGGAGTTCTCGGCGGGCGGGGTGCTCGTGAAGCGGATCCGCGGCCGGCCGATGGTCGCCGCGATCCGGCCCGCGGGGGAAGCCGCCGGGCACGTGGGCCCTCCCGAAGGGCAACATCGACCCGGGCGAGCGCCCCGACGAGACGGCGCTCCGCGAGGTGCTCGAGGAGACCGGCGTCGCCGGGCCGGCTCGTCGAGAAGCTCGGCGACGTGAAGTACACGTACACCCGCCGCGGCGGGGTCCGCGTCTTCAAGATCGTCAGCTTCTACCTCCTGCGGGCGGGGCGCGGCCGGCTCGGCGAGATCGAGGAGGAGATGCGGATCGAGGTCGCCGAGGCGCGCTGGCTGCCGCTCGACGAGGCGCCGCGCCTCCTGGCCTACGGCGGGGAGCGCGAGATGGCCGCGAAGGCACGCGCTAGATTCGGCTCGTGATCAACGTCGCCGACTACTTCGAGGCCGCCGCGGCGAAGGTCGACCCGCCGCGTCTGGTGCTACTTCGAGGGCGGCGCCGGCGACGAGATCGACGCTGCGCGCGAACCGCGGGGCCTTCGGACGCTGGCGCTTCCGGCCGCGCGTGCTCGTCGACGTCGGCGAGGTGTCCGACGGCGACGACCGTGCTCGGCACGCCGGTCTCGATGCCGCTGCTCGTCGCCCCCTTCGCGATGCAGCGCCTGCTCGACCCCGAGGGCGAGACTGGCGACCGCCCGTGCCGCCGCGGCCGCCGGGACGGTGCTCTGCGTCTCGACGCTGACGACGTGCGCCGCACGACGAGATCGCGGCGGCCGGCGGCGACGCTCCGCGCTGGCTGCAGCTCTACGTCCTCCGCGACCGGCAGCGCACGCTCGACCACGTCGCCGAGGCGCGCGCGTGCGGCTACTCCGCGATCGTGCTGACGGTGGACACGCCCGTGCTCGGCCGCCGCGAGCGCGACTCTCCGGCTCGGCTTCGAGCTGCCGGCGGGGCTGCCGCTCCCCTACGTCAAGGGCAAGGACGCGAACGTCGCGATGACGTTCGCCGAGCAGTTCCAGATGAGCCCGTCGGTCACGTGGCGCGATCTCGAGTGGATCGCCGCCGAGAGCGAGCTGCCGGTGATCCTGAAGGGAATCGTCACGCGGGAGGACGCCGTGCTCGCGGTCGAGCACGGAGCGGCCGCGATCGTCGTCTCGAATCACGGCGGACGGCAGCTCGACGGCGCCCCGGCGACGCTCGACGCGCTGCCGGAGGTCGTCGAGGCGGCCGCGGGCCGCTGCGAGGTGCTACGTCGACGGCGGCATCCGGCGCGGGACCGACGTGCTGAAGGCGCTCGCGCTCGGCGCCCGCGCGACGCTCGTCGGGCGGGCGGCGGCCTGCGGGCTCGCCGTCGGCGGCGAGGCAGGCGTGCGCGACGTGCTCGACGCTGCTGCGCGACGAGATCGAGCTCGGGCTCGCGCTCCTCGGCTGCACGACGCCGGACGAGGTCTCGCGCAGCCACGTCGAGCCGACCGTCCCCTATGATCCTGCCGGCGTGAGCGGCGGCTCGATGTACGCGCTGAACTTCTATTCGCCGGTCGTGGCGGATCAGCTCCGCACGGGCCGGAAGTCGGCGACGATCCGGCTCGGCGACAAGTCCGGCGAAGTACAAGAAGGGCATGGTCGTGCAGGTGCTGTGCGGGAACCGCTACAGCCCGCGCGAGCGCATCTTCGACGCGGTGATCGACAAGGTCGAGGTGAAGACGCTCGGCGAGCTCTCGCCGCGCGAGATCGAGCACGACAACCCGGAGATCCGCCGCACCGACGAGATGGCGCACTTCCTCGCGCAGCTCTACAACCGCGACGTCGGCGCCGACGACGTGGTGACGGTGATCCGCTTCTCGCAGATCCTGACCGGGCCCGTGGCGCCGTCGTTCCTCGGCGACGACTACTGAGGCAACCGCCGGGGTCTGACCCTGCGCAGCGGGGTCTGACCCCGCTGGTGGAACGCCGGATCGAACAGCGGCGCGTGCGAAGACGATCTCAGCGGGTACCTGCGGGTGTCAGACCCCGCGGCGGATCTTCGAGCCGAAGAGCTCGTCCGGCCGCAGCGGCTCGCCGCACTCCTCGCAGTCGACGGCGGCGATCGACGAGAACGGCGCGTTGCAGGCCTTGCACCGCCGCAGCAGCTCGCCGCCGCACTGCGGGCACGCGTCGGGCAGCTCGGCCTCGTACTGCCTCGAACCACCGCCGGCCGGCGCCGCACGTGAGGCAGACGGCGACCCAGTCGCCGAGCACCTTGCGGCGCTCCTCGCGGAGCCAGTCGGAGGCCTTGCCCATCGAGAGGACTGTAGCCTCGACGGCGTGATCGCCCTACCCGAAGATCGAGCTGCACGTGCACCTCGAGGGCACCGTGCGCGCGCACACGCTGCTCGAGATCGCGAAGCGGAACGACTACGCGCTGCCGGCCGACACGGTCGAGGGGCTGCAGGGGCTCTACGCTTCACCGACTTCCGCCACTTCATCGAGGTCTGGATCCTCACGACGAACGCCCTGCAGCACGGAGGCGGACTTCCGGCAGATGGTCGTCGACTACGCCGCCGAGGCCGCGTCGCACGGCGCCGTCTATCTCGAGGGGATCTTCAGCCCGGCCGAGCGCGTGCGCCGCGGCTGCGCGTGGGAGGACGATCTTCGAGGGCGTCTGCGACGGCGCGCAGGAGGCGAAGGAGCTGCACGGCGTCGAGATCCGGCTGACGCCCGACATCCCGCGCGGCTTCACGCAGGAGGAGGCGCGCGAGACCGTCGAGTGGAGCGCGCGCTACCGCGACCGCGGCGTCGTCGGCGTCGGGCTCGGCGGCCTCGAGGCGGAGTTCCCGCCGGAGCCGTACGCCGACGTGTTCGCGCTACGCGAAGTCGCTCGGCCTCGGCTCGGTGCCGCACGCCGGCGAGGTCGCAGGCGCGGCGTCGGTGCGCGGCGCGCTCGAGACGCTCGCAGGCCGACCGGCTCCGGCACGGCATCCGCGCCGAGGAGGACCCGGGGCTCGTCCGGGAGCTCGCCGGCCGCGGCACCGTGCTCGACGTCTGCCCGCTCTCGAACCTCCGCACCGGGCGCCGTCGCCTCGCTCGCCGACCATCCGCTGCCGCGCCTCGTCGCCGCCGGCGTCCGCTGCTCGATCTCGACCGACGACCCGGCGATGTTCGACACCGACCTCTCCCGCGACTACGAGGCGGCGACCTCGTTCGGCCTCGATCCGCGCTCGTTCTACGAGGCGGGCGTCGCCGGAGCCCTCTGCGACGAGGAGACTCGGGCGCGGCTGCGCGCGATCGGCGACTCCTACGACTGGGCCGCCTGACGCAGTCGTTAGATTTCCGGCATGGCGATTGCGAGAGAAGCGGAGCCGGTCGGGTCGCTCAGCGAGGTCCGCGAGGCCGGGCTCGACCGCGAGGACCTGCTCGGCATCTACCGCAACATGATCATCACCCGCGGCGTCGAGGAGCGCGGCCACATCCTCTACCGCCAGGGCAAGATCCCCGGCTCGTTCTACACGGGCCGCGGCAACGAGGCCGCCGCGGTCGGCGTCGCGACCGCGATGGGCGCCGACGACGTCGGCACGCCGCTGCACCGCGACATGGGCGTGCACATCGTGCGCGGCGTCGAGCCGTGGCGGATCTTCGCGCAGTACATGGGCCGGCAGGACGGGCCGACGCACGGCCGCGACGGCAACGTGCACATGGCCGACGCGCAGCTCGGCCTGATCGCGATGGTCAGCCACCTGCCGGCGATGCTCCCGGTCGCCGTCGGCTGCGCGCTCGCGTTCCGCATCCGCGAGGAGCGGCGCGTCGCGGTCGGCTGGTTCGGCGAGGGCGCATCGGCGCGCGGCGACGCGCACGAGTCGATGACGTTCGCCGGCACGCGCAAGCTGCCGATCGTCTTCGTCTGCGACAACAACCAGTGGGCGTACTCGACGCCGACGCATCTCGAGTACGCGACCGAGCACGTCGCCGACCGCGCGCAGGCGTACGGCTTCGAAGGCGTCGTCGTCGACGGCACCGACGTGCTCGCCGTCTACCGCGAGGCGAAGCGCGCGATCGAGAAGGCGCGCGCCGGCGGCGGCCCGACGCTGCTCGAGTGCCTGACGCTCCGCATGGAAGGCCACGCGGTGCACGACGACGCGTTCTACGTCCCGAAGGTGATGTTCGAGCGCTGGGCGGAGAACGACCCGATCGAGCGCTTCCGCACCTGGCTGCGCGAGAACGCCGAGCATGACCGACGAGGAGGAGGACGACGATCTCGGCCGGCGTGAAGAAGCTCCTGAACGACGCGCTCGGCGCGCGGAGGAGTCGCCGATGCCCGATCCGTCGACCCTGCTCGAGGGCGTGTACGCGACGCCGGAGGACCTCGACACGCCGCACCACAAGTAATGGCCGAGCTCACGTATCTCCAGGCGATCTCCGACGGGCTGCGCACCGAGATGCGCCGCGACAAGCGCGTGTTCCTGATCGGCGAGGACGTCGGCGTCTACGGCGGCGCCTTCAAGGTCTCGCTCGGCTTCCAGGAGGAGTTCGGGCCGTGGCGCGTGATCGACGCGCCGCTCGCCGAGACCGCGATCGTCGGCGCGCTGCACCGGCGCCGCGATGATGGGCCTGCGCCCCGTCGCCGAGATGCAGTTCGCGGACTTCGTCTCCTGCGCGTGGGACCACCTCGTCACGATCGCGGCGAAGCAGCGCTGGCGCGTCGGCACGCCGGTGCCGATCGTCGTGCGGCTGCCGTCGGGCGGCGGCTTCTCCGGCGGGCCGTTCCACTCGCAGAACCCGGAGTCGTCGTTCGCGCACATCCCGGGCCTCAAGTGCGTCTGCCCGGCGACGCCGGAGGACGCGAAGGGCCTGCTGATCAGCGCGATCGAGGATCCGAACCCCGTTCTCTACTTCGAGCACAAGCACCTCTACCGCCGCATCAAGGGCGAGGTGCCCGAGGAGCGCTACACGACGCCGATCGGCAAGGCGCGCACGCACCGGGAGGGCAACGACGTCTCGGTGATCACGTGGGGCGCGATGGTCTACACCGCCGAGGAGGCCGCGCAGCAGCTCGACGCCGACGGCGTCTCGGTCGAGATCGTCGACCTGCGCACGGTCATGCCGTGGGACAAGGCCGCGGTGCTCGAGTCGGTGCGCAAGACGTCGAAGGTGCTCGTGCTGCACGAGGACACGCGCACCGGCGGCTTCGGCGGGGAGATCGCCGCGACGATCGCCGAGGAGGCGTTCGAGGATCTCGACGCGCCGGTCAAGCGGCTCGCCGCTCCCGACACGCCCGTCCCGTTCTCGCCGCCGCTCGAGAAGGCGTACATCCCGCAGGTCGACGACGTCGTCGACGGGACTTCGCGAGCTCGCGGAGTACTAGGAGGGAGCGCATGGCCACGGAGACCGCAGTCGACGTCGTGATGCCGCAGATGGGCGTGTCCGTCTCGGAGGGGACGATCACGCGCTGGCTGAAGCAGGAGGGCGAGCAGGTCGAGGCCGACGAGCCGCTGCTCGAGATCTCGACCGACAAGGTCGACACCGAGGTGCCGAGCCCGGCTCCGGGACGCTGACGCAGATCCTCGTCCAGGAGGGCGAGACGGTCGACGTCGGGACGAAGCTCGCCCAGATCGGCGGCGCCGCCGCCGGCGGGCAGCCCGGAGCCCGAGCCCGCAGCCCGCGCCCGCCGAGCCTGCGACCCCGCAGGCCGCCGCCGAGGCGGACGCCGCCGTCGCCCGCGGAGACGCCGCAGCCGGTGCAGCAGGCCGAGCCGCGCCGCCGCCGCGCAGGAGCCGCGCCGAGCGAGCAACGGCAACCGTTCGTGTCGCCCGTCGTCGCGCGCATCGCGTCGGAGCACGGGGTCGATCCCGGCCAGGTCTCCGGCACCGGCCGCGGCGGCCGCGTGACGAAGAAGGACATCCTCGCCTTCGTCGAGTCGGGCCACGCGGCGCAGCGCACCCGCCGCTGCTGCGCCCGCTGCGCCTACCACGCCGCCGGCCCCGGCAGCCCCGGCCCCGGCCGCTCCCGAGCCGCCCGCACCGGTTCCGGCAGCAGCGGCACCGGCCCCGGCGGCCGCTCCCGCGCCGGCAGCGGCGGCGCCCGCGAAGCTCCGCGCCGCAGGGCCGCCCGCAGAGACGCAGCCCGGCGAGCCGCTCGAGCCGATCACCGCCATGCGCCGCGGCATCGCCGAGCACATGCGCCGCTCGCTCGACACCTCCGCGCACGTCACGAGCGCGATCGAGGTCGACTTCTCGCGCGTCGTCGCCGCGCGCGAGCAGCTGAAGAAGGAGTACCAGGCCGCCTACGGCGTCAACCCGACGTATCTCGCGTTCGTCGCGCACGCGACGGTGGAGACGCTCGCGCGACTACCCGTACGTGAACGCCGAGCTGCGCGGCGACTCGATCGTCACGCGCAACTTCGTCAACCTCGGCATCGCGGTCGAGCTCGCCGACGGCAAGGGCCTGATCGTCCCGGTGATCAAGGCGCCGAGACGATGAACCTGCTCGGCCTCGCGAAGGGCATCGCCGAGATCGCGCGCAAGGCGCGCGACAAGCAGCTCATGCCGGACGACGTCCAGGGCGGGACGTTCACGATCACGAACCCCGGCGGCTACGGCACCTTCCACGGCACGCCGGTGATCAGCCAGCCGCAGTCCGCCATCCTCGGCACCTACGCGCTCGTGAAGCGGCCGTGGGTCGTGCAGGACTCGCTCGGCAAGGACGTGATCGCGATCCGGCCGCTGATGAACATCACGCTCACGTACGACCACCGCCTCGTCGACGGCGCGTACGCCGGACGCTTCCTCAAGGAGCTCCGCGAGCGGCTCGAGGGCTGGGAGGGCGACGGCGGGTAGCCTCGAGGAGGCGCTGGCGCTCCGCGCGCGCTGCGACTACCGCGGTGCGCTCGCCGCTCTCGCCGACGCCGGCGACGCGCGGGCGCTCGCCGAGCGATCGCGGCTGCACGAGGAGCACGGCGACTACGACGCGGCGTGGCGTGACGCCGAGCGGGCGGGGGACGCCGCGCGCATGGCGAGCGTCGCGCTCGCACGGCGCGATCTGCACGGTGCGCTCGACCTCCTTGCGACGGCAGAGGGCGAGGAGTCGGTCGCCCTGAGGGCGACCGCGCTCCTGGAGCTCGCGCGCCTCGACGAGAGCGAGGCGCTGGTCGCGGCAGCGGAGCCGACGGACCCGCGCGCCCGGCTCGCGATCGCCGAGTGCCGCGCCGCGCTCGCACGCGCGCGCGGTCGCTACGACGAGGCCGAACGGCGGTTCCGGGAGGCGATCGCCTTCGCCGAGGAGCAGTTCGGCGTCGACTCGATCGAGGCCGCCGGCGCCCTCAACGGCCTCGGCATGGTGTGCAAGTACGCGGGACGGTTCGAGCAGGGGCAAGACGCCTACCGGCGAGCGCTCGCGATCATGGAGGCCGCGGTCGGGTCGAGCCCCGACGTCGCGACGCTGTACCACAACCTCGGCGGGCTCGAGCATGCCCGCCGCGACTTCGAGGCGGCCGAGCCGTACGCGCGACGGTCCGTCGAGCTGCGCCGCGAGGCCGCCGGGCCGGACGATCCCGCGGTCGCCGAGGACGAGGCCGCGTGGGCATCGATCCTCTCCGCGCTCGGCCGCGACGAGGAGGCGGAGGCACTGCTCCGGCACGCCCTCACCGTGCTCGAAGCCGCGTTCGGCCGCGACCATCCCGAGGTCGCCGGCGCCTGGAACAACCTCGCCTCCGTGCTGCAGAAGCGCGGAGCGCTCGACGAGGCGAGGGACGCGTACGAGCGGGCCCTCGAGGCGAAGGAGCGGGTCGTCGGCCGCAACCATCCGTCGGTCGCGATCACGCTGAACAACCTCGCCGTCAACGCGCGCAAGCGCGAGCAGCCGGACGAAGCAGAGGCGCACTACCGTCGTGCGCTCGAGATTCTCGACGGCCGCGTCGAGCCCGACCACCCGAACCTCCTCCTCGCGCTCGGCAACTACGCGAAGCTGCTGCGCTCGCTCGGGCGCGACCGCGAGGCGGAGGCCCTCGAGCGGCGGCGGAAGAGCGCAGCGGCCCGCTGAAGACGCACGGCCGCAGGCGGCGGTTGGCACAGCTGCCCTCGAGCGCCGAGAATTGCGCCATGGGGCTCGTTCCGCGGCTGCCGAGGACCGCCTGGCTCGTGCTGAGCGGCGACCTCCTCTCGGCACTCGGCAGCGGCCTGACGATGCCCTTCTTCATCGTCTACCTGCACCGCATGCGCGGCATCGACCTCACCGTCGCCGGCCTCGCGCTCGCCGCGCTCGCGCTCGCAAGCTTCCCGGGCAACGTGATCGGCGGCTCGCTCTCCGACCGCGTCGGGCCCCGCCGGGCCCTCATGGCCGGCCTGGCCGCGGGCACGGCCGGCACCGCCTTCTTCGCGTTCGTGCACTCCGCCCCCACAGCGTTCGCGGCCGCCGCCCTGATCGGGCTCGGAGCCTCGATCTCGTGGCCGGCCCTCGACGCGCTCCTCGCCGCGAGCGTCGAGGAGTCGGAGCGCTCGAGCGTGTTCGCCCTCCGGCACGCGACGCTGAACCTCGGGTTCGGCGGCGGCGCGGTCGTCGCTGCCGCGATCGTCGACTTCGGCTCCACCCGCTCGTTCCAGGTCCTGTATCTCGTCGACGCGGCGACGTTCCTCGCGGTGATCCCGCTCCTCGCGGTGCTCCGGGGCGTCGGGGACCGCATCGAGCCGGACGAGCCGGTGACCGGAAGCTACCGCGAGGTGCTTGCCGACAGGACGTTCCTCGCGGTCTGGCTCCTCACGGCGCTCTTCGCGCTCGTCGGCTACGCGCAGTACGAGGCCGCGCTGCCGCCGTACGCGACGACGACCGGCGGCGTCTCGGCACACGGGCTCGGCCTCGTCTTCGCCGCGAACACGTTCGGCGTCGCGGTGCTGCAGCTCGTCGTCCTACGGGCTCTCGCAGGGCGCCGCCGGACCACCGCCCTCGTCGCATCGTCCCTCACGATGGCCTGCGCGTGGCTCATCGCGATCGGGGCCGCGCACGTCGGCGGGGGCGCTCGTGCGGTGGCCGGGTTCGCGTGCGCGATGGCGGTGCTCGCGCTCGCCGAGACGCTGCTGACCCCCTCGCTCGCCCCGATCGTCAACGATCTCGCGCCGGACCGCCTGCGCGGCCGCTACAACGGCATCTTCGTGCTCGCGTACACCACCGGGTTCACGGTGGGGCCCGCGCTCGCGGGCAGCGGGCTCAAGCTCGGCGACGGCACGCCGTATGTCGGCCTGCTCGTCGCCGGCTCCGTGGCCGCCTGCTTCGGCTCGCTCGCCCTGCGGCGCCGGCTGCCCGAGCCGATCGACGTCGTCGGCGATCATCGCGACGGGAAGAAACCGGCCGCCCTGGCCGTCTAGAGCGTATTCAGCCACGAGCGCGGAGGAGGAACCCGATGGACGCTGACGAGACAGGCATCGAGACCCCCAGGGGCGACCCCCAGCGGATCGCCATGAACACGAACGAGGACCTGAGCGACGACGTCGAGGTCGAGGCGCACCGGCTCGCCGCCAACGAGAACGAGACCGCCGACGACGACGCAGCCGACCGGCAGCGGCTCGCGGCGAACACGAACGAGGATCTGAGCGACGACGACGAGGTCGAGGCGCACCGGCTCGCCGGCAACGAGAACGAGACTGCCGACGACGACGCAGCCGACCGGCAGCGGCTCGCGGCGAACACGAACGAGGATCTGAGCGACGACGACGAGGTCGAGGCGCACAAGCTCTCCGCCAACACGAACGAGACCGCCGACGAGGAGAGCCGCTCGGGCAAGCAGCGGCTCAGCTCGAACACGAACGAGGACGCAGCCGACGACGAGGTCGACGCGCACCGGCTCGCGAGCAACGAGAACGAGACGGGCGACGAGGACACCGGCGACCGGCAGAAGCTCTCGTCCAACACGAACGAGGACGCTGCGGACGACGAGTAGAGCTACAGTCACCGCGATGGCACGCGGCGGCTACGTGATGAACCTCGGCACCGTGCCCTACGCGGAGGCGCTGGCGCTGCAGAGGGCCCTGGCGGGCGCCGTGTCGCAAGGCGCGGTGCCCGACACCGTCGTGCTCCTCGAGCATCCGCCCGTCGTGACGCTCGGCCGCCGCACCGACGAGAGCGCAGAGCTGCACGTCCCTGACGGCGCGGAGGTCGAGATCGTCGAGACGAACCGCGGCGGCAAGTCGACCTTCCACGGCCCCGGCCAGCTCGTCTGCTATCCGATTCTCGACCTGAAGCGCCACGGGCGCGATGTGAAGCAGTACGTGCGGAACCTCGAGGAGGCGCTGATCCGGACGGTCGCGCCGTTCGGCCTCACGGGGGAGCGCATCGACGGGCTCACCGGCGTCTGGCTGACGCGGCCGCCGCGCAAGATCGCCTCGATCGGCGTGCACGTCTCGCGCTGGGTCACGACCCACGGGTACGCGCTGAACGTCGACCTCGATCCGGCGCCGTTCACCGAGTGGATCACCGCCTGCGGGCTCGAGGACGCGATGTTCACGACCGTCGCCCGCGAGTCGGAAGAGCCCGTGACCGTCGACGACGTCCGCCCGCACGCCGTCGCCGCGCTGGAGGAGGTCTTCGAGCTCGAGCTCGAGGAGCTCCCCGCGGAGGACGGCGCCGGCCTCTGGGCGCAGCCCGTGCACGCGCAGCTCGCCGCGCGCTGAGCGCGGCCTGGACCTAGCGCAGCAGCAGGAAGAGCAAGCAGGCCGACCGCGGCCGCGAGCGCGGCAGCGGAGACGAGCAGCACGGCGCGGGAGTCGCGCGGACGGGGGCCGACGCGGAGCAGGAAGCGCCGCTCGACCCCGTCGACCTGGATGAGGTCGCCGTCGTGCACGCCGGCGGGGACCCGGATGCGGATCGTGGCGCGTGCGAGCATCCGCCCGCTGCCCGAGCAGGCGTCGCACACGGGCGCGACGTCGTGCCCGCGGCCGTCGCAGGCGTCGCACGGGTGGATCTCGAGCAGACGCAGGTCCGGCGACTCCGAGACCCGTGTCCACCTGCCCGAGCCGTGGCACACGACGCACTGCGCCGGGGTCACCCCGCGCGGCACGCCCGCTCCGAGGCAGCCGGCGCAGACGAGCGTCTCCTCGACCTCGACCGGCTTCGCGGCGCCGCGCTCGGCCTCGTACCACTCGAGCTCGAGGCTCGACGGGGGGAACGCCGGGCGCGGGCGCCGCGCCGCCCGCCGACCGCCGAGCCCGAGCCGGTCGTAGAGGCTGCGCCGCTTCGGATGCGAGAGCACCTGGTACGCCGCGACGACGTCGTGGAACGGCTCGACGCCGGGCGCCGCCTCGGCCACGTCGGGATGAAGGCGGCGGGCGAGCCCGCGAAATGCCCTCTTGATCTCCTCGTCGGTCGCGCCGGGCGCCACGCCGAGGACGTCGTAGTAGTCCTGCTCGAGCCGCATGCTCTGCCGGAGCAACGGAGCAGAGGCGCGAAACCGGTTCGGCCTCGGCGCAGTTGTAGGTCCGTGCGGGTCATCTGCGGCGTCGTCCTGGTCGTTGCGGCGGCGGTTGCCGCCGGGCCTGCCGGCGCGCTCGACGGGCTCCCGACGCTGCCGGTCCCGACGGTTCCCACGCCGACGGTGCCGCTGCCGACGGTCCCCCGAAGACCGTGCCCACACCGACCGTGCCCACCCTGACCGTCCCCACGCCGACCGTGCCCACGCCGACCGTGCCCACGCCGACCGTGCCGACGCCGACCGCGCCCACCCGAACCGCTCCTGCGCCGACCGTGCCCGCGCCGACCGTGCCCGCGCCGACCGCGCCCGCGCGACCCTGCCCGCGCCGGTCGAGTCCGCGCCCGCCGCAACGACGCGCCCCGCCGCCGCGACGCCGCGAACACCGCCTCCGCACCGGCCCGCACGACTCCGGCGGCGGCGCGCGGCTCCGCACGACGCCTGCGGCTGCGGGATCGGCCGCCGTCGTCCGGTCGCAGGCGCGGTCGGACGCCTCAGGCCGGTCGAGCGCCCGGCACGGCGCGCGATCCCACGCCCTCCGCCCGGCCGCGATCAGCTTCCGCACGGAGCGCGCAGTACGGCTTCGCGTCGTCGTGCGGCAGCTCGCTCCCGTCTGCCGCCGCGTCGGGTCATATCCCTTCGCCGCCCGCGCGGGCGTGAACCCTCTGCGTCTGCCTCGACGCGTCGCCGGCCGCCACGTCGCCGCGGGAACGTACGGGCTCGTCGGCCGTACGCGGTCGGGGCGGCGGGTCTTCGACGTCGTGGCGCGCGTCACGCGCGGGCGCGGCTCGCGGCTCGAAGCGCGAGAGCTGCAGCACCGCCCGGCCTGCGTCGCGGCGCTGGACACCGCAGTCGTCGGCGCCGCGACCGGCGTCGGCGGGAGCGCCACGGCGCGCAGCGCGTCCGGCCGCCCGGTCGGGCTCTCGGCACGGCCGGCTGCGGACCACCGTCGCGCGCCGGGCTCGCCGCTCGTCCGCGCCGTCTCGCTGACCGACGCGCCGGCCACGCTCCGGCCGCTCCTCTATGCGCTGCTCGCGCTCTCGATCGGCCTCCTCGCGGTCGCAGCTGCGCCGCAGGCCGTGCTGCCCGCCGGCCCGACCGCGGCGCTCGTCGCGCGGCACCGCGCATATCTGGCCGCGTGCGGCATCTGGCTGCTCGCGGTCGTCGCGGTCGTGACGACCTTCGCGTAGGAGAATCGGGGCCGGCAACTACACTGGACGCCGTGGAGCGCTCACTGCCCGTCGCCGAGCGCCCGCGCCGCCCGGAGTGGATGAAGGTGCGCGCGCCGTCGAAGGACGGCCAGTACTTCGACGTCCAGAAGCTCATCCACGGCCTCCCGCTGCACACGATCTGCGAGGAGGCGCGCTGCCCGAACATCTCCGAGTGCTGGGGCCGCGGCACTGCGACGTTCCAGATCCTCGGCGACACCTGCACGCGCGCGTGCCGGTATTGCTACGTCCACTCGGGCCGGCCCGACGCGACCGCCCGACCAGCTCGAGCCGCTGCGCGTCGCGCAGGCGGCCGCGCAGATGCAGCTGAAGCACGTCGTCGTCACCTCGGTCGACCGCGACGACGTTCCCGACCGCGGCGCCGGGCACTACGCGGCGACGATCCGCGCGATCAAGTCGAAGCTGCCGAACGCGTCGGTCGAGGTGCTGACGCCCGACTTCCTCGGCGTCGAGGAGGAGGCGCTGCAGACGGTGCTCGCCGCGCGGCCCGACGTCTTCAACCACAACATCGAGACGGTGCGGCGCCTGCACCGCTCGATGCGCGGCGGCAAGGCCGACTACGACAAGGCGCTCTGGCTGCTCCGGCGCGCGAAGGAGATCGCCGACTACCCGGTGCTGACGAAGTCGGGGATCATCGTCGGCCTCGGCGAGACGAACGACGAGGTCGTCGAGACGATGCGCGACCTGCGCGCGCACGGCGTCGACGTCGTGACGATCGGCCAGTATCTGCAGCCGAGCGCGAAGCACGCGACGATCGACCGCTGGGTGCACCCGGACGAGTTCCGCTGGTTCCGCGAGCAGGGCGAGGCGCATCGGCTTCGGCTCGGTCTTCTCCGGCCCGCTCGTGCGCTCGAGCTACCGCGCCGACGAGCAGCGCCACGCGGCCGAGACCGGCCGCGGCGCCGTCGCGTACTAGGAGGATCCTCTACCGGGAAGGATCGAAGTGGTGGTGCCTCTTGCCGTGGTCCCTGCCCCGGTCCCTGTCGTGCTTGTTGCCGTGGAAGAGGTTGCCCGGGATGTCGCCGGAGCCCGCCCGCGCGAGGTCGGCGAGCAGATTCGCGACGTTCGGCGTGCCGAGCCCCGTGGTGAGGTCGTAGCCGGGCGCGGCCGTGAAGCCGAAGTCCGAGACGGGGCCGCCGATCGCCGTGAAGTCGAGGGCGTTCGACCCCGACGTGATGTCGTGGAAGTCACGCGCGTACGCGCGGCGATCCTTCGCGAGGTCGTAGAGCACGGGGCTGACGAGGCCGAGCGGCCGCTTGACACGGTTCGCACGCAGCTCGTTCGCGAGCGCGATGATCGCCGCCCACTGCGGCGTGCCCGCGCTCGTTCCGGCAACCGAGATGAAGCCCTGGCGGGACGAGTCGACGCACGTCGGGTCGAGGCTGACGCCGCCGTCGGCGGGGTTCGGGCGGCACGAGACGACGACGACCGCGCCGTCGACGAGCGCCGCGTTGTAGGCGACGTCCGGCTCGAGGCGGTCCTTCGTGTGCAGCGACCGCTGCCACGGCGGGGCGTCGAAGATGACGCTCGGAGCGCCGCCCGTCGCGCCCGGGAAGCCGTTGAACGGTGAGATCTCGTTCCACGCCTGCTCGCCGCCGTACGTGCCGGCGTCGGTCAGCAGGCCGTCCGGATAGGGGTCGCCCATCGTCCCGCCCACCGCGAGCACGAGCGGGTCGGACGCGGGATATGCCGCCATCGCCGACGGGGTGAAGTCGACGCCCGGGGGCGCCTGCATCGCCTCGAGCTCGGTCGCGTTCGAGGCGCCGAAGTCGCCGGACGACGCGAGCACCGTTCCGCCGGTGCGGAGCACGTTCAGATAGAGCGGCTCGAGGGCCGGCGCGAGCCCGGGGTCGCTCGCCGGACCGGTCTCGTCCATGCCGAAGCTCTGCGTGACGATGGCGCCCGGGTACTGCGGCAGCACCTCGCGCATCACCTGCGCCACGTCGGCGCTGTCGTCCGAGTTCGCGACGGCGAGGACGATGCGCGCGCGCGGCGCCATCGCATATGCCCACTCGACGTCGAGGTCGGTCTCGATCTCCCACTGGTAGGTCGCTCCCGACCCCTCGGCGCCGGGCACGGTCGTCGCCTGCTTCACGATCGTCAGGTTCGGCGCGTACGGGATGCCCATGGCCATGCCGAAGGTGTCGAGATCGTCACGGACGAAGGGCGCGCCGTACGAGACGACGACGACGATCGTCTGGCCGGCGCCCGTGGGGGCGCTCGGGCCGGTGGGGAAGTTGTACGCCTGCTGAATCTCCGAGGGCGTGTAGCAGGGGAGCCCGCCGTTCTGACACGGGTTGCTCGCGCCGGCCATGGGGAGAAACGTGCTCGCCGAGAGCATCGGCCGCACCGGCGCCGCGCCGGCGGAGGCGGCGATGACCGCCGCGCCGAGGGCGGTGGCGAGCAGAAGCCCGAGAATACGCCGCATACAGAGGTTCAAGCCCTCTTCCCCTTTCGATCGCCGCAGAACGTGGAGGAGCCGAACCTCATCGTGCAGAGCATCCGGGGGAGCCGCAATCCCCCCTTTTGGGGGAGTCCGACGATCGGTCGGAAGCCGATGTGGGTCGACTTGGCGGGGCGATCCGCACGCCCGAAGACTAGCGCCGAAACGGGTCTGCGGCCGCAGTGCGGATTCGCGGGACGAACGCGCCGGATCGCGATCTATTCGTGCGGCTTCGCCATCGCGCGGTAGTCGAGCGCCCGGTCGAGGATCTCGTCCTCGACGCCCTTCTCCCGCGCGACCTCGCGCAGCGACCGGCCGCTCGCCGCGGCCTCCTTCACGATCTCGCTCGCCCGGTCGTAGCCGATGTACGGGTTCAGGGCGGTGGCCGCCGAGAGCGTGAGCTCGGCATAGCGCTCTGCGTTCTCACGCTGCGCCTCGATGCCGTCGACGCACTTCTCGGCGAAGAGGCGGCACGCGGACGCGAGGAGCTTCACCGAGTCGAGCACGTTCCGCGCGAGGAGCGGCACGAAGACGTTCAGCTCGAAGTGCCCCTGCATGCCTCCGACCGTGATCGCGACGTCGTTTCCCATCACCTGCGCCGCGACCTGCGTCACGACCTCGGGGATGACCGGGTTCACCTTGCCCGGCATGATCGAGCTGCCCTTCTGGAGCTCGGGCAGGGCGATCTCGGCGAGCCCGGCGCGCGGGCCGGAGCCGAGGTAGCGGATGTCGTTCGCGATCTTCGTCAGCGAGACGGCGACGGTCTTCAGCGCGCCCGACATCTCCACGATGCCGTCGCGCGCGGCCTGCGCCTCGAACGGGTCGGCGGGCGCAGAGATCGTGAGGCCCGTGTCCTGCGCGAGGATCGCGCGCACGCGCGCGGCGAACTCCGGATGCGTGTTGAGGCCGGTGCCGACGGCGGTGCCGCCGAGCGGGATCTTGCCGAGACGCGGCAGCGCATCCTGCACGCGCGCGGCGCCCTCGCGGATCTGCGCGGCGTAGCCGGCGAACTCCTGCCCGAGCGTCACCGGGACGGCGTCCATCCAGTGGGTGCGGCCGGACTTGACGACGTCGTCGAACTCCTGCGCCTTCGCCTCGAGCGACGCGCCGAGCGCCGCGAGCGCGGGCAGCAGGTCGTTCGTGATCTCGTCGAGCGCTGCGAGGTGGACGGCCGACGGGAAGACGTCGTTCGAGCTCTGACCCATGTTGACGTCGTCGTTCGGGTGCACGTCGTCGCCCGCGAGCGACGCGAGCACCTCGTTCGCGTTCATGTTCGAGCTCGTGCCGGAGCCGGTCTGGAAGACGTCGATCGGGAACTGGTCGTCGAGCTCGCCGTTTGCGATGCGGGCCGCCGCCGCGGCGATGCGATCCGCCTTGTCCCTGTCGAGCAGCCCGAGGTCCGCGTTCGCGCGCGCCGCGGCGCCCTTGATCCGGCCGAGCCAGCGCGCGACGGGCGGCGGGATCGGCTCGCCCGAGACGGGGAAGTTGGCGATCGCCTTCGCGGTCTCGCCGCCCCAGAGCTCGGGCTTCTGCTCCGTGCTGCTCATCGGATCGAGTGTAGCCCCGCCGCGGCGAGCAGCTCGTCCCAGGTGCAGAGCTTCACACGCGGGCGGCCGAGCTTCTCGCCGGCGGCGCGCTCGAGCTCGTCGATCGACGTCCAGCCGGAGTAGACGACGAGCCGCACGCCCCGCTCGACGAGCAGGCGCTCGATCTCCTCGGGCGCCCGGTCCTTGCGCGGCGCGTCGCGCAGATCCTCGAGCAGCAGCTCGACCGTCTCCGTCGCGTCCTTCTTGTTCGTGCCGATGACGCCGCTCGGGCCGCGCTTGATCCAGCCCGCCGCGTAGACCCCCGGCGCCACGCGGCCGCGCTCGTTCGCGATCGTGCCGCGCGAGTCGTCGAAGGGCACCCCCGGCAGCTCGACGCCGCGGTAGCCGACGCTGCGGAAGACGATCCCGCACTCGAGCCTCTCGGTCTCGCCGGTGGCCACGGCCCTGAGGGCGCCGGTCGCGTCCGGCTCGAGCCGGTTGCGGACGAGCTCGATGCCCTCGACGCGATCCTCGCCGAGGATCGCGACGGGTGAGGCGAGGAACCGCAGCACGAGCCGCTTCGGCTTCCCTCGAGGCGCGCGGGACGCGTACTCGCGCAGCACCTCCAGGTTCCGCTCCGAGTTCGTGTCGGTCGGCTCGGCGCCCTCGAGCTCCACGGGGTCGACGATCACGTCGGCGCCCTCGAGCTCGCCGAGCTCGATCAGCTCCGGGGTCGTGAACGCCGCCTGCGCCGGGCCGCGGCGGCCGACCATCACGATCTCGCGAATGCCGGCGCCGTTGAACGCGTCGACCGCAGCGTCGGTCGTGTCGGTCGGCGCGAGCTCCGCGGGCGTCAGCGCGAGCATGCGCGCGACGTCCACGGCGACGTTGCCGTTGCCGATCACGACGGCGCGCTCGCCCGACAGGTCGAACGAGAGATCCTGGAAGTCGGGGTGGCCGTTGTACCAGGCGACGAACTCGGTGGCCGCCCACGACCCCGGCAGATCCTCGCCGGGGATCCCCATCCGCCGGTCGCTCTGGGCCCCGACGGCGTAGACGACCGCGTCGTAGTGCGCGAGCAGCTCCTCGTGCGCGATGTCCCGGCCCACCTCGACGTTGCCGAGGAAGCGAAACCCCGGCTGCGCAGCGATCCGCTCGAACGCCCGGGAGACCGACTTGATCTTCGGATGGTCGGGCGCCACGCCGAGCCGCACGAGCCCCCAGGGCGTCGGCAGCCGCTCGATCATGTCGACCTCGACCGGGAGCTCGGCCGCGAGCAGGGCGCCGGCCGCGTAAAAGCCGGCCGGGCCCGACCCGACGACTGCAACCCGCAACGCGCCCATCGGCGCCGATGCTAGTGCTACCCGGTGGGCGCGGTGACCGGCACCGCCTCGGGGGCCCGGGCCTCCCGCCAGGCGCGGCTCGCCATCATCCCGGTGACGCCGACGAGCGCGACCGCGTTCAGCGGATGGAGGAACCCGAGGGCCGGCACGCCGCTGCCGATCCAGGCGAAGATCATCTGGACGATGCCCTGGAGCGCGAGCACGCCCGTCCACTTGAGCTTCGACCGGCCGAGGCGGCCGGCGGCGGTCACGATAAGGAGGACGATCATCGCGAGGATGATGATCGTGCCGAGGGCGGCGTGGAAGCCGAAGCCGTCCTCGAGGCTCTTCTTCGTGACCGAGCCGTTGTCCTCGACCTTCTTGACGGCGTGGAAGATCCCGTAGCCGGCGGCCCCGACCTGGACGAGGACGGCTGCGAAGAGCACGGCGGTGAACCAGCGGTAGACGGCCAGCATCGTGGATTCCCCTTTGCAATCGACAGAAGCGTCGTCCGCGAATATAGGAAATGACCCGGAAGGCTTCAAGCCCCGGGCGGCCGGACCGTGACCGGGCGACCTCGACTAGGCGCTGCAGCCGGAGCCGCAGCCGCCGACCTCGCCCGGATCGGTCTCGTCCGAGACCTGGAACGAGTGGCCGCAGCCGCACGAGGAGACGGCGTTCGGGTTGTCGATCTTGAACCCGGACTCCTGGATCGTCTCGAGGTAGTCGACGATCGCGCCCGAGAGATAGGGGGCGCTGAAGGGGTCGACGACGACCTGGACGCCCTCGCACTCGAACGCGTGGTCGCCCTCCTGGGCGCCGCGGTCGAAGCCGAGGCCGTACTGGAAGCCGGAGCAGCCGCCGCCCTCGATCGCCACCCGGAGGACGGAGACGTCGCTCTCCTCGGCCATCAGGGCCGAGATCTTCGCCGCCGCGGCCGGCGTGAGCGAGACGAGCTGCTCGGTGCGCTCCTGGACTGCCATCGTGCCCCTCATGCTACCAAGCCGGCCCACGGTCGCTCATCCCCCGATCGGCGCCAGTTTGTAACACCCGCTGCACGGATCTTTTCCGGGCCACGCAACCGCTTAGTGCCAGGTCCCGATTCGCTAACGTCCGCCGTCTCGGATGCTGCGCGACTGGCTGCCCTTCCTCATCTACGGGTTCATGGCGCTCGTGATTCCGGCATCGATGATCGCGATGTCCTTCCTCTTCGCGCAGCGGCCGCAGCGCCGAACCCGCGCCCGGGCGATCCCCTTCGAATCGGGCGTCTCCCAGGGTCAGATGCGCGGCCAGCGCTTCACGGTCTCCTTCTACCTGACCGCGATGCTCTTCATCGTCTTCGACATCGAGATCGTGTTCCTGTATCCGCTCGCGGTGCAGCTGCACGCCCTCGGGTGGTTCGGCTTCGTCGAGTTTGCGTTCTTCGTCCTGATCCTGCTCGTCGCCTACGTCTACATCTGGCGCAAGGGCGCGCTCGAGTGGGGCACCTAGTGGCAGACCAGTCGAAGCGCCTCCGCGACTACGGCCTCCAGTCGGAGCGTCTGCTCTGGCCGACGAAGGGCCCGTCCCACTTCGAGGAGGAGATGGGTGCAGACGAGATCGAGCGGGCGCTCGGTCTGACAACGCTCGAGAAGGCGGTGCGCTGGGCGCAGACCCGGTCGATGTGGCCCGACACCTTCGGGCTCGCGTGCTGCGCGATCGAGATGATGTCGATCGTCTCGGCGCGGTACGACATCGCACGCTTCGGCATGGAGGCGTTCCGCTCGTCGCCGCGCCAGGCGGACCTGCTCATCATCTCGGGTCGGGTCGCACACAAGATGGCTGCGCCCATCCGGCAGATCTACGACCAGATGCTCGAGCCGAAGTGGGTGATCGCGATGGGCGCGTGCGCGAGCTCGGGCGGCATGTTCAACAACTACACGATCCTCCAGGGCGTCGACCGGATCCTCCCGGTCGACGTGTACGTGCCGTTCTGCCCGCCGCGGCCCGAGGCGCTGATGGAAGGGATCATCCGCCTGCACGAGGCGCACCTCGCCGGAGTGGCGCCGGCGTACGAGCGGCGCGAGGTGGCGACGTCATGAGCTACCGCGACATCCCCGGCTTCGTCGGCGAGAGGGAGGCCTTCGGCGAGACGACCGTGACGATCGAGGCGCCGCGCATGCGCGACGCGTGCGAATACGCGCGGGACGAGCTCGGCTTCCAGATGCTCGTCGACATCGTCGCCACCGACTACCTGAACTGGGGCGGGCGCGGCGTCAGCGGCTACATCGCGACCGGCAGCGGGCGCGATCTCAACTTCCCGTCCACGCAGGGCCTGCAGACGCTGCCCGAGGTGAAGACGAGGCGCTTCTCGGTCGCCTACCACCTGCTCGCCATGCGGCAGCCGCCCGTGCGCGTGCGCCTCAAGTGCTGGGTCGACGACGGCGAGCACGTGCCGAGCGTCGTCCCGGTGTGGCCGACCGCCGACTGGCACGAGCGCGAGCAGTTCGACCTGATGGGGATCCCGTTCGACGGCCACCCGAACCTGAAGCGGCTGATCATGGAGGACGACTGGGAAGGCCACCCGTTGCGCAAGGACTACCCGATCGGCGGCGAGCCGGTGCGCTTCTCGGAGGCCGAGTAAATGAGGACGCTGTAATGGCGATCGCGCCCGAGCGTCCGCGGTTGCGCGCCTGGCCGGTCGTGCACGCCGACCAGTACGAGGGCTCGCGCATCCCGTCGCCCGTGCCGACGATGCGGCCCCTGCCCGAGAGCCTGCGCGGCAGCGACGACGTGATGCGCATCAACTTCGGCCCGAACCACCCGTCGACGCACGGCGTGCTGCGCCTCATCCTCGATCTCGACGGCGAGATGGTCGTCGGGCTCGACGCGGTGATCGGCTATCTCCACACCGGCTTCGAGAAGACGATGGAGCAGAAGACGTGGTGGAAGTGCGTCACGTACCCGGAGCGCATCGACTACGTCGGCTTCCAGAACAACGAGCTCACCTTCGTGCTCGCAGTCGAGAAGCTGCTCGACCTCGAGGTGCCCGAGAAGGCGACCTGGATGCGCACGCTCCTCTGCGAGCTCAGCCGCATCCACTCGCATCTGATCTTCCTCGGCACCTCCGCGCTCGAGCTCGGGGCCGTGTCGATGTTCTGGTACTGCTTCCGCGAGCGCGAGCTGATCCTCGATCTCTTCGAGATGGTCACCGGCCAGCGCATGCACACGCGGTACTTCCAGGTCGGCGGTCTCGCCGAGGACATCCCGGAGGGCTTCTACCCGGAGTGCCGCTCGTTCGTCGAATGGATGCCGAAGGCGCTGAACGACTACCTGACGCTCCTCGACCGGAACGCGATCTGGCTCGAGCGCACGAAAGGCGTCGGCGTGCTGTCGGCCGACGACGCGATCGCGCTCGGGCAGACGGGCCCGAACCTGCGGGCGTCGGGCGTCGACTGGGACCTCCGCCGCGAGCAGCCGTACCTCGCGTACGGGCAGCTCGACTTCCAGGTGCCGGTCTACGCGAACGGCGACGTGTACGACCGCTACCGCGTGCGCATGGACGAGATGCGCGAGTCGACGCGCATCGTCGACCAGTGCCTGCGCCGCCTCGAGCGGCTGAAGGGGCGCCCCTGGATCGCAGACGACCGCAAGGTCGTGCTCCCGCCGCGCGAGGAGCTGCACACGTCGATGGAGTCGCTCATCCACCACTTCAAGATCGTCACCGAGGGCTTCCGCGTGCCGGAGGGAGAGGTGTACGTCGCGACGGAGTCGCCGCGAGGCGAGCAGGGCTGCTACCTCGTGTCGGAGGGCGGGCCGAAGCCGTGGCGCGTCCACTTCCGCGCACCGTCGTTCGTCGCGCTCGAGGCGACCGCCACGTGCGTGCACGAGACGCTCGTCGCCGACCTGATCGCGATCGTCGGCTCGCTCGACGCCGTGATGGGAGACACCGACCGATGACCGAATCGACGCTGCTCGGCGAGATCCGGGAAGTCGCGAAGCAGTACCCCGAGTCCAGGTCGGCGATCCTGCCGGCGCTCCGCATCGCGCAGGAGCGCCACGGCTGGCTCTCGCGCGAGGTGCTCGAGCAGGTCGCCGACGCGCTCGACCTGACGCCCGCGTACTGCATGAGCGTCGCGAGCTTCTACGACATGTTCCAGCTCGAGCCCGTCGGCGAGCACATGGTCGAGGTGTGCACGAACGTCTGCTGCGGACTCGTGAACGCGCAGGCCGTGCTCGAGGCGTTCCAGCAGGAGCTCGGGATCGTCCCGGGCGAGACGACCGCCGACGGCAGCGTGACGCTGCGGGCAGTCGAGTGCCTCGGCGGCTGCTCGACGCCGACGATCGTCGCGGTCGACCACCGCTACCGCCAGTCGGTCACGCCCGCCGACGTTCCCGCGATCGTGCAGGAGCTCCGAGACAATGGCTGACACGCTCGTCGAGGTCGCGGAAGGCCCGGCGCTCGTCCTGAAGGGCTACGAGGGCGAGCCGCTCGCCGACCTCGACTCCTATCGCGCGGTCGGCGGCTACGCGCAGCTCGCGAAGGCGCGCGCGCTGTCGCCGCAGGAGGTGACGCAGCAGATCATCGACTCGAACCTCCGCGGCCGCGGCGGCGCCTTCTTCCCGACGGGCCGGAAGGCGAGCTTCATCCCGACGCCGGACAAGGTGTCGAAGCCGATCTACATCACCGTGAACGCCGACGAGTCCGAGCCGGGGACGTTCAAGGACCGCGAGATCATGCTCAAGGTCCCCCACCGCCTGATCGAGGGCTGCCTGATCGCCGCGCACGCGGTCCAGTCGCAGCACGTCTTCATCTACATCCGCGGCGAGTACTCGACGGAGTACGACGTCCTGAGCGCGGCGCTCGCCGAGGCGGCCGGCGCCGGACTGCTGGGGGACGTGCGGCTCACGATCCACCGCGGCGCCGGCGCCTACATCTGCGGCGAGGAGACCGCCCTGCTCGAGTCGCTCGAGGGCAAGCGCGGCCAGCCGCGCTCGAAGCCGCCGTTCCCGGCGATCCAGGGCCTCTACGCCTCGCCGACGCTGATCAACAACGTGGAGTCGATCACGAACATGCCGATCGTGCTCGAGGTCGGCCCGCAGGAGTACGCGCAGATCGGTGCGCCGCCCGACTCGACCGGCACGCGCCTCTTCTGCCTCTCCGGCAACGTGCTGAAGCCCGGCGTCTACGAGGCGCCGCACGGGATCACGACGCGGCACCTGATCTACGAGGTCGGCGGCGGCATCGCCGGCGGCCGCGACCTGAAGGCGGTGATGGTCGGCGGCTCGTCGTTCCCCGTGATGACCCCTGACGAGCTCGACACGAAGCTCGACGCGAACTCGCTCGGCGAGCGCGGCCTCTTCATCGGCTCCGGCGTCGTCACGGCGATCGACGACCGCACCTGCATCGTCCAGTTCGCGTTGCGCGTCGCGCAGTTCTACATGCACGAGTCGTGCGGCAAGTGCACGCCCTGCCGCGTCGGCACGCGCTGGCTCGTGCAGATCCTGCGCGCCGTCGAGGAGGGCGCCGCGAGCGAGGCCGACCTCGAGACGCTGCTCGACGTCTGCGACCGCATCATCGGCAAGTGCCTCTGCGTGCTCGGCGACTCGGCCGCGATGCCCGTCGCAAGCTGCGTGACGAAGTTCCGCGACGAGTTCCGCGCGCACCTCGCGCAGGGCGGCTGCCCGTTCGGCGCCGACTCGTCGCTCGCGAACCTGTTCGCGCCCGTCGACCAGCACCACCACACGCCGGTTCCGCAGGAGGTGCCCGTATGACCGAGCTCGTGCGCGTCACGATCGACGAGCACGAGGTGCACGTCCCGAAGGGCACGGGGCTCGTCGAGACGGCGCTCGCCGCGGGGCTCGAGATCCCCGTCTTCTGCTACGAGCCGCGGCTCGGGGCGCCGATCGGGGCGTGCCGCATGTGCCTCGTCGAGATCGAGGGGATGCCGAAGCTCCAGACCGCGCTGCACGATGACCGCGCAGGACGGCATGGTGGTGAAGACGGCGCGCACGTCGGCGAAGTCCGCGGAGGGCCAGAACGCGACGCTCGAGTTCATCCTCGTCAACCATCCGCTCGACTGCCCGGTCTGCGACAAGGGCGGCGAGTGCCCGCTGCAGGACCTCACGTTCCGCTACGGCCCCGGTTCGACGCGCATGCGGTTCCCGAAGGTGACGCTCGAGAAGCCGATCCCGATCTCGCCGACCATCTCGCTCGACCGCGAGCGCTGCATCCTCTGCTACCGCTGCACGCGCTTCAGCGAGTCGGTGAGCGAGGACGGCCAGCTCGTGGCCCGCAACCGCGGCGCGATGTCGGTGATCACGACGTTCGACGACGAGCCGTACACCGGCCCGTTCACCGGCAACGTCACCGAGCTCTGCCCGGTCGGCGCGCTCCTGCCGACGCAGTACCGCTTCGAGGCCCGCCCGTGGGAGATCACCACCGTGCCGACCGTGTGCGGGATGTGCCCGGTCGGCTGCAACACGACGGTCGACATGCGCGAGGGCAAGGCGAAGCGCATCCGGTCGCGCAACCATCCGGAGATCGACGAGGGCTGGATCTGCGACAAGGGCCGCTTCGGCTTCACCCACCTGCGCGCGACCGACCGGATCGTCGACCCGATCCAGCGCGTGCGCCGCCGCGGGTTCGAGCCCGTCTCGTGGGAGGCCGCGCTCGACGAGGCCGAGCGGCTGCTTCGCGCGGCAACGGCCGGCAGCGTCGTCGTCGCGCTCTCCGGCTCCGAGACGATCGAGCAGGCGTACGCGCTCGCGAAGCTCGTACGCCAGGGCACCGGCTCGCACGAGGCGATGCTGCCGGAGGAGGTCACGAGCGCACTCGACGCGTACCGGCTGCCGCTCTCGGCAATCGCCGAGGCGCAGGCCGTCGCGGTGCTCGGCGACGTGCCCCTCGCCGAGAGCGCGCCGATCGTCGACCTCTGGGTGCGCAAGGCGCGCCGCAACGGCGCGACGGTCGTGACGGATGCCGGCGAGCTCGGCGACGCCGACAGGATCGTCCTGATCTGGTCCGGCCCCGGCGGCCGCGGCGGTGCGACCGTCGCGCAGCTCGCCGAGACGCTCGGCCTCGCCGGCAGGGAGGGCTGCGGCGCGTTCTACGTGCCCGCCACCCCGAACGGACGCGGCATCGCGGACGCGTGGGCCGCCGCCTCCGACGACGAGCCCGTCGAGACGGAGTCGGTCGGCCTGCTGATCGTCTCCGGCGACGAGGCGGCCGGCGACCCGAACGTCCGCGCGCTCGCCGAGCGCGCCGACGCGGTGATCGCGATCTCGATGTTCCACGGGCTCGCCGTCGGCTGGGCCGACCTCGTCCTGCCCGGCACGAGCTACCTCGAGCGCGAGGGCACCTACGTCAACCTCGAGGGCCGCCTCCAGCGGCTCCGCCGCACGGCGATGCCGCCCGCACCGGACGAGCTCGAGTGGCTCGCGCAGCTCGCCTCGCGCTTCGGCGTGCAGCTCGCGCCCTACGCGTCGAGCGTCTTCGCCGAGGTGTCCGAGCGCTGCTACGCCGGCCTTCCCTTCGGCGAGGTCGGCGAGCGCGCACCGCTCCGCGGCTACGACGGCGCGCCTGCGCACGTCGACCCGGAGCCGCTGCCGGAGCCCGCGAGCCGCGGCAGCGGGCTGAAGCTCGTCTGCTACAAGCCGCTCTTCTCGGGCCCCGCCGTCGAGCGCGTGAGCGAGCTGCAGTTCCAGCGGCCCCGCGCGGAGATCGAGCTCTCGGCGGTCGACGCGGAGCGCCGCGGGATCGCCACGGGCGACGACGTGACGCTCACGGGCGGCGGCGCGACGGTCACCGTGAAGGCGCGCGTCAACCGCAAGCTGCGCGAGGGCATCGCGCGCATCCCGCGTGAGTTCGCGGGCGACGTTCGCGGCACCGTCGACGTCTCGGCGGCCGAGGTGAGGGCCTGATGCAGCACGAGCCCTGGCTCATCTCGATCATCAAGGCGTTCGTGATCATCAACATCGTGATGGTCCTCTTCGCGTACCTCACGTGGCTCGAGCGGAAGACGATGGGGCGCATGCAGCGCCGGTACGGACCGAACCGAGCAGGCCCGTTCGGCCTGCTGCAGCCGATCGCCGACCTCGTCAAGCTCGTGCGGAAGGAAGCGTTTGCACCGTCGAGCGCGATCGGCATCCCATACATCCTCGCCCCCGTCGTCTCGATGTTCACCGCGCTCGCGGCGTTCTCCGTGATCCCGTTCGGCCCGGGCTGGACCGTGCACGGCTGGCACATCAACGGCGCGGTCGCCGTCGTGCCGATCGGCCTGCTGCTCATCTTCGCGCTCGGCTCCGTCGGCATCTACGGCTTCATCGTCGGCGGCTGGGCGTCGGAGTCGAAGTTCTCGATCCTCGGCACGATGCGCACCTGCGCGCAGCTCGTGTCGTACGAGGTGTCGCTCGCCCTCTCGGTGCTCGGCGTCGTCATCCTCGGGCGCTCGCTCAACCTCGTCGACATCGTCCACCGGCAGGGCGAGTTCCTGCCGTTCGCGGCGCCGCAGTTCGTCGGCATGATCATCTTCTTCCTCGCGGGCCTCGCCGAGACGAGCCGCGCGCCGTTCGACCTGCCGGAAGCCGACACCGAGCTCGTCGCCGGGTACCACACCGAGTACTCCGGCATGCGCTGGGGGCTCTTCCAGACCTCGGAGTACGTGAACCTGATCACGCTCTCCGGCCTCATGGTGACGCTCTTCTTCTCCGGCTGGCACGGGCCGTGGGGCCTCGGGCCGCTCTGGTTTTTCCTGAAGCTGCTCGCGCTCCTCTTCGTCTTCATCTGGATCCGCACCACGGTGCCGCGCCTCCGCTACGACCAGCTCATGAAGTTCGGCTGGAAGATCCTGCTGCCGGCGGCGACGATCAACGCGGTCGTGACCGCTCTCTGCGTGGTGGCGTTCTGATGGCGCAGCCGGTCTCGACGCTGAAGGGCTTCGGCGTCACCTTCAAGCAGATCTTCAAGAAGCCGATCACGCAGCAGTACCCGGAATACAGGCGCCCGATCTATCCGCGCTTCCGCGGCCGCCACCGGTTGTGGAAGCACGAGAACGGGCTCGAGAAGTGCGTCGGCTGCTCGCTCTGCGCCGCGGCGTGCCCGGCCGACTGCATCCGCGTCGTCCCCGCCGAGAACACGGCTGACAACCGCGTGTCCGCCGGCGAGCGCTACGCGCGCATCTACGAGATCAACATGAGCCGCTGCATCTTCTGCGGCTACTGCGAGCTCGCCTGCCCCTTCGACGCGATCACGCTCGGCAACGAGTTCGAGATCTCGGAGTACAACCGCGACGACCAGATCTACACGAAGGACATGCTGCTCGCGGAGCCGATCAAGCAGGTCCCGGTCGCCGACCGGGACCTCTACGACACGCCCATCCCCTACTACAAGGCGAGCTCGTGAGCCTGCTCGCCGCGTACTCGGCGGGCAGCGCGCTCGTCTGGATCGTCTGGGTGCTCGCCGGGTTCGCCTGCCTCGCATCCGGTGTCGCGGTCGTCTCGTTCTCGAACCCGTTCTACTCGGCGCTCGCGCTGATCGCGAACCTCGGCTCGCTGGCGGTGCTGTACCTGCTCGTGTCGGCGGAGTTCGTCGCCGCCGCGCAGGTGCTCGTCTACGCGGGCGCCGTGATGGTGATGTTCCTCTTCGTGATCGCGTACGTCGGGCCGGTCGCCGAGACGCCGTGGGCGGGCGGGCCCCGCTGGCAGGTCGTCGCCGCCGTGCTCGCCGCGGCCGCGATCTTCCTCGAGATCGTCGTCGTGATCGGCCTCAAGGCTTCCGGCCGCCTCGCGCACTCCGAGCACGTGAACGCGACGTTCGGCTCGCCGGGCTGGATCGGCCGGCTCTTCCTCACCGATCACCTGCTCGCGTTCGAGATCACGTCGATCGTGCTGCTCATCGCCGCCGTCGGCGGCGTCATCCTCGGCTCCCACACGCGGCGCAGCCAGCTCGAAGAGGCGTCCACGCGGTGAGCGGCCCCGGAATCGCCTGGTATCTGGGGATCGCCGCGTTCCTCTTCGGCATCGGCGCGCTCGGCGTCCTCGTCCGCCGGAACCCGCTGATCGTGCTGCTCTCGCTCGAGATCATGCTGAACGGGGCGAACCTCGCCCTGATCGCGTTCGCGCGGCACGCGCACAACGGCGCCGGCCAGATCTTCGCGCTCGCGGTGATGGCGGTCGCCGCCTCCGAGGTGTGCGTCGGGCTCGGGCTCGTCGTCGCGATCCACCGCCGCAACCTCGCGCTCGACGTCGACCGCCTCTCGGAGCTGCGCGGATGAGAGGTGTCGGCCCGTGATCGCGGGCGCGTGGCTCTGCCTCGCCGCGCCGCTCGCCGGGGCGCTCGCGATCACGCTGCTCGGCACGCGCATCCCGCGCGCGGCCGCAGGCTGGATCTCGACGGCGTCGGTCGTCGTCGCGTTCTCCGGCGCGGTGTGGTCGTTCCTCGGCCTGCGGGCGAACGACTCGCACGAGATGCACGTGTCGACCGCGTGGACGTGGCTCCAGAGCGGGAGCTTCAAGGTCGGCATGTCGGTGCTCGTCGACCCGCTCTCGACGATGATGATGCTCGTCGTCACGGGCGTCGGCGGCCTGATCGTCCTCTACTCGATCGGCTACATGGCGGGCGACGACGAGGAGCGCCGCTACTTCGCGTACATGTCGCTCTTCGTCTTCTCGATGCTCCTGCTCGTGCAGGGCGGCAACCTCCTGCTCCTGCTCGCAGGCTGGGGCCTCGTCGGCCTCTCGTCCTATCTCCTGATCGGCTTCTGGCACGAGCGGCCGACCGCAGTCGCCGCCGCCAAGAAGGCCTTCGTCATGAACGCGTTCGGCGACGCGACGATGGCGCTCGCGCTCTTCGTGCTCGTCCTCCACGCGCATTCGCTCTCGTTTGCGAGCTCGTTCGCGACGGCGGGCAGCCTCTCGTCCTCGACGGTGAGCCTCGTCGCCCTGGGCCTCCTGGGCGGCGCGGCCGCGAAGTCGGCGCAGATCCCGCTGCACACCTGGCTGCCGGACGCGATGGAAGGCCCGACGCCGGTGTCCGCGCTCATCCACGCGGCCACGATGGTCACGGCGGGCGTCTACCTGATCGCACGCACGCATCCGATCTTCGAGCAGGCGCGCACGGTCGAGCTCGTCGGCGCCGGGATGGGCGCGCTCACGCTCCTCGTCGCCGGGCTCGTCGCACTCGTGCAGACGGACATCAAGCGCGTGATCGCGTACTCGACGATGTCGCAGATCGGCTACATGTTCCTCGGCGCGGGCATCGGCGCGTACGCCAACGGGATGTTCCACCTGATGACGCACGCGTTCTTCAAGGCGCTCCTCTTCATGGCCGCAGGCGTCGCGATCCACGCGCTGTCGGGCGAGCAGGACATCCGCAAGATGACGGGCATCGGGAGGCTGATGCCCTGGACGCGCCGGGCGTTCCTCGCGGGCTCGCTCGCGCTCGTCGGCATCCCGCCGTTCGCCGGCTTCTTCTCGAAGGACTCGATCATCGCCGCGGCGCTCCACGCCGGCTGGTACGGCGTCGTCTTCTGGGTCGTCGCGCTCTGATCGGTGCGTTCCTGACCGGGCTCTACACCTTCCGGCTGTACTTCATCGTCTTCGGGCCGGGCGGATCGACAGCGGGGTCAGACCCCGTACGGGGTCTGACCCCTGGGGAGCGCGGCTCGACAGCGGGGTCAGACCCCGTTCGGGGTCTGACCCCGGGTTCACGCACCACGGCGAGGGCCCGAAGACGATGCTCCTCCCGGTCGCCGTCCTCGCCGTGCTCGCGGTGATCGGCGGCTGGATCCAGTTCTCCCCGTTCTGGCACCCCCTGACGACGTGGCTCGAGCCGGTCGCAGCGACGCTCGGCGTCGCCGAGCCGAAGAACTGGCAGGAGCTCCTCTCGTCGATCCTCGCCGTCGCGCTCGGCCTCGCGGGGATGGGCGTCGCCTGGGCCGTCTACGGCCGCGGCCGCGTCGCGGTGCCGCGCCTGCCGCGGGTCCAGCGGGCGCTCGAGCACAAGCTGTACTTCGACGAAGCCTACGACGCGGTCTTCACCCGTCCGGCCGCGGCGCTCGCGCAGTCGCTGCGCCGCGACTTCGAGGAGCCCGTCATCCTCGCGGCCGGCCCCGACCTCGGCGAGGCGGCGTTCGACACCGGCCGGGGCCTGCGCCGCATGCAGAACGGCCTCCTGCGCACGTACGTCTTCTTCCTCGGCACCGGCATGGCGGTGCTCGCAATCGTCTTCCTGCTCGTCCGATGACCGTCGCCGACTTCACCTCCCTTCTCGATCTGGCTGCCGATCGGCGCGGCGATCGTCGTCTGGGTGCTGCCTCTTTCGCGCTACGCGACCGGTGCGCTCGCGGTGCTCGTCGCCCTCCTCGAAGTCGGGCTCTGGATCGAGCAGGCCGCCCGCTTCGACTTCGGCCGGCCACGGCCTGCAGTTCGCGCAGCGCGGCAACTGGATCGAGGACCTGCACGTCTCGTATCACGTCGGCGAGTACGGCTTCTCGCTGTGGCTCGTCGGGCTCACCGTCGTCGCGATGGCGGCGGCGATCGGGTACGGCTTCTGGGTCGGGCGCGACCGGCCGCGCGCGTACTTCGGCCTCATGCTCTTCCTCACCGGCGCGACGGTCGGCGTCTTCGTCTCGCAGGACCTGCTCCTCTTCTACGCGTTCTTCGAGGCGATGCTGATCCCGCTCTACGTGCTCGTCGGCGTGTGGGGCGGCCCGGGCCGGCTCGGCGCGACGGTGAAGTTCCTCATCTACACGATGGCCGGCTCGCTCCTGATGCTCGCAGCCCTCATCGTCTACGGGCTCAAGGTCGGCACGTTCGACCTCGTCGACGGGCCGCCGAGCGCGAGCCGCTGGCTCTTCCTCGGCTTCATGTTCGCGTTCGTGATCAAGGCGCCGCTCTTCCCGTTCCACGGCTGGCTCCCGGACACCTACCGCGAGGCGCCGCCGGAGGTGACGGCCGTGCTCTCGGGCGTGATCGCGAAGGCGGGCACCTACGGGATGCTGCGGATCGCGATCGCGAAGTTCCCTGACCCGACGTCGTACTACCGGACGACGATGCTCGTGCTGTCGGCGGCGGCGCTCGTCTACGGCTCGATCCTCGCGTTCCGCTCGCCGACGCTGCGCGGCGTCGTCGCGTACTCGTCGCTCGCACAGTCGGGGCTGATCGCGCTCGGCCTCTTCTCGGGAACGAACCTCGGCTACGACGGCGCGGTGCTGCAGATGGTCGCGCACGGCCTCGTCTCGACCGCGCTCTTCCTGATCGCGGGCGCGGTCGAGCGGCGCACGACCACCGACCAGTTCGCCCTTCTCGGCGGGATGGCGAAGGGACGCCCCGCACTCGCGACGCTCCTGATGACGGTCGGCATCATCTCGCTGGCGGTGCCGGGCTCCGCGTCGTTCGCGGGCGAGTTCCTGATCCTCGCCGGCGCGTTCCAGCGCGCCTGGTGGTGGGCCGCGATCGGGGCCGGCGCCATCGTGCTCGCCGCGATGTACATGCTGCGCGCGATCTCGGGCGTGCTGCACGAGGCGCGCGGCTCGACGGTGTCCGACGCCGCGCTCGACCTGCGTCCGGGCGAGCTCGCGCTCGTCGTGCCGCTCGTCGGCGCGCTCCTCGCCCTCTCGGCCTGGCCGGCCGGGATCTCGCACCACTCGTTCGCGGGCGACGACCCCATCCGTCAGGTGCAGGAGCAGTTCAAGTGATCTCGACCCCGCACGTCGACTGGTTCTCGATCTCGACGATCCTCGTCCTCGTCGGGACGTCGTTCGTCGCCCTCCTCGCGGCAGTGCTCGTGCCGCGCGCGATCCGGCGGCCGTTCGCGGCCGCCGTCTCGCTGTCTCGGCTTCGCCGGGGGGCTCGTGACCTCGGTCTGGCTGTACGTCGCGAGCGCGCACGGGCACACGGTGGTCTCGGGGACGTTCGAGCGCGACCGCTGGACCGCGCTCGCGCAGATCGTGCTCTGCGGCATCGGGCTCGCCGCCTCGCTCGTCGGCTGGGAGCACATCGCGAGACGAAACGACGACCACATCGCCGAGTTCTTCTCGCTCCTGCTGGCCTGCGCCGCGGGCATGTGCTTCTTCGTCGGCTCCGCGAACCTGATGGTGATGTTCCTCTCTCTCGAGTGGTTCTCGATCGCGCTGTACGTGATGTGCGCGATCGACTACGACACCGAAGGGTCGCTCGAGGCTGGGCTCAAGTACCTCATCGTCGGCTCGTTCGGCTCGGCTGCGCTCCTCTTCGGCTGCGCGCTCGTCTACGGCGCGACGAACCACATCGACTTCGCCGGCATCGCGCAGGTCGTCGGCGCGCAGGGCCTCTCCGGCGACGCGCTTCTCGTCCTCGGTCTCGCGATGATCATCACCGGGCTCGGCTTCAAGTCGTCGTCTGCCCCGTTCCACATGTGGACGCCGGACGTCTACGAGGGAGCGCCGACGCCGGTGACGGCCTTCATGGCCGCCGCGACGAAGGTCGCCGCCTTCGTGCTCGCGTTCCGCCTGCTGCGCACGGCGTTCCCGCAGGAAGAGCATCTCTGGTCGTGGGCGTTCGCCGGCATCGCCGTGGCGTCGCTCGCGATCGGCAATCTCGCCGCGCTCGTGCAGCGCAACGTGAAGCGGATGCTCGCGTACTCGTCGATCTCGCACGCCGGCTTCCTGCTGATCGGCCTGAGCGCGGGAAGCGCGCTCGGCGGCCGCGCGCTCATGTACTACCTGATCGTGTACGCGGCGATGGCGTTCGGCTCGTTCGCGGTGCTCGCCGCGCGGGAGCGGGAGCTCGGCGCGCCGGTGACGCTCGACAACCTCGCCGGCTTCGGCTGGGAGCGGCCGTTCCTCGGCCTCGCGATGTGGTTCTTCCTCTTCGGCTTCGCGGGCCTGCCGGTCGGAGGCGGCTTCGTGGCGAAGTTCTACGTCTTCTCCGCCGCGTACCGTCACGGCTGGACGTGGCTCGTCATCGTCGGCGTGCTGGCGACGCTCGTCTCGCTCTGGTACTACCTCGCGCTCGTGCGCGCGATGTACATGCGGCCGCGCGACGAGCTGCAGCTCGCGCCCGTCGCGGGCGGCTCCCCCGCGCGCGAGCCGATGCTGCACGCGGCCGTCGGGCTCTGCCTCGCCGTCTCCGTCGGCTCGCTCTTCGCCGTCGGGCCGCTGGTCCACCTCGCGCGGCACGCGGCATCCTCGCTTCCCTTCTGATCGACCTCGCCCCCACCCGAACCCCACCGACACCGCCGTCTTGTCTATGCTGGTGTCGTGCTCCGGGGCCTCGCACTCCTCGCCTGCGCCGTGCTCTGCCTGGCCGCGTGCGGGTCGGCCGCACCGAAGGCTGCGGCGCCGCGGCAGTGCCCGAAGGCCGTGAAGGCACTGGCGCGGCTCCGGGCGGATATCGAGCAGATGCGCGCCGCCGCGCGCATCCCGGTCGAGGACACGCTCCAGGGCGGCCGCGCGATGAACGTCGCAACGGACCGCTTCCTCCACGACGTCGCGGTGGCGCCGATCCCGAACCTCCGCCGGAACCGGCTGATCGACCACGCGATGGGCACGCTCTCCGGCGCCTGCGAGCAGTGCTTCCAGGCGCTCGAGGCGGCGCGCCCGGTGATCGGTATCCGCTTCGGCGAGAAGGGCTGCTAGCGCGCTACGGGTGCGTGCGAAGCCGCGGCTTCGGCCGGTGCGGCCTCGGGATCGCCGGCTCGAGCACCCACGAGAGGAGCGGCAGCGCATAGACGATCGCCGCGAGGACGAGCGTCGAGAGTGCGAGCGTCGGCAGCGCGCCCCCGACGGGAGCGTTCGCGCGGGCGACCGAGCCGAGGAGGAGCAGGGCGAGCGCGAGGGTCGTCGTCCCCGCCTGCAGCCACGAGCCGGTCGCCCTCGAGGATCGCGCCGACGGCGACGAAGGCGGCGGCCGCGGCCCCGACGACCGCGAGCAGCACGGCGTAGTACCCGAGCCGGTGGAAGCCGGCCGAGTCGGCGAGAAGCGCGGCGAGCGCAAGTGCGAGCGGAAGCAGGCGCGAGCCCATCTGCCGTAAGAGGTTCGCTCCCGCGCCGGACGGTCCTCCCGGGCTACGCTCGCGGGATCCCGGCGAAAGGAGAGCAGGTGGCGGGTACCACGCTGACGTGGCTCGGTCATGCGAGCTTCCGTCTCGACACCGCAAGCGGCAAGCGCGTCTATGTCGACCCGTTCCTGAACGGGAACCCGAAGTGCCCCGAGAACGAGCAGACACCGGAACGCGTCGACGTCATCGCCGTCACCCACGGCCACGGCGACCACGTCGGGGACACGGTCGACCTCGCGAGAAAGCACGGGGCGAAGGTCGTCGCGCTCGTCGAGCTCGCAGGCTGGCTCGGCAAGCAGGGGGTCGCCGACGAGCAGCTGATCGCACCGAACAAGGGCGGCACGGTCGAGGTCGACGGCGTCCGGTTCACGCTCACGAACGCGTTCCACTCCGGCTCCGCGCCCGACGGCTCGTACGCCGGCGAGCCTTCCGGCATCGTGGTACGCACGGACGACGGCACGTCGATCTACTTCGCGGGCGACACGTGCGTGTTCGGCGACATGCAGCTGATCGGCCGCCTCTACGAGCCTGACCTCGCGGTGCTGCCGATCGGCGACCACTTCACGATGGGCCCGGAGGAGGCTGCCGTCGCGGTCGAGCTCCTCGGCGTGAAGCGCGTCGTGCCGTGCCACTGGGGCACGTTCGGCCTTCTCACCGGCACACCCGACGCGCTCCAGAAGCTCGCCCCGGGCGGCGTCACGGTCGAGCGGGTCGCACCGGGCGAATCGGTGACGGTGTGAGAGAGCGCTGGTTCGGCGCGACGGGACGCCGCGTCCCGGAGCTCGCCGTCGACGGCGCGCTCGACGTCGGCGAGGCGCTCGTCCTCGACGACGCGAGCGACACGGAGCGGCTGCGCGAAGCGTTCGACGCCGGCACGCCCGTCGTCGTCCGCGCGTCGTCGGCTGCGGAGATCAAGGCCGCCCTGTCGCGGCCCGAGGTCGCATGCGTGCTCGTTCCGGCCGGCAGGCAGGACCTCCTCGAGCTCGACCTCACCGAGCTGACGTACGGGTGATCGTCGCGACGTATTCGATCGCGGCCTGCGACCTCGAGGCGTCGCAGTGGGGCGTCGCGGTGCAGTCGAAGTTCCTCGCGGTCGGATCGGTCGTGCCCTGGGCGGAGCCGCAGGTCGGCGCGGTCGCGACACAGGCGTACGCGAACCCGCGCTACGGGCCCGACGGCCTCGCGCTGCTCCGCGACGACGTGCCCGCCGACGAGGTCGTGCGCCGGCTCGTCGGCGCGGACGAGGGCCGGGACGAGCGCCAGCTCGGTGTCGTCGACCGCCACGGCAACTCCGCCTCGTACACGGGCTCGCAGTGCCTCGACTGGGCGGGCCACCGGAACGGCCGGTGCTACGCGGCGCAGGGCAACATCCTCGTCGGCCCGGAGACGGTCGACGCGCTCGCCGTGACCTTCGAGAAGACCGGAGGCAAGAGCCTCGCCGTGCGCCTGCTGGAATGCCTCGCCGCGGCGCAGCTCGCAGGCGGCGACCGGCGGGGACAACAGTCGGCGTCGCTCCTCGTCGTCGAGCGCGACGGCGGCTATGCGCGGCTCTCCGACGTCGTGATCGACCTGCGGGTCGACGACCACTCGCTGCCGGTCGACGAGCTCCGCCGCCTCTACGCGCTGCACGACCTGCTGTTCGGCGTCACGCCGCGCGCGGACTGGCTGCGGGTCGAAGGCGACCTGCGCACCGAGGTCGACGAGCGGCTTCGGCGGCTCGGCTACGACTCGCTCGATGCCTGGGCCGGCGTCGCCAACCTCGAGGACCGCGTCGACGGCGAGGACGAGATCGACCCGGTCGTGCTCGAGGCGCTGCGCAGCGCCTAGGGAGCGGAGAGGCTAGAGCGCGAAGGTCTCTTCGGCCCGGTCGGCGATCAGCTTCGCGATCGCGAGACACGAGGTCGCCGCCGGCGACGGCGCGTTCAGGACGTGCAGCGACCGCGGCCCCTCCTCGACGAGGAAGTCGTCGACGAGCTCGCCCGTGCGCGTCATGACCTGCGCGCGGATGCCGCACCCGGCGCGGACGACATCGGCGGCATCGAGCTCCGGGACGTAGCGGCGCATGTCCGCGACGGCAGCGCGCTTGACGACGTCGCGCCAGATCTCGGCGGCGCCGGTCCGCGCGTAGCGGCGCGCGAGCCTGAAGAGCCCGGGCCAGAGGAGCGCCTCGCGGGCGTCGCGCGCGGAGAAGCCGAAGCGCGAGTAGCGCTCGCGGGCGAGGGAGGGGACGGCGTTCGGGCCGACCGTGACCACGTCGTCGATCCCGCGCGTGAAGTGGACGCCGAGGAACGGGAACGCGGGGTCAGGCACCGGATAGACGAGCCCCCGCACGAGCCCCCGGGCGCGGTCGCTCAGCCGCCAGTAGTCGCCCCGGAACGGCACGACCCGCACCGCGGTCTGCAGCCCGAAGAGGCGTGCGATCCGGTCCGCCTGCAGACCTGCGCACGCAACGAGGCCGCGCGTGCGAAACGCGCCGGCACGGGTCTCGATCGTGAGGTGCTCCCCGTCCTCGCGGGCCGACGTGACCTCTGCGCCGAAGCGCACGTCCGTGCCCGATCGCTCGAGCTCCTCCGCGAGCTGCCGGGCGACGAGCCTGTAGTCGACGACGCCGGACTCGGGGACATGGAGGGCCCGGACGCCGACGACGTGGGGCTCGATCGCCCGCAGCTCCGACGCGCTCAGGTCGCGCAGCCCTTCGATGCCGTTTTGCTCTCCTCGCCGGCCGAGCTCCGCGAGCCGCTCCAGGTCGCCGTCGTCGGCGGCGACCACGAGCTTCCCGCGGCTCACGAGCGGGATGTCGTGCGCCGCGCAGAACTCGCGCAGGAGCGCGCTGCCTTCGCGGCACAGCCGCGCCTTCAAGGATCCCGGCGTGTAGTAGAGGCCCGCATGGACGACCCCCGAGTTGTGCCCGCTCTGGTGGCGTGCGACCGACGGCTCCTTCTCGAGCACGACGATCCGGAGCCCCGGGGAGCGCTCGGCGAGCGTGCGGGCCGTCGCGAGGCCGATCAGTCCGGCGCCGACGACGGCCACGTCGACCTGCGTGGGCATCGCGCGACTCTAGCGCCTCGCCTCGGCCCTGCCCCGGTTCGTCCGAGTAGGCTTCGCAGTCCGTGAAGACCCTCCGACTGGACGACGTGACCGGCATCCCCGTGTTGGGCACGCTCGTCTGGAAGCCGATCCGGCGTCCTCTCGGCGTGACCGCGTTCGGCATCAACGCGTACACCGCCGCGAACGCCGGCGACGAGGTGGTCGAGGAGCACACGGAGGAGCAGCTCGGGCACGAGGAGATCTACTTCGTGCACACCGGGCACGCGGTCTTCACGATCGACGGCGAGGAGGTCGACGCGCCGGCAGGCACGATGGTCTACCTCGACGACGTGAAGCAGAGGCGGCATGCGGTCGCAACGTCTGCCGGCACGACGGTGATCGCGATCGGCGGCGTGCCCGGCAGGCACGAGCCGTCGGCGTGGGAGTACTTCTTCCCGGCGCTTCCCGCGATGCGGGAGGGCGACTACGACACGGCCCGGCGCATCCTCGAGGAGAACCTGAAGGAGAACGACGCGCCGGTCATGCACTACCAGCTCGCGTGCGTCGAGGCGCTCGCGGGGAACCGCGACCGTGCGCTCGACGAGCTGCAGGTCGCCGTCGAGGGGAACGAGCGGTACCGCGAGCACGCGCGCGGCGACGAGGACTTCGCCTCGATTCGCGACGATCCCCGCTTTCCCGCGTAGCCGCCCCCGGCGAGGGCCGGTCAGGCGCCGGGCAGGCGCACGCCGGTCGCGCGCAACGCCGGCACCGGATCGGCCTCCGGACGCGCGACGAGCAGCACGGCGCCGTGCCCCGGCTCGGTGACGAGCGCGTCGACGAGGAGCTGCAGCCCGACGGCGAGCGCGAGCGCCTTGTGCCACTGCCCGCCGCCGAACGGCACGAGCTGCTCCTCGTCCGCGCGTCCCGCCAGCACGTCGCCCCAGGTGACGGCGCCCATCGACACGTCGGCGACGACGGGCTCGCCGTCGGAGCTCGGGATCCCGATCGCGAGCGGGTTCGTGCCCGCGAGCCTCGGGCCGCCGGGCGGCCCGAGCCGCGCGCGGCGAGGTCGCGGTGAGGACGCCGACGAGGCCGGCGGCGGCGAGGCGGCGCACGTGGTGGCCGAGCATCCCGGTCGGGAACGTGCGCTCGCAGACGACGAGCCGCGCGTGCGCGGGAGGCTCGGCGATCTGCCGGTCGACGGCGCGCGCCAGGACGAGATAGCCGATCGCACCGTTCCCGTGCCAGCGCTCGAGCCCGTCGGCGTCGGCGCGAAGGCGGGGCTCGGCGGCGGCGTCGTACCCGTCGAGCGTCTCGAGCCATTCGATGCGCGAATGCCCGTGCCCGGGCTTGCCGCGCCGCTCGGCGTCGTCGAAGTGGCGCCACAGCGTCGCCGCGTCGTCCTCGCCGAAGCCGAGCGCCGCCAGCCTCCGCAGGCCCTCGTCAGGCTGCACGCCGTCCGAACTCGAGCACCGGCCAGTTCCGCTGCCCCGCGATGCGGCGCAGCGCGCGGTCCGGGTTGACGGCGACCGGGTGCCCGACGGCCTCGAGGAACGCGAGGTCGGTGTGGCTGTCGGAGTAGGCGGTCGATGCCGCGAGGTCGTGGCCGAGCTCGCGGATGCATTGCGCCTTCGCCTCGGCGTGCAGCGCCCGGACGGCCCGGCCGGTGTACCTGCCGTCGACGACCTCGCAGACGGTGCCGAGCGCGCCGTCGAAGCCGAGATCGTCGGCGATCGCCTGGACGATCTCCTGCAGCGTCGCCGAGACGATGTAGACCGGTTCCCCGCGGCTTCGATGGCGCTCGACGAGATCGAGCGACTCGGCGTACACGAGCGGCCTCAGGACGCGCTCCATCGAGTCGGCAACGAGCTCCTGCAGCTCCGACGGAGAGAAGCCGCGCAGGACGACGAGACCGTCCTCCGCCGCACGCTTGACCGCGTCGTGCCCCGCGCCGCGCGCCATGAAGAGGAGCTGCCAGGCCGCCGCCTTCGCGAGCTGGCCGCGTGAGATGAGCCCGGCCGCGCGGAACGCGGGCGCGAGCGCAAGAGCCGACGAGCGCCGCAGCAGCGTCCGGTCGAGGTCGAAGAACGCCGCGGCCCCGGCCAAGCGCTACGCCTCGAGGCCGGCTGCTGCGTGCGCGTCTTCGCGGCGTCCGAAGTCCCGGATGCTCGCGATCTTGCCCTCACGCACGACGACGATCTGGAAGAGCCGCGGGATGAAGCCGCGTCCGCCGAGGCGCTCGAGGCGCCTGCCCCGAAGCTGCACGATGACATGGTCGCCGAGCTCGATCATCTCGCCGGGGCGCAGCCGGTTCGCCTCGGTCCGCCAGAGAATGGTGCGGACGACCTCGTCCGCGTTCGTGCACGGCTTCCACGCATCCTCCTTCGCGGGATGCCAGGTCACGTCCTCGTGCAGGTGGAGGCGCACGGCGCGATGATCTGCGCGCCGCGCGAGCCGGTAGATCTCCTCGATCGTCGCGGTGTTGCGGCCGGCCATCTACGAGACGAGGGGAAGCGACTTGATGATCGAGCCGGCTTCGCGGCGCGCGTCGATCGCGTCGGCGATCGCGATGATCGCCTGCGCCGACTCCGACTCGGGGTGCGCGGCGACGATGGGAACCCCGGCGTCGCCCTGCTCGCGCAGGAGCGGGTCGAGCGGCACCTCGCCGAGAAGCGGCACGTCGAGCTCCGCGGCGAGCGAGGCGCCGCCTCCGGTGCCGAACACGTCGCCGCTCATGTTCTCGACCACGCCGAGCAGGCGCATGTTGGTCTTGCGCGCCATGGACGCGGCGCGCGAGGCGACGTCCTGTGCGAGCTTCTGCGGCGTCGTCACGACGACCACCTCTGCACGCGGGAGCAGCTGGCCGAGCGAGATGGAGATGTCGCCCGTGCCGGGGGGCATGTCCACGACGAGCACGTCGATGTCGCCCCAGTGAACGTCGGTGAGGAACTGCTCGAGCGCACGATGGAGCATCGGGCCGCGCCACATCACCGGCTCGTTGCCGTCGAGGAAGAAGCCGATCGACATGAGCTTCAGGCCGTCCTTGACCGGTGGGACGATCATCTCGTCGACCGCGACCGGCTTCTGGTGGATGTCCAGGATGTGCGGGATCGAGTGCCCGTAGATGTCGGCGTCGAGGATGCCGACGCGCTTGCCCAGCTGCGCGAACGCGACGCCGAGGTTCGCGGTGAGCGAGGACTTGCCGACCCCGCCCTTGCCGGAGGCGACCGCGATGACGCGGCAGTCGCGCGGAAGACGGATGACGTTGTCGCGCTCGGTGGCGCCGCCGCGGAGCTTCGTCGTGAGCGCCTGACGCTCCTCGGGCGTCATGACGCCGAAGCTGAGAGAGAAGCCGCGGACGCCGGGCACGTCTGCGAGCGCCTGCTCGACCTGCCGCTCGAAGGAGTCGCGCAGCGGGCAGCCGGCGATGGTGAGGACGATCGTGAGGGAGACGATGCCGTCGTCGACCTCGATGCCGCGGACCATGTCGAGCTCGGTGACGGGGCGCTGGAGCTCCGGATCGATGACCGTCGCCAGGGCGGCGAGGATCGCGTCGTGACTCGGCTCCATCGTCAGCCGAGGGTAGCGAGAATCGGGCGATCCCTCGAACGAGGCTCATGATCCACGGCGCCACGCCCGACCGAGTCTGGGATGCAGGCTCTTGCGGCGCTTGCGGCCTTTGTCGCGTCGGTTGTCGGGCACCCCGTGCCCGTCTCTTGCCCATCGCCCAGCGTGTGGGCGTCCGATGCCGCCGTCGTGGCCGATACCGCGCTCTACGGGTTCGAGCCGGCGGCCTACACGACGCTGGCCGCGCCGCGGGTGGAGATCGTGCTCGGCCCGGCGGCGTGCACCTACGCATCGCTCCTCGTGACGCAGCCCGCGCCGGACGACCCCCAGGCCGAGTTCGTCGAGGGCCAGGCGCTCCTTCTCGTCCTGCACGAGTCCGAGCATGCACTCGGCTTCGCCGGCGAGGCGGATGCCGAGTGCCGTGCGGTCGCCCGGTTCCCGGACGCGATGGCGCGCCTCGGTGTCGCCGGACGGCGCGCGCGGGGCCTCGCGGCCGGAGCGCTTGCGTACCACCGCTCGATGCCTGCGTACTACCGCACGGGTTGCGAGCAGCCGGATCTCGCCGGCGCCGAGCGCGCTCCGCAGCGGGCCGCGATCAGAGCGGTGTGACGCCCGAGAGGAACCCGAGGGTCAGCGCGCAGGTCATGAGCGCGCGGAGCTCACGGGGATCCGTCGACGCGAGGCACGCGTCGGCGCCGCTCTCGAGCGCGTCGAGCGCCCAGGCGCCGGCCGGATCCGCGGCGCACCCGGCGATCCGGAAGCCCTGACGGTCGCGCGTCCGGGCCGCGATGCCGGCCCAGTCGCACGAGGCGACGAGCGCCACCCCGACGAGCCCGAGCTCGAGCCGGAGCACCGCATCCTCGACGGAGGACGCGGTCATCTGGTCGGGGATGTCGGCGAACGCCCGCGCCGCCAGGGACAGCGTGTCGGCGGATTCGCACACGACGAGGAGGCGGCCGATGGAGGGGACAGCGACCAAGACCGTGTACTACTGCACGCCGCGCGGCGCACGGCCCCGGACGAACCGGGGTCCGTGCACCAACGAAGGTCGAGTCGCGCCCGGCCCGGCTAGCCCGTGCCGACGAGCGAGGCGCTCGCCGCGTCCTCGTCGCCGACGGTGGAGACGAGCCCGTTCTCGTAGGCCCAGCGCGCGGCCGCGGTGCGGTTGGCGACGCCGAGCTTCCTGTACACGTTGCGAAGATGGAACTTCACCGTCGGCACGCTCACCCAGAGCTTGCCGCCGATCGCCTCCGTCGTGAGCCCCTTCGCCACGAGCCGGAGGATCTCGATCTCGCGGTCGGTGAGGCCGGCCGCGCGTGCGCCCTCGTCGGGCACCGCCTCGGACGCTCCGATCGCGTGGTAGACCGTCCCGGCGACCGCCGTCCGCAAGGCTGCGGGCAGATCGACCGGGTTGACGGTCTTCAGCATGTAGCCGCTCGCGCCCCGCTTCAGCGCGGTCTGGATGTACTCCTCGCCGCGCATGGCCGAGAGGATCACGACCCGCACGTCGGGATGAGACCGTCGCAGCTTGTCGAGACAGGTCAGCCCGTCCATCCCCGGCATGCGCAGGTCGAGGAGAACGACGTTCGGCTTCAGTTGGTTCACGAGCGGCAGCACTGCCGCCCCGGAGTGCGCTTCGCCGACGATCTCGATGTCGGGTGCGTCCGCGAGCGCTCGCCGGAGCCCCTCGAGCACGAGCCGATGATCGTCAGCGATGACGAGCCGCAGTCTTTCGCCCACGCTATTCCTTCCCTCTCATTCCGCAGACGCGGTGCCGCCTACTTCCGGTCTACGGTGTCTTTTCAATCACCGTAGTGCGGAAACCGCATGCGAACAATCACTCGATAGAGTCACTCGCGGCCGTCGCGAGACCGTGCTGGTGGGCGTAGTGCGCGGCCTCTGTGCGGTTCGCGACGTTCAGCTTCCGGTAGATGTTCGTCAGGTGGAACTTCACCGTCTGCTCGGTGACCCAGAGCTCCCGCGCGATCGCCTGGTTCGACAGGCCGCGGGCCATCGCCCTGAGGATCCCGGCTTCGCGCTCGGTCAGGCCGGCCGACTTCGCGAGCGTCTCCTGGCTCTGGTCGGAGAAGCCGAGCGCGTGGAAGACGGTGCCCTCGACGGCCTGCCGGAGCGCCGACGGCAGATCGACGGGGCTGATCGTCTTCAGGATGTAGCCCGCGGCGCCGCGCTTCAGCGCGGCCTGGATCTGGGCGGGATCCGTGAACGCCGACATCACGACGACCTTGACGTCGGGGCGCTGCCGCCGCAGCTGGTCGATGCAGGTCAGCCCGTCCATGCCGGGCATACGAAGGTCGAGCAGCACGAGGTCGGGCGACGTCCGCCGCACGAGGGGCAGGACGGCGCTGCCGTTCGGCGCGACGCCGAGGATCTCGAAGCCGCCCGCGGCCTCGAGCGCCCGGGTCACACCCTCGAGGATCAAGCGGTGGTCGTCCGCGAGCACGATGCGGATCGGCTTGCGCGGAGTCTCGGTGCGGCTCACGGCGTCCCCACCGTCTGCGGGGAGCGGACGAGGTCTTCCCGGGAGTGCGTCACGGCGCCGCGCAGCATGTCAGGAACCGCGGGCCTCCGTGCTGCAGGCGCGCGCCGGTCTAGACCTTCTCGTAGAGCGGGCTCTCGACGAGACCGTGCTGGTACGCATAGCGCGCCGCCTCCGTCCGGTTCGAGACCCCGAGCTTCCGGTAGATGTTCGTCAGGTGGAACTTGACGGTCTGCTCGGTCACCCAGAGCTCGCGGGCGATCGCGCCGTTCGAGAGGCCTCTCGCGACCGCTTTGAGGATGGCGATCTCGCGCTCGGTCAGCCCGGCCGACCTCGCCATCGTGTCCTCCGTCTGCTCGGGGAAGCCGACCGCGTTGTAGACCGTGCCCTCCACCGCCTGGCGAAGCGCTCCCGGCAGGTCGAAGGGGTTGATGCTCTTCACGATGTAGCCCGACGCGCCGCGCTTGAGCGCGCCCTGGATGTGCTCGTTGTCGGCGAAGACCGAGAGGACGACGACCTTCACCTTCGGGTGCCGCTTGCGGATCAGCTCGATGCAGGTGAGCCCGTCCATCCCGGGCATGCGGATGTCGAGCAGCACCACGTCGGGCGCCTCCCGGCGGACGAGGGGCAGCACCTGCGAGCCCGTGTGGGCCTCGCCGACGATCTCCACGTCATCCGACCCTTCGAGCGCAGTCCTGATGCCCTCGAGCATGAGCCGGTGGTCATCTGCGATCACGACCTTCATTGCCACTCTCCCTCGTGGGATTGTCCCACTTGCGCCGACGATTGCAAACTCGGATCTCGATCCGGAGCCCGAATCTCGACACCCAGTCATCGATGCTAGGAGCGGCGCAGCCGACGGGCGAGGGGCACTCCAGCTAGTTTCCGCCGTTCCTAGGACTAGCTGCGAGGCGGCCGGGAGAGAATCGGAGGCTCAGCGGGAGCGCTCAGGAGACGAGCTGCCGGCCGCGCTCGACGCCGTGCTCGACCGCCGTGCTCGACCCCGTGCTCGGCGGGGACCGCGCTGCGCGGGCCGGCGAGGGAGAAGAGCCCCTCGAGGGCGTGCCACTTCGGCCACAGCGTGAGCTCGAGCTTCTGCGGAAACGCCGTGTCCCCGTCGGAGACGACGACGACGACGAGCCCCGGCTGCGTCTCGGCGATCCGGCCGATCACCCCGTGCACCTCGCCGAGCGAGTCGCCCATGTCGAGGATGAGGAGGTCGGGATCGGCGTCCCGGACGAGGTCGGGCAGGTCTCCGATCGAGCGGACCGTCGACACGACGGCGCCTTCCCGCGCGAGGAGGAACCCGGCGACCTTCAGGAACCGCCGGTCGCGGGAGGCGAGGACGACGTGGGGTGGATCGGCGCTTGAGGAGGGGTGGTCGATCATGAGGGCCGAGCTCTCGAACTGCTGACGATGCGAGCGTACGCCCGCGTGCCCGCACGCACACTCCGTCAACGGGGAGGCCGATTGCGCCCTTCGGTCAGTCACGCGGGGGCCGCCCCCACCCGATTGCGCCTGTACCGTCGATCGCACACAATGCGCCTATGCGGATCGCGGCGGTCGCGACCCGCTCTCCGTGGCGACAAGAGGGGGCTCGACTCTGGGCGCTTCAGGGTCACCGATCAGGCACCTCGCGGGCCTGAACAACGACGCGGCGGCAGGCGCCGCCACCTCGCTTCGCGAGGTGGTCGACGCGATCGTCGAGTCGGCGCTCGACGGCACGTTGACGGCGCGCACGCTCGAGGCGGCCGCGGGCCGCGCCTTCTCGGGCGCGGCGGTGCTCGGGCCCGAGCTCAGGCTTGCGCTTTGCCGGTTCGCGCTCGCCGACCGCCGTCTGCTCGAGCTGCCGCCGGCCGACGCGCTCGGCGCGGGCCTGAACGTGCTCGTGGCCGTGGGCACCATCCGCGACGGGTCGGTCTGGATCCGCTCCGCCTTCGGCGGAGCGGCGTGCGTCGCCCGCGTCGGGCCGGAGCCGACGCGCCGCATCAAGACGATCGCCCAGGCGGCGCTCGCGACCGAGCGGGCCGTGGGGCTCGAGCGTCCCGGCGCGATCGCCGGCTTCCCGGTCCTCCGCCACGGCGCCGTCGCCGGCGCCCTCGTCGTCCGCCTGCCGGGCTCGGACCGAGCTCCGGCGGCCGCTGCGGCGTCCGCCGGCGCAGAGGCCATGTCGACCGTGCTCGAGCGGGCCGCGACGCTCGAGCAGAACGCGGAGCGCGACCGGCGGCTGACCGAGAGCGCGAACCGGAAGCTTGCGCGCCTTACCCTCGACATGCACGACGGGCCGCTTCAGGACGTGATCGCCCTCCTCGGCGACGTCAGGCTCTACAAGAGCCAGCTGAAGCAGCACCTCGTCGGGCTGCCGAGCGCCGACCTGCTCCTCGGCCGGGTCGACGACTTCGAGGCGAGGCTCCTCGCGATCGACGACGAGCTCCGCCAGTTCGCGCAGTCGTTCGAGTCGCCGAGCATGCTCGAGCTGCCGTTCGCCGAGGCCGTGCAGGCCGAGATCGAGCCGACGCGCAACGCCGGCGTCGAGGTGGCGGTGGAGATCGACCTGGATGCAGAGCTCGTGACCGCGTCGCAGCGCATCGCCCTTCTCCGCATCGCGCAGGAGGGCCTCTCGAACGTGCGCGACCACAGCGGCGCCGCGTCCGTCTCGCTCTCCGTGCTCGATCACGGGACGCATGTCACGCTCCGCCTGACGGACGACGGCGCGGGGTTCAACGTCGAGCGAACCCTCGTCCGTGCGGCGCGGCGCGGCAGGCTCGGGCTCGTCGGCATGGCCGAGCGCGTGCGCCTCCTCGGCGGCACCTTCGACCTCGAGAGCTCGCCCGGGGCCGGCACGACGATCGCGGTCACCCTGCCGCGCTGGAAGCCGCTCGAGGAGACCTCCGGCTGAGCCTCGGCGCTACCCTTCCGAAGACGGGACGCGCCCTCGACCTTCTGATGCCCGACCCCTAGCCATCGGCGGCGTGATGGGGGAAGCGATCGCTCCTACGATCGGGAGGGGATGGCCGTAGAGAGCGCGAGAACAGGGAGTCGCCGGAGCGCTGCCCTCGGGGGAGCGCAGGTCTCCGTCGAGTGGTTCGGCCCCAGGCCGGCCTGGCTCGCGCTGCCGGAGGCGCGGGACGCCCTCGACGAGGAGGGCGTGCTCGAGAGCGTCGAGCTCGACCGTGACCTTGCGCGCCGCGCCGCGCCCTCGGACGAGGCTTCCGTACCCGCGATCCTGCATGCGACCGCCGGCTCGGCACGAGCCGGCCGGATGTTCCGCGAGCAGGGGATCTACGACGCCCTCGTCGTCGACCTCTCGACGAGGCAGTCCCTCCCCGGCCGCGGCGAGGCGAGACGGCTCGGCGAGGCCGACCTCGTGCTCGTCGGCTCGGTCTTCGCGCTGCGGGAGACGAGAAGGCGCTACCCGTTTCTCGCCGCGCGGACGGCGCTCTTCCGGCCGCCCGTCGACCTTGCCACCCACGACGACGCACGCGAGCGCGCCCGGTCCGCCGGTCCCACGCGCTCCGTCATGCTCTTCGCGGGCCCCCTCACGACGGCCGGCGGGCTCGACCTCGCCGTGGAGGCACTCGCCCGGCTCGACGCCGATCTCGATCCCCCGGCGCTCGTCGCGCTCCCGACTCCGGACGAGGAGAAGGGGTATCTCGCGTGGTGCCGCAGGCGCGCAGTCGAGGCCGGCATCCAACTCACCTTCGCGCCCCCGACCCTGAGCGTCGAAGACGCATTCGCGGCGGCGACCCTCGTGTGCGCGCCGTACCGCGACCCGCTGGGCAGAGACACGGCCCGGCGTGCAGCCGCGGCCGGAGTACCGATCGTCGGCAGCGAGGTCGAGCCGCTGCTCGAGCTCGTCGAGGCCGGCGGCAGCGGCTATCTCGTTCCGATCGACGACGTCGTCGAGCTCACGGGCATGCTCGCCCTCCTGCTGCGCGACCACGGGCTGCGCGCCGAGCTCGGGCGCAACGCACGCGAGTTCGCGGAGGCGGAGCTCGCTCCGCAGCGCGCCGTCGGACGGCTCCTGGAGCTCTGGAGCGAGGCCGTACGGCGCCGCAGGCGGACGCCGCTCGTCGATTCCTGAGCACGTGCGGGTCGCGGCCGTCTATCGCAACTTCGCCCTCTCGGGCAGCCTCGAACGCGACGCCGTGCTGGCGGCCCGGGCCCTCGTTGCACTCGGTGTCGAGCTGCACTGCTACTGCAACCCCGAGTCGAGCGACGCCGAGATCCCCGGCGCGGTCTTCCACGACGTCCATCCGCTCGTACGGTCGAGGTCGCGTCTCGGCTATCCCGTCGAGACTGCGAGCTTCGCCGTCCGCGCGACGCGGGAGCTCCGGCGCGACCGCGGGCGCTACGACATCGTCGACGTGCGCGGCACCGCCGCCTGGGAGCACGACGTGATCACGGTGCACGGTGTCGCGAAGGCGCAGCAGCGGCGCTGGGCCGACAACGAGGGGCGGAACTACCGCGCACGCCGGCTTCGCGGCCGCGCGGCGCCGGTGATCCGCCCGCAGGCGGGCGCGGCGCGGGGCATCGAGCGGCTGCAGTTCCGGCCGGGCAAGTTCAGCCGCGTCGTGGCCGTGACGGAGGACGTCGCGAAGGACGTCGCCGAGGTCCACGGCGTGCCGCCCGACCGGATCCACGTGGTCAACCTGCCGATCGACCTCCCGTCGTTCCGCCGGAACGGCAGCGAGCCGGTGCGGCCCGCCCTCGGGATCGGCGCGGACGTTCCGCTGCTCCTCTTCGTCGGCTCGGACTTCGCCCGCAAGGGTCTCGGAGACGCCGTCGAAGCGCTGCACGCCGTCCCGGAGGCGCATCTCGTCGTCGTCGGCGGCGGCCGTTCCGGGCCGTTCGTCCGCCTGGCGGAGCGGATCGGCGTCGAGGCCCGCGTCCATTTCATCGGGAGCACGTCGGAGCCCGAGCGGTACTTCCGGGCCGCGGACCTGCTGCTCCTGCCGACGAGGGAGGACCCCTGGGGGCTCACCTTGATCGAGGCGATGGCCGCGGGCGTTCCCGCCGTCACGACCGACGCAGCGGGCGCGGCGGCGGTCGTCCGCAAGGCGAACGCCGGCGTCGTCCTGTCCGTCGGCGACGCCCGCGGGTTCCGCGACGCGGTCGCCGGTCTCGTCGACAACCCCGGGCTTCGCCGCGAGCTCGCCGCGCGCGGCCCGGCCGCCGCCGCGCCGTTCGGCGCCGAGGCGCACGCCGCCGCGCTCGTGGACGTCTACGAGCACGTCCTGCGCGACCGCGGTGATCGCCGTTGACGACGGGGCCCGAGGTCGCGCCGACACGCAGCCGGACCCTCTCGATCGTCTGTCTCTCCTCTCAGGACTGGAACGAGGCCCTGCCGACGAACCGCCAGCAGATCATGGCGCGCGCCGCGCAGCGAGGGCACAAGGTGCTCTTCGTCGAGACGAGCGGCTTTCTCGGCAAGCACCTCGTCGCACTCGTCCGCGGCCCCCGGCGGCTGTCGCTCGCGCGGCGTCTGCTCGCCGTCGAGCACGTCGCTCCCGGCGTCGACGCCCGCAAGTCCCTGAACCTCCTGCCGTGGGGGCAGCGATTCGACCTCTCGCGGCGCGTGAACGCCGCAGCGACGTTCCTCGTGCTCCGCGTCCTCGCCCGACGCCGGGCGCGGCCGCTCCTGCTCTGGGTCTACGACCCGGCGGCCGTGCCGCTCGACCGGCCCGTCCCGTGGCCGATGGTCTACGACGTCGTCGACGACTACCCGGAGCAGGCGGGCGGCGGCGCGCGCGGAGCTCTCGTCGCGGCGGCCGACCGCTCGGTGGCGTCGTCCGCGCGACTCGTGTTCGCGACGACGCCGATGCTCGTCGAGCGGCAGCGCGCCCGCAACGAGCACACCCATCTCGTTCGAAACGGCGCCGACTTCACGCACTTCGCGACCGCTGCCGACGCGGCCGCCGCCTCGGCGGACGTCGCTGGGCTGCCGCATCCCGTCATCGGCTTCACCGGCAACCTGCACGCGATGAAGGTCGACTTCGACCTCCTGCGCCGCCTCGCGCGGGCGCGTCCGGGCTGGACGTTCCTGCTCGTCGGGCCGGCGCAGAAGGACGTCGAGGCCCCTCTCGCCGAGCTCGTCGCAGAGCCGAACGTCGTCTGGCTCGGCCCGAGGCCGTTCGCCGAGCTCCCGCGCTACGTCGCGGCGTTCGACGTCGGCCTGATCCCGTACCTCACGAACGCCTACACGAGAAACTGCTCGCCGCTGAAGCTCTACGAGTACCTGGCGGCCGGCAAGCCCGTGGTCGCGACCGGCCTGCCCTCGCTCGAGGGGATGGAGCCGGACGTCGTCGTCGCCGACAGGCGGCGTCGAGCCGGTCGTCGCCGCACTCGACGCGGCGCTCGCTGCGACGGGGGAAGCCGCGGTCGCGCGCCGGATGGCGACCGCCGCCGAGAACACGTGGGACGGCCGCGCCGAGCGGCTGCTCTCGCTCGTCGCCGCCGAGATCGGTTCCGCGGAGACCGGCCCCGCGAAGACCGGCCCCGCGACGATCGACGCCGCGTGATGCGCATCCTCGTCGCGGCAGACCAGTGGTTTCCCGACTTCAAGGGAGGCTCCGCGCGCGTGGCGGCGGAGACCGCCCGCGGCCTGGCGGAGCTCGGGCACGACGTCACGGTGCTCGTCCCGCAGCACGCGGGCGCCCCCGCACGCGAGCAGGACGGCAACCTCACGGTGCTGCGGCTGCTCCGGCGGTACGGGCTGCCGCAGACCTTTGCCGACGTCGCGGCGGCGGCACGGCACGCGCGGCGCCTCCGCGGCTCCGCCTTCGACGTCGCGCTCGCACACGAAGCGACCGTGGCCGTCGGCCTCGGCGCAGTGCTCGAGATCCCGATCGCGCTCGTGTACCACGCGTCGGCCGTGCGCGAGCTCCGCTTCCTGCGCGAGCGCACCGCGTCGCCTCTCCGGCGGGCGACGCTCAGGGCGTTGACGCCGCCCGTCGCGCTCCTCGACCGCCGCGCGGTCGCGCACGCGGCCTCGATCTTCACCCTCAGCGCGTTCACCGAGTCGCTCCTCGCGATCGACCACGCGACCGCGCTGCACAAGGTCGCGCGCGTCAGCGGCGGCGTGGACACCTCCTGGTTCTCGCCCGGCGACGGCCAGGCGGCCGCGCGTGCACGCCTCGGGCTCGAGGAGGGCACGCTCCACGTCGCGGTGCGCCGGCTCGAGCCGCGCATGGGCATCGACGTCCTCCTGCAGGCGCTGCCCCTCCTCTCCCCGGGCGACCACAGGCTCGCCGTCGTCGGCGACGGGATGCTGCGCGCCGCGCTCGAGCAGCAGGCACGCGATCTCGGCGTCGCCGACCGCGTGCTCTTCGCCGGAGCGGTGAGCGAGCAGGAGCTTCGCGACTGGTACCGCGCCGCCGACGTCGTCGTCGTGCCGACCGTCGCGTACGAGGGCTTCGGCCTCGCGACCGTCGAGGCGCTCGCGTGCGGCTCGCCCGTCGTCGGGACGGCCGTCGGCGCGACCCCCGAGCTCCTCGGGCCTTTCGACCCTCGCCTGCTCGCCGCCGACGCCACCCCGGCGGCGCTCGCCCGCGCACTCGACCGGGTGACGGCGGCCGCGAGCCCCGCCTTCCGGACCGCGTGCCGCGAGTATGCTTCGTCCTACTCCTGGCCCCGTGTCATGCCCGGGTGGGAGGCGGCCCTCGCCGCCGTTCTCGAACGAGGACACGCCTCCGACTCCGAGAATGGGGCCCTAGCCGAAATGCCTGGATTGCTCGCGCAGAACGACCGTGGCCCCCGTGATCCCTAGCGACGAACCTCACCAGCGGATGCAGACGGTCGACGTCTATCGCGCCTTGTGGCGACACAAGGTCTTCATCGTGGTCCTGACCGCGCTCCTCGCCGGCGGCACGGCGTTCTTCGTCTCCCGCCAGGTCAAGGTCTACCAGGCGACCTCCCTCGTCCGGATCCAGCAGCGCGTCGCCAACCCGACCGAGGCCTTCGGCGCCCTCCAGACCGGCCAGCTCCTCGCCGAGACCTACGCGAAGATCGTCGAGACCGACACCGTGCGGCGGCGCATCTTCGCCATCGTCGGCAGCCGTGTCCCCGCCGACACCCGCGACATCTCGATCAGCGGCTCGAGCGTGAACCAGCTCGACCTGATGCAGATCGCCGTCAAGAGCTCCGACCCGACGCGTGCGCGGATCATCGCGAACGCGGCGCCGACGGCGCTGCGGCAGTTCATCCACGACACGGCGACGCTCCGCGACCAGATCGTGACCGTCGATCCGGCCGCCGAGCCCAAGTCGCCCGTGTCGCCGCGCGTCAAGCTCGACGTCGCGCTCGCGCTCCTTCTCGGGCTGATCTTCAACTCGGCCCTCGCGCTCGTGCTCGAGCTCGTCGGCGACCGCAGCCGCGACCCGGACGAGCTGGAGCAGCTCTTCGGGCTGCCCGTCCTCGCGACCATCCCGAGCCTGAAGCTTCGCGCGGCGCCGCAGCTCCGCACGCCGGCGGCAGCGCCGTCGCTCGTCGACGTCAGCACACAGCCCATCACGCGCCGCGCGAGAGGCGACAATGCCGGTTGAGGAGTCCAAGGCGGGGCTCGTCGATCCGGCGTCGCCCTCGGCCGAGCCGTTCCGCATGCTCCGGCTCGCGATCGACCTGCGCCCGGAGGCGACGTCCAACACCGTCCTCGTCACGAGCCCTCACAAGGGCGACGGCAAGTCGACGATCGCCGCGAACTACGCGATGGTCGCGGCGCTCACGAGCACCCGCGTCCTCCTCATCGACGGCGACCTCCGCAGCCCGATGCAGCATCTGTACTTCGGGCTCCCGCGCTCACCCGGTGTCGTCGATCTCATCCGCGACGGGCGCGCGCTGCCCGACGTCGTCCACCGGGCGGGCTATCTCGGCCTCGACCTGCTGCCGGCCGGCGGCGCGATCTCCCGCCCGGGCGATCTCGTCACGTCGAAGCAATTCGGAGCGCTCCTCGAGGAGGCGCGCTCGAGCTACGACCTCGTCGTCATCGACGCTCCGCCGGTGCTCCTGGCGGCGGACGCGGCGAGCATCGCCGCCCGCGACGGCGTCGGAGCCCTGCTCGTCGTCGACCACCACGCGAGGCGGCGGCACATCAGCAACGCCGTCCGGAAGCTCAGGCTGATGGAGGCGAACCTGCTCGGCATCGTCGTGAACCGCGAAGGGCGGCTCGCGACCTACGGCTACTGAGCCGGCGCCGCGGCGAGGCTCGCATAGAGCTCGCGCCACCCGGCCGAGACCGCCGGCGCCCCCGCGAGCTCCTCGACGACGGCCGAGGCGCGCGCGCCGAGCCGCCGCCGAAGCTCGGGGTCGGCCGCGAGCGCGGCGAGGGCGTCCGCGAGCGACTGCACGTCGCCGGGAGGGACGACGAGCCCGGAGTCGCCGTCGCGCACGACGTCGGGGATGCCGCCGACGGACGTGACGACGACCGGCAACCCGACGGCCATCGCCTCGAGGATCGCCATCGGCAGCCCCTCGCGATGCGACGGCAGGCAGAAGACGTCGGCGGCGAGCAGCTCGCCGGCGACCTCGTCCGCGGCGAGCGGGCCGGTCAGGGCGACCGCGTCCTCGAGCCCGAGCCCGCGGATCGCCTCGGCGAGCCGGTCGACCTCGTCCGGGAACTCCGGCGGCCCGACGACGCGGACGCGGACGTCGTGGCCGTCCTGCCGCACGCGCGCGAGTGCGGCCATGAGCTCGTAGATCCCCTTGCGGCGCCCGTACGCGCCGACGAAGAGCAGGTGCATGGGGCCGGAGCCGTCGCTCGACGCTCGGCCGGCGTTCTCGATGCCGATCGGGTTGAACACGTGCGTCGCGCGGATGCCCGCGGCCTCGAGGTCGGCGGCCGGCCGTGGGGACACGGCGACGACGACGGCGCTGAGCCGGCCGATCGCGCGGAGGCCGAGCCCGCGGCCGCGCTCGCCGAGCGCGAGCTCGAGATCGGCGCCGTGGACGTGCGCGATCGTCCGGCGCCGGCAGGCGGCGAGAAGCGCGACGTAGGCGACGTCGCGCGCGAGACCCGTCGGCGTGCAGGAGACGCACATGTGGACGACCCTCGGCGAGCGCGGCAGCCACGCGACGAAGCGAGCGAGGAGCCTCAGCTGCGAGACGACGGCCCCCGCCGTGAGCCTGCCGCCGGCGGCACCGCCGGGAGGACGCCAGAGGTCGAACGGGACGTAGGTGCAGCCGGTCTCCGGCGCGTGCGCGAGGAGCCACTCGGCGACCCGGACGACGCCTCCCACCTGCGGCGGCAGCGGCGCGACGAGGCCGATTCGCGGCGGGGTCAACGGGAGGTGCCGCAAGCGGCGCGAACGCGACGCTCGACGAGCTCGCGGCCGACGAGCCCGAGGAAGGCCGCCGTCCCGAGGAGGTAGCGCCGCGCGAGCCGGCGCGGATCCTGCGCGAACCGATAGAGCCATTCGAGACCGGACCGTTGAATCCAGCGTGGTGCGCGCCTCTTTCGCCCCGCCAGGACGTCGACGGCGCCGCCGACCCCCATGGCGAAGATCGGGCCGAGCCGCTCGCGATTGCGCGCGAGAAAGAGCTCCTTCGCGGGCGTCTCGAGCGCGACGAAGAGCAGCTGCGGTCGAGCCGCGACGATCGACTCGACGACGGCGCCTTCGTCGGCAGGCGAGAAGTAGCCGTGGTGCCGGCCGGCGAGCTCGAGCCCCGGATGCAGACGGCGAAGCTCGACGATCGCCTGCTCGAGGACCTCCTCGCGGGCGCCGAGGACGTAGACCGACCAGCCCTCCGCCGCGGCCCGCGCCACGAGCTGCTCCATCAGGTCGATGCCGGTCACGCGCTCCGGGACGGGGTGCCCCAGGGCTCTCGCCGCCCAGACGACTCCCTGCCCGTCCGCCGTGATCACGTCGCTCCCGACGATCGCCCGGAGAAGGTCGTCGTTCCGCCGGGCCGCGAGCACCTTGGCCGCGTTCAGGGAGGTGTGCAGGAACGGGCGCCCGGCCTCGACGGCGCCCGCGACGAGCTCCACGGTCTCCGCCATCGAGACGCGGTCGAGCGGGCAGCCGAGCACCTCGGCGCGGCCCGGCTGAGCATGGGAGGACGCCTCGACCACGACAAGCTCGAGCACAGCACAAACCTACGGCCTCCGGCGGCAGCGAGCCTCAACCGATCGGCTAGGTCTCAGCAATCACGACGGCTCACGGCCGGCAGGCGCTCCCGCCACGACTCGACGACGGTGAGCGAATGCCGGCCGGAGAGGGCGAGGGTCGCCGTGCCGTCCCCGGACACCTCGAGCCGGACGACCGGGGGCCCCGGCGGCGCGAAGGACACGGCGGTCGCGAAGACGATCGAGGCGCCGCGCGCCTCCCACGTGCAGCGCCGGGCCCGCTCGCGCCGGCCGTAGCGGGCGGAGAACGGCGCCTCCCGGGTCTCGGCCTTTGCAGGCGGGGCTGCCGCAACTGCCATCCCGGCGCCCGAGGAGCCGAGCCGCTCGGGCGAAGCATCGGCCGGCAGGTGCCAGGCCAGCCGCGCGACGACCTCGGCCTGCGCGGTGACGCGGTCGAGGACGAGCAGCAGATCGGGCTTCACGAGAAGGACGCTCCGAACGTGCACCGCGCGCGGGCGGTACCCGTCGTGCGAGGCGCGCACGTACTCGAGCTCGTCCGTGAAGGTCGCCGCTTCGACGGACGTCGTGAAGCGGCGGCCCCACAGGTGGGGCCCGAGAGGCTCGGCCTGCGACCGCCCGTCGACGACGACGGTGTTGTGCGCCGAGCTCACCCGGTACTCGTCGCGTCCCTCGCTCGGCAGGTACGAGCCCGTTCCGGAGTCGAGCAGGAGGGGCGTGCCGTCGAGATCGAGCGCGACCGAGAGTGCATCGGCGTGCCCGTGCGCCGCGATGCTGCCGTAGCCGAGATCGCCGACGTCGAAGACGGCGCGGGCGTCGGTCGAGCCGGGCCTGGCTCGGAGGATGGCGTAGCCGCTCTCGAGGAGGCACGAGCCTCCGTCGCGCCTCGGCGGCGCCGGGGCGAGCGAGGGGTCGCCGTCGAGCAGCGAGCGCACCCTGCCGGCGATGACGTCGGCGCGGCGCGGCTCGAAGTAGTCGAGCCGCAGCGCGCGATCCTCCGCGTCGTCGCCGAAGGACGGCGGCTCGCCGTCGGCGCCGGCGGTCCGCGCGAGCCAGTCGAGCATCGCCTGAAGCCGCTCCTCGAGCCGGCCGAGGCTTCGGCCCGACGCGCGCGCGAAGAGGGCGGCCACCCACAGCGCCTCGAGCACGTAGAGGAAGTAGCCGGACGCCTGCTCGCGGCTGCCGCCGTCCGGAAAGGTCTGCAGCGCCACCTCGTCCTCGAGCTCGCGCCACGTCGACTCCCACCGCGCACGGCCGGTGAGCGTCTCGGCCGCGAGGAGGCCGACGAGCTCGACGATCCGGTGGTTGTTGGCCGACGAGAACCGCGACGGCGTCCGCTCGACGAGGCGCACCTGGAGCGCGTAGGAGCGTGCGAGCTCGTCGAGCTCGTCGGCACTCGCCTCGGCGGCGACGAGCGGCACGGTCCAGGCCCAGCCGATCAGACGGTGTGCGGCCTCGTAGCCCGACGACCACCCGTCTCCCTCGCCCGGCGGCGCCGAGGCGACCCACGAGCGCAGCTGTGCGATGCAGATCCGGGCCCAGTCGGCCCGGCGCCCGCGCGCACGCGGCGAGCGCAAGCGGCACGAGCTGCTGCTGCCGGTGCAGCTCCCAGCTTCGCTTCGGGTCCACGCCACCGCGGCGCGGCTCGGTCTCCCGCGAGCGGGTCCGATCCCCAGGGCGGCCGCAGCGGATCGACCCGGACGGCCCGCCCCCAGAAGCAGAGCTCGCCCTCGGCGATGCGGGCCGCCGCGGCCGAGACACCGGGCGGGCTCGAGCCGGCGAGGCGCTCGAGAAGCGCCGCCCAGCCCGGCTCGCGCCAGTCGGGCAGACGCAGCGGCCGCCGCACGAGGCGGGCGCGAACGGGCGAGGCGAGGCGCCACGCGAGCTCGCGCGCGCTCATGGCGCGCAGCCGGTGGACGTACCAGACGGGAGACGCGCGACTCGGCGCCGCAGCAGATGTGGAGCCCACGGTCGCGGCCGTTCAGCCGGGCACCGGCCGGCCCGCCGCCGCATACGGCTCCGGCTCGACGGCGTCGCCTGCGTCGACGACGAGCGCCAGGTGCTCGGCGATCCGCTCGCCGGCCCGGCCGTCCCAGAGCTCCGGGATGCGTCCCGCCGCCGCAGGAGCCGCCAGTGCCCGGAGCGACTCGGCGACGATCGCCTCGGGGCTCGTGCCGACGACGCGATTCGTCCCCTCGCTGACCGTGACCGGACGCTCGGTCGACGAGCGCAGCGTCAGGCACGGGACGCCGAGGACGGTCGTCTCCTCCTGCACGCCGCCGGAGTCGGTCAGGACGAGCGCGGCGTCGGAGACGAGACCGACGAAGTCGAGGTAGCCCACCGATTCCGTCAGCAGCACGCCCGGCGCGGCGGCGAGGGCCCGGTCGAGGCCCGTGTCCCGAAGCCGCGCCCGGGTGCGGGGATGGAGCGGAACGACGAGCGGCAGCGAGCGGCTCACCTCGACGAGCGCGCCGACGAGCTCGGCGAGGGTCTCCGGGTCGTCGACGTTCTCCGCACGGTGGAGCGTGACGACGCCGTAGCGCGAGCCTGCGACGCCGATCCGCTCGGCCGCACCGCGCGCGCGCGCCGCGTCCGCGAAGCGCAGAAGCGTGTCGATCATCGTGTTGCCGACGAAGGCGATCTTCGCGGCCGGGATGCCTTCTGCCCGCAGGTGTGCATCCCCGTCGCGGCTCGTCGTATAGAGGAACGACGAGATGTGATCGGTGAGCTTGCGATTGATCTCCTCCGGCATCCACTCGTCGAAGCAGCGAAGCCCCGCCTCCACGTGGGCGACCGGGATGCGCTCCTTCACGGCCGTGAGCGCGCAGGCGAGCGTCGAGTTGACGTCGCCGACGACGGCGACGACCTGCGGCCGGCGCTCCAGCAGCTCCTGCTCGAACGCGAGCATCACCCCGGCAGTCTGAGCCGCGTGCGAGCCCGACCCGACCCCGAGCCAGGCGTCCGGGCGCGGCAGCTCCAGCTCGTCGAAGAACACCTGCGAGAGCGCCTCGTCGTAGTGCTGGCCCGTGTGCACGAGCGCGTAGCTCAGCCCGGCGCGCGGAAGCGCATGGAGGAGCGACGCGGCCTTCATGAAGTTCGGACGCGCGCCGACGACGACGAGAACGTCCGGCACGCGCTAACCGTAGGCGCGGAGCGGGGGCGGGTGCCGGGGAAAGGGCTAAGCACTCCCCTGCCGAACGGTCAGTTCGCGCGGCGACCCCTGCGGGCTAGCCTGTACGTGTGGGATCGCACCACGTCGCTCTGACGCGGACGCAGGCCGGAGCCTGACGTGTGCGGAATCGCCGGAGCCGTTGCGGCGGCCGGAGCCGGCCTGCCTCCTCGCGAGGGCCTCGAGAGCGCGGTCCGGGCCCTTCGCCACCGCGGGCCCGACGGGCACGGCGTCGACCTGCAGGGCTCCTCCGCCGCGCTCGGGCACACGCGGCTCGCGATCGTCGACATCGAGGGCGGCGCGCAGCCGATGCGAAACGAGGACGGCACGGTCGTCGTCGTCTTCAACGGAGAGATCTGGAACTACAAGGCATTGCGCCGGGAGCTCGAGCGCTCGGGCCACCGCTTCTCGAGCGCCGCCGACACCGAGGTGCTCGTCCACGGCTACGAGGAGTGGGGCGACGAGCTTCTCGCGCACGTCGACGGCATGTTCGCGTTCGCGCTCTGGGACGCGAATCGCGAGCGTGCGCTGCTCGCGCGCGACCGCCTCGGGAAGAAGCCGCTCTACTACGCAATCTCGGAAACCGGGCTCGCGTTCGGCTCGGATGCACGTTCGGTGCATCTCGTCACGGGCAGGCGGCCCGTGCTCGACGAGTCGCAGGTTGCGGAGTTCCTCTTCCAGCGCTACGTCTGCTCCCCGCGCACGCTCTTCGCGGGCGTGCAGAAGCTCCCGCCCGGCCATCTTCTGCACTACGACCGGAAGACGGCGGGCATCCGTCCGTACTGGAGCCTGTCGACGTCGGAGGCAGAGGAGCCGCTCGATGCCGGGAGCCTGCGCGCGCTGCTCCGGGAGGCGGTCGAGCGGCGGCTGATGGGCGACGTTCCCGTCGGCATGCTGCTCTCCGGCGGCATCGACTCCACCGCGGTGCTCGGCCTGATGCACGAAGCCGGCGCGACCGGCGTGCCGACGTTCACGATCGGCTTCGACGACCCTCTCTACGACGAGCGCGGCGGAGCGAGGCTCGCGGCCGAGCGGTACGGGACCGACCACCACGAGCTCGTCGTCGGCTCCGGGGACTTCATCGACGTGCTGCCGCGGCTCGCCTGGTACCGCGACGAGCCGATGGCCGAGCCGACGGAAGCCGTGCTGCTCCTCCTCGCCGAGCTCGCCGGCGCGCACGTGAAGGTCGTGCTGTCGGGAGACGGCGGCGACGAGCTCTTCGGCGGCTATCCGAAGTACCGCGCGGAGCGCCTGCTCGGCAGCGGCCTCGTCCCGCCCGCCGGCGTCGCGCTCGCGGTGCGCCTGCTGGCGCGCCGGCCGACGCACCGCCGGCTCGACCGGGCTGCCGCGTCGATGCAGATCTCGGACGAGGTGACGCGCTGGGCATCGTGGTTCCGCTCGTTCGGCCCGGCGGAGCTCGACCGCGTCCTCGCGCCGGGCCTCCGCGGCTCGGCGGCGCCCGAGCGCCTCACCGCCCCGCTGCGGTCGCTGCTCGAGCCGTACGCCGGCGTCGACCGCGGCCGCCGGCAGCTGATCGGCGATCTCCTGACCTATCTCCCGGAGAACATGCTCGCGCGCTCCGACAAGGTGCTGATGGCCGCCTCGGTCGAGGGCCGGATGCCGCTGCTCGACCGGCAGGTCGTCGAGCGGGTCGCGCTCGCGCCCGCACGGGACCGGGCGGGTCTTCGCAAGGGCAAGGCGCGTCCTCCGCGCGGCGATCGCGGACCTCGTCCCGGCGGAGACGCTCACCGCCCCCAAGCGCGGCTTCCCCGTCCCGATCGGGCAGTTCCTCGTCGAGGGCGCGGGGCGGCTCGTCGAGAGCGTCCTCCTCTCCGAGCGCACGGCGGACCGGGGGCTCTTCGAGCCGGGCGCCCTGCGGGGCCTCGTGGCCGACGAGGGCGGGGACGCCGACCGCTCGCTCAAGCTCTTCACCCTCGCCTCGCTCGAGCTCTGGTGCCGGGCCAACATCGACGCCGTGACAGAGGCGCCTCCCGCCGGCTTCGAGGAGCTGCTCGAGGCGGAGGAGACGCTCGCCGTCGCATGACGCGCCGCGTCTGTGCGAAGGTCGGCGCGAACTATCCGGAGTGCCGGGACGGACGCCGTCGCGCGCCCGTATCGTCGCGTCCGGAACGGAGCTGACAATCGACGCGAAACCGATCGAGCCGGAGGAACCCGACAGGCACGCGAGCGCCGGCCTGCGCCTGCAGCGGCCGGCCGTCGTCTGGTACCGCGGCGCGCTCTGCCCCTGGGACGAGGCGACCCTGCACGTCGGCAGCGAGGCCGCGGTCCGCGGGCTCAACGTCTTCGAAGGGCTGAAGGCGTACTGGCAGCCGTCGGACGAGCTCGCGTTCGTGCTGCTGCGGCGCCACTTCGAGCGCCTCCACCGCTCCGCAGCGCTCCTGCACATCCCCTGGGAGGCGACCTACGAGGAGTTCGAGCACGCCGTGTTCGAGATCTCGCGGGCCCTGCGCGAGCGCGAGAACGACCTGTACGTCCGCGCGACCCTCTTCGTCGTCGAAGGGCATTACGGGATGGGCACGGTCTCCGACCTCGTCCTGACCGCGTACCAGCAGCCGAAGGATCCGCCCGAGCCGATCCACGTCGGCGTGAGCACCTGGCGCCGCGCCGACGACGTGATGATGCCGCCGCGGATCAAGACCGGGACGAACTACCAGGTGGCGCGGCTCGCGCGCATCGAGGGCCGGGGCCGCGACTTCGGGGACATGCTGCTTCTGAACTCGGCCGGCCGGCTCGCCGAGGCGACCGGCGCGTGCGTGCTCGCGGTCCGCGACGGCGCAGTCGCGACGCCGCCCACGTGGGAGGGCGCGCTCGAGAGCATCACGCTCGACGTCGTCTCCGAGCTCTGCACCTCGCTCGAGATCCCCTTCGAGCGGCGCCCGATCGACCGGACGGAGCTCTACATCGCGGACGAGGTCGGCGTGACGGGCACGCTCGTCGAGATCTCGCCGATCCTCTCGATCGACGAGCGGCCGCTCCCCGCGGAGCGTCCCGTCCTCGACGCGCTCGCGGCCGCCTACCGCGGCGCCGTCACCGGGAAGGCCCCGCACGAGGCGGTCGAGCTGACCGCCGTCCCGCGCTGACGATGGCGCTCGTCGGGATCGTCCCCGCTGCGGGGTACGCGACCCGGCTCCAGCCGCTCGAGGGATCGAAGGAGCTGCTGCCGGCCGCAGGGAAGCCCGTCATGGACCACGTGCTCGAGCGCATGCTCGCCGCGGGCTGCACCGAGCTCCGCGTGGTCACGCGCCCCGAGAAGGAGGACGTCGTCGAGCACGCGCGCGCGCTCGGCGCGCGCGTCGTGCTCGCGTATCCGGAGACGACGGCGGCGTCCTTTGCCGCCGCGCTCGCCGGCCTCGACCCCGACGACGTGGTTCTGCTCGGCTGGCCGGACACGATCTGGGAGCCGCACGACGGCTTCGTCCCGCTCGTCGCGGCGGTCGAGGACGGCGCAGAGATCGCGCTCGGCCTCTTCCGCATCCACCCGGACGACCTCAGCCGCTCCGACGTCGTCCGCTTTGCGGGGGACGGAACGGTGGACGGCATCGAGATCAAGCCGGAGACGCCGCCGTCCGAGTGGATCTGGGGCTGCGCGGCGGCGCGCGCGCGGGCCCTCGCAGGGCTCGACGGCGCGGAGTGGCCCGGCGCCTACTTCGACGCGAGCCTGCGCGCGGGAGCGCACGTCGCGGCGGTCCGCCTGTCCGAGAGCTGGCTCGACATCGGCACGCACGACGCACTCGAGCGGCTCGGCGACCCGGAGCTCTTCGTCAATCGCGGCTCCTAGCGGCTAGTGCTGCCGCACCGACCAGTCGTACCCGATGTGGTTGTCGAACGGGTCGAGACGGTCGGACAGCGCAGGGTCGTGCACGTGCGTGCAGCAGTTCGCGATGATCGACGCGGGTGCATGCATGCCCTTGAACCCGGTCCAGATCCCCGGCGGGATCACGACGAGGGAATGGTTGTCCGGCCCGAGGAACTCCTCCATGAGCGCACCGCGCGTCGGCGAGTCGTCCCGGTCGTCGTAGAGCACGAGCTTGACCCGGCCGTGCACGCAGGCGTAGTTGAGCGTCATCTCGCGATGGCGGTGCCAGCCCTTGACGACCCCGTCGTACACGCTCGCGAAGTAGATCTCCCCGAACGCCACGAAGTGCTCGTCGGTCGCGCGCAGCATGTGATAGATCGTCCCTCGCTCGTCCGGGATGCGACGCAATGGAACGACCGTGACACCATCGATCTTCGAGCTCATGAGAACGAGCTTAACCGGGCCGGAGGCGGCGCTCCGCCGCCGCACGGCGGGGCACGTGTAGGCCGAAGGTGCAGATCGTCCTCCTCGGCAGCGGCGGCTGGATCCCGACGAGCGAGCGGGAGACGTGCTGCACGTACGTTCGCTCGGGCTCGCAGGCGCTCGCGATCGACGCGGGCAGCGGCCTCCGCCGCCTGATCGAGAAGCCGGAGCTGCTCGACGGCGTCCGCCGCCTCGACATCGTCCTCACGCACTTTCACCTCGACCACGTCGTCGGGCTCGCGTACCTGCCCGCGCTCGGGGTGCGGCCCGCGGATCTGGGGCGGCGGCATGCGCCTGGCGGGGCGGCCGACGAGCGAGCTGCTCGACCGGCTGCTCGGCGCCCCCTTCTTCGGCGCTCCGCTCTCCGAGCTCGCCGACGAGGTCTGCGAGATCGGCGACGACCCGTGCGGCATCGGCACGTTCAGCGTCGAGACGCGCATCCAGCTCCGTCACGCGCATCCGACGCTCGCGCTTCGCGTCGGCGGCCTCGTCTACTGCACCGACACGGCGGCGGATCCGCTGAACGCGGAGTTCGCGGCGCGGGCAGATCTCCTCTGTCACGACGCGTGGACGCCCGACGACGGCGACGAGAACCATGCGTCGGCCGCGGAGGCTGCACGGCTCGCACGCGACTCCGGTAGCCGCCGCCTCGTGCTCATCCACGTCAACCCGCTGCGCACCGACACCGCGGAGCTTCTGGGTGCGGCGCGACGCGTCTTTGCCGAGACGACGCTCGGCGTCGATCTCTGGGAGGGCGTCGTCGACTAGCGCCGGGCGATGCCCCGCGCGTCCCGGCCCGCGGTCTCGCGCTCGAGGCCCCGATCGGCCCACTCGTCGTCTCGATCCGGCGACGGGCCTCCCCCTGCCGTCGTCGGTCTTGTACGCGGCCAGCCGGAACACGCGCGCGGTCGGAAGCGACGCGGGACCGAGTGCCGACAGCACCCGGTCGGCGACGAGCAGCGCGCGCCGCGTCGTCGCTCCGGCCCAGTGCCCACGCAGCCGCGTCTCGAAGCCGTGACGGCGCAGCTCTCTCGCGAGCTCGAGCGGGTTGAAGAGCCGCTCCATCACCATCTCGTGATCCGGGTGGACCGTGACGTCTCCCGGCCGGTAGGGAGAGGACGGGAGCTCACCCGTGTCGAAGAATCGCTGAGCGGACTCCTTCACCTCGGCGCCGACCATTCCCGAGGTGAGGAGCGCGAGCCGAAGCGCAGTGTCGACGTCGAGCTGCGGGTATGCCTCGAGGATGAGGTCGCGCCGCTTGTCGACGAAGTGGAACGGGTAGTCGTCGCCTCGCGCGCGCGCGCGTCCCGGCGGCGCCTCGTGCTCGGCCCAGAGAGCCTTGCGCTGCCGGCGCAGGATCGGATTCAGCGCGTTGTTGCCGTCGGAGATGATGAGCACGCCGCCGGGCCGGAGGACGCGCCACGACTCGGCGAGGAAGCGCCGGTAGTCGAGGTAGTGGGAGATCGCCTCGAGCGACAGCACGACGTCGACGTCTCCGTCCGGCAGCGGCAGCGCGGTCGCCGTGCCCGCTCTCGTCTTCAGGCGCGACGACAGCTCGCCGGGGAGGCGCTCGATCCAGGCCCGCGCCCACTCGACCTGCCAGGGCACGATCTCGACGCCGAGCACGCTGCGCGCGTCGAGGCACGCGAGTGCGAGCAGACCGAGCCCGAAGCCGGAGCCGACTTCGAGCACCTTCAGCCCGGCCGGATCACGCCCGGCGAATCCGAACACGTCGCGCAGGTGCGCGATCTGTTTCCGCGCAGCCTCGCGACGGACGGCGTACGAGCCTGCGAGCAAGTCGCGGTAGTACGACGAGGGGCTCGGCTCGCCGGGGCGGTCGTCGAACTCCGTCGCCCGCGCAATCTCGATCGCCTCTGCAAGTCGCGCCGTGGCGCGGTCCGCCATCGGGCGATTGTCACAGCCGCCTCGAGCGAATTCAACTCTCCGGGAACGGCAGATCGCCCCGAGCGCGTCGTGCCGCTCGGGGCGATCCGTTTGCCTCGATTTCGACCCTAGTGGGTGCGGTTTGCGCCGTGGCGCTTGGCTTTTCGGGCGCCGAGGCTGATCACGACGTGGAGGCGGCTGCCGCGCTTGACGCGGGCGCCCGGCCGCGGCGACTGGGAGCTGATCCGGCCCAGCTTGACCGCGGCCAGGTGGACGCCCTTGACCGCCAGCGTGCAGTGCGCCCTCTTCACCTTGAGCCGCGCCTTGGCCAGGGTCAGCCCCTTCAGCTTCGGCACCACACAAAGCAGCATCGGCTTCGGCTTCGGGGCCGGGATCGTCGGCGGCACCACCGGCGGCCCCGCCGGCGCCTGGTTGACCGTGTAGGAGCCCGTGTTGTCGGCCGGCTTGGCGTCGACCTGCTGGAAGGTCGCCGTCGCGCTCAACGTCGCCGGGCCCGCACTCACGAGCTTCACCTGGATGATCAGGTTGCCGACCGTCGAGTCACCCGACAGATACGCGACATCGCAATCCAACGTCGACCGTGCCCGTGCTCCTGCAGCCCGGCCCACGGTCCGAGTAGGTCGAGACGACCGTCCCGTTCGCCGGCAGGCTCACGAGCAGATGCAACGACGGCGCCGGCCCCCCGTTCACATCCGTGATCTTGACCCGATAGATCATCGTGTCACCGACGTTCGCGGTCGCCGAATCCGCCGCCACCGACACCGCCAGATCCGTCGAACCCACACCACCACCACCACCACCGCCGCCGCCACCGCCGCCGGAGCCGCCGCCGCCCGTGCCGCCGCCGCCGCCCGTGCCGCCGCCGCCGCCGCCCGTGCCGCCGCCGCCGCCGCCGCCGGTGCCGCCGCCCGCATCGGCCACGACGGCCGTCGCCGCCGAGTCGAAGAACGGCGTGCCGGCCGAGTTCTGCATCTCGACGCGGAACTTGATCGTGGAGCCGACATCAGCCGCCGCGAGCGTGTACGTCGAGGCGGTTGCGGTCGTGTCGACGCAGCCGGTGCCGCTCGTGTTGCAGCGGAGCCAGTGCCGGCCGGCGACGCTCATCGGCAGCGTGCCGCTGTAGGAGCCGTCCGACCCGGTCAGCGTCTGCCCGACCTGCGCGGTGCCCGTGATCGCCGGGCCCGTGCCGGAGTGGAGGAGCGACGGGGCGAGCGCGACGGGCTGCCACGTGGGCTGCGACTCGTTGCTCGTCGGCGTGCCCGGCGTCACGTCGGTGAGGCCGGTTCCGTCGTATCGGATCCGCCAGATGTCCTCGTTCCCGCCCGCGTCGGTGCCGGTGAAGACGAGATAGTTCGCGTCGGGCGAGAACGCCGGATCCGAGACCGTCAGGCCCGGGGTCGAGAGCTTCGCCGCGTTCCGGCCGTCGGCGTCCATCGTCCAGAGCTCGGCCGGGTTGCCTCCCGCCGTGCGGACGAACGCGATCTGCGAGCCGTCCGGCGCCCAGGCCGGGTCGGAGTCCGTGCCGTCGCTCGTCAGCTGGACGGGCGACATGCTGCCGTTGAGCGGCGCGACGAAGATGTTCCCGATGCCGACGCCGGTGGTGCGGAGGAACGTGACGCGAGTCCCCTCGGGCGAGAGGCTCGGGTGCGTGTCGTTCCCGTTCGTGTTCGCGATGCTGCCGCCGTTCGTGCCGTCGGCGTCGATGATCTTGATCCCCGTCCCGCCCGCGTAGACGAGCCGGTTCCCGGTCCGCCGCATCCACGGCGCAGACCCGGAGACGCCGAGCGGATGCAGGTCGCTCGTCGCGGTGTCGACGAGCGTGAGGTTGCCGCTGCTCTGGAAGAGGATGCGGTCGGCGATCGCTGCGCTCCCGTGCGTCGACCAGTTCGGCGACGAGATCGTCACCGGTCGCGTTCGACGTCAGTTGCGACGCGCTGCCGCTGCCGTCGGCGGCCGACACGTAGAGATGCGCGTGCGCGCCGTCGCGCGTCGACACGTACGCGATCTGACCCGGAGAGCCGTTCGCGTTCTCCGGCTTCATCACGCCGATCCCCGACGGGCCGCTCGCATCCGCGAAGCTGCCGTCCGTCCGAACCTGCAGGCGCAGCCGGGTGCCGACGTCGTCGGGCGTCAGGGTGTAGGACGTCGAGTTCGCGCCGGAGACGGGCGAGCACGTGTCGCCGACGCAGCGGAACCACTGGTACGCCTTGGTCGGCGAGCCGGACGCGGTGAGCCACGCGCCGTCGTGGCCCGTGAGACTGTCGCCGACGGCAGGGAATCCCGGTCCGCTGATGGTCGGCGTGCTGAGCGGGCACGGAGCGTCCGCAGAGGTGTAGCGGTGCCAGCTGAGGCTCGTGGAGCCGGTCGTGCCGCCGTAGCCGTCGAGCGCGATCCAGAACGTCGTCCCCGTCGAGGGCGGCGTCACGCACACCTTGCTCGGGCTGCCCTCGTCGTTCGTCGCCTCGAGCGAGAGCGTGTTGAGCGCAGAGCCGGTGTAGACCGAGAGGATCGTGTTGCCGCCGGGGATGCCGCTCGCCGTGATCACGAACGGCCCGCCGTCCGGCGCGTGCCACTTGTACCAGATGCTGTGACCGCTTTGCTCGCCGTCGTGAGCGGGCTCGCCCGACTGCCTCGTGGCTCCGTCGTTCGTGCCTGCGATCGGCCCGCCGCTGTCGGACGAGCCGAGATCCTGGGCGGCCGCGAAGTCGTCGTTCGGCGGGGGCGCACTCGCAGCGGCCCCTCCCGCCAGCACGAGCAGCGCCGCGCCGAGCACGACGCTGAACAACAGAAGCATGCGGGTTCCACGACGACCGAAACGCACCACGATCTCCTCCTCCTCGGATTTCACCGTCGCTCAGTATCGGATGCCTTCGCCGACAGAAGTCAGGACCGAATGGGTGAATGGGGCTAGACCAAGGCGAGGTCCCGTTCGCCGCCGAATCCGCCGCCCGCGGGCGTTTCCTCAGGGCGTCACGGTCCGCGAGGCGACCCGGACGGCCTGCCGGGCGGCGCCGACGGCGACGTCGAGTGAGCCGGATCCGCGGCAGAAGCGCCCTCAGCTCGCCGCGGTGGTAGGCCCGATACTCCGGGTCGGCGAGCCTCCGGGGCCACCGGAGCACGAGCAGCGCATACTCGCCGAGCCGAACCGCGAGCTTCCGCTGGAACTCGTCGCGCTCGAGATACTCGTCTCCGTATTCGAGGAGGAGCCGCAGCGAGCACGGCGCCGCGGCGCGGACGCGAACGAAGAAGGGCGACTCGCTCTCTTCGTGACGTCGCGTGAACGTCAGCACCTCGTGCGCGAAACCGAGGTCTCCCTCGCGCAGCAGGTCGAGACACGCCTCCTGATCGGACTGATGCGGATTGTCGAGGGAGTAGAACTCGCTCCGCGAGCGTACGAGGTCGGCGCGCAGCAGCAGAGACGTCGGCGAGCCGAACAGATAGGGGAGCGGCCCGCCGAGGAGCGCCGAGCGGCCGACGTCGTGCCCCGGCACGACCGACACCTCGCGATCGAGCCCGACGAGGTCGATCCGGTCGCCCTCCCGGCGATAGGCGGAGACGATCGCGACGCTCGGGTTCGCCTCTGCGATCTCGACCATCCGCTCGATGCAGCGCGGATAGAGCCAGTCGTCGCCGTGCACGAGCTTGACGTACGACGCCTCGGGATCGATCGCGCGCAACGCGCGGTTCGCGTTCGCATCCGCCGAGACGAACTCGTCCGGCGTCAGCACGCGGATGCGCCGGTCGGCCGCCGCATACTCCCGGGCGATCTCCAGGGTGCCGTCCGTGCTCCGGTTGTCCATGATCAGGTACTCCCAGTTCGTCCACGTCTGCGCGAGAACGCTCTCGATGCACTCGCGCAGGAACGGCTCGCCGTTGTAGACCGGCGTCACGACGCTGACGAGCGGGACGCGGCTCATCGCTCGCCGCTCGGCGCGAGGAGGCCCGCTTCACGCAGACGGTCGCCGGCTTCGGCGACGCGCTCGAACGGCAGCCCGGAGCGCTCCGCGACGTCGAGGAGGGAGTGTCGTCCGTCGGAGAGGTTCAGCACCCAGAGAAGCGCGAGCTGCCGCTCCTCCGAGTGGTGCCCGCCGCCGAGCGAGCCGTAGAGCCCGTAGCGCCCGAGCCGCGGCTCGCCTTTCGGCTTCAGGTTCACGTAGACGCCGTTTCGCTCGAGCAGGTCGAACACACGCAGGCACGTGTCGAGCGAGTCCTCGAGTGCTGCAGGCTCGACGAAGTCGAGGTCGTCGGCAGAGGTGTGGTACTCGTCGTACTCGCCGAACGGCGTCCGCATCAGGCAGCCGACGGGCAGGTCGAACCCGGGCGAGCAGTACTGCCGCTCGTCGTACCCGTACGGGGAGAAGTCGCGAACCGAGAACGGCACGTGCTTGTCGCGCAGCACCTGCGCCACCGCGCGGTCGATCTCGGCGTCGCCCCGCCGGCTCTTCTTGTAGGTCGGAGCGCCCCCGTCTCCGACGCACGCGAGCACGAGCCCGTGCTCGATGCGCCGAGCCGCAGTCTCCTCGTTCCGCGCGAGCCAGGCGATGGACCCGACCGTGCCCGGGACGAAGAGAAAGCGGTACGAGAGGCGGCGCGGTGCGGCGGCCACGGCACGGGCGAGGTGCGCGGCGACGGCGATGCCGGCGAGCCCGTCGTTGCACAGCGCGGGATGGCAGACGTGGCACGAGACGAGCACCTCGGCCTCGGTCTCCCCCTCGACGAACGCCTCGCCGTAGGTGAGCGAGCCCGCCTCGAGCGAGGCGTCGATCACGACCTCGTACTCGCCGTCCGGCAACGAGCGGAGCAGCTCGTCGGTGACGCAGAAGCCCCAGTCCTCGCGCCAGTAGGAGGTGCGGTACGGGATCCAGGCCGGGTGGTCCGGAAGCGAGTGCAGATGGTCCTTCAGCGTCTCGAGCGGCAGCCGTGCGCGAACGGGGACGCTGTAGCCGACGAGGTGGAGGGGCGAGTCCCGGACGTCGATCACGCGGCGGCCCGCCGAGTCGGCGACGTACGCCTCGCGCACGTTCCACTCGCGCGGGATCTCCCAGTCGAGCACCGGCGTGCCTGTCGGCACCTCGACCTGCTCGACCGGCGCGATCCTCGAGACGACGTCGAGCGTCTTGCGGACACCGTCGCCCGTCAGGCTCCGGGGGATCGGGTACAGCTCCTCGACGAGCGCGTAGAGCTCGGCGCCGACACCCGCGGGCGCCCCCGTCGTCATGCGGTCACCCGAAGATGCGGATCTCGGGCACCGGCGTCACGAACCGGCAGCCGAAGTCGCGGACGTGCGACATCTGCTCCATGATCTCGTCCCGGAGATTCCAGGCGAGCAGGAGCAGGTAATCCGGACGCGTCTCTCCCACACGCGACGGATCGTAGATCGGAATCCGCGTTCCCGGGAGGTAGTGCCCCTGCTTGTGCGGGCTTCTGTCGACCACGTAGTCGACGAGGTCGCGTCCGAGGCCGCAGTAGTTGAGCAACGTGTTCCCCTTGGCCGCGGCGCCGTAGCCGACGATCGTCTTGCCCTCCCGTCGCGCCTGCAGCGCGAAGTCGAGGACGCTGAGCTTCGTCGCGAGGACGCGGTCGGCGAACGCCTCGTAGCCGTCGATCTCGTCGAGCCCTGCAGCCTGCTCGCGCTGCCGCAGCGCGTCGACGCGCGGCCCGACCTCGCGGGAGCGATCCTCCTCGTGGCGCGCGTAGAGGCGAAGCGACCCGCCGTGCGTGGGGACCTCCTCGACGTCGAAGACGACGAGACCGTGCGCCGCGAATGCGCGTTCGGCGGTCAGGAGCGAGAAGTACGAGAAGTGCTCGTGGTAGATCGTGTCGAACTGCGTCTCCTCCATCAGCCGCAGCAGGTGCGGGAACTCCATCGTCAGGACGCCTCGCGGAGCGAGAAGCGCAGCGAGGCCGCTGACGAAGCTGTGCAGATCCGGCACGTGGGCGAGCACGTTGTTCCCGACGAGGAGATCGGCCTGCCGCCCGGCGTCGCGCAGACGCGCGCCGCTCTCGGCCGTGAGGAACTCGACCACGGTCGGGATCCCGATCGCCTCGGCCGCCTGGGCGACATTCGCGGCCGGCTCGATGCCGAGCACGGGGATCCCGCGCGCGACGAAGTGCTGCAGGAGGTAGCCGTCGTTCGAGGCGACCTCGATCACCTGCGAGTGCGGCCCGAGCTCGAACCGCTCGCTCACCTCCACGGCGTAGCGCCGCGCGTGCTCGACCCAGCTCGCGGAGAACGTGGAGAAGTAGGCGTAGTCGGAGAAGATGTCCTCGGGCGCGGCCGCCGCCGGCAGCTGAACGAGCAGGCACTCGTCGCACACGAGGACGCGCAGGGGATAGAAGCGCTCCCCGCCCGCGAGATCCTCCTCTGCGAGGTACGAGTTGGCGAGCGGCGAGACGCCGAGATCGACGAAGACGCGCTCGAGCGGCGAGCCGCAGAGCCGGCAGGCGGGAAGCTCGGCCGCGGTGGGCCCCGCGGTGGGCCCCGCCTCGTTCACAGGCTCGGCGTACGCCATTCCAGCTTCTCCGTCAGGCGGTCTCCTGCACGCAGCGCCTCGAGGACGCGCAGCCGGATGAGGTGGGACGTCCGGAAGTCCGGATCGTCGAAGTGCATGCGCTCGAGGCCGGCGCGCAGCTCCTGCACGGCGGCGGGCAGGGTGATCTGCGGCTGATGCGCCGGCGCGAGCCGCCGGAAGAGGCCGAAGTCGACCGAGTACGACCGTGCGTCGGCCTGCGCCTCTGCGCCGATCTCGAGGTCGACGCCGGGGATCTCCTGCGCCACGGCTTCGGCGAGATCGCGGATCTTGTAGTTCCAGTCCTCCGAGCCGGCGTTGACGACGACGGCGGTGCCGCCGTCGGCCGCTTCGCGCACGACCCCCCATTCGAAGGCGCGCGCCATGTCCTTCACGTGGATGAGCGGGCGCCACGCCGTGCCGTCGCTCAGCAGCTTCACGGAGCCGGTTGCGACCGCGGAGGCGACGAAGTCGTTCAGGACGAGGTCGAGCCGCAGGCGGTCGCTCATCCCGCACGCCGTCGCGAAGCGCAGGCACGTGACGACGAAGTCGTCGTCGGCGAGCGCGGTCAGCTCCCGTTCCGCCTGGACCTTCGACCGCGCGTAGGCCGTCAACGGATTCACGGGCGATGCCTCGGTACGCGCCCCGTCGGCCGCGCCGTAGACGGAGCAGCTCGACGCGAACACGAAGCGCCGCACGCCGGCTGCCTTTGCGCGCCGCGCCAGCTCGACCGTCGCCCGATGGTTGATGTCCACCGTGACGTCCTCGTAGCGGTTGCCGATCGGGTCGTTCGAGATCGCAGCGAGGTGCACGATCGCATCGACGCCGCTCAGGAGCTCCGGCGGCGTGTCGCGGACGTCGGCGAGGACCTGCTCGTCGATGACGCGCTCCGAGCGGGCCGGCGTGGCGGTCAGGCAGTCGGCGAAGAAGCCGATGTCGAGACCCATGAGGGTCGCGTCCGGAAACGTCTCCCGGAAGTGACAGGCGACGACGGGGCCGACGTAGCCGAGGTTCCCGGTGATCAGGATGCGCATGCGCTCACCACACCTTCCAGGCCGGCGATCCCGATTCCCACTCGCGCTCGAGGAACATCTTGTCCCGGAGCGTGTCGAGCGGCTGCCAGTAACCGCGATGGCGATAGGCGGAGAGGCGCCCTTCGCGCGCCAGCCGTTCGAGCGGAGCTTCCTCCCAGACGGCGTCGTCGCCGTCGATGTAGTCGATCGCCTCGGGCTCGACGACGAAGAAGCCGCCGTTGATCCATGCGCCGTCGCCCTGCGGCTTCTCGAGGAACGCGTCGACTCTGGCCCCGTCGGTCGGAAGCTGGAGCGCGCCGAAGCGTCCCGGCGGCTGCACGGCCGTCAACGTCACGAGAGCCTGCTCGCGCTTGTGCGCCTCGATGAGCGCCGCGACGTCGACGTTCCCGACGCAGTCTCCGTACGTCAGGCAGAAGGTCTCGTCGCCGATGTAGTCGCGCGCGCGCCGGATGCGACCGCCGGTCATCGTGCGGTCGCCGGTGTCGACGAGCGTCACGCGCCAGGGCTCGACACCGTTCGAGTGCACCGTGGTGACGTTCTCGCGGAGATCGAAGGTCACGTCGCACGCGCGGATGAAGTAGTTGGCGAAGTACTCCTTGATGACGTGGGCCTTGTACCCGCAGCAGATGACGAAGTCGTCGATGCCGAAGCTCGAGTAGATCTTCATGATGTGCCAGAGGATCGGCTTCTCGCCGATCTCCACCATGGGCTTCGGACGGATCGCGCTCTCCTCCGTGATCCGCGTCCCGTATCCGCCTGCGAGTATGACCGTCTTCATCTGCTCTCCACCCTCCTATTCCGGCAGCCGTAAACGGCTCGCCGGGACTCCTCTCATCCTTCCGGCCGACGGCACGCCGACCCACTAGCCATCGTGCGGGGAGTGACCCTCCGAACCGCGAGGGACGCCTCTCTTCGCCGTCCTTTCGCCCCCGGCCTCGATGTGAAACCAGAGCGACGGGCCCCCTGGCTCCGCGGCGGCGTCGCCGAGCGCGCCCCGGGCGAGGCGGAGGAAGACGTCGCCCGCCGTGGGCGGAGCGACCCCCGGCTCCTCGAGCAGCGGCACGCCCGCAAGCGTGAGCCCGCGCAGGTGCACGTCGGGGTAGAGATCGAGTGCGATCGCGTCCTCGGTCGGCGCGGCGAGCACGAGCGCCCCGAGATCGGCGACCCGCTGCGTCGCGTCCGCGACCGCACGAGCCCCGCCGGCGGTGTCGACGATCACGGCCGGCCGGCCGGGCGCCTCGTCCTCGACGCCGAGGAGGATCCGGACGAAGGCCGCGACGAGGCCGCGGCCGCGCACCTCGACCGGCCCGCCGAGCCCCCGGGCGACCGATGCCGCCCTTCCGGCCAGCGAGGCGAGGACGGCGATCGAGAGCTCCTCCGGCTCGCGGCCCGCGGTCGCGAGCGTCGCGCCTCCCGGGAGCAGGATCCGGTCGTCGTGCACGACGATCGCGGCGACCGCCCGGCCGTCCCGCAGCCAGTCGGCGTCGATCCATGCCTCACGGCCGCGCCGGCTGTCCGCGTCGACGAGGATGCGCTGCGCGGCGCTCACGCCTTCACCTCGGCGACGAGGTCGCGCGGTGCGACGCGCGTGCCGAGCGCCATCGACCGGTACACGGCTTCGATGAACGCCTGCACCGCGACGCCGTCTTCCGAGGTCACGTCCGGCTCCTCGCCGCGGGCGAGCGCGGTCGCGAACCGGCTGACGTAGACGGCGCGCGTGTTCTGCCGCGGTCCCGGCTCGATCACGTGCCAGCGCCCGGGGCGCAGGCCGCCGACGCGCCGCTCGCTGTAGAGCCGCAGCGTGTCCTGCATGAGAATCTGGCCCTCGCTTCCCCAGAGCTGGATGTCGCTGCCGCCGCCGCCCATGCCGCGGCGCCCGGACGACGCGGCGAGCGTGCCGATCGCGCCGTCCTCGTACGCGATCGAAACGGACACGGTGTCTTCCACCTCGGCGTCCCGGTCGAGCGCGCCGCCGAGTGCCACGATCGACTCGGCTTCGACGCCCGTGAGGTACCGGACGAGGTCGATGTGGTGCGAGACGTTCATGATCAGGACGCCGCCGCCCGCCTGCCGGCGAGAGAGACGCCAGGTCGACCGGGACCGGCCGCTGAAGCCGCCGCTCCAGTAGAGGTCGGTCTTGTCGGCGAAGTACGAGATCGACGTCCCGTGGAGGTCGCCGAGGGCGCCCCACTCGAGCAGCCGGCGCACCGCCCGCGAGGATCCCGCGTACCGCTGCGGGAAACAAAAGGAGAGAACGAGGCCCGCCCTCGACGCCGCGTCCCGCAGCTCGAGGGCGCCCTGCAGGTCGTTGGCGGGCGGCTTCTCGACGATCACGTGCTTGCCGGCGGCGAAGGCTTGCAGTGCGAGCGGAGCGTGCAGGTGGTGTGGGACGGACAGGAAGACGGCGTCGACGTCGCTCCGGGCGAGCAGGCTCTCGAGAGAGCGGTCGGCCTCGATGCCGCTCGAGCGGGCGATGTCGTCGGCGAGCGTGGGAATCGTGTCGAAGCAGGCAACGAGGCTCGTGTTGGGCGCCGCCAGCAACGCACCGGCGTTCTGGACGGCGACGTCGCCGCAGCCGACGAGGCCGAAGCGAAGCGAGCCGCGCGCGTCGCGGAACGGGTCGAGATCCGCCTCCCGGCCGGGAAGGCGACGGCGAAGCGGGGCCTGCGACGGGGCCGCGCCCGCTCCGTCGAGCTTCGGCAGCCGGAGGACGACACCGGGGGCGTCGCGCTCCTCCACCGGCAGGGCGTGCCAGTCGATGAGCGCGCCGACGACGCCTTCGCCGCGGCCGAGGCCGCGGTAGAGCGCGCCGACGGCGTCGGGCTCGACGCGCGTCGTGACGAGGCGCGCCGGGTCGATCCGGTTCTCGGCGAGATCCCGGAGGTAGCGCGCGGCGGCCGCGGCCCACGCGGCCGCGCCGCCCTGCCGCGAGAGCGTCGAGACGTGCGCGCCGACGAGGCGGATCCCGCGGCTCCGGATCGCGCCGAGGTCGAGGCTCTCCGTCATCCCGCGCGGCGAGCCGAGGATCGCGATCCGGCCGCCGTCCCTGACCGCGGCGAGCGCAACCTCGACTGCGTCGGTGCTGCCCGATGCCTCGATGACGACGTCGGCGCCGATCGCCTCGAGCGCTGCGCGGTCGTCGGCCGTGTGGAACGCGGCCGCGCCGGCGGCCCGGAGGACGTGCTCGCGCCTGCGGCTCGCCGCGACCACGACGACGGAAGCCGCGCCTGCAGCGAGCGACGCCTGCGCCGCAAGCCCACCGACGATCCCGGCGCCGACGACGCAGACGGTGTCGCCGCGCGAGACGCCGGCGCATGCGACGCCCTGAGCCGCGATCACGCCGAGCTGGATGAAGGCGGCCGCGGCCGGATCGACCCCCGGCGGCAGCGCCTGCACGGACGACGCCGGGGCCGTGACGACCGACGCGTGCGGAGCCCCGCGCACCGCCACCCAGTCTCCGACCCGAACGCCGTCGACGCCGCGGCCGACCGCGACGACGACACCGGAACCGGAGTAGCCGGGACGGTAGGGGAACTTCACCTCGGCGCTCGGGAGCTGCAGATACTGGGCGCGTTCGGTGCCGGCGCTCACGGCCGTGAAGGCGAGGCCGACGGTGACCTCGCCCGGGCCGGCGGCGGCGACCTCGAGCGGCAGGAGCTCCGTGCGGCCCGGCTCCGGCCAGACGATCCCCCAGCCGCGGCGCACGCCGACCCCGTGCCGGAGCGCCGCCTTCCGTGTCTGGAACCACCACCAGGCCTCCTGCTTGGCGTCGCGCGTCATCTCCGGGCTGTAGCCCTTGCGCGCGAAGTACCTGCCGGCGGCGTCGTTCAGCAGCTCCTTGAGCACCGCGCCGCGGGCCGCCGGAGCGGCCTTCACGAGATCCGAGATCTTCACCGTCACATCAGATCCGCACGGTCGGCGCCCCGCCATCGTCCTACGACGTGCCGGCCCTCTCCCGACGGCGAGACCGCGGCGGGGATCAGCATCAGGGTCCAGATGGTGAGCAGGAAGTCCGGCCGGCTCAGCACGGGGCCGGCGAACGCGTTCACGACGAACACGAACCAGAACGCGAGCGCCCAGATCGCGAGCGTCCTCGCGACGCCGTCGAGCCGGCGGATCCGGCGGATCGTGTCGTAGACGTAGCCGAGGAAGAGGAGGGCGAGGGGGACGATGACGAGAAGCCCGCCTCCGGCCAGGAGCCAGACGTAGCTGTTGTGCGGGTCCCCGGCGATCGTGTACGAGTGCGTCTGCAGCTTCTGATCCTGGATGCTGAAGGTCACCGACCGCCCGAAGCCCATGCCGCGCACGGGATCCTTCGAGTACCCCTGCAGCGTCGCCTTCGCCGCCACCTCCCGCCAGACGACGTTCAGGTCGCTGCCCGAGGTGCTGAAGAGCCGCTTGCCGAGGGTCGGGACGACGCGCGGCGCGGCCAGCATGAGCAGGAGCCCCGCGACGACGGCGCACGGGACGATGAGCGGTGCGTAGCTCGCGAGGACTCCGAAGATCCGCCTCCGCAGGAGCAGGACCGCCGGCACGACCACGGCGAGCGCCGCGAAGTTCGCCCGCCCGTACGCGATGGCGATCCCGAAGACGGCGAGTGCGGCGACGACGAGATGCAGGATGCGCCGCTTCGGGGCGGTATCGCCCTCGAGATTGATGAGCGCGAGCAGCAGGCCGCCGCAGAGGTAGATCGCCGTGCCGAGCGCGAGCACGCGGAACCCCCCGGTGGAGAGGTCGGTCTGGTCGGTCTGCGAGCGGCCCGTGACGAGAAAGACGGCCCCGATGGCCGCTTCGAGCACGACCCCGAAGTAGAAGACGGCGACGATGCCGCGGTACAGCATCCTCGTGCCGACGCCGACGAGGGCGCCGCCGATCGCCGCGTACGCGAGGAGGCGCAGCGGCTGGCTGACGAGGCTCTCGCCGTAGCGGGTGTGCCCGCGCAGCACGGCGAGCGCGACGCCCGGGATGAGCAGCAGGAACGGGAGTGCGAGCGCGCGAGGCATCGCCCGCGAGGACCGGCGCTCGTCGCGGCCGACGCTCCGAATCGATGCGGCCGCGATGGCCGCGAGCACGAGCAGGTCCGGCGGGAAGACCTGCGCGCCGCCCGTTCCAGGGACGGGGTCGCCGAGGAACGGGAGCGGCACGACGAGCGTCGTGCCGAGAGCCGCGAGCGCGATCAGCCCGGCGCGATGCGGCACGGCCGCCGCGGCCGCGAGGAGAGCGCCGCCGACGAGCGCCGTCGCCGCAAGGGGAGGACGGCCGACGAGCGCGGCGGCGGCCGCGACGTTGAGCAGCGCGGCGCCGCCGACGACGAGCGCCGTCCGGCCGCCCGAGAGGAAGCCGAATCCCGGTAGTGCGAGGCGTGGGATCACGACTGCTTCACCGCGACCACGAGGACGTTCGGCGCGAGATACCGCGCCGCCGGGATGCGGGAGAGCCACGGCAACATCGTCGTGCCGACGCCGGGGACGACGAAGAAGTGCGTGCCGCCCTCGATCGAGACGATGCGGCAGCCGCGCCTCCGAACCGCGCGGACGAGCCGGAGCAGGGTCATGCGAATCGAGACGGGCGCCTCCGAGGCGCGGCGGCCGGCGGCGGCGAGCACGAGCGTGCTCAGGCCGTAGAGGCTCAGGTGGTTCTCGACGGAGAGCACGATGTGCCCGCCCGGCCGCGTCACCCGGACGATCTCGGCGAGGACGCTCTCCGGATCTCGCACGTGGTGAAGCGTCTCGAGCGCGGTCGTCACGTCGAAGCGGCCGGTCTCGAACGGCAGCGCGGTCGCGTCGACGACCTGGGCCGCACCGCCGTGCGGATCGAGCTTCGCCTGCGTGTGGTCGACCGCGACCTGCGAGATGTCGACGGCCGTCATCGACGCTCCGAGCTGCGCGAGATCCCGCGCGAAGCCTCCGCGCGCGCAGCCGACGTCCAGAACACTCCGGCCCTCGAGCGGCGGCAGATGCCGTTTTGCCGTCTCGCGCCACCACGCGAGCGGCAGCTCCTCGGTAGCCTCAAGCTCGAATTGCTCCCGTGCGTCGTGCCAGTCATCCCAGAGCGACCCGAGCTCCCGCGATCCGTTGATCGGTTTCGTCATGACCGTTCAAGCGTGCCGCCGGGACGGGCCGGCCCCGCCCGCCTTTCGGTCCGACCCTGCTCGCCGTTCGAGTGAGGCTCGACGCCGACGAGGCCCCGAAGGTGGAGGATGATGAGCGAGGAGCGTGTCATGCGGTCTCCGGGCCGCCCACGGCAGCCCCTGCGCACGGAGTGATGCGGATCTGCATCGTAACGGTCGCCGGCCGGGGTCTCGGAGGCATGCAGGATCACACCCGGGCGCTCGCGCGGAGCCTGGCCGCGAAGGGCAACGAGGTGCACGTGATCGCGGGCGGGAGCGCAGACCTCGGCGACCCCGACGACGGCGCGCACTGGCACTGGCTCGACGTGCCGACAGCGCACCCGCGCCTCCCGCGCCGCCACCCGGAGTGGTTTCGCAGCTCCTACGACGCGTTCACGCGCCTGCAGCGCGAGGTGCAGTTCGACGTCGTGCACAGCGAGTCGACGAGCGCTCTCGAGCTGATGCGACGAGGCGTCCACCGATCGGTGCCCGTCGTGATCAAGCTCCACGGGAACTATCTCGGCGAGCTTCGCCAGGCTCTCGGTCGAATCCGGCGCGGCAGCGGCAGGCAGAGGCTGCGCGACGCGAAGAAGATCGTCTGGCACACCGGGATGCATCTGCAGCGCGGGGAGTGGCATCGGTTCCGTCCGTGCGAATGGATCGTCACCTCCGAGCACGAGTTCCGCGACGCCCGGATCGAATCCTTCCTCGTGCCGTCGCGCGGGCACGTCATCCCGAACGGGATCGACACCGACGTGTTCCATCCGGAGAACGCCGCCGAGGCGCGGCGACGTCTCGGCGTCGCCGGCGGCGGGCCGTTGCTCGTCTGCGCGGGGCGACTCGATCCGCTCAAGGGCACCGCCGTGGCGGTCCGGGCGCTCGCGCTCCTGCGCGCCCGCGACCGGCTCGCCCGGCTCGCGATCGTCGGCGGCGGGTCCGACCTCGACAACCTGACGTCACTCACGCACGAGCTCGGCCTCACCGACGAGGTCGTGTTCGTCCCGCCGCAGCCGCACGCGGTACTCGCGCAGTGGCTCGCCGCGGCGGATGCGTTCCTCTTCCCGACCCAGCTGAACGAGGCGGCGCCGCTCGTCCCGCTCCAGGCCATGGCCTGCGGCACACCCGTGATCGCATCCGACGTCGGGACGCTCCGCGAGATGCTCGGGCGAAACGGCGACGCAGGCGGCATGACGGTCCCGGCCGGCTCGCCCGAGGAGCTCGCGAACGCCGTCGAGCGCCTCACCTCCGACCCGGGTCTCCTCGCCGCGCTGTCGGCCCGCGCGCTCGAGCGCGTGCAGACGTACTACACGCTCGACCGCATGGTCGACCGGACGCTCGAGGTCTACGAGGTCGCCCGCGCACGGCACGGCGGCCGATGAGCGGCCCCGGCGGTCGTTCTGAGCGGGGACGTCCACCATACGATCCCGGCCGCCGACCAGGCCTACACGCACTCGTCCGAGGCCGCGCTCGCGATCACGTACGCGCAGATCGCGGCCCGTCACGGACTGAAGACGACGCAGTTCGTCACCGGCCGGGCGGTCGTCGAGTTCGAGTCGGGGATTCGCGCGCTCGCCGCACTCGAGAACGTCGCGCTCGGCGGCCACGGCTGGGACGCCTTCCAGCCGGACCTCCGCTACCGGATCATCCGCCGCGCGTCCGGATCGGTGCACGGCCCGCGCGCGTACCAGCGCTGGACGGTGCGACAGGACCCGCCGCGCCCTCGAACGGACGACCGACCGCCCGGTCGACACGTGGCGGAACCACGCGTACACGCACGACGCGAACACCCCCTCGGTCCTCGCGGCCGAGGGCGTCGTCGCCTGGTCGGACGTCGTCGACCCGACGATCACGCATCCGTACCGGCACGCCGCGGGACCCGTCGTGCTGCCGATCAACACGACGCCGGATCACGAGCGCATGTTCCACGGCGGGCAGACGCCGGCGACCGTCGGCGCCCGCGCCCGCCTCTACACGGTCGACGAGTGGTGCGACCGCGTCATCGCAGAGACCGAGTCCATCGTCGACGCGGGCGGCGTCGCGACGATCCTCGCGCATCCGATCTGCATGCAGGTCGCCGACGACTGGCGCGCGTTCGAGCGTCTCTGCGCGCACCTGAGCAGGTTCCGGAGCCTCTGGGCGCACGAGGTCGGCGAGATGCCCGTCGCAGCGCCGACCTATCCGACGTGATGACGACCCCAGCACCTTCGGGTGGCCATCGGGGGGCCTGCGCGCAGCCATAGTGAAGCCAGGGCCGGACGCCCTGTCTATGACTGCGCACGCGACACCACACCGACCCGGCCGTTCGCCGGCCCCGTCCCGCACGGACGGAGGCGCAGGCGGAGCGGACTCACGGCAGGGCTGCCTCGTCCTCGAGGACGGCACCGTCTTCCCGGGCCTCTCGGTCGGCGCCCCCGGAGTCGCGTGCGGCGAGGCGGTGTTCACGACGTCGATGACGGGCTACCAGGAGATCGTCACCGACCCGAGCTTCGCGGAGCAGCTCGTCTGCTTCACCGCGCCGATGGTCGGCAACTACGGCGTGGCGCTCGACCGCTCGGAGGCGGAACGGCCGCACGCTCGCGCCGTCCTGATGCGCGAGGCGCGCGGGCCGGAGTGGACCGAGTGGCTCGCCGACTGCGGAGTCGTCGCGCTGAGCGGCATCGACACGCGAAGCCTCGTGCTGCATCTCCGCGCGCAGGGCGCAATGCGCGCGGCCGCGGTCGCAGGGCATGTCTCCGTCGAGGAGGCGCTCGCAGCGGCACTCGCGCTGCCGCCGATGTCGGGACGATCGCTCGTCGCCGACGTCTCGACCCCGAGGCCGTTCGTCTACAGCTCGACCGGCCGCGCCGACATCGCGGTCGTCGACTACGGCTGCAAGCAATCGATCCTGCGGCGCCTCGAGCGCGCGGGGGCGGCGGTGACGGTGTATCCGCACGACGTCGACGCCGACGTCCTCGCCGATCACGACGGTGTGGTGCTCTCGAATGGGCCGGGTGATCCGGAGCCGCTTCGGGCGGAGGCGGCGGTGGTGGGGGAGTTGCTGGGGCGGGTGCCGGTGCTCGGGATCTGTCTGGGGCATCAGTTGTTGGGGCGTGGCGACGGGGTTTGCGACCTCGAAGCTGCCGTTCGGTCATCGGGGGGCGAATCATCCGGTGGTGGAGCGGGCGAGCGGGCGGGTGCTCGTGACGACGCAGAATCACGGCTTCTGTGTGGAGGCGAGCGAGGCGGCCGAGGTGACGCACGTGTCGCTCTATGACGGGACGGTGGAGGGGCTTGCGTTTCCGGGGTTGCGGGCGCGGTCGCTGCAGTTCCATCCCGAGGCGGGGCCGGGCCCGCACGACGGCTGGCCTTTGCTCGAGGCGTGGGTGGAGGAGGTCGCCGATGCCGCGTAGAGACGACATCGAGTCGGTTCTCTTGATCGGGTCGGGGCCGATCGTGATCGGGCAGGCGTGTGAGTTCGACTATGCGGGTTGTCAGGCGTTGAAGGTGTTGCGTGAGGACGGCTTTCGGACGATCGTCGTCAACTCGAATCCGGCGACGATCATGACCGATCCGGGGTTTGCGGATCGGACGTATCTGGAGCCGCTGGATCTGGAGGGTGTGGCGGCGGTGTTGCGGCGGGAGCGGCCGGATGCGCTGTTGCCGACGATGGGCGGTCAGACGGCGCTCAACCTCGCGCGCGAGCTCGCGCAGGCGGGGATCCTCGACGAGCTCGGTGTCGAGCTGATCGGCGCGCCGCTCCACGTCATCGCCCGCGCCGAGGACCGCCAGCTCTTCAAGCGCGCCGTCGAGTCCGTCGGGCTCAAGGTGCCGCGATCGCAGGTGGTCACGTCGGTCACGCAGCCGCGCGAGATCCACGCTCCGGCGGTCGTGCGGCCGGCGTTCACGCTCGGCGGCCACGGCGGCGGCTTCGCCGCGACGGAGGAGGAGCTGCGCCTGCAGGTCGAGCGCGGCCTGCGCGAGAGCCCGATCGGCCAGGTGCTGGTCGAGGAGTCGGTGCGCGGCTGGGACGAGTTCGAGCTCGAGGTCGTGCGCGACCGCGCCGACAACGTCGTCATCGTCTGCTCGATCGAGAACCTCGACCCGATGGGCGTGCACACCGGCGACTCGGTGACCGTCGCGCCGCAGATGACCCTGCCCGACGAGGCCTACCAGGAGCTCCGCGACGCGGCGGCTGCGGTGGTGCGCGCGGTGGGAGTGGAGTGCGGCGGCTCGAACATCCAGTTCGCGCGCGACCGCGAGACGGGCGAGATCCGCGTCATCGAGATGAACCCGCGCGTCTCGCGCTCCTCGGCGCTCGCCTCGAAGGCGACCGGCTACCCGATCGCCAAGGTCGCCGCGAAGCTCGCCGTCGGCTACACCCTCGACGAGATCCCGAACGACCTCACCAAGACGACCCCGGCGAGCTTCGAGCCCACCCTCGACTACGTCGTCGTCAAGTTCCCGCGCTTCGCCTTCGAGAAGTTCCCCGGCGCCGACCGGCGCGTCGGCATCCAGATGAAGTCCGTCGGCGAGACGATGGGCATCGGCCGCACCTTTGCGGAGGCGTTCATGAAGGCGATGCGCTCCCGCGAGCTCGACGCCGGTGCGGCAACCCCGTGGCTGACGCTGACGGACATTCCCGACGACCTGCACCCCTTCTTCAAGCGCGAGATCGCCGACATCCGCCACGCGACCCGCTCGATCGGCCTGCTCGACGAGTTGAGCGCGGACGCATGGCTCGACCTCAAGCGACTCGGTCTCTCGGACGCGGAGATCGCGGCCGCAAGCGGGGCCGACGAGCACGAGGCTCGAGCCCGCCGCGAGGCGTGCGGCGTCCGGCCGTCCTACCGCCGCGTCGACTCCTGCGCCGGCGAGGTCGAGGCGTCGTCGAGCTACTTCTACTCGACCTGGGGCGAGGCGGACGAGGCTCCGCCGACAGGCGAGCGCCCGCGTGTCGTGATCCTCGGCTCGGGCCCGAACCGGATCGGGCAGGGGATCGAGTTCGACTACTGCTGCGTGCACGCGGCCTCGGCGTTCCGCGCGCTCGGCTACGAGGCCGTCATGGTCAACTGCAACCCGGAGACCGTGTCGACGGACTACGACGTCTCCGATCGGCTGTACCTCGAGCCGCTCGACGCGGAGTCCGTCCTGAACGTGCTCGAGCGCGAGCGGCCCGAAGGCGTCGTGATCCAGTTCGGCGGACAAACGCCCCTGAAGCTCGCGGCGGCGATCGAAGGCGCCGGGTTCCGGATCCTCGACAGCAGTCGGGAGGCCGTCGACCTCGCCGAGAACCGGATGCGGTTCGCGGCGCTCGTGCAGCGGCTGGGCTTCCGCTGCCCGGAGTGGGGCATCGCCGAGACCGAGAGCGAGGCGGTCGCGATCGCCGGCCGGCTCGGCTACCCCGTGCTCGTGCGCCCCTCGTACGTGCTGGGCGGCCGCGCGATGCGGCTGTGCCGCGCCGAAGACGAGGTGCGCCAGGCACTCGCGAACGCAACGGGCTTCGTGCTCGTCGACCGCTTTCTCGAAGATGCCGTCGAGGTCGACGTCGACGCGGTGTGCGACGGCGAGACGGTCTACATCGGCGGCGTCATGGAGCACGTCGAAGAGGCGGGCATCCACTCCGGCGACTCCACGTGCATCCTGCCCGCGCCGAACCTCGGCGACGGCGCGCGCGCCGAGATCATGGAGATCATGCGCAACCTCGGGCCGGCCATCGGCGCCGTCGGGCTGCTCAACGTCCAGTTCGCGATCGCCGACGAGAAGGTCTACGTGCTCGAGGCGAACCCACGCGCCTCGCGCACCATCCCGTTCGTGAGCAAGGCGACCGGCATCAACCTCGTCGAGACGGCCTGCCGGCTCATCGCCGGCGCACGCCTCGAGGACCTCGACCTGCCTCCGGAGCCCGCCCCGACACGGGTGAGCGTGAAGGCGGCCGTGCTCCCGTTCGTCCGCCTGCCGGGCTCGAACCCCGTGCTCGGCCCGGAGATGCACGCGACCGGGGAGGTCATGGCAACCGCGGACGACCTCGCCACCGCCCTCGAGAAGGCGGAGCGCGCCGCCGGCCGGCCGATCCCGACCGCAGGCTCGGCGCTCGTCTGCGTGACCGACAACCCGATCACGCTGAAGCTCGCGCGCGACCTCGTCGACCGCGGCCTCGACGTCCATCTCTGGCCCCGCGACGGCGCACCCGCCGATCTCGCCGAGCTTCTCCCGACCGCGCTCCTCGTCGAGCCCGACGACGCGAGCCCGCGCGGGCTCGTTCGCCGGACGGGCTGCGGGCTCGTCGTCGCGACCGCCGACGAGGACGCGCCGATGCGCGAGCTGCGCCAGGCCGCCGTCCTCGACGGAGTGCCGCTCGTGACGAGCCGGCGCGGCGCCGCCGCCCTCTCGCGCGCGCTCGAGACCACCCGGTCGAGCGAGCCTCTCGCATTGCAGGACGAGATCGCCGCCGCTCGTCCGCAGACGCGTGTCCCGAAGCCCGAGAGCCTCGCTCTCCTACGAAACGGAGGTTCTGCTCGATGATCGTCCTCGGCATCACGGACCCGATCGGCGACGACAATGCGGCGGCGATTCTCGTCGACGGTCAGCTCGTGGGCATGGTCGAGGAAGAGCGGCTGAGCCGCATCAAGCACGCGCCGAAGACCGCGCCTCTCCGTGCGATCGCGTGGTGCCTCGCAGAGGCCGGCTGCACGCTCGACGACGTCGACGTGATCGCCATCGGGCACGACGCGCCGGCGAAGGTCTTCCGGCAGGCGTCGGCTTCGATCATCGGGAACGAGCTTCGCCGCCGGCCGGCCTGGCGCACCGTCCGCGAAGAGGCTCGCAGCTACCGGATGCACAAGTACTTCGTGAGCGAGCTCGAACGGGGCCTGCGGCTGTCGGTGACCGGACGCGACAAGTCGCGCGTGATGTGGGTCCGCCACCATCTCGCGCACGCGGCCTCCGCCTTCTACCTGTCGGAGTTCGAGAGCGCGAACGTGATCTCGCTCGACGGGACGGGCGGTCAGGATTCGGGGCTCGTCGCCGTCGGCCGCGGGACGCAGATCGACGTCGTGAAATGGGTCGACCGCGAGACGAGCTGGGGCTCGCTCTACGAGGAGTACACGGGACGCCTCGGCTTCCGGATGCACTCGGACGAGGGCAAGGTCATGGGCCTCGCTGCGTACGGCGACCCGGGGGGCGAGATCTTCCCGTTCGTCAAGCTCGACGGCGACGACGGCTTCCCCTCGTACTGCAAGCGAGATCTCGACGCAGCGCTGCGCGAGGTGAGGCTCCGCAAGCGTGACGAGGACCCGATCAACGGGTACCACGAGCACGTCGCCGCGAGGCTGCAGTACACCCTGGAGCAGGTGATGTCGCGCATGACCGAGGTCATGTACGAGCGCACCGGCCTCACCGACTTCTGCCTCGCGGGCGGCACCGCGCTGAACTGCTCGTCGAACGGCAAGCTCGTCGGGCTCCCCCACGTCGAGCGCCTCTTCGTGCAGCCTGCTGCAGGCGACTCGGGAACGGCACTCGGTGCCGCCGTGCACGCGTACGTGCAGCACACAGGGCGCCGGCCCGACACGACGTTCGACCATGCGTACTGGGGGCCGGAGTACTCGAACGACGAGATCCGCGCGGTGCTCGACCTGGCGAAGGTCGACTACCGGCACGTCGACGACGTCTCCGCGGAGACGGCGGCGCTCCTCGCGCAGGACAAGATCGTCGGCTGGTTCCAGGGCCGCATGGAGATCGGCCCGCGGGCTCTCGGCGCGCGCAGCATCCTCGCCAACCCGACGACGGCGCGGATGAAGGACGAAGTCAACAACAACGTGAAGTTCCGCGAGTCGTGGCGGCCGTTCGCCCCGTCGATCCTCCGCGAGGCCAATCGCGAGTACTTCGGAACCGACCATCCGTCGCCGTTCATGATCCTCGCGTTCGAGGCAGAGCCGGGCATCGAAGAGAAGATCCCCGCTGCACTGCACGTCGATCGCACGGGGCGCCCCCAGACGGTCGAGCGCTCGACGAACCCCCGCTACTGGGGCGTGATCGACGAGTTCCGCAAGCTGACCGGCGTTCCCGTGGTGCTCAACACGAGCTTCAACGTCGACAGCGAGCCCATCGTCTGCTCTCCGAAGAATGCGCTCGCCACGTTCGCGATGTCCGGCCTCGACGCACTCGCGATCGGAGACTTCATCGTGGAGAAGCACGGAAGCAGGAACGGTCGACACCCGTAGCCACCACGTAGTCTGAAGATCGTGACCGGTCCGGGGTCCCACGAGCGGCATCGAGAGCTCGACCGCCGGATCATGCGGGGGTCCAGCTGGGTTGCCGTGAGCTACGGCGGCCGCCAGATCGTGAGCTTCGCGTCGATGCTCGTCCTCGTCCGGTTCGTCGATCCCAAGTCGTTCGGCCTCGTCGCGCTCGCCTTCACGGCGCTCTTCGTCTTCTCGACCCTGCAGGACTCGGGCATGGGCGCGGCGCTCGTCCATCACCGCGGAGACGACCTCGAGGTCGCAACGGCCACGGTCTTCGTCTTCTCGGCCATGACCGGCGTCGCCATCTACGCGGCCGGCTTCTTCGCTGCGCCGTACATCGCGAGAGCGTTCCACGACCACGAGCTGACGAACGTGCTCCGCGTCCTCGCGATTCTCATTCCGCTCCGCTCGCTCAGCACCGTCCCGTCGGCCCTCCTCGAGAAGGCGGTGGAGTTTCGCCCGCGCACGGTCAGCGATCTCGCGGCTGCCTGCGTGCAGGCCGCCGTCTCGATCGCGCTCGCCGTGCTCGGGGCCGGCGTCTGGGCACTCGTGATCGGCCAGGTTGCCGGAGGCGCGGTCTCGGCCGCCGTGCTCTGGATGCTCATCCCGGAACGGCCGCAGCCGCGACGCGCGTCGCGATCGTCGGCGCGGGGCCTCTTCCGCTACGGCAGGTACATCACCGCGGGCAACCTCCTGACCATCGCCAGCACCTCCGTCGACAACGTCATGGTCGCGCGGCTCCTCGGCGCAACGCTGCTCGGGTTCTACTCCGTCGCGTATCGCATCACCGAGCTTCCCGTGCTCGTCATCGGCTCGATCGTCGGCCGCGTGATGTTCCCCATCTACTCCATCCTCCGCGACGAGGTTGCAACCGTTCGCCGCGCCTACCTGCAGAACCTGCAGCGTGTGGCGCTCCTGACGCTTCCCGTCAGCGTGGGGATGGCGGCGGCCGGCCGGCCTCTCGTGCGCGTCCTCCTCGGCGACCGGTGGATTCCGTCGGTCTCCGCGCTCCAGATCCTGGCCATCTTCGCGGTCGTCCGCGCTCTGATCGGCCCTGCGGGCGAGCTCTTCAAGGGGATGGGGAAGCCGCAGTACAACATCCTCACCGGCGCGGTCTTCGTCCCCGTCGCGATACCCCTTCTCTGGGTGCTCGCCGAGGCGAAGGGAACCTTCGGCGCCGCGCTCGCGATCCTGATCTCCGCCGGCGTGACGGCCGTCGTCACGTACGTCCTCGTCTACCGGCTGATCGCCCTCACGCCCGCCATGCTCGTGCGCGAGCTGATGCCGTTCCTGCTGACGGCGGCCGCCGTGGCCGGCGCGATCAAGCTGACGGTCGCCCTGACGCGGCACGACGAGCCCGCCGTGTCGCTCGCGCTCGCGATCGTCGTCGGAGCGGTGGCGTTCGTGGCCGGGACGACGCTCTTCGCACGGCCGATCGTGGCCGAGATGTGGTCGGCGCTCCGCCGCCCCCACGATCCCGCCGCGGATTCCGTCGGCCCCACTCCGGCCTAGGAGAAGCCCCGGGGGCCAGCTATACCTCCGCCACCGCGACCTTGCTCTTTCGGCCGGGTACCGATGAGGGCCCCGAGCGCCTAAGCTCGTTTGGCATCGACCTGCGGAGGCTAGGCCCTGACCACGATCGAGAGCATGCCGACAAGCACCACCACCGCCGCGGCGACCCCGTTCGTCCGCGAGCGCGTGCGGCCGGAACGCCGGCTCGTCCGCTTCATCGTCGCGTACGACATGCTCGTGCTGGCGCTCGCCGCCGCGCTCGCGGCGGTGTTCACGGCCGGCCCGCACTCGAGGGTCTGGCACGCCGCGGCCTGGTGGGCGGGCACGGTGGCCGCCGCCCTGCTCGCGTTCACGTTCGAGCGGCTGTACGAGCGCGACCGGCAGCAGATCTCGGTCTCGGCGCTCGACGAGGCTCGCGATTTCGGCAGCACGCTCAGCTTCCTCTGCTTCGTGGAGCTCCTGGCCTTCCACGTGTTCGGCTTCCAGCCGGTCACGACCGCGACGGTCGGCATCTTCTGGATCGCCGCGCTCGTCGGCCTTCCGGTCGCGCGCTCGGTCTTCCGGCACGCGCTCGTGCCGCTCCTGAACACGCCGCAGAACACGCTCGTCATCGGCGCCGGCCGGGTCGGGCAGATCATGGCCCTCAAGCTCCGCAAGCATCCCGAGTACAACCTCCGCCTCGTCGGCTTCCTCGACAACGAGCCGCATCCGCTCGACCCCGGCCTGGACGACATGCCCGTGCTCGGCCGCGAGGACGACCTCGTCGAGGCGATCCGCCGCTACCGCGTCTCCCGCGTGATCCTCGCCTTCTCGAAGCAGTCTCCCGACGCCGTGCTCGAGCTCATCCGCGAGGCCGGCCTCCGCGAGGTCACCCTCTCCATCATCCCTCGCTACTTCGAGATCATGACGGGCAACGCGGGCATCGCCGACGTCGACGGCATCCCCGTCATCGAGCTGCCGTCCGCCCGGCTCTCGCGCTTCGCCCGCGCGACGAAGCGCGCCTTCGACCTCGGGCTGACGCTGGCGGGCCTCGTGGCGATCTCGCCGCTCCTCCTCGTGATCGCCGCTGCGATCCGCCTCGACTCGCGCGGCCCCGTCTTCTTCCGCCAGCCGCGGCGCGGCCGCGAGGGCCGGGTCTTCCACATCATCAAGTTCAGGACGATGGTGGTCGGCGCCGAGACGATGCGGGAGGACCTCCTCGACGCGAACGAGTGCTCGGGGCCGCTCTTCAAGATCCGCGACGATCCGCGCGTCACGCGCGTCGGGCGCCTGCTGCGGCGGACCTCGCTCGACGAGCTGCCGCAGCTCCTGAACGTGCTCGCCGGGCACATGAGCCTCGTCGGCCCGCGGCCGTTCGTCGTGTACGAGGACGACCGGATCGACGGCTGGGCCCGGCGCCGGCTCGACCTGACGCCCGGGATCACCGGCCCCTGGCAGGTGCTCGGGCGGAACGAGATCGGCTTCGACGAGATGATCCGCCTCGACTACCTCTACGTGACGAACTGGTCGCTCTGGTGGGACATCAAGCTCCTCGCCCGGACGGTGCCGGTCGTGCTCCGGCTCGGCGGCTACTAGACCGGCGGTTCAATCCCCCCGCGGGATCTGTCGGACCTGTTCTTTCGACTGACACGGCCCGCCGGGATTCATGGCATCATGCGGACATGAAACTGCGCGTCAGGCTTTCACTCGTGAGCATCGTCCTCGGCCTCGCCGTCCTCGGCTTCGCCGCGGCACTCGCCTCGGCCTCGCCGAGCACCGGCCAGTACGACTCGACGACCGTGACCACGGTCACGACCACCGGAGAAACGGGAACGACCGGGACCACGACTGAGAGCACGGCGACCACCGAGGAGACGACGACGGATCAGGGCACCGTGGCCGGGGTTCAGGGCGCAAGCAAGGGCCCGACCTCCGGAAACGCGGTCTCGCCCGCGCAGCAACTGCAGAAGACGACGTCGCATGCGACGCTGCCCTTCACCGGCCAGTCGCTCACCTGGATCGTCGTCGCCGGCGTGATGCTCGTGCTCCTCGGGCTCGCCCTGCGCCGGCGTGGTCGCAGCAGCAGCAGCTAGCCGACCGAGCAGACTCGCGCGCAACGGAGCGGTCGCCGCGGTCGTCACCGCAGCGACGGTTGCCACGACGCAGGCCCAGGGAGCCTACGGCGTCGGGGTGTGGGGGCCGCTCGGGCTCGGCCTCGTCGCAGCGGCCGTCCTCCTCCTCGCAGCAGGGCTCCGGCCGGCGCGACACGTCGTGCACGCAGGCGTCGCGCTCACGGCGCTCGCGGCCTGGACGGCGTGCTCCGGCCTCTGGGGAGGCGTCGCATCGGAGGCGCAGAACGGGTTCGACCGCTCCCTGATCGCGGCCGCCGCCCTTCTCTGCGGCTCGCTTCTCGGGCGTGACCGCCGCCACGCGACGGCCGCCGCCGCCGGCGTCGCCGCCGGGATCACCGCCGTCGCGGTCGAGGTCCTCGTGGTGCTGCCGTTCGCCCCCCGGCACGGGGACTGGCTCGTCAGCGGGATCCTCGTCGGACCGGTCGGCTACAAGAACGCCGCGGGCGGCCTCTTCGCGGTGGCGACGCTCCTCGTGCTCTCCTTCGCGCCGGCCGCCCGCCGCACCGTCCGCGTCCTCGCCTCGGCGAGCGCCGTCGTGCTCGTGTCGGCCCTTCTCCTGACCGAGTCCCGCGGCGCGCTCGCGGCGCTCGGCGCGGCGGTCGTCGTCCAGAGCCTGATCGACCGCCGGCCCGCGCTCCGCGTCGCGGTGGCCGGCCAGTGCCTCGCAGCCGCGGTGCTCTTCGGCACGCTCTCCCGCCTCTACGGCGATCTCACGGACCCGCACGCCGCCCGCCGCGCCCTCGTCGCCTACGCGCTTCTCACCGCCGGCCTCGCCGCGGCAGCCGGGGCGACGGCGTCGCTGCGCGGCCCGATCGGGAGCCGGGCCGGGCGGCTCGTGCTCGCCGTCGCCGTCGCAGCCGGCGTGGCGATCGCCGTCCTCGCGGTCGCGGGACGCTTCTCGGCCGACCCCGGGGGCGCCGGCTCGGCGGCGCCGCGGCTCACCGACCTCAGCTCGAGGGGACGCGTCGACGCCTGGCGGGCCGCCTGGACGATGGCGCGGTCGGCGCCGCTCGCGGGCCACGGCGCCGGCGCCTTCGCACGGCAGTGGCCGACGCTCAAGCCGCCGACCTCGGGTCACATCCTCCAGCCCCACAACCTCGAGCTCGAAGCCCTCGCCGAGCTCGGCGGCGTCGGGCTCGCGCTCGTCCTCCTCTCCTTCGCCCTGCTCCTCCGCTGCCCCGATGCCCGCCGCGACCGGCCGCTCGCGGCGGCCGCCACCGGTGCCGTGCTCCTGCTGATCCTGCAGGCGTCGGTCGACTGGACGTGGTCGTTCCCCGGGCTCGTCGCCCCCGTTCTCCTCGTCGCGGGCGCGGCTGCCGGCGGCACGGCGCAGCGCGCGGCGCCCCGCCTGCGCGCGGAGATCCTCGTCAGCGCCGCGGCCCTCGCCGCGCTCGTCTGCCTCGGAGCCCCGTACCTCGCCCACCGCTCCGTCGCCACGGCGTCGGCGGCCGTCCCCTCCGACCCGGCCGAGGCATACGCGGCCGCGCGCTCGGCGACCCGGCTGAATCCCTGGAGCCCGCGCGCGTACGACCTGAAGGCGCAGGCTCTCGAGGCGGCCGGGGACTATGCCGGCGCTACGCGGGGCCTACGCGACGGCCGCCCGGTACGCGCTCGAGCCGTGGGTGGAGCACCTGAACGAGGCCCGTGCCGCCGACATCGCGCACCGGCGCGGGCTCGCATTCGCGGCCTGCCGCTCGGCTCTCCTCGAGAATCCCTATGCGGTCGACGAGGTCCGCGCGCTCTGCCCGCGCCCCTCGGGACGGGCCTGGGCGCTCACGACGCTCCCGGCCGGTGCGGCGAACGGCCGCTACTGCGCGGCTGCTCGTGAGCCAGGGTTGCGGCGGCTGCACGGTTGCGATCCACGGCGGTACCGTCCTCGCGCAGGTGCCGGGCGGGTTCCCGTACCTCGACAGCGCGCTCGCCGTCCTCGAGCTGCCGAAAGGCGGCACGTCGGTGACGCTCGCCGCGAACGTCTCTTGCGGCGCGCGCCGCGCGGGCCGTTGTCGGTGCTCGCGCTTCGCGACGCGCACGAGCGGCTCATCTGCTCGGTCTACATCGACGGAGAGTCGCGCAGGCTCATGCTCTACAACCCGCCGGGCGGCATCTCCGCCGACTCGTTCGTCGTCTCCCTGCGCACACGCGTCCCGGTCGACGGCCCGCCCCTCGCTCTTCGGCTCGACCTCAGGCGCGACGTGTCGACGACGGCGGCCGTCGACGGGAAGACGGTGCTCGAGATGCCGGGGCCCGGATACGCGAAGCCGAGCGGGGCGGCCGCCGGGCCTGCCCGCTCCGTCGAGGCAGGCGTGCTCTCGTACGAGAGCAACCGGCTCCACGACCCGGCCGCAGTGACGCTCTCCGGCGTCCGGGCCGACCCGTCCGGCCCGTAGGCACCCGGCAGGAGCCGATCGCCGAGGCCCGAAAGGGTTCCTCCCAGGCTCATGGCGGACGCCGAGACCCACGCGCAGCACGGATACGACCCCGAGCCGTTGAGCCCGGAGCTCGTGCTCGTCTCCCCCGGGCTCCGCGCCGAGGCCTGCCGGAGGCTGGACGCGCGGCGCTCCGCCGAGCTGTCGCGGCCCGCACCGACGCCCGCGGCGGCGCCCGAGCCGGTCTCCGCGCTCAGGACCCTGGCCGGAACGGTCGAGGTCACCGCGCGGGTGCCCGTCCTCCTCCTCGTCTGCCTCTGCCTCGCGATCGTCGTCGCCCGGATGACCGTGATGATCGGCACCCCGGTCGTGATCGCCGTCACCCTCGGCACGCTGCTCGGGTCGTAACCGGCCCCGGACGGGTCCAGGGGGCACTAGCCGATCGTTCTGCCCGGTTCTCCTCAGGGTGGTGGTCGACGCACCGCCTCGGCGCTGTAGCGTCGCCAAGGGAGGCAGTCGACCATGCCCTTCCGCGCCAGAGCGTCCATCAAGAGCACCACCCGCCGCAGAGCCCTGCTCGCGGCGGTGGCCGCGCTTGCGCTCGCGGGCTTCGGCGCCGCCACCGCGGCGGCCGGGCCTCTGGACGACCCGACACCGACGACTCCCGTGACGACGACACCGCCGCCCGACACGACGCCGGCACCGACCCCGACCCCGGATCGCGCGCCTCCCGCGACCAAGCCGAAGCCGCCGGTGCATCACGTCACGACGACCTCGAAGCCCGCCGCGGCCCCGACGACGGTCACCCACCGCACGGCGCCGGTACAGCCGGTCTACAAGGCGCCGGTCTACAAGGCGCCTGTCTACACGCCGCCCGCGTACACGCCGTCGCAGCCCACGGCGCCCGCGATCGCACCGTCCTCGCACACGTCGCATACGACGACGAAGCCGGCCAAGCGCAAGCGCGCCGCGGTCCACCACGTGAAGGCGCGGGCGAAGAAGCATGCGCCCGCCCACCCGGCAGCCACGCCGACGCAACCGGTCCGCGCGATCCCGAAGCGGGAGTTCCCGTCCCTGCCGATCTCGCTCGTCGCGGGAGCGAGGAGCGTCGCCACCCCCTCGGCGAAGCACCTCGCCGACCTCACCGTGCTCGCGCTCCTCTCGCTCGCCGCGTGCTTCCTCGCCGCCGCGGCGCTGCCGTTGAACGCGTTCCGCAGCCCGCGGCTCGTGCCGGCCGCACTCCGCCTGCGGCCCACCTTCGGCGCGGTCGGCTTCTCCCTGCTCGCCGCGGGCGCCCTCATCTACCTGCTCGGCGCGGGGTCGCGGGTCTAGATGCGGGTGCTGCGGCCCGGAACCCGCTTGCTCGTCCTCGCGGCCCTCGCGACGCTGATCGCGATCGTCGTCGCCGCGCCGTCGTCCGCGACCCCGCCGGGCATCACGCGTGCCGGGGAACAAGACGGTCGAGGCGACCTCGGCCGCCGGCGCCGTCGTGAACTACAGCGGCGAGGTGACGAGCGACGACCCCAACGCCGTCATCGCCTGCGCCCCGGCGAGCGGCTCGACCTTCGCGTTCGGACCGACGACCGTCAACTGCACCGCGACGAACGCCGCGAACGAGACCGCCAGCGGGTCGTTCACGATCACGGTCGTCGACACCACCAAGCCGTCGGTCTCGGTGCCGGGCGACCTCAGCAAGAACGCAACGCTGCCCGGCGGAACGACCGTGTCGTACGCCGCATCCGCGAGCGACAACATCGACGGCAGCATCTCGCCCAACTGCGACCACGCGTCGGGCTCGAACTTCCCGGTCGGCACGACGAAGGTCACCTGCACCCCGACGGACGCGCACGGCAACAGCACGAGCGCCTCGTTCAACGTCACCGTCACGCTCGTCGACACGACGAAGCCCGTGGTCGTCGCGCCGTCGAACATCACGACGGAGGCGACCTCCGCCGCCGGCGCGGTCGTGAGCTTCACCGCCACGGCGACCGACAACCTCGACGGGACGCTCACACCGACGTGCGCGCCGCCGTCCGGCTCGACCTTCCCGATCGGGGCGACGAACGACACGTGCTCGGCGACGGATGCGCACGGCAACACCGGCACGGACTCGTTCACCGTCACGGTCCGCGACACGACGAAGCCGACCGTCTCGGTGCCGGCCGACATCACGCAAGGACACGACGACTGAGCACCGGGACGACCGTCGACTTCGTCGTCTCGGCGAGCGACAACATCGACGGCCCGCTCACACCGACCTGCAACCACCCGTCGGGATCGAACTTCCCGGTGGGCGTCACGACCGTGTCGTGCTCCGCCACCGACGCGCACACCAACACGGGCACCGCGACGTTCCGCGTCACCGTCGTGCTCGTCGACACGACGAAGCCCGTGGTCGTCGCGCCCGCGAACATCACCCGCGAGGCGACTTCGGCAGGCGGCGCCGCCGTGACGTTCTCGGCCTCCGCGACGGACAACGTGGATGGACCGCTCACCCCGACGTGCACGCCGCCGTCGGGCTCGACGTTCCCGATCACGGTGACGACCGTGACCTGCACCGCCACGGACGCGCACGGGAACACCGGCACCGACTCGTTCACGATCACCGTGCACGACACGACGAAGCCCACCGTCTCCGTGCCGGCCGACATCACCGCCGACGCGACGTCGCCGAACGGCGCGAGCGTGTCGTTCACGGCCACCGCGAACGACAACATCGACGGCTCCATCGTCGCGACCTGCAACCCCGCCTCCGGCGCCACGTTCCCGATCGGCACGACGACCGTCGCATGCACGGCGACCGATGCTCACGGCAATGCGGGCAACGCGAGCTTCAAGGTCACGGTCAAGGACAGCGCCGGTCCGGTGGTCACGGTCCCGGCGGCGCCGATCGTGGCCGAGGCGACGGGCCCGACCGGCGCGCCCGCGACGTTCACCGTCACCGCGACCGATGCGATCGACGGGCCGATCGCGCCGCCCTCGATCACCTGCACGCCGGCCTCGGGATCGACCTTCGCGCTCGGGACGACGCACGTCTCGTGCGTCGCGCACGACAACAGCGGCAACCCCGGCACCGGCAAATTCGACGTCGTCGTCCAGGACACGACGCCGCCGCGCCTCAACATCCCCGCGAAGATCACCCTCTCGACGCCCGACGGGGGCCCGCTGCCGCCGACCCAGACCTCGATCGCGTCGTTCCTCGCGGCCCCGCGAGCCTCCGACCTCGTCGACGGCGCGACGCCGGTGACGAGCGACGCGCCCAACTCCTTCCCGGTCGGGAGGACGACGATCGTCTTCACGACGAAGGACAAGGCGGGGAACTCGGTGTCGGCGTCCTCGACCGTCACCGTCGTCTACACGCCGGCGGCGCCGCCCCTCGTGCCGCCGCCGTCCGACGCGAAGCCTCCGCCCGACCCGGGCGCCGTCAAGGCGACCGGGGCCAACCGCAAGGTCGTGATCTCGTGGAAGGCCCCTGCCGCGACCGACCTCGACCACTACGTCGTCGAGCTCTCCGCCGCCTCCGGGCCGCCTTCCGTCGCCTACACCGGGACCGCGCTCAGCTACACCGCCGGCGCGCTCACGAACGGCGTGCAGTACCGGTTCGTCGTCCTCGCCGTCGACAAGGCGGGCAACAAGTCGACGGGCGTTGCCGTGACCGCGACGCCGAACGCGCCGCCGCTCGTGAAGCCCGCGGACGGGGCCGTCGTCTCGACGCTGCCGCAGCTCGTCTGGAAGCCCGTTGCGGGAGCCACGTACTACAACCTCCAGCTCTACCGGATGCCGTCGCTCGCCGCAATCGGCGGCCGCAAGATCCTGAGCGCCTGGCCCACGAGCACCTCGCTCACCCTGAAGGGCACCTGGAAGTTCGCCGGCGCCACGTATCGGCTCTCACCCGGGGTCTACCGCTGGTTCGTCTGGCCCGGCCTCGGCGCCCGCGCGAACGGGAAGTACGGGCCCCTCATCGGGAGCAGCTCCTTCGTCGTCAAGACGATCGCGAAGCCGAAGGCAAAGCCGAAGCCGAAGTCCAAGGCGAAGCCCAAGACAAAGGCGGGCAAGCGCCGGTGAGCGCCTGGGGATATCCGCCCATTCCTGGGGAAAGACGCCGTAGGCTGGGGAAAACCGGACCGAAATTCCCGCTCTTTGCGGAAGGAACGGGTTGCACCGTCCGGACAAGGTCGTAGGGTCGCAGCCGATGCAGCGCGTGCTCATCCGGACGAGCGACAGCGACTCGGCAGACGCGCTCGCCGACGCCCTCAGCGCCACCGACTGCGTCACCAAGCGCATGGACGCCGAGACCCTCGCGGTGCGCTATCCGAAGCCCCTGGACGACGGCCAGCTCTTCGTGGAGCTCCGATTCTTCGTCGAGGCCTGGCGACTGAAGAACCGCTGGGCCCAGGTCGCTCTCGACCTCGCCGCCTGACGCATCGGGAACCGAAGGGACTTGCGGGCCTCCGACCGGGCGCGCTAGGGTCCCGCCTTCGGGAGTTCCCCTTCAGTCGGCGGACGCACGGTCTGCGAAGGACGACACACGGCCCCGACGGTCAGAGCTTCGACGGTGAAGATCTCCAGGCAAACGCACGCGAGTAGCCCCCGCCTCCGGCTTCAGCTGGGCGCAGCCGGGCTCGTCCTCGCGGCGTCGCTCACCGGGGTCTGGGCGGACTTCGGGCGATCCACGAACGCCGCGGCCGCCCGGGAGAGCCGGCCGCTCGCGCTGCCGCCGAACCTCAACCTCTGGATGCCGCAGGAGAAGGAGTCGGGACGCGTCAGCGTCGTCCAGAGCCCCGGCCGGGCCAAGCAGAGCGCCATCCGGCTCGAGGTCATGCCCGGCGACACGGACGTCGCGGGGAGCGGCTCGGGCGCCGAGCGCGCCGACGCGATGATCGGCTCGACCCTGACCGACGCGGTCGAAGGACGCGAGCAGTGGTGGGCGTGGTCGACGTACTTCCCGAGCGACTACCGGCCCACGCCGTCGACGGCGTGGAACCTGTTCCTCGACTTCCACAACACGGGCGAGAGCGGTCAGGCCAACATCAACTTCCTCGCCGACTCGCACTTCGATCCACCGCAGCTGCAGATGACGGTGTACGGCGGCGCCTCGCCCGACCGCGCGCCGCAATCGACCTTCCGGCTCGGCCGCGCCCATCGCAACCAGTGGTACGACTTCGCGCTTCACGTCGTGTGGTCGTCCAACCCGCACGTCGGCTCGGTCGAGCTCTATCTGAACGGCCGCCGCGTCGTCAGGCAGGTGCACCGGGCGACGCTCTACGCCGGCCAGGGCGCGTATCTGAAGCTCGCGAACTATCGCGAAGCAGGCCCGCAGCCGTCGGCCATCCTCGCGGCCGGGGTGCGCCGCGTCGAGAGCTACGACGCAACCGTGCGGAGCTTCGCCCCGTACTCCGCCTGGGCCCGCGCGGCGCTGCACGGGGCGAAGCAGCACGCGCCCGGCAAGAAGAACGGCCACTAGCACCCGATCACTAGCCGTTCGTCGGGCGCCCCGGCGAGACGCTTGCACGACGATGGGCGGCGTGCGGATCCTCCGGGCCTCGCTCCTCCTCGCCGTCGCCTCGGCCTCCGCCGCTGCGGCCGCGGCGGGCGCTGCGCGCCTCCGACTCTCGTCAGCGCACCCGCGTCGGTGCGCTTCGGGCCAGCGCCCGCGGTCCGCTGGGTGACCTTCACGAACAGGAGCTCCTCTCGCGTGCTCCTCGGCCCCGTCGCGATCTCCTGGCAGGGCACGGCGAGCTTCGCGCTCCGAGGCGACACCTGCGCGGGCGAGATCGCGGCGCTCGGACCGGGCGAGAGCTGCAAGGTCGGCGTCGTCTTCGCGCCGCCGAAGCGGCCCGGCCGCTTCCGGGCGCGGTTGGTGTACGCGACGGGCGACCGGATGTCGCACGTCGCCCTGAGCGGCGGAGCAGGCTAAAAGCCGGCCCCACCGCTCGAGGCGACGGATCTACTTCGAACGGAGCGTGCGCAGTGCCGGTGCCTGCCTCACGTTGGCGCGGGTCGTCCGTGCGCCTTCGGGGTAGTCCACCGTCAGCGACACCTTGAGCCGCTTCTGCCCGCTCCAGCTCTGCAGCTTGACGATGCTGTCGAGCTGTCCGGCCTCGTTCACGACGGCGCCGACCGCAGCGACGCGCGTCGACCCGGCGCGAACGACGATCTTGGCCTGCGCGCCCGGGAACGCGTGGGCGAGGACCCGCAGCGTTCTCGGATCCCTGACCTTCGTGTTCGCCCGGACGGCCAGGCGGTCCGACGTCGCCGTGTTCGACGGCTGCTTGGCGAGAGCCGCGGCGGCTCCGGGGTGGGTCTTCGCCCAGGCGGCGTAGTGCTGCCCGTGCCCGGCGAGCCAGCGCGCCAGCCCCTGCTTCGTATAGAAGCCTTCGCCGTAGTTCACTTTCGCCAGCTGAAGCTGCCTCGCAACCGCCGAGTGCAGGGAGAGGAATGCCTCCCAGCTCACGTCATGGCCGGCGAAGTAGTTCCGCATCGAGGCGGGGGAGGTGAACCTGCCGGCCGCTCCACGCGACCGCAGGGGCAGCCGCGGGTGCGGGGTCGGCCTGCGGGGCGGCCGAGCCGCCGGCAGGCGCGCTCGGCGCGGGCGCCGCGGTCGAGCTCGAAGCGCCCGGCGAGGGTGAGCCCGACTTCGTTCCGGAGCCGGTTGCGACCGGCTTCGGCGCGGGGGCCGGTGCAGGCGCAGGTGCGGGCGCCGGTGCCGGAGCGGGGGCCGGTGCGGGGGCCGGAGCGGGTGCCGGAGCCGGGGATGGAGTCGGCGCCGAGCCGCCCGGCGAGCTCGGCCAGGTGCCGGACGGGAAGTCGGCGACGACGTCCGAATAGCTCTCGCCGCGGCGCATCCCGTCCTCGTAGAGGACACTCGTGCACGAGCACGCACCGCGGTAGAAGCCCTGCTTCAAGTAGACCCGCTGACCGGCGTACATCGTCGCCGTCGCGGTGCGCGAGATCACGCGGGACCCGTTCATGTAGACCTCGATGAAGCCGACGCCCGGATCCGACGACCAGCGGACGTGGAAGACGAAATCGGCCCAGCGGCCGCGCTGGAGCGGCCCGAGCACGTAGTCGTGCTCGGTCGGCTGGTTGGCGTCGCCCGAGTTCGAGATCAACATCAGGTTCGTCCGGTCGGCGACGGTGAACTCGATATTCGACTGGCCACTCTCACCGGTGTGGTGGAACTGCGTGAAGAAGTTCCAGCGGCCGTCGCCGGTGGTGAAGTCCGACGGGAAGTACGTCGACCACGCCCACCACTGCTCGGTCCCCTCGTTGGCGCCGGTCAGCGCCGTCGGGATGAGAGCCTCGGTCCGCTCGCCGGAACCGCTGCCGCCCACGTTGTTGTCACCTGCGTCGACCTCCATGCGCGCGGCGTACCGCCCCTGCCGCGGGGCGCCTCCCGCGACGCTCGTGACGACGGTCGCACGCGACGGGTCAGCGCGTCTGGACGCCGAACGTCCACTGGCTGAAGTCGCCGGTCTCGTAGTCGCCGCGCCAGGTGACGGCGGCAAACGAGCTTCGCGCGCAGAGGGCTGCGGTGAGGCCGACGGCGACGGCGACGACGACACCGACGATCAGGGAGGTGCGGCTGGGGCGGGGGTAGCGAAGGAACTCCGAAAGCGAAATCCGATGTGACGGCATCTGACACTCCTTGCGGCTGGGGAAGGGTCTCTCGTGCCATCGGAAGAACCCCGGGCCCTTCCGTCACCCCTACGGGGGATCGGACGATCCCCCGTCCCGCGCCCGCCGATCCCGCCCGCCCGCCGCCGGCCGACCCCCCGTTCGCACAGCCGCTGCCGGTCGCCTCGGGAGTAGGCGACCGCCGCCGGAGCGTCGAAAATGGGTGGATGCCCGGAATCGTTGCGATGGCAGGGGCCGAGGAGCGCGAGGTGGACGCGGCCGTCCAGGCGCTCCGGCGGCGGCCGTTCCACGAGGTCCGCCGCGCGGAGGACCCCGGCGCGCAGGTCTCGCTCGCGGTCGTCTCCGAGCGCGGCGGCCTCGCCGCCGATCCCTCGACCGGGGTGCTCGCGGTCGTCGACGGCGAGCTCAACGCCGGCGGCCGGATCCTGAGCGAAGACGCTGCCGCCGGCGAGCTGCTGCGGCTCTACCTCGCCGAGGGCGCCGGGCTCCGACCGCCCGACGGCTGGTTCTCGGCGGCCTTCTGGGATCCCCGTTCGCGCGCGCTCGTCCTCCTCACCGACCTCGTCGGCCAGCAGCCGCTCTACGTCGCGCGCACGGGTCGCCGGATCCTCGCCGCCGGCGAGCTGAAGGCGCTCGCAGCGGCGGGACTCGAGTGCGAGCTCGACCTCGCAGCGTGGTCGCAGCTCCTCGCCTACGAGTTCGCGCTCGGCGACCGAACGCCCCTCGCCGGCGTGCGCCTCGTCCCGCCCGCGTCCGCCCTCGAGCTTCCGCTCGCCGGCGGCGAGAACGCTCCACGAGCGGTGGCGCTACCGCCTGCAGCCGGCCGAGACCGGAGACGAGCGCGGAGCTCGTGGAAGAGCTCGGGCGGCTCGTCGAGCGCGCCGTGACCGCGCGGCTCGACAGTCGCACCGCGCTCGCTCTCAGCGGCGGGCTCGACTCGCGCACCATCCTCTCGACCCTCCTCACGCGTCGAGCCGAAGCCGCTCCTCGTGTCCTACGGCGTGGAGGCGAGCGACGACCTTCGCCTCGCCGAAGCCGCCGCTATCGCCGCCGGGCTCCCCCGGCGCTCGCTCCAGCTCGAGCCCGGCTATCTCGCGCGCGGCGCGCACGAGACCGTCTGGCTCGGAGAGGGCAACGTGCGCTGCTTCCACTCGCACCACCTCGCGCTGCGCGGAATCCGCGACGACGAGCGTGCGCACGCTTCTGATCGGCTTCGCCGGCGACCCCGTGTTTCGGGCCTACGCGTGGTCGAGCCCCGGCCCGGGCGTGGACGTCGCGTCGGCGTTCCATTCGCGCCTCGCGGGCTGCATCGACGACGACCTGGCGGCGACCCTCCTCACGCCGCACTTCGCCGCGCAGCTCCGCGGCGTCGCGCGTGACAGCGTGCGCGTGCTTCTCGACCGGGAGGAGGGCGACGACCTCTCGCGGATCCGGCAGTTCATCTGGAACCACAGCCAGCGTCGCAAGGTCCTGCCGGGAGCGCTTCTCTTCGCCGACGACCTCGCTGCGAGAGACCCGCTCTCGGATGCCGCGTTGATCGAGTTCTGCACCCGCATGCCGAACGCGCTCCGGCAGGGCGGCGCCCTGCAACGGGCGTATCTCGACCGGTTCCCGGACCTCGCGTCGCTCCGGAACCCGAAGGACGGGCTTCCGCCCCGCCTGCGCGGGCGGCGCCGCCGCGTCGCGAGCGCGATCGTCAAGGCGCGCCGGCGCTCACATGCCCGCCTCGACGAGGCCGTCGGCTTCCGCTGGCTTCCGAACCGGTACGGGATCGGCGACTACGCGCGCGACCTTCGAGCGCACGGCCGGCCGGTGCTCGAGCTCCTGCTCGAGCCGCGCACCCTCGAACGCGGGCAGCTGCGGGAGGAGCCCGTGCGCCGGCTCGTCGACGAGCTCTACGCCGGCCGCCGCCGCAACACCCGAGCCCTCGGCATGCTCCTGACGCTCGAGCTCTTCCAGCGTCAGTTCCTCGACGGCGACGAGGCACCCGCGTCGCGGCGGGAGGACGTGCGTGTCGCCGCTTGACGCCCTACGGCGGCCCGCACGCATCGTCGGCCTCGCCGGCCGCGCAGCGAGGGCGTACGGGTCCTCGCGGCGGGTCGTGCTTCGCCGCGCGCTCCACCTCCGGGTCCGTCACGGCTTCCGGCTGGACGAGGCGGCGTCGGCCGGCCTCCTCGATCCGGGGGCCGCGATCGAGGGCACCTGGTCGCGCCGGCGCATCCGCCCGATCCAGGCGCGCCTGAATCCACCCGAGCTCTGGCCGACGACCGAGAACAAGGCGGTCTTCCATCATCTTTGCGCCGCGGCCGGGCTGCCGGTGCCCGCGCTCTACGCGGTCCTCTCCCGCGGCGGCGGAGGCTGGACGAGCGACGGCGAGGCTCCGAACGATCCCGAAGCATGGGCGGACGCATTCCAGCGGGTGCTGCCGGACGAGTTCATCTCGAAGCCGGTGCGCGGCCACTGGGGCCTCGCGGTTCGCGCCTTCCGACGAGTCGGGACGGCCGTGCTCGAGATCGAGGGCGGCGGCTACCGAAGCATGCGCGAGCTGCACGACGCGCTCCTTTCCGAGCCGCGCTTCGAGACGTTCATGCTGCAGGAGCGGGTTCCGAACGATCCCGCGATCGAGGAGCTCTGCGGCTCGCAGACGCTGCAGACCATTCGACTGATCACGCTCGCAGGCGACGGCGGCGAGCCCGCGGAGATCCTCACCGGCTACTCGAAGATCGTCACCGGCGACGCGCCCGTCGACAACTGGCACGACGGGAAGGCGGGGAACGGCTCGGCTGCGATCGACCTCGAGAGCGGGAGCCTGCACGCGGCCCTCCTGCCGCGCGACGACGGACTCGGCGCGCGCGAGGTCGACGTGCACCCTCGAACCGGCGAGCGCGTGACGGGATTCGCAGCTGCCGCACTGGCCGGAGACGGTGGACGTCGTCGTCCGTGCGGCGGCGGCGTTCGCGCCGGCGCGTGCGCTCGCCTGGGACATCGGCCTGAGTGCGGATGGGCCGGTCCTGATCGAGGCGAACGCGCTCTGGGGCCCGATGAACGAGTGGGACGTCATGCCCGAGCTCATGCGCCGGCTCGAGGCGTCCCTGCGCTACAGACGAGCGAAGAAGTCGCCGAAAGCGTCGGTCAGCGCGTCGTAACGGCGGCGCACGCGGCGCGGGCCCGCCAGGTACATGTTGTCGATCGGCGGAAGCTGGAAGTGCGGGTTCGCCTCCCAGATGACGGCTCCGCCGCCGGCGAGATCTGCATAGTCGACCGCGGCGATGTCGAGCTCGAGCGCATGAACCGCACGCAGGAGCACGTCGCTCGGCACCGCGCCGCGATCCGCGAACTCGACGTCGAGAGCGACGCATCGGCGATCCCAGGGCAGCAGGTACGAGAACGCGGCCGGGAGCGACTTCCGGCCGGCGTACTTGCGAAACGTGCACGTCTCGGAGGCGACGATCGGCGATCGAGAGAAGAAGAGCTCGTTCGGGATGACGCGGTCTCCGAGCACGACGGCGCGCTTCTTGTGGAAGTACCGCGCGAACGGCGTACCCGGCGCCGTCTCGGCGAATGCCGCGCGGCTGTCGACGAGCGAGGCGGCGACCGCCGGGAACGCGACCGCAGCGGCTGCGTCCTCGAGCTCGCGCCGTGTCGTGCAGATCCGCAGGCCCCGTTGCGCGTGCTCGTCGTCGGGACGGACGATGACGGGGTACTCGAGCCCGGCGGCGCCCGCGACGAGCTCTGCCGGCGAGCCCGCCCCGACCTGGACGGGCGACGGGATGCCGGCCTCCTGCCAGATCCGCGACTGCGTGCTCTTCACCGTGTTCGAGAGCGCAGCGGGAGGGTTGACGAGCCGGAGGCCGCGGGCTCGAGCCTCGTCGGCGAGCACGGACGCCTCGGCGAAGCACTCCGGAAACCGCTCGCGCAGGGGGTCGGCGAGCCAGAAGACGACCGCACCGAAGCCGTCGAGCGAGGGAGCACCGCCGGGCGCGCCCGTCTCGTGGATCACGAGCCGCCGGTGCACGTCGGGACGCCGCCGCTCGAGGTCGTCGAGCAGGGCCTGCAGGTACCGGGGGTGGCGGCCGCGCCCTCTACCGTGACGGACCACCAATACCAGCCGGAGGTCGATGGAGAGGTTCGTCGCCACGGGCTTGGATGCACCGTATGACACAACTCACACCTGAGGCACCAGCCCCCCGGCCAGACATCGACCTGGTCATCCGGCCTGCAACGGCCCGCGACCTGCCCGGGATCATGGCGGTCGAGGAGGATTGGCCCGAGGAGCAGCGCGCTCCGCGGGAGAAGTTCGAGTCGCGGCTTCGCCTCTTTCCCGACGGCGTCCTCGTCGCCGTCGTCGACGACGAGATCGTCGGCGTCACGACGAGCTGCCTCACGCGCTACGACGTCGACCGTCTCGAGGGCTTCACCTCGTGGGACGTCGCGACGAACGACGGCTGGATCACGGCTCCCGGCGACGTCGCCGGGGCGAACGCGGTCTATGTCGTCTCAACCGGCATCAAGCAGTCGTTCCGCGGCCTCTCGATCTTCCCGAAGCTGATCGGCGCCCAGGTCGAGCTCTCGCGGCGACTCGGGCTCCGCTACTGCGTGACCGGTGCGATCCTCGAGGGCTACGGCGAGCACTGCCGCGAGTACGGGGCGATCCCGGCCGCGGGCTACGCGTTCCTCGCACGGCACGACGGGATGTATCTCGATCCGCTCCTGCGCAAGCTGCAGCGGGTCGGCTTCGAGATCCCCGACCGGCAACATGTCCTGCCCGAGTACTTCGCGAGCGAGGATGCGCACGACTGGTCGGTCCTCATGGTCGTCGACAACGCGCGCGAAGGCGTCGACCTCGACGGCTAGAGCGGTGGCCCGGCGGTTGCTCGCTCCCGTCCGGGCGGTTCGCCGCATCACCCACGTCGCTCGGACGATCCGGCGCACCGGCAGGTTCTACGGTGCGCCGTCGTCCGAGGTGCTGCGGCGGCTGCTCGCCGCACGACGCCTGGGCTACCGGCTGGACGAGGCGCGCCGGATCGGCATTCTCGACCCGGCGCTTCCCGAACGCGCGCTCGCGGAGGAGTTCCTGCCGTCGCGGACGCTGCTCGACCTCCAGCTGCAGCTCGATCCCCTGGCCCTGACCGCGCTCGTCCACGACAAGGCGCTCTTCAACCTCACCTGCGAGCTGGCCGGCCTGCCGGTCCCGCGCCTCTACGGCGTCGTCTACCGCGACGCTCCGGGGCATGTCGCGCAGGGCCTGCCTCCGGCGACGCGGAGCGACTGGATCGAGGCGCTCGCAGCGTTGCCTCGGGAATTCGTCGTCAAGCCGGCGCTCAGCGACTTCGGCGAGGGCATCCGCTTCTTCCGCCGGAGCGGCGACGCGTTCCACGAGGGCGAAACGGCGGTTCGAGGACGCCTCGGCCCTCTACGACACGCTGCTCGAGGATCGGCATCTGGATGGTCTCCTCCTCCAGGAGCGACTTCACAACCATCCCTTCCTCACCGAGCTCACCGGCTCGGAGACGCTCCAGACGTTTCGCGTCATCTCGATCGTCGACGAGCTCGGCGAGCCCGCGCTCGTCGCGGCCGAGTGGAAGGTCGTCGCAGGCGACGCGCTGATCGACAACTACCACGACGGCGCGAACGGCAACGCCATGATGCTCGTCGACCACGGGACGGGACGCCTCGTGGGCCCGCTCGTCTTCCCCGGGCCCGACGGCTTCGGCTTCAGGGCAGCCGACCGGCATCCGCGGACGGGAGCGGCGCTCGACGGCGTCGAGATGCCCGGCTGGCACGACGTGCGCGAGCTCGTGCTGCGGGCTGCGCGCGCCTTCGGCGCGCTTCGCACGGTCGGGTGGGACGTCGCCATGACGCCGGACGGGCCGGTGCTCGTCGAAGGGAACAGCCTCTACGGGCCGACGAACGAGGTCGGCTCGCGGCGGCTGCGCGTCGCACTCCAGGATCTCGTCGCCCGCCGCGCCGGCGCTGCGGCTCAGTAGCCGAGACGAGCGAGCCGTTTCGCCGCAGGGGCGAGAGGCCTTGGTGCGGCGAGCACGGGCGCGTAGAGGTCGCCGAGCCGCGCGACCCGCTCGAGGACGACCGCGGTGCCGAAGTCGCGCGGGCGCACCTCGGGCGTGAGCTCGTCCCAGCGCAGCGGAGTCGAGACCGGCGCGCCCGGCTTCGGCCGCACGGAGTAGACCGAGGCGATCGTCTTTCCCCACCCGTTCTGGCGGTGGTCGACGAGGACGCCCCGGCGCTTCTTCTTCAGCCATTCGGTGGTGACGAGGCCGGGATGCCGCGCCTCGAGCAGGCGGGAGGCCGCCTCTGCGAACGCGTAGGTCTGCTCGAAGCTCGCCCGTCGCTGGATCGGCGCCAGGATGTGGATGCCGTCGGCGCCGCTCGTCTTGACGTACCCCGGAAGCTCGAGCTCGTCGAGGAGGCCCCGTACGAGCTGGGCGACCTCGATCGCCTGCGCGAACCCGTCCGGCTCGTCGGGCGGGTCGAGGTCGAAGACGACGTAGTCCGGCCGGTCCGGCTTGTCGACGCGTGAGTACCACGTGTTCATGTCGATGCAGTGCATCTGCACCATCCAGAGGAGCGCCTCCGTCGAGTTGACGAGCGGGAAGTCGACCTCGCGCGCGCCGCCGCCCCGCGGGTGGGTCGTGAAGCGGCGGGTCGGGATCCACGCGGGCATGCCCTTCGGCGCCTGCTTCTGGAAGAAGCCGTCGCCGGCGATCCCCTCCCGGTAGCGCTTCATCGTGAACGGCCGGTCGCGGAGGTGCGGCAGGAGCGCCGGCGCGACCTGCTCGTAGTAGGCGAAGAGGTCGCCCTTCGTGATCCCGTCGCCGGGAAAGAGGACGCGGTCGACGCTCGAGAGGGCGACCTCGGGGCGCGCGGGCATCTCGTACAGATACAGGAAGGGCCCGCGGAGCGCGCTATACGGTCACGCCGCCGTCAGCGGCGGCGGACGAGCTTCCGGACCGCGTCGACGAGCTCGTCCTGCGGGAAGGGCTTGCGGAGGATCGGCAGGCCGCTGCCGGCGGCGAAATCGCCGTCGGCGCCCGTCATCAGGAGCACCGGCAGGCCGGGGACGAGCTGACGCAGCCGCTCCGCGACCGCGTCCCCGCTGATGCCCGGCATCAGGACGTCGAGCACTGCGGCGTCGACCTCGTTCTGCTCGACGCACGCCACCGCCGCGAGGCCGGTGGACGCTGTCACGACCTCGAAGCCGGCCTCCTCGAGCGTCGCCCGCAGGAGCTCTGCAAAGCCGCGGTTGTCGTCGGCAACGAGAATCGCCCCCATCGCAGGAGCGTACTGGAGGGGTTAGAGCCGCGTGTCCAGGTCGGCGGCCCAGTTCAGCAGCAGCGCCTTGAAGGACGCGCTGAGCTGAGTCGTCGATGCGCCCGTCACCGTCGAGATGAAGTTTCGGAGTCGGACGTGCGCCGTGTTGCCGTTCTTCCCTGCGACGTCGACGACCGCCTGGATCTGCGAGAGCAGCGTCGCCTGGAATGCCGCGTTCGGCACCCAGCCGCGGCCGAAGCCGTCGACGAGCGCGCTCTTCAGGCCTTGCGCGGTGACGCGGATGGTGAAGTTCAGCGAGACCTGCCGGTGGTTGCCTGCGGCGTCGTACGCGGTGACCGTGACCGTGTGCGTGCCGGCGGTGAGCAGGTCGAGGTCGATCATCCCGCCGCTCGAGGAGATCGTCTGGCCCTCGATGCTCCCGCTCGACACCCCGACGCCGTTCGCATCCGTGACGATCCAGGTGAGCGTGCTGCCGCCGCCGATGTCGTAGTACATGCCGTTCGTCGGCGGCGACATCGAGACGGTCAGGTTCGGCCCGGACAGGTCGAGCGTGACCGAGCGCGTCAGGGTCTGCGAGTTCGCGGCCGAGTCAGTGAACGTGACTTCGACCGTGTAGAGGCCCTCGGTGGCGAGCGTCAGGCTCGTCGGGGCGCCGCCGATGAGACCGGTGTAGAGCAGCGACCCGTTGACCGTGATCGCGACGGTGACGTCACCGGCGGTCGAGGTGGCCGCGATCCCGAACGTCACCACATGGTGGTTCACGAGCGAGAGGCCGTTGTTCAGCATGATCGACGTGACGAGGGTCGAGGCGCCGCTGATGTTCAGCGTCTGGCTCGCGCTCGCAGCCGACGTGTTGCCGTAGGCGTCCGTGAGGGTCGCCGTGACCGTGTGCGTCCCGTTCGTGAGCGAGCCGCCCGTGTAGAGGACGCCGTCGACGTAGACGGCGGCCGTCGCGCCGGGCTCGCCGGTGACGACGAAGCTCGGGCTGCCGACGTTCGTGATCCAGTCGCCGAGGACGCCGGAGTCGCTCGGGGCGTCGAGTGCGACCGCGGGCGCTGCCGGCGCGGTCGTGTCCTTCGTGACGTGCCCGTCCGCGTACGTCTCGACGTTGCCGAAGGCGTCGGTCTCCGTGCCGCCGATCGTGAGCAAGCCGTCCTGGAGGCTCGAGAGATCGACCGCGAAGGTCGCGTAGCCGTCGGCGCCGATCGTAGCGTCGCCGCTGATGAAGCTGAGACCGTCGCCGACCGTCCAGTGCAGGGCCGCGCCCGCAGCTCCAGCGAACCGGAGCTGGAAGCTGTGCGCGGCGGCGGCGCCGACAGTCGCGGCCGCGGTGATCGCCGGGGCGAGGATGATCGGGTCCGGCGCCGGCCGATTCACCTGGGAGGCCGTGATGTCGGGGCCGGAGCCGATCGGCAGGACGTTGGCCGTCCGGTGGATGTCGCGGTGGTTGTGCTCGTGGCCCGGTTGCGGGTCGCGCGGGCCGGCATGCTGGTCCCCCCAGGCCGCGTCCTCGTGGTCGACGAGGGCGATCTCGCCGAACGGCTCGCCGTTGCGTGCCGGGTCGCTCGAGTAGATCGCCTGCAGCAGCTGGTCGGCGCCCGAGCTCTTCGAGAAGGCGTAGAGCAGGTCGCGGAGGTTCGGCGAGGGCTCGCGGCTGATCGTCGGCATGCCGAACGGGTCGAACGGCACGAGATAGCTGTTGAACTCCCCGCTCCAGTCGATCAGACGGTCGCCGGCGGTGTTCGCGAGCATGACGTCGAGCCCGGCGCCGCCGTAGACGAAGTCCTCCCACGACGGGTTCGTGTCGGGGCCGCTGTTCAGACCGTCCTGCGAGCTCGGCAGATCGTCCGCGTTCAGGTAGTCGTTGCCCCAGCCCCCGAACATGATGTCGCGCCCGGTGCCGCCGACCTGCCAGTCGTTCCCCAGGTCGCCGAAGATGATGTCGTTGCCGTCGGTCGCGACCGCCGGGGTGAAGCCGGCGCTCGGCGCCCAGTAGCCGTCGATCGGCCCGTCGCTCGGGTCGAAGCCGAGAAGCCACGCGAGACCCGAGCCCGTCTTGTTGAGCGAGCCGTCGGCGTTCAGCGTGACAGCGCGGAACGGGTCGTTCGGGTCGTACTGCGCCTGATAGGTGAGCGAGGCGCTGTAGCCGAGGACGTTGCCCGGGTTCCGCGGATGGTCGTAGTCGCTGCGGATCGGTGCGGGGTTCAGCTTCGTGCCGGGCTGCGACGCGCCGACCGCGTAGCTGTTGGTATACGACTCGGTCAGAGCCTCGGCGCCCGAGATCGCGTCGTCGCCGGCGCCGCCGTGGATCGAGTCGCTGCCGAGGCCGCCGTAGATGACGTCGTTCGCGTAGAGCGGCACGAAGAGGGTGTTCGGGCTCGCGGTGTGCCACGTCGAGCTGGTCGAGGTTGTCCGGCGCGAGGTTCGCCGTCCAGAGCAGCGTGTTGGTGACGTTCGTGAGCACGTCCTGCTGGCCGCCCTGGAGCGTGAGCTCCGTGTTCTGGCCTGCGACGACCGGGACGCCCGCGAGCGGCTCGGCGGTGCCGACGCGGCTGAGCAGGATGCGGCCGTCGTCGCCGAGGATGCCATCGTCGCCGCCGCCGCCGGAGATCCAGTCCGAGCCCCAGCCGCCGACGATGGTGTCGTTCTGCCCGTCGCCGTAGATCGCGTCTGCGCCGACCATGCCGTAGATGAAGTCGTCGCCGTTCTCGCCGTGGATCAGGTCGATCGAACCGATGTCGGTGGCGGCGTGCGCCGGGTCGAAGTCGGGCCCGCCGGCCGTGTAGTCGAGGAGCCGGATCGCGCGCGGCACGATCTTCTTCGTGCCGAAGTTGTCGTAGGCGAAGCTGAGGTAGCCGGTGGCGCCGCCGACGAGCTTCACGATGTCGCCGTTGTCGCCGACGATCGCGTCGCTGTCATTCGCATGGCCGTTCGCCGAAACGTCGCCGCCCTCGTCGTGCCCGGCGGCGGTGCCGGAGCCGCCGTAGACGATGTCGCGGCCGCCGACGTCGGTGCGCTTCGCCGCGGTGTCGAGCGTGAAGAGGTCGGAGCTGCCGCCGACGATGTCGTCCTGGCCCTGGTTCCCGAAGATGACGTCGTTGCCGCCGTTGCCCTCGATGTAGTCGGCGCCGTCGCCGCTGCCGTCGACCGACGGGCAGGTGGCGATCGAGAAGTCGCTCGCGGTGTTCCAGGCCGAGCCGACGCCGCTGCAGCCGGCAGCCGCGTAGTCGATCGAGCCGTCGCCCTGGATCGTGTCGTCGCCGAGCTGGCCGAAGATCTCGTCGGACTGCGCGCCGCCCGCGATGTGTCGCTGCCCCAGCTGCCGGCCGGGCTGACCGACGCGTCGGTCGAGTGGTACAGGTTCGTGATCAGGTACTCGGCCCAGTCGGGGGCGTAGGCGCCGTCCGGGTCGCGGTAGCTCTGCCACACGCCGCTGTTGTTGGCGAGCAGCGCGTCGCTCGGGTCGCCGGTGGACGGGTAGATCTGCGTCCCGGTGAGCTCCTGGAAGCGCGGATTCGAGATCTGCGCCGGGTTGACCGGGCCGGGCGTGATGTCGCGGCGGTAGAGGCGGACGGCGTCGCCGAAGATCAGGTCGTCGCTCGAGCCGCCGTCGATCCGGTCGCCGGCTGCGCCGCCGACGAGGACGTCCTCGCCCTGGTTGCCGTAGATCGTGTCGCCGCCGCCGATCGTCATGTCGGGCACGTACGTGTAGACCCAGCGCGCGTCGACGATCGGCGTCACCGTGTGGAGGGCGTCGATCAGGTCGCCGCGGCCGCCGAAGCCGAACTGGGCGACGAGGGTCTCGGACGCATCGACGTACTGCACGATGCCGGTGTCGCCGAGGATGATGTCGTTGCCGGAGCCGCCGCGGACGACGTCGTTGCCGAAGCCGCCGATGATCACGAGCTGCAGCGACGAGCCGGAAGCGTTCACGTTGTCGTTGTCCTGCACCGCCGGAAGCGCATGTGCGATCGCGTCGCCCGTCGTCGCGCCGCCGGAGGTCTCGAGGACGAAGAAGCCGTCCGTCGCCGCGTCGAGCGTGACGGTGACCGCGTCGTTGCCGAGGCCGGTGTCGAGGATCGTCGTCGTCCGCTCGAGCCCGGCCGGCCGGTTCTGCGTGCCGTCGATGTAGACCGTGTCGTCGCCGTAGCCCGTCCAGTAGTTCACGCCGTCGTAGAGGTTGCCGCCGGCCGACGTCCGGTAGGAGATCCCCGGGAGGCCCGCGCGCGTGATGTAGATGTCGGCGCCGGTGGCGAGTCCCGCGGTGCCCTTGTTGTGCAGGTCGCCGAGCGAGTCCGTGATCGCGTACTCGTCGGCGTGGGTCGAGGCCTCGTCGCTCATGAAGAGGCGATGGCGGCCGTTGCCGAGATCGATGTTGAGCGCCCCGAGGAAGTCGTCGAGGTTGCCGGTGAGGAAGTCGGCGCCCTGCCACGACGTGCCGTCGAGGTCGGCGTTCGACGAGAGGAACGCGCGATCGTCGCCCTCGTTCAGGTTCAGGTTCGTGACGGCCGTGCCGGCGAAGTCGTTCGAGCCCTTCGTCGTGCCCTGGACGTCGAACGTCTCGGCGCCGGAGCCGGTCGAGATGTCGACTTCCTCGATGCCGTAGTACTGGATGCCGTCCATCCGCGTGGTGAGCGTCGCGGTGCCGCCGAGGAGCGACGCGTCGATCGTCGGCGTGTCGAGTCCGGGGCCGAAGGCCTCGCGCCGGAGCTCGCCCTGGAAGTGGAGGACGTAGATGTTCTGCGCGAGGTAGCCGCTCGGGTAGCGGTCGACCGTCACGTCGAGCTTGTCGACGAGATACGCGCGGAGGAACGGATCGTCGGTCTCGCCCGCGGCGATCGCGTTCTGGAGGATCTGGCGCAGCTGCTCGGCCGACGCGTTGTACGGGATCGGGTCGGTGTGGAACGTGAGGTTGTTGACGCTGAAGGTCAGCCGGTAGCTGCCGCCGCTGGCGCTCACGCTCAGCACGAGCATCTGGTTGACCTGCGTCGGCGTGTCGCTCAGGTCGGCGCGGGTGTGGACGTCCGCGGTGCCGTCGACGAGGAGCGCGCCGCCGCCGAGCTGCTCGACGCTCTTCTTCAGGTCGGACTGGCGGTTCGCGGTGATCTGCTGGATCGGCGCGTTGCCCAGCGTCCCCTGGAAGCGGATCGTGTAGACGTCGTCGTTACGGGTGACCACGATGTTGCCGGTGCCGACGGCCGGGAGCGCCTCGAGCGCTGCCTGCACGGTCGCGGCGCTTGCGTTCCAGGCGAGGGCGGCGGTCGTCTGGTGGTCGAGCACGGTGCTCGCCGTCGGGATCGTGCCGGGGGCTCCACCGCCGACGTCGTGGAAGGAGAGGCCGGTGCTGCCGGTGTCGACGAAGACGACGGTGTCCATCGACTCGCTCGTGCCGCGATAGATCCGGTAGCCGGTCGCGCCCGCGATCCCGAGCCACGTCAGGTCGACCGCGCCGCCGTCGGCGGTGACCGCGGATGCGAGGTTCGAGGCGAGCGACTCGCCCGCGGCCGTGAGCGCAGTGACCTTGTAGAAGTGCGTGCCGGCCGACAGCGTGCCGCCGGTCGCCTGGGTCGCGGTGAGCACCGACGGCATGACCGGGAAGGCGTAGGTCAGCGTGTACGTGCCCGTCGTCGCGTCGACCACGAGCTGCTGGATTTCGTTCGCGGACGGGAGGCTCAGCCCGGTCAGCGACGTCGACGTGAGGAGGGCGGACGCGTCGTCGGCGCGGGCCGTGTCGACGATGTTGAGCTTGTCGACGGCGCCTGCGCCGTTCCGCAGCAGCGTCGGGTCGGTGCCGAGGAGGGCGATCGCGGTACCGCCGGCGGCGCCCGTGAAGTGGACCCGGTAGGTCGAGCCGCCCTTCGTCACCTCGACGTTGCCGGGGCCGATGAGGCTCAGGCCCTCGAGCGCGGACTGGATCGCGCCGGCGCCGTCCGCATAGCCGACGGTGGCGCTCTGCACGACGCCGACCGCAGGTGCCGAGCCCGCACCGAGCGAGGAGCCGTCGTCGAGGTACGTCAGGCCCGTCACGCCTGTCGCGACCAGCAGGTTCTCGCCGCTCGGCGTCGTGCCGCGGTAGATCTTGTAGCTCGTCGCGCCCGGCACCGGGTACCAGGAGAGATCGACACGGCCGCCCGCGCCGACGGTGGCGTACGCCTCGGGGGAGGCGAGCGTCTCGCCGAGCGCCGTCGTCGCGGTGACGACGTAGTAGTAGCTGCCCGCCGCGAGGCCGGTGAGGCTCGTCGTGCGGTTCTGGCTCGCGATCACGTTCAGCGGCCGCGGTGCGTACGTGATCGTGTAGCTGCCGCCTGTCGCGTCCACCGTGAGGATCTGGATCGCGTCGACCGGGTCGACGGCGGTGCCCTGCGAGGGCGAGCCGTTGGCGTAGTTGACGATCGTCGCCTGCGGGCTGTCGCCACTGACGGTGAGCATCCCCGCGATGTCGGTCAGACGCTGGCTCTCGTTGTGGACGTTGATCACGTCAGCGCCGGCGCCGAGGTTGACGAACGTGTGGCCGGCGATGCCGAGGACGTCGACGAGGTCGGAGCCGCCGCGGGTGTTGATCGTCGTCTTCGGCGCACGCACGCCCGCAGGCACGTTCGTGAACGTGTCGATCGTCAGGTGGTTGTTGCCGTCGCCGAGGTTGAGCTCGAGGTCGGTGATCTTCTGGAACGTCACGCCGCCCGGCTCGTTCGCGCCGACCGGGCCGGTGCAGCCGCCGGTTGTGGCGTTCTCGGGGCCCCCGACGCAGCGCGTGCCGCCCATGCCGAAGCCGGTCAGCCGGAACTGATCGAGCGGGTGGATCGTGCCGTCCTCGTCCGCGGGGCCCCACGGCGTGTTGTCGTAGAAGAGCTTGCCGGCGCCGAACGGGTTCTCCGGGCCGCGCGTGTAGTGCGGGTCGTTGTAGAGCGCCGGGTTGTCGTTGTCGTACAGGTAGAGGAGGTTCGCCTGCGACGCCTCGTCGACGAGCAGGTTCGGGTTCGTCGTCAGGAGCGTGTACGTGCTCGTGGCGTCGGGCGTCGAGAAGTCGTTCGTGAACGGGCTGAACCAGGGCTTGTCGAGGGTCAGCGTCCACGAGCCGTCGAGGTTCTCGATGCCGCCCTTGACGATGCGCGTCTTGTTCTTCGCCGGGCCCGAGGTGACGAGGAACGTGATCCCGACGAGGTCGCTCGCGTGCTGCGGGCCGAGATGGGCGGCGTTGAACGAGTCGTCGGCCAGGATCGCGAACGGATCCGCAGTCGCGTTGAGGAACGTCACCTGGAGGTCGCTGCCGTTCCGGGCGACGGTCAGGTCGGCGCCCGAGTCGAACATCTTGAGCAGCGCGCGCAGAGCGTCCTGCACGGTGACGGCAGGTGCGTCGAACGCGAGCTCCGGCGTCGAGACGCCGTTGTAGGTCAGCTTGTAGAGGCCGCTGATCGCGTTGATGCTGATCGTCTGCACGGCGTTGTGCGTGCCGTCCTCGATGCTCGTCTCGACGGTCGAGAGCTTGCTGTGCTCGATCGTCACGGTCGCCGCAACGGAGTTGTCGACCGTGCCCGGGGTCGAGCTGATGACGTTGCCCATGGGCGGCGTCTCGTTGCGCTCGCCCGGGAGCATGACGGGCTCGCGCTCGAGCAGGCCGGCGCGGTTCGCGCCTTCGCCGCCGTTGACGAAGAGCGGCCCCTGGATCGTGTTGAGCTGCTCGAGCTGCGGCGCGAACACCTGCGTGTCCTGGCCGTCGACGCGGCTGTCCTGCTTCGCCCGGACGTACACGGTCTGCGGCGTGTTCCAGTTCGCCGTCGTGAAGGTCAGGTCGACGAAGGCCGCCCAGGTGATGCCGTCGAGGCTGAGCTCGACCTGCTGGGCGAACGAGACGATGCCGCCGGTCTGGGAGGTGCGCGTCGGCTGGGCCGCCGCGGTGACCGTGACCGAGGCGCTCGGCTTCATCGTCAGCGCCACCGTGTACGAGTCGAGCGCCGGCTCGAGCGGGCTCGAGACGAAGGCATCCGCCTGGAAGCCGGCCGTGCCGCCGGCGTACTGCTCGATCACGTTCGTCGAGCCGCCGCTCTCGACGACGCGGACGCCGGCCCAGTGGTCGTCGCCGATCACGATCGTCGACAGGTACGAGAAGTAGTGCGACGCGGTCGCGGAGAGGTCGGCGCGATGGATCCCGCGGATGACGCCGTCGTCGACCGCGCGCACCTCGATGTCCTGGAAGACGTCCCACTTGAGCGTGCCGCCGGCGCCGTCAACGGTGAAGTGGAGCGGCCCGGTGAGGAGGACGCCGCCCATGTAGTACTGGACGAGGCCGGCGTTGTGGTCGCCGAGGGTGACGAAGATGTCCGGGTTCGCCACGTCCGGCGCCGCAGAGAGGCGCACCTGGATGTGGTCGACCTCGGAGGCGGTCGGGCTCGCCCCGTCCTCGTTCAGGTTCGTCGAGCCGTCGGTCTCCGCGACGACGACGAGGTTCGTCGTCTGCGGGAAGACCGCGACGCGGACGGCCGGCACCTTGACGCCGCTGTAGAGGCTGACCTCGAACGCGGCGCCCGGGCGGGGCTCGACCGACCAGGCCGAGTTGAGCTTGATCGTGGAGCCGTCGATCAGCGCGGAGGCCGCGCCGCCCCCCGTGAGCGACGAGTTGAGGACGAGATGCGCGGCGTCGGAGAGGACGAGCGTGCCGCGGAGCGCGACGTCGAAGCCGCCGGCGACGGCGGTCACGTCGACCATGTTGTCGCCGAGGAGCGCCCCGAGGGCCGCCTTGACCGCCGCTGCCGCCGCGTTGAACGCGAGCGTGCCGGTCGTGCCGTAGCTGCCGAAGCCGAGCGTGTAGCTGCCGCCCGTCGCGCCGCCGAGCTGGAGATGCGTGAGGTAGCTGCCGAGCACGAGCCGGACCTGGCCCTCCGCCTCGGGGTCGTTGCCCGAGATCTTGAGCTGCGTGCCGCGGAGACCCTCCGGCAGCGTCGAGGACGGCCGGAAGTCGTTGAAGACCGGGGTGCTCGAGGTCAGCGTCGCGTACTCGTCGCCGACGGTGTGCGAGTTCATGTCGACGCTCGAGCCGCTCGTGACCGAGCCCGTGATCGTCTTCGTGCAGTTCGGCGGCGGCGGCGGGTCGGTCGGCGGCACCTCGTTCGAGCAGCGCACCGTCGCGGAGTTCTGGAAGTAGGCGTTCGTGCCGATCGTGGCGGCCTGGTCGTCGACGACGAAGGTGACGCTCTGCGGGATCCACCAGTTGGAGTCGTCGAAGACGAGCTGGAGTGCCTGCGCCTGCGAGACGCCGCCGTCCACCGTCGTCCGCACCTTGATCGTGCCGGTGCCGCCGGCGGGCTGGCTGCCGAGCTCGGCCGTCATCTCGGCGATGTTCGTGTCCGCCTTGCCGTTGCGGAAGGCGACGGTGTAGACGGTGCCGGTCTGCGTCACCGCGACGTTGCCGGCGCCGACGATCGTCTCGAGCGCCGCCTGCACGACTGCGGCCGGCGCATCCCACGGGAGGAAGCCGGTCTGGCTGCCGCCGAGATGGAGCCGGAAGGTGCCGGTCGAGACCTGCGTCAGCGTCACCGACTGCACCTCGTCGGAGACGGCGCGGAAGGGCACGCCCCCGCTCAGGAGCACGAGGCCCTGCGGCGGCTGGATGTTGACGACGACCTGGACGTTCGTGCCCGGCGGCCGCGTCAGGACGACGGCGAAGTTGTCGGCCGTGTGGTTCGAGAAGCTGTAGGTGCCGTCGCTCGACTGCACGACCATCGAGCCGCCGTTCGACTCGGTGACGACGATCCCCGGCGTGTCGTCGTCCGCGACGTTCGCTGAGACGCCCACGACGCTGAGGCCGCTGTACGAGCCGTCGGAGCTCTCGACGCTGTGCGTGACGATCCCGCTGTGACCGAGAAGGTCGTTCGAGATCACGCCGTTGACCGGCGTCGGGCCCTCGACGCTGATGAAGTCGGAGCCGAGGCCGCCGTCGATCTCGGTCGTGAACGTGGCGCCGGTGCTCTGCACGAAGAACCGGTCGTCGCCCGCGCCGCCGTCGACGGTCAGGGACTCGATGTTGACGAAGCTCACGTGGAGGCCGGCACCGAAGACGCCGGTCGACGTGATGACGAAGTCGTCGTTGAACTCGGTGCCGATGATCACGACGGTGTCGAACCCGTCGCCGCCGTCGATGTTCACCGGTGCGTTGACCGCGTACTGGATGAGGTCGGCGCCGCCGCCGCCGCTCAGGTCGGTGAGTGCGCGATGGTCTTCCTGCGAGCCCGCAAGCGCGAACGCCTGCACGAGGAACGAGTCGTTCCCCGCGTCGCCGAAGAGGCTCAGCGTGTCGAGGTTGTGGAAGACGATGAAGTTGTCGTTGCCGACGCCGCCGTTGATCGTCATCGGCTTGCTGATGCCGTTCGAGAGCCAGCCCTGCGTCGTCTCGATCGTCGCGAAGACGTCCTCGGGCGCGACACCGGCGAGGTCCGGCGTGCGGCGCGAGCGGTAGAGCTGCCCGATCTGGAAGAAGTCGTTGCCCTGGTCGCCGTTGACCGTGATCGAGGCGCGCGTGTCGTCCACGTAGAACTGGTCGTCGCCGTTGCCGCCGTTGACGACGATCGCCTCGAGCTGCTGGTTGTAGTTGATGCGCTCGACCGGGTCGGTCGCGGCGGGCGTCAGCGGCGTCGGGCCGTTGATCAGCGCGATGAACGCGAGGCCGGCGTCGGAGGTCGCCGCGCGCAGGAGGAAGACGTCCGGGAAGTCGGTGCCGGTGACGGTGAGCGCGTCGCCGCCGTCGCCCGGGACGCCGGAGTCGAAGACGTTGATCAGCGAGTTCGTGCGGCCGCCGATGAGGTTGACGTTGTACGTGTCGCCTCCGCCGCCGCCGTCCATCGTCACGACGGCGTTGATGCCGTTCGAGCGGAGGGAGGAGCTCGCGCCGCCGAGCAGGGCGACCGCCTGGCGGCCGAGCGCGCCGGTGAACCGGATCGTGTAGTTGCGGGCCGAGCCGGTGACGACGACGTTGCCGAGGCCGATCGTCGGCAGGAGCTCGAGCGCCGCCTGGACGGCTCCCGGGGTGGCGTCGACCTCGATCGGCACCGTCGTCTGGACGCCGTGGACGCTCGTCGAGGCCGGCAGGGTTGCCGCGGTGAACGTGTTCAGGTCGTCGTCGAAGAAGCTCGCCGAGCGTCGAGGTGAAGTAGCCGGTCTCGCCGCCTGCGGCCGTGCCGCGCCAGATCCGGTAGCCGACGGCGTTCGGGACGTCGCCCCAGGAGAGCTTGACGCCGCCGTTGTGTCCGACGGTCACGTGCACCTCGGCGGACGGAAGCGTCTCGCCGCCGCCCGTGATCGCCGTCACGACGTAGTAGTACGTGCACGTGGGGGTCGCGAGGCTGGTGCAGAGGCTGCCGGTCGCGTTCGGATCGGTCGTGAGGCCGAGCGGACGGACGTCGTACGTGTAGTCGAGGCTGAACGAGCCGGTCGTGTGGCTGTCGATCGTGACCGTCTGCGTCGCGTCGTGCGTCGCGTCGCCGGCCTGCGTCGTCGCGATCACGATGTCGGAGGTGAGGAGCGGCTGGCCCCCGCCGGCGAGCGTGCCGACGAAGGTGATCGTGTACGAGCCGTCGATGTCGCTCTTCACGACCTCGACGTTCTGGTCGCCGATCGTCGTCAGCTTCTCGAGCGCCTTCTGGACGCTGCAGAACGGCGTCGCCGAGGTCTTGACCGTGATGCAGTCGCCCTGACCCGGCGCGTCCCAGGCGATCGGATCGGTGAACTCGCCCTTGAAGGAGAGCCGGAAGGCGCCGCCGGTGACGTTCGTGATGTCGACCTGCTCGACCGTGTTGCCGTGCACGTCGTTCGGCTGCTGCGTGATCGTCACGTGGCCGACGACGTCGCTCGGGATGAACGGCGCCAGTGTGAGCGCGTTCAGGTTGACGTTGGCGCTGTCGCTGCCGTCACCGCCGTAGAAGAACGTGTCCTCGTAGATCGAGGAGACCCGGAAGCGGTCGGTGCCGGCGCCGGCGCCGCCGTCGAGGAGCAGCGGCACGACCTGCGCGACGACCTGGTCGACATCGCCGAGGATGTTCGCGAAGACGATGTCGAAGCCGCCGCCGCCGGAGTGGTCGAAGACGTGGATGTTGGAGGTCGTGTCGCCGGCGAAGGTGAACGCCTGCCGGACTGCGGCCTCGAAGGCGGCCCGCGTCACGTCGAGCGGCATCGCCTTCGTCTCCATGAACTGGTACTTGACCGTGAAGTAGCCGTTGCCGTCGGTGATGTCGGAGATCTCGACGAACTGGCGCTCGTCGGTCGTGCCCTGCACGCCCTTCGTCGCCTCCGAGGTCTTCACGAGCTTGTCGGCGAAGGTCGCGACGAGCTGGCCGACGTTGCCGAAGGTGCTCGGGAAGGTGACGTCGAAGACGCCGCTGCCGCCGTCGACGGTGATCCCGCACCCGGAGACGCAGAGGCCGTTGAGCGCCGCCGCGAGGTCTTCCTTCGTGATGTCGAAGTGCAGCGTGCCGGTCGTGTGGCCGTTGAAGGTCAGCGTGAACGTGTTGACCGTGTCGACCTTGCCGTCGCGGATGTCGATGTGCTCGACCTCGGATGTCGTTCCGAGGATGCCCTGCGTCTTCGTGTTGATTGCAATCAGGTCACCCGAGTTGTCGAGCGCGCCCCGGTCGATCTGCCCGGTCGAGATGACCTGGAAGGTGTCGTTGCCGGTGCCGCCGACGATCGACGCCATCAGGGCCGGCGACTGCGTGAAGTAGAGGATCTTCTCCTGGCGCGCCTTCGGCAGCTGCGGGCGCAGGGAGTCGCCGCCGACCGTGAAGGTGTTGTCGCCGGAGCCGAGCAGGATCGTCAGCGCCTCGAGATCCTCGAACTCGATCCGGCCGTCTGACGCGCCGACGAGGGCGTTCGTCGGGGTGACGTGGTCGAAGTCGGCGTACATCGTCATGCCGAGACCGCCGACGCCGCCGACCTCGGTGCCGTCGGGCGCCGTCTGCCGCTGCTCGAGCCACGAGACGAGCGTGCCCGAGGCGTCGGCCGAGTCGAGGTGCGCGTCGACGATCAGCGTGTCGAGCCCTGCGCCGCCGACGACGACGAGCGGCCCGACGCCGTACGGCACGGAGATGCCCGGCCGCGAGAGGCCGACGATGTCGCCCAGCGTGCCCGCGCCGACGTTGATGACGTCGTTGCCCGCGCCGCCGTCGACCTTGACGGGCACGACGTCGCGCGTGCTCTCGACGGTGATGTGGTCCGCCCCGTCGTTGCCGTTCAGGACGAGCGAGAGGACGTTCTTGTCCGGATCGGGCCGGTGGTACGTGACCGTCTGGCTGCCGGTGCCCGTGATCTGCGAGTCGGTCGCGACGATCGTGTCGGCGGCGGCGCTGCCGTCGATGACGATCTGGTCGCCGGAGTCCCACGGGTTGCCGCGGTCGTTCACGTCGGCGTGGATCGGCTGCGCGGCGCCGCCGCCGAAGTTCACGAAGTCGTAGGTGTCGTTGCCGCCCTGGCCGTCGAGCGTCATCACGGCGGACGCGGTCTGGTAGATCGTGAACTGGTCGGCGCCCTTGCCGCCGAGGATCGTCGTGATCGAGCTGACGTCGGTGACGCGGATCTCGTGGACGTAGTCGTCGAAGCCCGCGATGAACGGATGGCCGGGCGCCGTGTTGTCGACCGCGCCCCACCCGACGAGGATCTTGCCGTCCTTCAGGATGATGTGCAGCGCCTCGGTGCGACCGCTCAGGTCGAGCGTGCCGGTGCCGGGCCCCGACGTCGTGATCGTGACGATGCTCGCCGCGTTCGCGCCGATGTACTGATCGGCGCCGCCGCCGCCGTCGATCGTGTCGTCGCCCCGGCCGCCGTCGAGCGTCTCGGCGCCCGTGCCGCCGTGCAGGGAATCGTTGTCCGCGCCGCCGCGGAGCGTGCTCGCGCCCGCATTGCCGCCGTTCGAGCCGTAGAGAGTGTCGTTCCCGGCGCCGCCGTCGAGGAGGTCGTTCTGCTCGCTCGAGCTCTTGAGCGTGTCGTCGCCGCCGTCGCCGAAGAGCGAGGCGCAGAAGCCCGTGTCGACGCTGCACGCGGAGCTCTTCGGGCCGATCAGGGTGTCGTTGCCGTCTCCGCCGTGGATCAGGACGCTGATGCCGCTCGCGTCGAGGGCGCTCAGGTCGATGAAGTCGTCGCCGGCGCCGAAGTTGCGCGACGATCGACGTGACGTTGTCGAAGTCCTGCGTGTTGCTCGGAGCCGCGGCCGAACTGCGGCGACCAGAGGCTCGACGTGGCCGCCGGAGCCGGACACGTAGATCGTGCTCGGCGATGTCGCCGAGGTCGCCCTGGATGCGGTTCTTCGAGCTCGGCCCGACCGCGAGCGTCAGCGACGCCGCCGCTCTGCGTGCCGAGGTAGGACGGCCGCGTGAAGTCGGACCGAGAAGTCGAAGAGCTTCAGCCGCGGCGAACTCGAAGGTCAGCGTGATCTTCGTGATGAAGAGGTTGATCTCGACGTAGGCGCGAAGGAAGAGGTCGAGCTCGCCCGTGATGTCGAAGACCGCCAGCGGGTTGTAGCCGTTCGCGAGCAGGTTCGCCTTCAGCTCGTCGAAGCGCACCTTGCCGTCCTTGTTCAGGTCGTTCCAGTTGAACGCGATGTCGGCGCTGATGCCGCCCTCGACGCCCGCCGTGATGAGTGCGAGCGAGATGGCGGCGCCGACGGCGATCTCGGCGTGCAGCTGCGCGACCGGCAGCGGGTTGCCCTGCGCGTCGTGCGGGTCGAAGAAGAAGCCCTGCGAGCAGCGCGGCCGGGTTGCCCGAGGCGATGAAGTCGGTCAGGCCCTGCGTGTCGTAGCCGAACCGCAGATCGAGCTTGGCGCCGATGCCGCCCTCGAAGGTGCCGACGAGCGGGCCGATGATCGGGAAGATCTGCCGGTAGTTGAACTGGAAGCCGAGCTCCGGCAGCTGGATCTCGACGAGCGTGACCGGCTTCCCGAAGAGCAGGTTGATGAGGCTCGACGGGTTCTCGAGGATCGGGAACTCGATCGCACGTCGAGCCGGTGACGCCCGACGTGGAACTCGGACGACGACGAGCCCTGCGCGCCTTCCATCGACGGCGCCGGCAACGTGTCGGGGATGTCGAGGTTGCCGAGGTTCGGCATGTCGCTGATGTTCTGGTCGCCGCCGAAGCCGAAGTCGAGCGGGCTGTCGAAGAACGACCAGCTGCCGATCGTCCGGCAGGATCGAGCCCGGGCTGTGGTCGCCGGCGGCGAGCACGAGGTCGCCGAAGTTGAGCTCGACGTGGCCGTCCGCCGTCGCCGCCTGCGACGAGGTCGATCAGGTGGTAGATCTCGAGGACGAAGTCGAGGAACGCCTTGACCTTCGGCCCGTCGGTCGGGTCGAAGAAGGAGACGAGGTCGGCGCCCGTGATCGTGTGGCCGGCGAGATCCGACAGCAGCGGGATGCGCTCGTTCAGGAAGCCGTCGGGGCCGATCAGCCAGGCCAGCGGATCGAGGATCTTCTTGATCTTGCTGGAGGATCGGGCCGGCGAAGTCGGAGATGAACGAGCCGAGGTCGAGCGAGATGTCGGCGAAGACGACCTGCGGCGACGAGACGTGGAAGCCGTCGCTCGTGCTCCAGGAGAGCCCGAAGTCGATCGAGGATCTTCGTCGAGATCGACGGCAGGATGTTCGCGAGGTCGGCGCCGAGCGTGCTGAAGTCGACGACCGCGTTCGCGCGGAGGTCTGCGCCGCCCTGATGTCGATGTCGAAGATCGAGCCGAAGTCGCTCGCCGAGCAGGTCGCTGAGCGTCAGCTCGCCGCGCTTCGCCTTCGCCGACGGGTCGGGCGACATCACGTCGACGTTGCCGCAGAAGAAGATCGAGCTGATCTCCATCTTCTGGAGGTCGACGTTCGTGTCCGCGCCGCCGCCCGCGCACGCGACCTTCACGGCGCCGTCGCCGTTCAGGTCGACGCCGTCGGTGAGATGGAGCGCGAGGAAGAGCAGCCGGCCGTTGACCTGCGCCTGGTCGACGCCGCCGCTCGGGCAGGTGACGCTCGAGAGCGTGACGAGCGCGCCGACGTGCAGCTCCTGGTCGTCAGCGGTGTTCGTCCCGGCGTGCCGCCGTCCGTCACGAAGTAGAAGCCGTTGTTGACGTCGACGCCGAAGCCGAAGTTCATCCCGAAGTTGAGCGTGACCTGCGGCGTGAAGCTCGCGTCGATGCCGAGCGCCGGAATGCCGAGGTCGAGCTCGATCGTCGGCGCGGTGTAGACGAAGGTCTTGCCGAGCGTGAAGTCGAACTCGATCTGCTCGCGCGTCGAAGATGTTCGCGCTCGCGCCGCGCGCGTTGCCGGCGCCGTCCTTCTTCAGCAGCGAGATGTGGATGTCTGCCGCCGTCGGCGTGCCGACGCTGCCGTCGAAGCGCTGCAGCAGGTCGATGCCCGAGGGGCCGAGGACGTTGAAGAGCTTCGGACTGGATCAGGTCCTTCAGGCCGTCGAAGCCGACGTTGTTCTCGCGCAGGAGGTTCGCGAGCGGCTGGAGCAGGTTCGTGCGGATGCTGTCCGACCGCGGTCGGAGAGCGGGTTGTGCGCGAGCAGGTCGCCGAGGAGCGGCAGCTTGACGCCGAAGATCTGGCCCTGCAGGAGGTCCTGCGATCTCGCCGAGCACCGAGTCGAGCCCGTCGACGATCACCGACGGGTCGGCGAGGAGCGCGAAGAGGCTCGGCATCTGCGGGCTAGAAGTTCGCCCACGGCATCTCGGTGGGCGTCGTCGGGTTGCCGTCGTCGAAGTGGAACTCGAAGACGTCTGCCGGTGCCGCTCGATCAGGTTCGTGACGTTGATGCCGACCGAGACGATCACCTGGTTGCAGTACGCGGGCGGCGTCTCGAGGAGCGGGTCGTTGATCGGGATCTGGAAGCTCTGCGGTCCCGACGTAGAGCGGCAGGTTCGCCTGCGCGATCGGAACACCGGGTCGCACGAGCCAGCCGTGCGGGTTGACGCAGACGCTGCCCGCGCCGATGAAGTCGCCGATGGAGCCGAGGTCGCTCGTGAAGGAGCCGAGCCGTCCGCCGAAGCCGACGAGGTTGAAGCGCGCCTGCTGGCCCGTGTGCGGGCCGTCGACGAAGCTGAGGCGGATGGTGCCGCCGAGGCTCGCCAGCCGTCCTTGACGAAGAGGCCGAACGGGCCGAGGCGCGCGTTGAAGTTCAGGTTCGTGCCGGCGGCGCTCGCCGTCAGGTCGAGATGCGTGGCATCGTCGCCCGAGCCGGTCTTGAGGTAGAAGCTCCTCGTCGTCCCGGTCAGCGAGGTGCCGTCGACCGTGAGATCGGCGGCGGTGATCGCCGCGCCGTGGAAGTCGATCGTGTAGGCGCCGGCGCCGCCGGTGACGGTGACCGCGGAGAGGCCGGCGAGCGCCCTGAGCGCCGTCTCGAGGGCCGCGGCAGAGATGTCGAAGGCGAGCGCGTTCGTCGTGTGGCCCTGGTAGGTCACCTTGAACGTGCCGCCCGTCGCGTTCAGCTTCAGCGACGTGCCGCCCGACGCGAACGTCGCGGGCTGGCTCAGGTCGAGGCCGAGCGAGATGTGGAGCTTCGCGCCGACGTTGACCGTGAGGTTGCCGTCGCCGCCCGCGCCGATCAGCGAGCTGACGATGGTGTTCAACGGCGACGGCAGCGAGCCGAGGACGTCGGTCAGGTCGAGATTGAACGGCCGCGCGATCTGGATGCTCGCGCCGAGATCGAACGAGAAGGTGATCTCGCCGTCGAGGTAGTGCAGGAGGACGGTCTTGACGAGCTTGGTGGCGTCTGCGACGAAGAGCGGCTGGGCACCGTTGCTGTTGAAGGTGACGAGGTAGTCGCCGCTCGACGGAGTCACCGTGACGTCGACGCCGGCCAGCTTGTTCAACGCGGTCTGGATTGCAAGTCGCGTTGGCTGCCGCCGTCGCGGTGGGTCGAAGTCGATCGAGTCGGTCGTGACCGGAGGCCCGCGGTTCGGCGGGAACGTCAGCCGGAACGAGCCGTTGACCGCGTCGATGTGCAGCAGGACGCCTCCGCCGAGCCGCCGTCGCCGTGATGGCTCTCGGTGACGGGATGCGCGGCGTCGGCATGCCGAAGGCGTTCGCGAGGACGTTGTTCAGCATCTGGATCGCGCCGCTCGGGTTCGTGATCGCCTCGTGGATCTGGTCGGCGATGTCGGAGGCGATGTCGAGAAGCTGCGAGAGGCTCTTGTTGATCAACGGCAGCTGCGCGTTCAGGACATCCGAGATCGCGTTCGACGCCGTCGGGTGCGCGAGCTCCTTGACGAAGTTGACGATCAGCTGGAGCGCCTGCGCGATCGACGCGGCGTCGAGGTTCTTGAAGCGCTGCAGGACAGAGTCGAAGTCCGGCCCCGTCCAGTGGACATCGGGTGTCGGGAAGCTCGTGAACCAGTCGCTCGATTGAAGGCTGATCGTGAGGTGCGCGTTCAGGTCGCCGAGGCCGTCGAGGAAGCCGTCCGGCTTCATTGTGAGGTCGGCGCCGAAGCCTCCTGCGAGCGTGCCCGAGAAGAAGCCCGTGTTCGGGCTGTCGGGCGTCCCGTTCGTGGCGCTCGAGTCCCAGAGGAAGTGGCCGTTGCGAAGCGCGGCGCCGAGCACGGCGAGATCGATGCGGTTCGCGTCCGGGCCCGAGTTCGAGAGCGGGTTCTTCAGCGCGAGCGTCCCGTCGAGGCTGAGGAGCCAGGAGCCCGGGTTGATCGTGCCCGCAGCCGTGGCCTTCACGGCGAGGAAGCCGAGCGCAGCGGTCGCGCTCACGTCCTGCAATGCCACACGCACGTGTGCCGCAAGCGTGACGTCGTCGAGGTAGAAGGTGCCGGCGCGGCCGCGATGCGTCGCGCCTGCCACTGCCTCGAAGCCGAGCTCGGTGACGGCGCCGTTCCGCGTCGTCCCGTCGTCGAGGAACGCCGGGACGTTCATCGCGAGCGTCGTGATGGCGGAACTCTCGGTGACGACCTGGAACTCGATCCGGTTGCCGACGTGGTCGCACTTCTCGCCGGCCGGGTTGATGTTCGGACGGCAAACGAGAAGCTTGTAGTTGTCGATTGTGTACGTGTGGCCGTTGCCGTCGTCGTGCGCGAGCGCGTTGCCGTTGAAAGCGGCGAGGAGAGCCGCGTCGATCTGCGCCTGGAGCACCGTGATCAGGCCGTCGATCGAGGTGACGCCCGAGAAGGCCGACGACTGGATGTCGACCGGAATCTCCGCGTCGTTGACGAGCAGCGTGAACTGGACCTCCTGCGAGAGCGGGTGGCCGGTGTAGTCGAGACGCACGGGCGACGAGGCGAGGCCGAGCTCCTGGAACGCCGAGTCCGTCCAGTCGACGCCGACGTCGACGTGCCGCTGAAGCGTCACGGGTGCCTTGTGGTCGTCGAATGTGTACTGCACCTGAGACGCGTTCAGCGAGATGCGGTTGCCCCCGAGCTCCGCGGTGACGGGCGACGGGAACTTCAGCGTGATGCTGAAGGCGACGTCGCTGCGTGTCGAGAGCACGAGCTTCCCTGTGTCGAGCGTGACGCTGACCGGCGCGTCCGTCGGCGCCTTCGACACGAGACCGGCGTTCTCGAGCGCGGTGCGAATTGCGGCCTGGAGCGCGGCCTTGAACGCGTCGGCCGAGGCGGCGTCGGCGTGCGACACGTTGCCGGCGACCACGATCTCGGCGCTCAGGCCGGAGAGCGACGGGCCGCCCGAGAACGCGATCGTGTACTGGCTGCCGGTGAGTGTGACGCTCGCGGTGCCGTGGAAGTTCGAGAGGCCCTCGATCGCCGACTTGAGCACCGCGCCGCCCGAGCCGACGGCGAGGGGCGTGGTCGTGACGCTCGTCGAGCCGTCGTCGAAGGTGAGCGTGAACGTGCCGCTCGTGGCCGGCATCGTGAACGTGCCGCTCGACACGCCGCTGATCGCGATGTGGAGCTCGAACGGCTGGTCGGTCGGGCTCGCGCCGCTGTAGTGCCCGAAGACCGCCTGGCCCGCGGTGACGGGCGCATGGGTGATCGTCACCGAGAGCAGCCCCGGCGTGATCCCGCCCACGATCGCCGCCGCGTCGAGCGCGGACTGGAGGGCCGTGACGAGCTGCGCCGCGGAGGTGTGCGAGGCCGGGAAGCCCGAGATCGAGAAGGTCGCGGTCGGGTTCGCGTTCTCGAGGGCGCCCGAGTCGCCGACGAGCTTGTCGATGTGCTGGTTCGCGCCGGAGCCGCCGCTGAAGGTGATCGCGTAGTCGCCGGAGGTGAGCACGACGGAAGAGGTCACGCCGGTCGGGAGGGACGTGAGCGCGTTGATCGCATCCCTGACCTGATCCTGGGTGGCGTTCCACGCAAGGGGCGCGGTCGTCTGGCCGCCGAGCGTCAGCGTGAAGGTGCCGCCGGTCGCGTTCAGGAGCGACACGTGCTGGATCTCGTGCTGCGCCTCGAGCGCGGCTTCGCGGATCGAGAGCGGCCGGACGTTCGTGCCGGCGAGAGGCGCACCGCTGAAGACGATCGAGTAGACGCCGGCGGTCGTCGAGGTGACGGTGACGGCAACCCCGGCGAGCAGGTTCAGCGCCGACTGGACGTCGCCGGCGGAAGCTCCGACGGCGATGTCGCCGGTGATCTCGCCCGTGTCGACGAGGCCGTTGTTGTTCGCGTCGAAGAAGAGCTTGTAGTGGCCCGACGCCGCGCCCGCGATCGTGATCTGCTGCGTCTCGTTCCGCGCGGTCAGCGAGCCGGTTGCGATCAGCTGGGCGACGTCCGTATGAGCCTTCGCACCCTGGAATGTGATCGTGTAGAGGGTGCCGGCGATCGACGAGGACTGCGTGACCGCAACGTTGCCCGAGCCGATGCCGATCCCCTCCAGCACGCCCTTGAGCGTGTCGGCCGAGACGTCGAATGCAACAGGCCCGCTCGTCGTCACGCCGAAGGCGAGAGTGAACGTCCCGCCCGAGGCGCGCACGGTGAGGGTCTGCACCTCGTTCGCCGTGCCGCTGCCGGGCGTCGTCGTCGTGACGCCGAGACCCGTACCGCCGTCTGCGATGGTGGCCTGTGTCGCCGTCGCGACCGCGTCCTGGCCGATCGAGGTGATCACGGCGGAGCCGTTCGTGATCGAGACGGTGAAGTTCGCGGAGGTGGCGAGGGTGCCGCTCGTGAGCGCACCCGTCAGCTGGCTCGCGTCGGGGGTGATGTCGCCGGTGTTCGTGTTGTGGAGCGTGCCGCCGCTGAACGTCACGACGTAGTGGTTGGCCGAGCCGGCGACGCTGACGCCACCGCTGCCGATCGACGAGAGGGCGGTCAGCGCCGACTTGACCGTGCCCGTCGAGGCGCCGCTCGAGAGCGGCGCCGTCCCCTGGCCGCCGTAGGTCAGCACGAACGTGCCGCCGGTCGCGTTGACGACGTCGACGTGCTGCACCTCGTCGATGGCCGTGAGGCCGGTGCCGCTCACGGTGATCGCCTGCGCCAGCGTCGGGTCGACCACGTCGTCGAAGGTGATCGTGTAGACCCAGCCCTCGGGGCGCGCGGCGCGGGTCACGTGCACGTTCCCGGCGGAGACGCCGAGGATGCCGGCGATCGCGGTCTCGAGCGCCGACGTCGCAAGGCCCGGCGAGAGAGGGGACGAGGTCGTGGCCGAGTGGGCGAGCGTGAAGGTGCCGCCCCCGTTGACGGTCAGGACGAGCACGGTGCCGGCGCTACCAAGGACGCCCGGGCGAATGGTGCGAATCGCGATCGTCTTGCCGCCGTCGTGCGCGGTCGTGACGTCCACGCGCGGGCCGGCGGTGAACTGCTCGGGCCCGACCGAGATCGCCGAGCTCGGATTGAGGTTGATGCCGAACGTGATGTTGGCGATCAGCTCGGCGAGCGGGATGACGCTGCCCGTGGTCGTCAGGCTCGCGAGTCCGCCGAGGGTGGCCCCGAAGTCGAGCGAGAAGCCGCCGGCGCCGCCGATCGTCTTCACGTCGGTCGTCCCGGTGAGCGTGATCAGGTACGCGGTCGTGTCGCCGTCGATGCGGGCCACCGAGCCGACGTGGATCGCCGACAGCGCCGCGAGCTTGCCGGCGAGGCCGCCGGCGGTGATGCCCGCGCCGATCTTGTCGGTGAGCTGGATGACCGTGCCGTCCGCGTACGTGAGCCAGAAGTCGCCCGTCGTGGCCGGCACGAGCAGGATCTGCTTCAGGTTGTGGTCGTTCGCGAGGGCGGTGCCGTCGACGGCGAAGAGCGGGACGTCGGTGCCGGCCGCGGTGCCGAGGTTGTAGACGATCTGGAACGAGCCGCCGGAGCACGTACCGCCGCCGCTCGCGCAGCGCACCGTTGCGAGCCCTGCCCCGATCAGCGAGTCGAGGTTCGCCTGGAACGTCGCGAGCGAGACGTTCCACGCGATGCCGGTCACGGCTTTCGTCGCGGTCGAGATCGAGAAGGTGCCGCCGCTCGCGGCGAGCAGCAGGTACTGCGTCTCGTTCGGGACGAGCGTCCCGATCGTGCCGTCGGAGTCGAACGAGTAGACGAACGGGCCGCCGGTGCAGCTGCCCGCGGTGTTCTGGCAGGTGAGGTGGACGCCGGTCGGGATGCCGGTGATGGCCGCGATCGCCGACTGGACGGCGGCGAGGTCGGCGTTCCAGGCCAGGTCGCCCGTCGAGTTGTTGTTGACGACGTACGTGATCTTGTAGTGGGCCGAGTCGGAACCGGCGCCGATCGTGAACTTCGCGCCGCCCTGGCTCTTCGCGCTGTCGAGCACGACGGCGCCTGCGGGCGCGACGGCGACGTCGGTGCCGATGCCGAGCGTCCTGTCGAGGCTGAAGTTGAACTCCAGCGTTCCGGCCGCCGGGTCGTAGGTCGCCTTCAGGAACCCGGGCGTCAGGCCGAGCGCGGCCTCGAGCCGGTCGAGCAGGTTCTGGACGCTCGAGAAGTTGAAGTCGCTGACGTCGACCCGGCCGTCGCCGTTCGCGTCCGGCTTCGTCGAGTCACCGCTCTTGAAGAGCGGATCGATGACGTTGTGCGTGAACTCCTTCGCATAGTCGAGCGCCTGGCCGAGCGTGATGGAGGTGAACGGGATCTGCGCCGAGCCGAGGAACGACTGGCCGGCCATCGAGCTGAAGAAGCTCGCGACCTGGCTGAGCATCGAGATGATCTCGGTCGGGCCGAGGTTCGAGAAGCTCGTCGCGTTCGAGAGCGAGTTCAGGAGGTCGTGCCCGCCGTCGGCGTTCGTGTGGAACGTGACGTTGACCGCGGGGGTCTCGCCGCCGGGCCCGAAGAGCTGCACGGACGGATTCGGGGTGCAGTCGGCGCCGAAGCAGATGGCGAGCTGGGCGCTCGCGAGGTTCAGGTCCGAGGTGCCGATCTGGACGCCGGCGGCGATCGTGGCGGTGAGCGTGATCGGGCTCGAGATCGTGCCGGCCGCGGTGACGTCGACCGCGTCGGGGCCGAGCTCGCCGAGCGGGTCGATGCCGTCGGCGGCGCCGGTGTCGTGCAGCGCGAGCGTGGCGGTGCCGGCGATCGTGATCGACCCGGAGCTGATCGACGCCTGAAGCACGCCGAGCGTGACGGTCGCGTTGATCGTCGTGATCGAGGCGTTGAACGCGAGGTCGATGTGCCCGTTGCTCTTGAGAAACGGGTCACCGGGGGTCGTGATGTCGACGCCGAGAGCGAGGTCGATGCCGATGGCGCCGCGGGCCGTGAAGACGGGCGGCTGCGCGCCGGGCGTCGCCGGATCGGAGTCGAGGGCGATGCCGATGGCGTCGAGCTTGTCGCCGAAGTCGAGCGGGACCTGCGTCGAGAGGCAGCCGGTGCCCGTCGAGCAGCTGAGCGGGTTCCCTGCTGTCAGCGTCGCGGTGATGTAGGCGAGGAAGTCGCCGGCGAGGCTCTCGTAGGCGGTGGCGAAGTGGAGCCCGCGGAGCGGGAACGGGATGTCGGTGCTCGAGAGCGCCGTGTTCAGCGCGCTCACGATGTCGCTGAGCTGCACGGCCGGCAGCGAGGCAAGCGCCGTGTCGATCTTCGTCTTCATCGCGTTGAACGAGTCGACGAGCTTCACGATCTTGTCGACGCTGCCCGCGATGCTCGGATCGAGGAGCGGCAGGACGCTCGAGAGCGCGTTGCCGGCGGTGTCGACGGCGGAGACGACGGCGGCGACCTTGTCGAGGATCTGGTCGACCTTGGTGACGAGCGAGGACGCGCTGACGAGCGTGAAGTCGATGTGGTCCGGCTTCGGGTTGCTGATCGTCAATGTGTCGCCCGTGGCATCGCCGAACGTCGTGTCGGTCGGGTGCGTGACCGGCTCGGACGCTGTCAGGCCGGTGAAGTCGAGCGTGTCGCTGCCGCCACCGGTCGTGACGGTCGCGTCGCCGAAGTTGTCGGTGAAGGAGAAGGTGTTGTCACCGGCGCCGCCGTGGACGACGCGATGCTCGATGCTCGCCAGGGTGATCGTCTGCGTGCCGGCGTGGATCGCGCCGCTCCCGATTGAGAAGCTCGCGTCACGCGTGACGTCGGCGGTGTCGCTGCCGCCCTGTCCGTCGAGCGAAGCCGGGCCGGTGAAGTCCGTGATCGTGAACGTGTTGTCGCCGGCGCCGCCCTGGAGGTTCACGTTCTCGACGTCGGTCAAGGTGATCGAGCGGCTGCCGACGAGAAGCTGGCCGGCGCTCAGGGTCATGTTCTCGTCGCTCGTCACCGTCAGCGTGTCGGTGTCGGCGCCGCCGTCGATCGTGAGGGCGCCGTCGTAGGCGCCGAGGTCGCCGATCGTGAGCGAGAGGTGGTCGTCGCCCGCGAGGAGGTGAACGGTGACGGCGTCGTGCTGGCCCGCGGCGACCGTGGTGTCGGTGCCGCTCGTCGGGTGAAGCACCATGTTCGTGCCGTCCCAGAGGAGCGTGAAGGTGTCGGCGCCGGCGGTGCCGTCGATCGGCGGGTCGTCGCCGGCGACGTAGTCGCTGAAGTGCGGGAGGGCCGCGCTGATCGGTGCGCGACCAGATCGATCGTGCCGGCGATCTTCGTCGGCCCGTTGACGGGGTCGAGGTAGTAGATCGAGGTCGGAGCCGGCCCGGCCGGGTCGTAGTGGATCGTGAGCACCGGTGCGCTCGCGAAGGTCTCGACGGCGGAACCGTCGCTTGCGATCGCGCTGAGGCTGTAGACGGAGCCGATTGCGCGGATGCCTGCGGGCGCAATCGGTGCTCGGTGCTGACGCTGACGGTGACGTCGAGGGCACGCTGCCCGGCGCGAACGAGACGCTGGCCGAGCCGTTCACACTCGTTGCCGCGCCGCCGCTTCCTGCAGTGACGAGAGCCGAGCCGGGCGGTCGAGGGTGCCGCTCCCGGGCGTTGCGGCCGGGTCGGACGACGGAAGATCGACGCTGTCGGGCGTCGAGGACACGCTGCCGGGCTCGGTCGCGGACGCCTGGAGGCGGTCGTGCCGCCGGTGCGCCGTCGCAGCCGCCGGTGCCGCTGCCGTCGTGCCGGGCGTCGTCCCCTGCTGGCCGTCGCCGGCTGCCCGAGGCGCCGCCGCTCGAGGAATCCGACGTGGTCGCCGACGAGAGGCCGCCGTCGGGCTCCGACGCGCCGGCCGTCGCGTCGATCGGTGCCGCTGTCGCCGGTCGAGCTCCGTGATCTGCTGGTCGGCCGTGGCCGAGGTGTCGACGATGCCGGTTCGCTCGAGCCGATCGTGACGGTCTCCAGAGCCGGCTGCTGCTGCTCCTGCGGTGCGGGTCTGCACCGAGATGTCCGCAGGCGCCGGCGAGCTCGTGTCGGTCGAGCTCTCTGTCGAGAAGAAGCGATAGCCGCCCATCGCCGGGTCGGTTGTCGCCGTCGCGCTGTCGGAGGGCGTTGCGGCCGGAGTTGTTGCGGGCGGGGCAGTCGCCGCGGCGTCACCCGTCGCGGGAGACGTTCCGCGCCGCGGGTGCGGCGGGCAGCGCGACCGGGCTGCCGATGTCGTCCTCGACGACGGCGACGTTGCGCAACGGGTCCCTCGGCGCCGCAGCCGCCTTCTTCGCGTACGGCGCCTGGGCGTGCGTGTCGGAGACGACCGGCACCCGGTGGCGGGCGGTCGTCTGCACCGGCTTCGCCGCCGCAGCGGGATGAGCTGCGCGCTGTTGCGGCTTCGGAAGGCCGGCAGCGGCGTGACGGCATACAGCTTCGGGACGCGCAGGAGCGGGAAGCCGATCGCCGGGATCGAAAGCGCGGGCAGCGGCGTCGTGCGTGCGGGAAGCGCCGGCTGCCGGAGTGCGGCGGCGACGGGGCCGACGTACGCGAACCCGAGCACGAGGAGGCCGAGGCCTGCCCACCAGTACCGGATCCCCCTGAATCTCAGCGCGGTCAACCCGAAAGGCTGATCCGCGGCAACTGCCGCGTAAGACGACGTTGCGTCCCCCTCGTTCCCCGTTTACCCGCTCCCCAGCGGCGTGCGTCGCACCGTGGCAGCGGCTGACGCGCTTTGCAATAGGCCGTTCGGCCCATTGACGTTTCCTGGACCTTCGGCGTCGGCCGAACGGCCCACGACCGCCGCGAGGTCAGCCGGTCACGTGCTGCAGGCGCGCGAGCTCGCCCTGAATCCGCGCCTGCATCGCGCCGATGCCGCGTACTCGCCGTTGTACGCCTTGACCGCGGAGATCTGCGCTCTCTGCGCAGTGGTGCTCGACGCACTCCGCGCTGCGAGCGTGAAGCGCCGCGCGACGACGGCGACGTCCGAGCGGTTCGCCTTCCGCAATTCCGCGGACAACGCCGCGCCTGTCGTCCGGGACCGCGCGAGCATCCGGAGCTGCGCCCGGAACGCCGGCTGCATGACGGGCGGCGGGTCGAGCCTCCGCAGCCGTGCGGCCACCGACGCGGCCTTCGCGTCGTACGCGTCGACGGCATCCGCCTGGGCGGCCGCGGCCTTCGATGCGGCGGCCGCGAACGCCGCCTGTGCGGCTGCGACCTGCTGCTTCGTGCCGCGGATCCGGTGCGGTTTCGGCGGCGCCACAGCCGCAAGTGCGCGCGAGAGCTCGGCTCCGGCCGTACGGGACGCGCGGACGAGGACGGTGAAACGAGGCGAGAAGGCGGCGAGCCGGCCCACCTCGTCGGCGAGCGCGACCTCGTCGCCGGCGAGCGTGAGCAAGAGCCGCCGGAGGCGCGCTGCCACCGGTGGCGACTCGAGGCTCGACAGGCGGTGTTGCAGCGTGCGCAGCGTCCCCTCGGCGTGCAGAAGTTCGGGCTCGAGCTTCGGATCGATCTTGCCTCCTGCGAAGTCGCGATAGGCCTTCGTCGCCTTCGTCAGCTCGACCTGCATCTGCTGTTGGATCGTGTCGACGCTCTTGATGTACGCGGCCGTCGCATCGTGCTTGGGCGACGTTCGCCGGCCGTTCGCGACCGTCACGGTCACGGCAGCCGCGACTGCCGCGAACGCCGCGACACCGAGCGCAAGCGTCCTGCGATCCACGCCGGTCAATGCAGTCGCTCGACGACGGACACGCTGCCGTCACCGTGGCGGAACTGCAGCTTCACGAGTCCCTTGCCCGGCGCGAACCACATGGTGCGCGTGCCGCTGCCGAACGGGAACCCGGGTTGCTTCAGCGTGCTCGAGACGACGAGTGCGTTGAATGTTCCCGCGGGCACCTTCACTTTCCGAACTCCGGTGATCTTCGTGGCGCCGTTGACGCCGTACACGACGAAGTCGCGGTTGCCGGGATCGGACGACCATGTCGAGCCGACGGCCGCGTAGGCGGGGAGCACCGGCCCGAAGCCGTACGTCATCAGGTCGAACGGCGTGAAGAAGTGGCGTCGCTTGTCCACCGGCAGGCTGCGCGGCCCGAGCGGCGGAAGCTTCGCGAGCGATGCCGCCTTCGTCGCGCTCGAGACACTCGTGAGGCCGTCGAGCCGCAAGGTGAACTGGTAGGCGCCGGCGACCTTCATCGGGCCGGACACGCTCTGGAGCTTTGCGATCGCAGTCCCGTTCGCCGCCTGGTCGATCACGAACTTCTCGACTTCAGGCTTTGTGAAGTGCTTCGTGTTCGTCCAGCGGTAACTGCCCTTCATCCCGACACGCAACGGGAAGTACGACGCATCGACGGGCGGCGCCTCGGGAACCTGGTTCGTCGCCTGCAGGGTTGCGGTCGTCACGGCCGCGCCGCTCCCGCCCGCGTGCTGGAACACGACCTTCACCGGGCCGACGCCGTACACCCACCACGTCGTGCGCACGCCGCTTCCGTACGGATCGCCGAGCGCGCCGGCCTGCGTGATCTGCGACCGGATCTTCGCAGCCAGCACGGGCTGCGTGAAGGCGGGCACCGTGATCTGCTCGACGCCGAGATAGTCGTTGAGGCTCGAGACGTCGTTTTGCGCACCGCCGGTCGCGCTCCAGCTCGTGCCGGCGAGCAGAGGCTCCGCGAGAACCGGCGCGCGCGCGCCCCAGATGACGTTGTAGAACGCGCTCGCAAGGCTGTTGCCGCACGATCCGAGGCTCGGGCACAGGATCGGGAACGCCGACGGCGGCGGAGAGCTCTGCCAGTCGGTGTTGACGAGCCCGAAGTTCGTCTCCTGGAACGAGACCGTGCCTGCGCTCGGCGGTGCAGCCGGCGGATTGTCGGCGCCGTCGGTCGTCCAGGCGAGCGTGAAGCTCGCCCCGGCCTGGCTTCTCACCGAGACCTTCTCGTTCGTCGGCGTCGCGTTGTACTGGCTGTCCGTCCACTGATACGTCCAGGTGGCATCCGCCCCGTGAGGCAGCCAACCGGATGCAGCCGCGGGCGCTGCCGAGAGCAGCGCGAGCACGAGCACACAGACGAACACCCGCCCCGACCTCACACTTGTGAGCGTATTCAGGTCGGACCGAATCGCAAGGGGCCGCATCACCGATTCAAAACGAGCTTTGGCTCAACCAGGCCGTAAGAGCGCCGACAGGCGCTGCGCGTTTGCCACTGCAAACGCCTCCCAGTCGTTGTTGAAGTAGGCCAGGACCTCGACGTCGGCACTCCAGCGGTCGAAGCGCCGGGCCCATTCGCGGAGCTCGCGCTCGCTGTAGTTGCCGCGCCGCCCGCGTGAGCCGTAGTGGAAGCGGACGAAGGTCCAGTCGGCCGTGAAGACCTGCGCCTGGAAGTCCCGCACCTCCGGCCGGTCGCCGATCACGAGCGCGACGCCGTACGCGCGCAGCAGCTCGTAGACGTCGTCGGCGAACCACGACGGATGCCGGAACTCGAAGCAATGGCGTTCCCCCGGCGGCAGCTGGGCGAGCGCGGAGGCGAGCCGCGCGTCGTCCCGCCTGAAGGTCGGCGGAAGCTGCCAGAGGACCGGGCCCATCTTCGGCGTCCCGAGCAGCGGCTCGATCCGCTCGTAGAGACGGGCGAGCCCGGGGCCGACGTCGAGGAGGCGCTTCACGTGCGTCAGGTAACGCGACGCCTTGATCGTGAAGAGAAAGCCGGGCGGCGTCGACTGCGCCCAGTTCGCGACCGCGTCGCGACTCGGCAGGCGGTAGAAGGTCGTGTTCACCTCGACCGTGTCGAAGTGCCGCGCGTAGTGCTCGAGCCAGAGGCGCGTCGGCAGCCCGCCGTAGAACGCGTCCTTCCAGCTCGCGTAGTTCCAGCCGGAGCAGCCTATGCGGATAGCGCGTGAGCGATCTGGCGGCACAGCTCCGGCGTTCCCGCTGCGGCGAGGCGCGAACGTCCTTCGAGGTCGAGCTCGGCATCCTCGAAGGCGCGCGGGTCGTCGAAGAGCTCGATCGCGAGCCCCGCTTCGCGAACGAGCAGCTGCGCAGCGGCGATGTCGACGGAGCGGGCGCCCTTGAGCGAGCACACGGCGTCGACCCGGCCGGCGGCGAGGTGGCAGAGCGAGAGCGCGAGCGACCCCATGATGCGCAACCGGTACGCGAGCTCGGCGACCTTCTGCGCGTCACGCGCGACGAGCGAGGTGAGCGTCGCCTCGAAGCTCAGGATCTCGATCGTCGCCTTCGGTGCGACCGTCAGGCGCTCGCCGTTCAGCGTCGCACCCTCGCCACGGCGCGCGAGCCATTCCTCGCCCGTGCCGAAGTCGTAGACGTACCCGAAGTGCACGTCACCCATCGTCGAGCCTTCGGCGACGGCGATCGAGACGGAGAAGAACGGAATGCCGCGCTTCGCGTTCAGCGAGCCGTCGATCGGATCGATCACGACGGTCGTTGCGCCGTCGCCGAGCCTGCCGACCTCCTCCGAGACGATGGTCACGTCGTCGAGCGGGCGGAAGCGCGCGAGGATCGCATCTTCGGCGGCCTTGTCGATCGCAGTCGTCTCGTCGCCGCCGAGACCGCGGCCGACGACCGGCTCGCGCTCGTTGCGCGTCGGCAGTGCCGCGAGCACGGCGCGTACGTCCTCGACGGACGCCCGACAGAGATCGAGCCAGTCGGTCACAGGAGCCAGTTGGTCACAGGGGGAAGAGCAGCAGCCCGCTCGTCAGCTTCGGGTAGAAGAACGTGCTCTTCTGCGGCATCACGTCGCCGCGGCGGGCGATCTCCCACACGTCCTCGATGCGCGTCGGCCGCAGGAGGAACGCCGCTTCCGCATCGCCGCGATCGACGGCCGCAACGGCCTCGCTCGCGGACGGCGTATAGGTGACGCCCTCCGGCCCGAGCCGGTCGACGACCTCGGGATCGAGGCCGGGCTCGTCGAGCAACTCGTAGCGACCTCGTCGATACAGGACGAGCCCGGGAAGCACATCCGTCGGAGGGTCGATCGGCGTGCCGGCCACGCCGTCGATCGAGCGCGCGACGCGATGCGTCGGGAAGATCGTCAGGCCCTCCTGATCGGTCGGGACGATCACGACCATGAGCCATGCGGACTCCTCCGTCCCGTCCTCGTCGTGGAAGGCGAGCGCCGTCTCGTAGCGATGGTGCCCGTCGGCGATCAAGAGCTGTGCGTCCTTCAGCTCGTCGGTGAGCGCGTCGCCGAACTCCGCATCGAGCCGCCAGAGCCGCGACGAGACGCCGCCCTCGTCGACGGAGAGGTCGGGCTCGCCGAGGCCGTCGACCTCGATCGTCCCGTCCCAGAGGAGGAAGATCGGCTCGAGCTGCGTCCGGGTCGCGCGCAGCAGGCGCAGCCGCCCCTCCTTCGGCCCGGCGTGCGTGCGCTCGTGCGGCAGGACGACGCGGTCCGCATACGGCTCGACGTGCAGCGCGGCGACGACGCCGTCGCGCGTGCGCTCGACGCCGTCGGGCCCCACGTACCGCTGGGAGAGCCACCAGTACGCGGGGTCGGCGTCCTCCACGAGCACGCCGGCGTCGCGCCATTCGGAGAGCGTCGCCGCGGCCTGCTCCTCCGAGTCCGGCAGCGTGAGGTGGACGATGTTGTGCGGGCTCCGACCGCGATAGTCCGCCCGCTCCTCGGGCGAGATCACGTCGTAGGGCGGCGCGACGAGAGGCGCGAGGTCTTCTGTCGCATACCGGAGCGACCTGAACGGTCGGATCGTGGCCACGTCTCGACGATAATCGCCGGATGCGCATCAACGCCGCGGTTCTCGAGGAGTTCGGCGCCCCGCTCCGGGTCCAGGAGCTGGACCTCGCCGGGCCGAAGGCGGGCGAGGTGCTCGTCCGGCTCGCCGCGTGCGGGATCTGCCACACCGACCTGTACACCGCCTCCGGCGCCGACCCGTCCGGGTACGCGCCGACGGTGCTCGGCCACGAGGGCGCCGGCATCGTCGAGGCGGTCGGCGAGGGCGTCACGTCGGTCGCCGCCGGCGACCACGTCGTGACCCTCTTCTCGCCGCAATGCCGGGAGTGCGCGCACTGCCGCGACCCGCGGACGAATCTCTGCCTCGCGATCCGCAGGGAGCAGAACGAGGGCTACCTCCCGGACGGGACGACGCGGCTCTCGCGCGACGGCGAGCCCATCCGGCACTTCATGGGAACCTCGACCTTCGCGGAATGCACGGTGATGCCCGAGATCGCCCTCGCGAAGATCGCACCGGAGGCACCGCTCGACCACGCGTGCGTCTTCGCGTGCGGCCTCTCGACCGGGCTCGGCGCGGCGATCAACACCGCAAAGGTGCAACCCGGCTCGACGTGCGTCGTCTTCGGCGCGGGCCTCGTCGGGCTCGGCGCCGTCGCCGGCTGCAGGCTGCAGGGCGCCGAGCGCGTCGTCGCGGTCGACCTCTCCGAGGAACGCCTCGAGCTCGCGCGCGGGCAGGGAGCGACCGAGCTCTTGCTCGGCGGGCCGGAGACGGTCCAGCAGATCCTCGACCTGACCGGCGGCTTCGGCGCCGACTACACGTTCGAGGCGACCGGGCTCGTCACGGTGATGCGGCAGGCCGTCGAGTCGGCGCGCATGGGCTGGGGGCTCGCGACGGTGTGCGGCGTCGCGGGCAAGGGAGAGACGCTCGACGTCGTGCCCCGCTACCTGATCACGGGCCGCCGCATCGCCGGCTCGTCGTTCGGCGGCGTGAAAGGACGCGACCAGGTGCCGCAGCTCGTCGACCGCTGGCTCGGCGGGGAGATCGACGTCGAGCCGCTCATCTCGCACCGGCTCTCGCTCGCCGAGGTCAATCGCGGATTCGAGCTGATGGAGGCGCAGGACGGCATCCGCTCCGTGATCATGTTCGACTCCTAGAGTGATGCCGTGACGGCGATCGCGCAGCTCGAGGAGAACCGCACCGTCGACGGCGTCTACGCGGTCGCGAGGAAGCAGCGGCTGCGGACGAAGAACGGCGCGCCGTACCTCGCGCTCGAGCTCGTCGATCCGAGCGGCCGGATCGCCGCCCGTGTCTGGAACGACGTCGAGCTCCTCGACGGGCGCTTCGCGGAGGGAGACGCGGTGCGCGTGCTCGGACGAGTCGAGAAGTTCCGCGACACGCTGCAGCTCGACGTGCGGACGCTCGAGCCTGCAGCGGACGTCGACCCGGCGACGATGGCGCCGGCCATGCGCCGCGACGCGGACGAGCTCGAGGGCTTTCTCGAGTTCCTCGTCGCGGAGATCGCGCATCCGGGCCTGCACGCCGCCGTCGCCCGGGCGCTCGACCGCGACGCGCGCGCAGCGATGCGCGTGCTGCCGGCGACCGTCGACTCGCATCATTCGTACGCCGGCGGGCTCCTCGAGCACACCGTCGGAGTCGCGACGCTCTGCCGCGAGACGGCACAGCTCCATCAGCGGCTCAGGCACGACCTCCTGCTCGCCGCGGCGCTCGTGCACGACGTCGGCCGGGTTCGCGAGCTCGGCCGCGGGCCGGTGTTCCGGCCGACCGAGGAAGGGCGGCTGCTCGGCCACGTGCACCTCGGGCTGCGGCTGATCGAGGAGCGGAGCGACGCACTCGATCCGGGCGTGCGCGCCGAGCTCCTGCATGCGGTCTCGTGCCACCACGACGTGCGGGCCGCACGGACGGCCGAGGCCGCCGTGCTGTACCACGCGAACCAGCTCGACGCGGTCGCAGCGACGAGGCCCACGGGCGATTGAGCGTCGTCCTGGCGCTCGCGGCGAGCCTCGCGTGGGGCTTCGCCGACTTCGGCGCGGGCGTCGGGTCGCGACGGCTCCACGTCTTCGTCGTCGGGACCGTCGCGCAGGGCTCCGGCCTCCTCGTTGCGGGCGCGGTCGTGCTCGCAACCGGCGGTGCGCTGCCGTCGCGCCTGCAGCTCGCCTGGGCCGCATTCGCGGGCGCGATCGGCGTCGTCGGGCTGGCGGCGTTCTACCGCGCGCTCGCCGTCGGGACGATGGGGATCGTCGGCCCGATCGCCGCGACGGGGTCGCTCGTGCCGCTCGCCTACGGCCTCGCACGGGGAGAGCGCCCGTCGACGCTCCAGGGCGTCGGCGTCGGCCTCGCCGTCGTCGGCGTGGTCGCCGCCTCGCTCGAGCACCTCCCGGAAGGCGCCGGGCGGCGCTTCGGCATCGGCGTCGGCCTCGCGCTCCTCGCCGCCGCCTCCTTCGGGTGGTCGCTCATCGGGCTGAGCCGCGCAGCACCCGGCGGGACGGCGTGGGCCGTCCTGACGATGCGCGTCGTCGCCGTCCCGCTCATGCTCGCGGCGGCGCTCCTCGTGAAGCCGCAGCGGCCGGACGCCCGCCGCTGGCTGCTGCTCCTCGGCGTCGGGGTGGCCGACACCGGCGCGACGCTCCTGTACGGCGCCGCGTCGACGCGCGGCCTGCTGAGCGTCGTCGCGGTCCTGTCGACGCTCTACCCGATCGTGATCGTCGTGCTCGCACGCGTGCTGCTCGCGGAGCGCCTCGCCCGGCCCCAGCTCGCCGGCGTCGCGGTCGCGCTCGCCGGCGTCGCGCTCGTCAGCGCCGGCTAGCGTCTTCCCGTGCGGCGCCGAAGCCGAGCCGCTCGAGCAGCCACGGCAACGGGATCCCGAGCACGACGAGCGTCGCGAGGATGGTCGTGAACGTCAGGAACAGGATCTCGTCGCGGTGCTCGACCGTCACCGGGATCGAGAGCGCGGCCGCGAGCGAGAGCGCCCCGCGCATCCCGCTCCAACCGAGGATGACGCGGTCGCGCCAGGGGTCGAGCTCGGCCCAGTTGCGGCTGCGCCCGAGCACGGCGACGAGGTGCGGCACGGTGAACATCCACGCGAAGCGAACGGCGACGACGACCGCGAACACGAGGAGCGCGTCGCGGGTCAGCGTCCACGCCGAGAAGTCGCCGAGCTGGCTGAGCACGAAGCGGAACTGTGTCCCGAGCAGGACGAAGAGCACCGAGCTCAGCACGAACGTGAGGATGTCCCAGAGAACGACCGACTGCAGCCGGACCTCCGGGCGGAAGACGCCCTCGGAGCGCCAGCCGAGGTAGACGCCGCAGGCGACCGTGGCGAGGATGCCGGAGACGTGGAGGCGCTCGGCGGGGATGTAGGCGAGATACGGCGTGAGGAGCGAGATCGAGATCTCGATCTGGGCGTCGCGCACCATGCGCCGGACGTGCTCGACGACGAACGCGACGACGATTCCGAAGGCGATTCCGCCGGCCGACAGCTGCACGAACTTCAGCAGGCCGTCGCCGACGGAGAACGAGCCGCGCTGCGCGGCCGTGAGCGCGATCGAGAACGCAACGAGGCCGATCCCGTCGTTGACGAGGCTCTCGGCCTCGAGGATCGTGCGGAGCTTCGTCGGCGCAGTCGTCGAGCCGATCACGGAGGTCGCGCTCACCGGATCGGTCGGGCCGAGCACGGCGCCGAGCACGAAGGCGCCGCCCGCGCCGAGCGCCGCCACCGCCGCCCAGGCGACGCCGCCGACGGCGAGGAGGGTCACCGCGGTCAGGCCGAACGCGAGCAGCAGGATCGAGAGCCAGTTCTCGCGCACCTCGCGCGGCGCGGTGAGGAAGGCGGCCGCGTACAGGAGCGGCGGCAGGAAGCCGAAGAAGACGACGTCCGGCGGGAGCCGGATCTGCTCGATCCCCGGCACGACCGAGACGACGAGCCCCGCGAGGACGAGGAAGCAGGGCGCCGGGACGCGGGTGCGGCTCGCGAGGACGGCGCTGACGATGACGGCCGCCGCGAGCGCGAGACCGACGAGGAGCGGCTGGCTGAGGCCCGACGCGAGCACACCGCGAGGCTACAAGGGGACGGTCAGCCGCCGAGGGTCTGGCGAAGCTCGCGCAGCGCGTCCGGCACGAGCCGGTAGTACGCCCAGGTGCCGCGGCGGCTCGACTCGACGAGCCCGGCCTCGCGCAGAACCTTCAGATGGTGCGAGATCGTCGGCTGCGACAGGTCGAAGGCGGCGTTCAGGTCGCAGACGCAGCATTCGTCGGCGGACGCGAGGCGGTTGACGATCGCGACGCGCGTCGGGTCGGCAAGCGCCTTGAAGCGGGCGGCGAGCGACTCGCGCTCGCCGGCGTCGAGCGGCTCCGTGCCCGGGCCGCAGCAGAGGACGGGGATCGCGGCGATGGTTTTCATCGACAGCAATCAATATAGTGCATCGAAACCCATCGATGGAAGGAGGAGCGAGATGAGCGACTGCTGCACACCCGGCACCGGCTGTTGCGACGGCGACGACTGCTGCTGAGCCGCATGCAACCTGGTTGCTGCAGCAGCCAGGTTGCTCCTACACGTTGAAGCGAATGTTCAGGACGTCGCCGTCCTCGACGACGTAGGTCTTGCCCTCGAGCCGCTGCTTCCCCGCCCGCGACGCCTCGGCGTGCGAGCCGGCCGCGACGAGGTCGTCCCACCGCACGACCTCGCAGCGGATGAAGCCGCGGGCGATGTCGGAGTGGATCGTCGCGGCGGCCTCGATCGCGGTCTGGCCGCGCCGGAGCGTCCAGGCGCGCGTCTCCTTCTCGCCGGCCGTGAAGAACGTGATCAGGTCGAGAGTCTCCGCGAGCCGCCGCACGACCTCGCCGAGGGCGGACGCCGAGGTCTCGCCGCGAAACTCGGCGGCTTCCTCCTCCGGCAGCTCGGCGAGCTCCGCCTCGAGCTTCAGGTCGATGCCTTCCGCCCCGTTCTGGATCGCGATCAGCGGCTTCGTCGTCAACGGGTCGAGCTCGGGCGGCAGCTCCTCGTGCCAGTCGGAGAGCGTCTTCCCTCCGTCGAGGTGGGCGAGCAGCCGCCCGAGCTCGACCGCCTCCTTCTTCAGGGCCGCGTCGCCCGACTTCGCCTGCTTCGAGACGCGCTCGAGCCGCTTCTCCACGTGATCGCGATCGGCGACCAGGAGCTCCAGCTTCAGCGTCTCGAGATCGTCATCGGGGACGCGCGTCCCCGAGAACCCGTCGAGCACGACGAGCAGCGCGTCGACCTGCCGCAGGTTGCCGAGGAGCGCCGGCCCGGTGCCCCGAACCTCGACGACCCGGATCGCCGCAGCGGTGACCTTTCGCGCCGCGACGACGTCGGCGAGCTGCTGCAGGCGCGGGTCGGGGATCGCCGCCATCCCGACCTCGCCGCTCGCCCGTGCGCCCGTGAGCGCCTCGAAGAGCATCGACTTGCCGGAGCTCGGCAGCCCGACGATCCCGACTTCGAGGGCCACTACGTGTTGGCGATCTGCTTCTGCAGCGACGCAAGCGCCCGGTGCTGCAGCGACTTGATCGCGCCCTCGGTCTTGTCGAGGATCTTTGCGACGTCGGCGTTCGCGAAGTTGAAGACGAACTTCAGCGTGAGCACCTGCTGCTGCTCCGGCGAGAGCTTCTCGATCAGCTCGAGCATCGACTGGCGCCCGATCGACTGCATCGCCTCGAGCTCGGCCGACGGCTCCTCCGAGCCGATCGGCTCCGGCACCTCCTCCTCCGGCTGCCAGCGGCGGCGGGCGCGGAAGTGGTCCATCGCGAGGTTGTGCGCGATGCGGAAGAGCCAGGCCGAGAAAGGCGCCGACTGCCAGCGAAACCGGCCGATCGACTCGAGCATCTTCAGGAACGTCTGCGTCGTCAGGTCCTCGGCGTCGTGCTTCGAGCCGACGCTCATGTGCAGGTAGCTGTAGATCCGGTCGAAATGGATGAGGTACAGCTCCTCGAGCGCCGCGCGGTCGCCCTGCTGCGCGCGGTCGACGAGCTTGCGGACGTTCTCCGTCGACTCGCGGGCGGGCTTCTCGGTTGCTTCGGGGCTCACCGTCGGGACCTTCCCGGCTCAGCCCGCCGCGAACCCGACGCGGCCGGCCCGGCTGAAGCGCCGGAAATACGCCACCCGAGGGACGACGACGTGGTACGGGCCGTCCTCGGTCTCGAGCACGACGACGCGCGGGCCGTCCTCGTGGAGCGCCCGCTCGAGCTGCTCGGCCGATCCGCTGTCGACGAAGGCGCCGACCACCTGCCCTCCCTCGAACCCGAGCTCGACGCGAACGCGCTCGCCGCTAGCCACCCGACACCACCTCCGTCAGAACGCCGTGAACCGAATCGGGATGCACGAAGGCGACCTCGAGGCCGAACATCCCGCGCCGCGGCTCGGTGTCGATCAGCTCGGCACCCTGCTCGGCCAGGTCGACGAGCGCCGCCCCGACGTCTGCGACCGCGTAGGCGACGTGATGCATCCCGGGCCCGCGCTTCGCGAGGAAGCGCCCGACGGGCGTGTCCTCGCCGAGAGCCGCGAGCAGCTCGACGCGGCTGTCGCCGACGCGCATCGACGCCGCCTCGACGCCCTGCTCCTCGACCCGTTCCCGGTGCTCGAGCCGCCCTCCGAGCAGGCGCTCGTAGGTGGCCACCGCCTCGTCGAGGTCGGCGACGGCAAGCCCGACGTGATGAATGCCCCGTGCTTCCACCCGGACGATGTTACTGTCGCGCACATCGCACGGCGCCTCCCCATCGGCCTCCTCGCGCTCGTGGCCGTCCTCGCGGGCTGCGGCGGCTCGAAGTCGAACGGCGAGGCGGAAAAGCCGGCCGCGCAGGTCGTCGCGGACGCAAAGGCGGCCGCGCTCGCCGCAAAGAGCGTCCACGTGGCGGGCTCGATCACCGATGCCGGGCAGCCGCTGACGCTCGATCTCGACCTCGCGCGAGACAAGGGCGGCAAGGGGACGATGTCGGAGTCGGGGCTCGCGTTCGAGATCATCCGCGTCGGCGACAGGGCCTATATCCGCGGCAGCGACGCGTTCCTGAAGAAGTTCGCCGGCGCGGCGGGCGCGCAGCTGCTGCACGGAAAGTGGCTCCAGGGATCCGCGACGAGCGGCGACCTCTCGGCCCTCGCGCCGCTGACCGACATCGGAAAGCTGATGAACGGCGCGCTCGGCGGGCACGGCAAGCTCCGGAACGCGGGCGAGACGCAATACAAGGGACAGAAGGTCGTCGCGATCGAGGACCGGACGAAGAACGGGACGCTCTACGTCGCGGCCACCGGGACGCCCTACCCGGTCGCGATCGTCGGCGACAAGAGCCAGGCCGGCACGGTCACCTTCGACAACTGGAACGAATCCGTGTCGATCGTCGCACCCAAGGGTGCGATCGACATGAGCAAGCTCGGGACCGGCTAGGCGTCGGGGCTCGCCGCCGCGACGACGCGCGGGACGCCGACGGCGTCCGAGGCGCGCGACTCCGCCTCGACGTCTGCCAGGAGCTCGACGACCTCCTCGCGGACGAGCGTCTCCTTCTCGAGCAGGGCTGCTGCGAGGCGGTCGAGCGGGACGCGGTGCTTCTGCAGGAGGCGCAGCGCCTCCTCGTACGCGCCGTCCGTCAGATTGGCCTGCTCCGAGTCGCGGAGGCGCTTCGTCTCCTCCGAGAGCGCGTAGTTGTCGGCGCGCATCGTGCGCGACGAGACGCTGTCGGCCATCCCCCACTCGAACACCATCGAGCGGGCGATCTCGGTCACCTTCTCGAGATCGTTCGCAGCGCCGTTCGTCACGCGGCCGAAGACGACCTCCTCGGCGGCGCGGCCGGCAAGCGCCACGATCATGCGGTCGACGAGCTCCTCCTTCGTGTGGAGGTAGCGATCCTCCTCGGGCAGGTAGAACGCGTAGCCGAGCGCCTCGCCGCGCGAGACGATCGTCACCTTCTGCAGCTCCATCGCGGCGCCCATCAGATGGGCCATCAAGGCATGGCCGCCCTCGTGGAAGGCGAGGATCCGGCGCTCCTTCTCCGTCAGCACCTTCTTCTGCTGCAGTCCCGCGACGACACGCTCGAGCGCGTTGTCGAAATCGCTCTGCGTGAGTGCCGCGTCGCCGCGGCGGCCGGCGAAGATCGCCGCCTCGTTGCAGATGTTGGCGAGCTCGGCGCCGGTGAGGCCGCTCGTCTGGCGCGCGACCTGCGTCAGGTCGACGCCGTGCGCGAGCGGCTTCCCGCGCGTGTGCACACCGAGAATCGCCTCGCGGCCCTTCAGGTCGGGCGGCGGCACGAGCATCTGACGGTCGAAGCGGCCGGGGCGGAGCAGCGCCTGATCGAGATCCTGGATGCGGTTCGACGCGCCCATGACGACGACCTGCTCGGCGCCTTCGAACCCGTCGAGCTCGACGAGCAGCTGGTTCAGCGTCTGATCCTGCTCGCGGTTGAAACCGTGCCCGGTGCGCTGCGCGCCGACGGCATCGAGCTCGTCGATGAAGACGATCGCCGGCGCATGCTTGCGCGCCTCGAGGAAGAGCTTGCGGATCCGCGCGGCGCCGAGGCCGGCGAACATCTCGACGAAGGACGAGGCGCTCGCCGAGTAGAAGTTCGCGCCGGACTCGTGCGCGACGGCCTTGGCGAGGAGGGTCTTGCCGGTGCCGGGCGGCCCGTAGAGGAGAAGGCCCTTCGGCACCTTCGCGCCGAGCCGCTCGAAGCGCTTCGGGTCACGGAGGAAGTCGACGACCTCCATCAGCTCGCCGCGAACCTCCTCGACGCCGGCGACGTCGTCCCAGGTCACGCTCGACTTCGAGCGGGAGTCGACGTGCGTCGGCCGCACGCGCGGCATCATCCCGACGGTCTTCCAGAGGAGCCACGCCGTCAGGACGAGGATCGCGAAGAAGGCCAGCGGCAGCCACGTGGTGGCGAAGTCGGCCAGAGAATGGAACCAGTCCCCCACCATCTCGATCTCCTTATCGGCAGCCGGGACGGATCCCTTAGCCGAGGGAGGCCACCACCTCCTCGGCCGTCCTGAACTCGACTCCTCCCTCGCGCCAGGCGGCGGTGCAGGCCTCGGTCCGCGCGGCGTCGAGCCCCTTCGCCGCGTCCTCGACGAAGACGACCCTGCGACCGCGCTGCAGGAAGCCGCGGATGGCCGCGTCGTTGCAGACGTCGGTCGCGACGCCGAAGACGACGATCTCGTCGGGGTCGAGGGCGTCGAGGAGCGAATCGGTGTTGGGGTTCGTGAACACGTTGAAGTTCTTCTTCAGGAGGAGGATCTCGCGCCGGCCCTCGACGAGCCCCGGCACGAGGCCGGGCGGGAACGGAACGTGCGAGAGCGGCAGCGGGTCGCGCTGCTTCGTCTCGATGATCTTCTCGGCGCCGCGCGTTCCGCGGAGGCAGTGCGGTGGATACGTGTTCCGGAAGTCGGGGCTGTCGGAGATCTCCGGATCGGTGAGCTCGTGGTCGTCCGCGGACGCGACGTGGGTCACGCGTGCAGCGCGGCCCGCGTCGACGAGCAGCTCGAGCGCCGGTGCGATCTCGCGCGCCTCCGGGACGTAGAGCTTCCCGGACGGCTCCATGAAGTCGACCTGCGTGTCGACGTCCCAGAGGATGCGGCCGGCCATGACCCCCATTGTTGCAGCGGTCAGGCGACCCGCTCGAGCCGCGGATTCGCGCGGTAATGCCGCCCGAACTTCGCGGACGGCTTCCCGTCCGTCATCACGATGTCGCCGGTGAAGTCGTTCGAGCCGCGGATGAGCGACGAGCCGACCCCGTACGCGTCGACCGGCACGCCCTGCTCCTCGAAGCTCGAGATCTTCGCCGCAGTGAAGCCGCCGGAGACGACGATGTTGACGCGCGCGTGGCCTGCCGCGTCGAGCGCGTCACGCACCTTGTGCACGAGCCGCTCGTTCACGCCGGTCGGCTTGAAGTCGCCCATCTCGCCGAGGAGCGAGCGGTCGACGAGCGACTCCGACGTGTCGAGCCGGACGCCCCACAAGCGGTCGCCGAGCGCGTCCGCCACCTCGAGCCCCGTGCGGACCGAGTCGTTCTCGAAGTCGACGAGAACCGTCACGTTCATGTCGGGCCCCGCCCACTCCGCGAACTTCCTGGCCGCGAGCACCGTGTCGCCGCCGTAGGACGCGATGAGCGCATGCGGCACCGTGCCGAGCGCGCGGCCGCCCCACCACGACGCCTGCTCGTCGGTCGTGACGCCGATCTCGGCCCCGACGATCTGGCCGCCGACGAACGCGGCGTAGCCGTCGCCGGTCTGGACGCGATGATGGTCGTGCCGCGCCGGCATGAAGATGATCGGCTTGCCGTTCGCCGCCTCGAGCACGCGAACGACGTTCGAGGTGATGAGCGTGCGACGGGCGAGCGTGCCGAGCATCGGCGTCTCGAGATGCGCGAACGAGGTGTAGTCGCCCTCGATGTGCATCACGGCTTCGTAGGGCTCGATGCGGTCGCCGTCGTGCAGGGCGTGCACCTCGATCCCGTCGAAGTCGAGCGCGCAGAGCTTGAGGATCGCGATCGCCTCGTCCATCCCGCCGAGATACGAGATCTCCTTCTGGAAGATCTGCATGACGACGTGCGGGTGGCGCCCGTCGCTCAAGAGCGTCTCGCGCGTGTGGTTGAAGTACGCGTCCGTGTACCACCCGGCGCGCATCTTCTCGACCGGGAGGTCGAAGATCTCGGGACTGAGCCGCTGCCGCGCCGGTTGTCTAGTCGTCTGAGCCATGCTCGAGCTCGAGGCACGCCGCGAGCGCCGCCTCGGCCACCTCGAGCTGCTCGGCCGTCGGTTCCGCGGTGGACAGTCGGTGCTGCAGCTCGTGTCCCGGCCTCGAGAGCGCCTGCGACATCAGGTTGTCGGGATGGCGCGTCATCCAGCCGAAGATCTCGGTCGACGCCGCGACGGCGCCGAGCTGAGCAGCCGCGCGCGCGTGGTTCCGGACGCGGAGCGGCGCGAAGTTCGCGAGGACGTTCCCGACGGCGGTCGTCGCGACGAGCGGCCCGACGAGATGCCCGCCGCAGCGCTCGTGCTCCTTCGTCGCGCCCTCGCCGTGCTCGTAGCGCCCGATCGAGATGTGCTCGGCGCCGTGATACGCGGCGAGGTCCGACCCGCGCAGCGCGAGCACGGCCGGTGCGAGCGACAGGAGCCCGGAGAGCAGCTCCTGCGCGGCGGGCCGCAGACGCTGCGAGTCGCGGACGCTGCGAGCGGCGACTGCCGCCGTCACCATCGACGCGACGATGCGCGGGCTCTGCATCGGCAGCCTCGCGGCCGGCAGAGCCCGCTTGACCTGCGGCAGGATCGCCAGGGACTCCGCGAGCCTCGCGGGCCCGCGCAGAAACGGCGCCGTCACCCTCGCCGCGCGGAACGTCTTGTACGCGGACGCGACCTCGATCCGCCCGTCGTCGTTCCGGATCGCGCACGCCCACGATGCGGGCCCGTGGACGAGCACGCCGTTCGGGAGCGCCATGCCGCCGAGCCTGATCTTCTCCTCGCTTCTCACGCGCCGTCAGGGTATCCCGCGGCGACCCGCAGGGCGCGCTGGAGCCCCTGGGCGGCTGCGCCCGGCCGGCCGGTGCCCACGGGAGAGCCGTCGACCGAGACGACCGGCGCCACCTCGCGGACGGAGGAGGTGAGGAAGACCTCGTCCGCGCGCAGCAGGCGCTCGAGGAGATAGACGCCCTCCTCCACCACGTAGCCGACCTGGGGCGCGAGGCGCTGCACGGCGGCGCGCGTCACGCCCGCGAGGAGGGGGAGCTCGAGCGACGGCGTCAGCAGACGGCCGCCCTCGCGGAACCAGACGTTCGAGGTCGGCGCCTCGAGCACGGTCCCGTCCGGGGCGACGAGGAGCGCGTCGTCCGCCGACCGGCGCATCGCATCGTCCTGCGCCGCCATGTTCTCCGCATAGCTCGTCGACTTCGCGCCGGCGAGCGCCCCGGTCGCCCAGCGGACGACGGCGAGGCGCAGCCCCCGCGCGCGCAGCGCGTCGAGGCCGGGCGGCAGGGAGGAGACGAGCACGAGCCCGGTCGGCTCGCCGCCGCCCTCCCGCCCTGCCGTCCAGAGCAGCCGCAGCGCGGTGTCGAGCTCGCCGGCAGCCGCGATCGCCTCGAAGGCCGCGGCCTCGAACGCGTCGCGCGGGGGCGCCGGCAGCCGCAGCCGCCCGGCGGAGGCCGCCAGCCGATCGAGATGGGCCGAGAGCATGAACGGCACGCCGCCGTAGACGCGAAGGGTCTCGAAGACCGAGCGGCCGCGGAGGACGCCCTCGTCGTCCGCGTGGAGGACCGGCGCGTCCGGCGGGACGACGCCGCGTCCGAGCTGCGCGAGGGCGAGCAGGCTCACGCGACCTGCGCCCGGAGCGGCGCGCCGATCGCGGCGAGGAGCGGCCGCGCCTTGACCCACGACTCCTCGACCTCTCCCGCCGGCTGCGAGTCCCAGACGATGCCCCCGCCGACCCAGAGATGGATCTCCCCCTCGGCGACCGCGAACGTGCGGATCGTCAGCGCGAGATCGAGGTCGCCGTTCGGATGGATGCGCCCGAGCGCACCCATCGACGCCCCGCGGCCGACCGGCTCGAGCGCTGCGATGAGATCGAGCGCAGCGACCTTCGGGCAGCCGGTGACCGAGCCGCCGGGCAGCACGGCCTCGAGGAGGCCCGTGAGCGTCACGTCGTCGCGGAGCTCGGCCTCGACCGTCGCGACGAGGTGCGTCACGCCCGCGAGCTCGCGCTCGGCCAGGACCTCCGGCCACCGGACGCTGCCGGGGCGTGCGACGCGGGCGAGGTCGTTCCGCTCGAGGTCGACGATCATCACGTGCTCGGCAGCATCCTTCGCCGACTCGACCGGCACGCCCGCCGGGCGCGTGCCCTTGATCGGCGACGTCCGGATCCGCGTGCCGCGCCGCGAGAGCAGAAGCTCGGGCGACGCGGAGACGATCGCCCAGCCGGCGCCGGCGAGCGGCGCGGGCTCGAGCGGCCGCAAGGGTGCGAGCGACGCGGCGAGCGCACGCGGATCGCCGTCGAACTGCGCGCGCAGATGCTGCACCAGGTTGACCTGGTAGACGTCGCCCTCGGCGATCGCCGCCCGCACCTCCTCGACGGCCGCCGCGTACTCGGCCTCGGTCCAGGTCGGCTGCCACTCGCCGATCGCATACGAGCCCGTCGGCGGCCGCCGCCTGGACGAGCGGCTCGATCGAATACGCGACGGCAGGGCAGCGGGCAGGGCTCGGGCGGCGCGGGCACCGCGGTGCGGCGCAGCGCGTCGGAGCAGCGATAGCCCACGTAGACGTGGGCGACCACGTCGGTGCGCCCGAAGAAGCCGTCGGCGGCGAGGGCCGGCTCGAGGTCGGCCGGCGTGTCGAGCTCGACGGTCACCCGCAGACGGCTCGCGCCGCGTACCGCAGCCAGTCGACCCCGAGCTCGAGATCGGCGACCGGCACGCGCTCGTCGGCCGAGTGGATGAGCGTCGCCGCGAGCTCGGCGGGCATCGCCCGGGCCGGGAAGAAGCCGTAGGCGACGGTCCCGAACGCCTCGCGGAGCCAGTGGCTGTCGGTGAACCCCGTGTTGCACGCGGGAAGCGCGCGCGCGTCCGGCTCGAGCTCCGCGACGAAGCCCTCGACGGCCGCCCAGAGCGGCGTGTCGAGCGCGGAGCGCGTCCCTCCCTGCGCCTCGAGAAACTCGAGGTCGTAGGCGACGCCCTCGCCGAGCGCCTCCCGGACGAGCTGCTCGAGCTCCGCGAGCGTCTGCCCCGGCAGGATGCGGCAGTCGACCTCGACCTCGCAGAGCGCCGGGATCACGTTCCGCTTGCGCGACGCGGAGATGAGCGTCGGCGCGAACGTCGGGCCGAGGAGCGCCTCGACGAGCGCACCCGCGAGCTCGCTCACCTCGCGCGCGCGGGCGAGCGCGTCGCGCGGCGCCGGCACCTCGCCGAGCACCGTCCGGAAGAACGCCTCGACCTCCTGCTGGATCTGCGGCTCCGGCGCAAAGGCGGCGATGCGCTCGATCAGCGTCGCCGCGTGCACGAGGGCGTTGTCGGCGATGCCGGGCATGGACGCGTGCCCCGAGCGGCCGTGCACGCGGATGCGGAACGGCGCCGTCATCTTCTCGGCGGTGCCGCAGAAGTAGTAGCGGCCGCCGCCGAGCTCGACGCGGTCGCCGCCTCCTTCGTTCACGGCGAAGTCGCACCGGATCGCGTCCGGATGCGCGTGGCAGAGCCACGAGAGGCCGAAGTCGTCGCCGACCTCTTCGTCGGCGGTCGCGGCGAAGATCAGGTCGCCCGCGGGCTCGAAGCCCTCGCGTGCGAGCGACGCGATCGCGACGGCGTTCGCTGCGACCTGGCCCTTCATGTCGAGCGCGCCGCGGCCCCAGACCTCGCCGTCGCGGAGCTCGCCCGAGAACGGCGGCACCGACCATTCCCCCGGATCGGCGAGCACGACGTCGGTGTGCCCGAGGAGAAGCAGCGTCGGGCCGCCGCCCGTTCCGCGGATCCGCCCGACGAGGTTCGCCCGCTCGGGCACGCGGGCGTAGAGCTCGCACTCGACCCCGTTGCCCTCGAGGTACTCGCGCAGGAGCTCGGCCGCCGCGGTCTCGTTTCCCGGCGGGTTCGTCGTGTCGATCCGGATCAGGCGGCCGAGGAGGTCTGCGACCTCGCCGCGGAGGGTCGATACGGCCACGCGCGGAGCATACTGAGGCCATGACGGACCTCTTCTCGGACGCCGCACGCGAGCGTGCGGGCGAGGTTGCGCCGCTCGCCCAGCGCCTCCGCCCGAGCACGCTCGAGGACTTCGTCGGCCAGGAGCACGTGCTCGGCCGGGGCTCGGTGCTGCGGACGGCGATCGCCCAGGACCGCGTCCGCTCGTCGATCTTCTACGGCCCGCCCGGCTCCGGCAAGACGACGCTCGCGCGGATCGTCGCCGCCTCGACCGGCGCTGCGTTCGAGGAGCTCTCCGCCGTCTCGGCGACCGTGAAGGACGTCCGCGAGGTGCTCGCGCGGGCCCGCGAGCGGCTCGGCACGACCGGCAAGCGCACGATCCTCTTCCTCGACGAGATCCACCGCTTCAACAAGGCGCAGCAGGACGCGCTCCTCCCCGCCGTCGAGGACGGCCTCGTCACGCTCATCGGCGCGACGACGGAGAACCCCTACTACGAGGTGAACTCCGCGCTTCTCTCGCGCTCGCAGGTCTACGAGCTCGAGTCGCTCTCGCCCGACGACCTCGCCGTCGTCGTCCGGCGCGGGCTCGAGGAGATCGGCGCGTCCGCGACGGACGAGGTCGTCGACCTGATCGTGCAGCGCGCGGGAGGCGACGCACGGTCGGCGCTCAACATCGTCGAGCTCGCCGGCGAGACGGCGCCGGGAGAGATCACCGAGCAGGCGGTCGACGACGCGGCGCGGAAGCGGCCGATCGTCTACGACAAGGCCTCCGACGCGCACTACGACTTCACCTCCGCCTTCATCAAGTCGATGCGCGGCAGCGATCCCGACGCGGCGCTCTACTACCTCGCGGCGATGCTCGAGGGCGGCGAGGACGCACGGTTCATCGCCCGGCGCATGATCGTGCTCGCATCCGAGGACATCGGCAACGCGGACCCGCGGGCGCTCCTCGTCGCCGTGGCGGCGGCGCAGGCGGTCGAGCACGTCGGGCTCCCCGAGGCGAGGCTCAATCTCGCACAGGCGGTCGTCTACCTCGCGCGGGCGCCGAAGTCGAACGCGAGCTACGCGGCGATCAAGGCGGCGACGCGCGACGTCCAGGAGCGCGGCAACTTCCCGCCGCCGAAGGCGCTGCGCGACGGCTCCTACTACGGCCGCCGGCTCGGCCACGGCGAGGGGTACGTCTATCCGCACGACGACGCGCGCGGGTTCGACGTCGACTACCTGCCGGACGAGCTCAAGGGCACGACGTATTTCACGCCGTCGGGGAACGGCGAGGAATCCGAGTGACCGGTCCGGGTCGCTGACCGAGTAGAGCCGGAATGAGGCTGCACGTGCACGAGTGGGGCGATGCCGCTGCGCCGGCAGTCGTCTGCGTGCACGGCGTCACCGGGCACGGCGAGCGCTACAGGCGGCTCGCGGAGGAGCGGTGGGGGTCGCGCTTCCGCGTCGTCGCACCGGACCTGCGGGGCCACGGGCGCTCGGGGCACGAGCCGCCGTGGACGTTCTCGACGCACGTGGCCGACCTGGTCGAGACGGCCGACGCGCTCGGGCTCGAGCGCCCGGACTGGGTCGGGCACTCGTTCGGCGGCCGCCTCGTCCTCGAGCTCGCGGCGCGCCATCCGGAGCGCGTGCGCCGCGTCGTCCTGCTCGACCCCGCGATCCAGATCCTCCCGCACGTCGCCGAGTTCAGCGCCGACCACGAGCGCGCCGAGCCGCTGTACGAGTCGGCGGAGGACTACGCCGACCGCCGCGAGAACACCGCACGCCGCGACCTCGTGCTCGAGGACGCGACGCTCCACTGCGACGTGCTGCCCGACGGGCGACTGCGCCGGCGAACGTGCCAGGCCGCCATGGTGTCGATCTTCGGCGAGCTCGCATCGGAGCCGCCGCCGCCCGCGACTCTGACCGCGCCGGCACTCCTGCTGCATGCGCCGGCGTACGGGCTCGTGCGCGACGAGCAGCTCGCCGCGTACGCGGAGCACGCCGAGGTCAGGGCGGTGCCGGGGCTGCACATGGTGATGTGGGACGCGTTCGACGAGGTGGCGGACGCGGTCGAGGGCTTTCTCTCGCCGCGCGCCTCCTAGAGGATGCGCGAGCCGAGCGCCGAGGCGACGAGCTCGACCGCGAGCTTCCCGGTCGCGTTCTCCCGGTCGAGCACCGGGTTCACCTCGACGACGTCCAGCGAGTCGACCGTGCCGGCCTCGGCGAGGATCTCCATGGCGAGGTGCGCTTCCCGGTAGTTCAGGCCGCCGCGCACCGGCGTGCCGACGCCGGGGGCGTACTCGGGATCGACGGCGTCCATGTCGAGGCTCACGTGCAGGAACGCCCCGCCGCCGGCGTGGTCGAGCGCATCGCGCATGCAGGCCTCGATGCCGAGCCGGTCGACCTCGCTCATCGTGAACACCAGCGCGTCGAGCCGCTTCAAGAGCTCCCGCTCGCCGTCGTCGAGGGAGCGCACGCCGACGAGCGCGAGCTTCCCGGAGTCGATCGCCGGCAGCTTCCACTCGTCGTAGGCGAACGCGTCGCCCCCGAGCCCGAGCGCCGCGGCGAGCACCATGCCGTGCACGTTGCCGCTCGGCGACGTCTCCGGCGTGTTCAGGTCGCCGTGGGCGTCGATCCAGATGACGCCGCCGGGGCCGTGCAGCTCGGCCATGCCGACGAGCGAGCCGAGCGCGACGGAGTGGTCGCCGCCGAGGACGAGCGGCGTCATGCCCTTCCGAACCGCGTCCGTGACGAGCTTGGCCACGCGATCGCACAGCTCGAGGATCTGCGGCAGGTAGTGCGCGCGACCGTCGGCGCTCCGCACGAGCGACTCCGCGACGGGCGCCCCGACGTTGCCGCGATCGTCGGTCGCGACGCCGAGCTTCTCGGCGAGATGCTCGGCCAGCTCGGCGTACCGGATCGCCGAGGGGCCCATGTCGACGCCTCGGCGCCCGGCCCCCAGATCGAGCGGGGCGCCGATGAGGGCCACCTGGCGCCCGGGCGGTTGCACGCTCACGGCCGCAAGGCTAACGTCCAAAGCTTGATCGACCAGCCGGATGGGGTTGAGCGAGCACCGGCGGCGCCCGTCCGCGTCCTCCTCGCCGACGACGACGGCGCCTTCCTCGAGTCGCTCCGCCCCCTGATCGAGCACCAGCCCGAGCTGACCGTCGTCGCGACCGCCGAGAACGGCCTGGATGCGATCGAGCTCGCCGACGAGCTCGACCCGGACGCCGTCGTGATCGACCTGCACATGCCGCTCGTCGACGGGGTCACCGCCGTCGCCCGCCTGCGCAAGGATCATCCGAGTCTCTGCCTGATCGCGCTCACGGGCGACCCCGACCGCCAGCTCCACGAGGCCGTCGCCGAGGCCGGGGCGGACGCCGTCCTCCAGAAGGACGAGCTCGTCGACACCCTCGTCGAGCGCCTCGCCGCGGTCAGATCGCCGGCGCCGTCCGGCTAGACTGGCGCTCGCCAGCGGCGAGGTAGCTCAGCTGGTAGAGCACTCGGCTGAAAACCGGGGTGTCGCCGGTTCGAGTCCGGCCCTCGCCATCCCCGGGAAAAGTCTGGCGACTTTTCCCGGTTCTGCGCTCTCGGCGGGACCTCGATGTGCGGCGCCCGCCAGGTCGGTCGCCGCGACGAAAGAACGCTCGGAGAGAACTCTCGCTCTTTGCGGGCTTTCAGGCTCTCGCGCCTCTCGAACGCCATCCACCGGACCTTCTAGATTCCGGCCTTCTTCTTGTCCTTGACGAGCAGGGGAGGGACGGTCTTATGAGCACCATGGCCGCGACGGTCCGGGAGTCGATCCTGGAGCGGCGGTTCCGCTTTGCCGAGCACGGCACGACGCTCGCGCGGGACACGATGGCCGGCATGACGACGTTCATCGTCATGTCGTACATCATCTTCCTGAACCCGATCATCCTGACGAGCGTCAAGCAGTCCGACGGCAAGACGCTCGCGTTCAACGGCGTCGTCACCGCAACCTGCGTCGTCGCGGCAGTCATGACGATCCTGATGGGGCTCTACACGAACAAGGCCTACGCGCTCGCGCCGGGGCTCGGCATCAACGCGATCGTCGCGTTCCAGCTCGTCGGCCAGAACGGGCTCACCTTCGCGTCGGCGATGGGCCTGATCGTGCTCGAGGGCGCCGTCGTGACGGTGCTCGTCCTCACCGGCGTGCGAGAGGCGATCATGCGCGCGATCCCGCTCGAGCTGAAGAAGGCGATCGCGATCGGCATCGGCCTCTTCATCGCGTTCATCGGCCTGTACGACTCCGGCCTCGTCGTGCAGGGCCAGGGCACGCCCGTCGCCCTCGCGCACTGGACGACCTGGCCCGTCTTCGTGACGATCGTCGGGCTCGTGCTCACGCTCGCGCTGCGCGCGCGAGGCTTCAAGGGCGACCTGCTCGTCGGCATCCTCGGCACGACGGTGATCGCGACGATCATCAACGCGTCGACGAGCCACAAGGCGTTCGGCACCTCGACCGCGACGTGGCCCGGCTGGCATCACATCGCGGGCTGGGGGGACTGGTCTCTCTTCGGGAGCTTCGACTTCCACGCGTTCTCGAAGCTCGGCGTCGTCTCCGCGCTCGTGTGGGTGTTCGCGCTCTTCCTGTCGGACTTCTTCGACACGATGGGGACGCTCGTCGGCGTCGGCAAGCCCGCCGGCTACCTGAACGCGGACGGCGAGTTCCCGGAGATCCGCAAGCCGCTCCTGATCGACTCGCTCGCGGCGATGGCGGGCGGGGCCTCGTCGACCTCGTCCGCGACGACGTACATCGAGTCGGGCTCCGGCGTCGCGGCCGGCGGCCGCACGGGCTGGGTCGCCGTCGTGGCGGGCGCGCTCTTCATCCCGTTCCTCTTCTTCGCACCGCTCATCTCCATGGTGCCGGCACAGGCGACCGCGGCCGCGCTCATCATCGTCGGCTACCTCATGGTCAGTGCGCTGACCGAGGCGGAGGGCGAGGCGGAGATCGAAGAGGGCGTGGCGTCGACCGGCCGTCCGCGGCTCGCCGGCATCGACTTCCACGACCTCGCGATCGGCCTGCCGGCGGCGCTCGTGATCATGCTGATGCCGTTCAGCTACTCGATCACGAACGGCATCGGCTTCGGCTTCATCGCCTACGTGCTCATCCGGGCGACGCAGGGGCGCGTGCGGGACGTGCACCCGCTGATGTGGGTGGCCTCCGGGGCGTTCACGCTCTACTTCCTCGTGCCGCTCCTCCAGGACCACGTCAGCTGGATCTAGCGGCGACGGAGTGCGGCATGCCGCACCCCTCCTCCGCAAAGCGAAGCCCCCAACCACGCTTGCGCGTCCTTGGGGGCTTCAGGTGTCCGGACCGGTGTGACCGTGTCGCGAACTCCCTTGCCCGGGAGACTACAAAATCGCCCTAGATCGCGTCGACGGCGACGACGACCTCGCTGCCCTCCTCGACGCCGAGGAGCGCGGCGGCGCTGCCGCGGGTCACGGCGACGGCGACGTTCCGGTAGCTGTCCTCGTAGAGGATGAGCTCTCCGGTCGTCGCGTCGGCGAACGTCCGCGCCGCGACTGCGTAGTAGCGGTTTCCCCGGGCGGCGAGCTCGACGCGCATGCCGGGGACGATCGCCGCCTCGTCGAGGTGGTCGCGGTTCAGGTTGAGCGCGATGTTCCCGAAACGGTCGACCGCGAGGACGGTCGCGCGGATCCGCGACTGACCGAGCTCCGGCTCGGGCACGTCGAGGCGGACGAGCGCGTCGGGGTCGATCGGCGGGCCGAGCTCGCCGAGCGGCACGCCGGCCGAGAGGTGCGCGGCCGCCGGCGAGAAGAGGTCGCGGCCGTGGAACGTGCGCGACACGGAGTCGAGGGCGTACGCCGGATTCGCGAGCTCGTGCGCCTCCGCGAGGCCGCCGAACCGGTCGACGGCGGGCAGGAGCAGGCCGTTGTCCGGCCCGACGTAGAGCCGGCCCTCGGCGTCGCGCAGGGCGAGCGGCCGCCGCGAGCTGCCGACTCCCGGATCGACGATCGCGAGATGGACGCCCGCCGGCATGTACGGCAGCGCGTTCGCGAGCGCGAGCGCGCCCTGGAGGACGCGGCCCGGCCGGATGCCGTGCGTGAGGTCGATGATCTGCGAGCCGGGAGCGATCCGCTTCATGACGCCGTGGCAGGTGCCGACGAAGTCGTCCTCGAGGCCGAAGTCCGTGAGGAAGGTGATGAACATCAGTGCGAGAGGGAACTTACGACGTCCAGCAGCCCTTCGAGGTCGTGTGAGTCCGCGACGCCCGCGACCTCGAGCCCGTGCTCCCGCGCCTCTGCGGCAGTCTGCGGGCCGATCGCGACGACGGGGATGCGGGCGCCGGTCGCGGCGAAGGCGCGCGCCGCCGAGGCCGACGCGAGGAGCGCGAGGTCGCCTTCGGGCGCCGGCGGACGCAGCTCGACGGTGCGATAGAGCGGCAGGAAGTCGGCCTCGCGCTCGTCGACGAGGAGGCGGCGGGCGCCTTCGGCGGCCGCGAGGAGGACGCGTCCGGGCGGGAGCTCCGCGAGCAGCCCCTCCTGCGTCGAGACGCGCGGCACGAGGTCGACCCGCAGACCCTGCTCGCGCAGCGCGTCTGCGGTGCCGGCGCCGATCGCCGCAAGCCGTCGCGGCGGAGAGACGAGGCGGCGCGCGAGCTCGCGCGCGCCGTTTCGGCTCGTGACGACGACCCAGTCGTACGCCGCCGGGTCGACCGGGTCGTCTCCGAGCGGCTCGATCCGGATCAGCGGGCAGCGCACGACCGCGTGCCCGAGCGCCTCGAGCCGCGCGACGAGGGCGTCCGCCTGGGCCTCTGCACGCGTGACGACGATCTTCACCGTTCGAGCGCCGCGAGCTCGCGCCCCAGCGCGTGCGGATCGTCGCCGGTGCGCCGCTCGAGCCACGACCCGTCCTCGGCCGCGATCAGCCCGGTCAGGGTCGTGCCGTCGTGGTGCGCTGCAACGGGTGCGAGGCAGCCTCCGCCGACCGCCGCGACGACCGCGCGCTCCGCCTCGACACGGTGCCGCGTCTCCTCGTCGTCGACCGCCGCGACGAGATGCTCCTCGCCGGCGCGAACCTGAAGCGCGAGCGCGCCCTGCGCGGCCTCGGGCAGAAGCTGCTCCGGGTCGAAGCGCAAGCCGATCTCGCGCCCGAGCCCGAGCCGGTCGAGGCCGCACGCCGCGAGCACGATCGCGTCGAGCTTCCGCTCGGTGCGCTTGCGCAGGCGCGTGTCGATGTTCCCGCGCAGCGGCTCGATCGAGAGCGAGGGCTCGAGCGCGAGCAGCTGCGCCTTGCGCCGCGCCGACGCGGTGCCGATGCGCATGCCGGGCCGGATCCCGGACGCACCGCACAGTGCGTCTCGCGGGTCGTCTCGCGCGACGTACGCGCCGACCACGAGACCCTCCGGGTCGGTCGAGGTCATGTCCTTTGCGGAGTGCACGGCCACGTCGATCCGGTGCTCGAGCAGCGCCTCCTCGAGCTCCTTCACGAACACGCCGCGGGCGCCGATCTCGCCGAACGGCTTCGAGCGGTCGCGGTCGCCGGCGGTCGTGATCGGGACGAGCGCGAGCTCGATGCCCGGCGCGCGCAGACGTGACGCCGCAAGCTCCGCCTGCGTGAGCGCGAGCCTACTGCCGCGGCTGCCGACGCGGATCAGCACAGCGCGACCGCCGCCTCACGGGCTGTCCGCACGACGAGATACCACGGGGGCGCACCCGGACGAACGCTGTCGGAGCCTGCAGCGGCAGCGGGCGCCCGGTCAGCTTTCCGAGCTTCAGCGCTCGTCCTCGCCGAGACCGAACAGGTGGCGCACCGCCTCAGCATAGATCACCCCGTCGGCGGACACCGCAGCCTGCTTCATGCGGACGGTCGGCAGGTGCAAGAGCTTGTTGACGATCTGCGCCGTGATCGATTCGACGGCGCGGCGCTCGCCGTCGTCGAGCCGTCCGAGAAGCCCCTCGGCCTTGCGCAGCTCTGCTTCGCGGATCTCCTCCGCGCGCGCGCGCAGCGAGGCGATCGCGGGCACGACGTCGAGCGACGCCTGCCACTCGTGGAACTTCTCGGCCTCGGCGGCGACGATCGACTCGGCCCGCGTCGCCTCGCCGCGGCGGCCCGCGAGCGTCTCGGAGACGATGGCCTCGAGATCGTCGATGTCGTAGAGGTAACAGCCGTCGAGGTCGTGGATCGCCGGGTCGAGGTCTCGCGGCACGGCCAGGTCGATGAAGAGGAGCTGGCGCCCCCGCCGGGCGCCGTCGACCGTCGCCGCGTCGAGCACGTACCCGGGCGCGCTCGTCGACGAGACGACGACGTCGGCGTGCGCGAGCTGCTCGCCGATGCGGTCGAGCGGGATCGCCTCGGCGCCGAAGCGCTGTGCGAGCTCGTCCGCGCGGTCGAGCGTCCGGTTGGCGACGAACGCGATCCGCGCACGGCGCGTCAGGAGGTTGCGCGCAGCCTGCTCGCTGATCTTCCCTGCGCCGACGAGGACGACGGTGCGGCCCTCGAGGTCGCCGAACACCTGCTCCGCGAGCGCGGCGGCAGCGGAGGAGACCGAGGCCGGGCTCTCGCCGATCGCCGTCTGCGCGCGCACCTTGCGACCGGCGTGGAGCGCCTGCCGGAACACGCGGTCGAGCATGAGGCCGGGCGTGCCCGACTCGTGCGCCGCGCGCACCTGGCCGAGGATCTCGCCTTCGCCGGGAACGAGCGAGTCGAGGCCCGCGGCGACGCGGAAGAGGTGAAGGGCGGCCGCCTGGTCGTGCAGGCGGTAGAGCGCGGGCTCGACCTCCGGCTCGAGCGCGGCGAGCGCCTCGACGGCCCGCCGCTCCGCGTCGTCGGCGTCCTCCGAGACGACGTAGAGCTCCGTGCGGTTGCACGTCGAGAGGCAGACTGCTTCGCCGAGCGTCGCCGCGAGCGCGGACGCGTGCTCGAGGTCGAGCGCGACGCGCTCGCGCAGCTCGACCGGTGCGTGGTGATGCGAGGTGCCGACGAGGACGAGGCGCATCAGCTGAAGTGCACCGCCGGAAGCGCGAGCCGGACGACGACGACGAGCGCGAAGCCGGCGAGCGCGACGTACGCCGAGCGGCGGCCCGACCAGCCGACGGCGCGCAGGATCAGATACGCCACCCAGGCCGCCCAGGTGACGAGGGTCGCGATCACGAGCGCGTCGACGCGCTCGCCGCGGTCGACGAGCCGCTCGATGCCGACCGCGATGCCGAGCGTGAGCGGCGGCAGCGAGAACGCCACCGTCCGCGCTGCGAGCCGGTCGAGGGTCGCGAGCGACGGCGCCGGACGTCGCAGGATGGTCGTCGAACGGCGCTTCAGCCGCCGTTCCTGCCACAGATAGAGACCGCTGAGCGCCGACGCGAGCGTGAAGCCCGCGAAGGCGACGAGCACGAGCCCGACGTGAAGCACGAGAAAGAGGTTGGAGTAGTGGCTGCGCTCGCCGACCGCGGTGCCGCCGCCCGCCCGCGAGACGACGAAGAGAACGGCTGCGAGCGGCATGACGGCGAGACCGAGCAGACGGTAGGCGCCCCGGCAGCCCCAGATGAGGTAGACGCCGACGACGAGCCAGACGAAGAGGTTGAGCGATCCCGCCCAGGTCCCCCACGGAAAGCCGTCCTCGCGGGCGGCCTGGAGCGAGAGGAGCGCCGTCTGCAGGATCCAGCCGAGCCGGACGCCCCAGGTTGCCGCGCGGCCGGCCGAGCCGGGGCGGCGCGCCTCGCCGAAGTAGCCGACGGCAGCCTCGCCGTAGAAGACGAGCACGGGCCAGAAGAGGAGCTCAGCCAATGTGCGCCGGCTCCCGCTCCGGCTCGGCGTCGGCCGCCGTGCGCGCAGCGATCGCGTCGACCTCACGCTCGAGCCGCTGCAGCTTCAACGCGATGATCACGACGTAGAGCAGGACGAGCGCGAAGACGACGCAGTACGCGGCCGTGACGTACTTCTCGGCGGTCGTCATGCGAACGCCCTCCGCAGCTCGCGCAACCGCACGTCGAGTCGCTTGCCGGCGAGCTCGACGCGGTAGAGCGTGTACGCGAGCACGATCATCGCCGCCTGCGAGACGAGATACGTGACCATGATCCAGCCGCCGAACGCGGCGCCGTGGCGGGTGAAGACGACCGGGTGGATGAACCGCTGCGCCAGCCGGATCGCGAAGAAGCTCACGGGTATGAGGACGACGCCGAAGAGCGCGTAGACGGCACAGAGGTTCGCGCGCTGCGGGCCGGCGTCGATCGAGAAGCGCAGCATGAAGTACGCGGCGTAGAAGAGGAAGAGCACGAGGAAGAGGACGAGCTGGTTCTCGCTCCAGAGCCACCAGTGCCCCCACGAGATCCGCGCCCAGATCGAGCCGGTGATGAGGACGAGCGAGCCGAAGATCACGCCCTGGTGGATGCCGACGTAGCTCTCGAGGTCTGCGTTCGGGTCGCGCTTCCACAGATGGACGAGCGCCTTCCAGGCGCCGAGCCCGAAGCAGAGGTACGCGGTGAACGCGATCGAGACGTGGAAGTAGAAGATCCGCTGCGAGAAGCCCTGGTCGGCGTCCGTCGGCGCGACGAAGAAGACGAGCGCGACCGCCGTCGTGACGAGGACGAGCGATGCCGCCGCGAGCGCGGGCAGCGAGATGCGGTAGCGACGGCCCACGGCCGCGAATTGTCGCAGTTTTCGGCGGGTTCGCCGTCGTGCGACAATTCGCACGTGCTCACGACTCCCCTCTGCCGGCGGCTGGGGATCGAGGCGCCGGTGCTCTCGGTCGGCTTCGGGGCGGGCGCGGGCGCGCAGCTCGCGGCTGCGGTCTCGAACGCCGGCGGCCTCGGGGTCGTCGGCCTGAGCGGCGCGACGCCGGAGCAGGCGCGGGCGATCGTCGCCGAGACCCGGGCGCTGACCGCCCGGCCGTTCGGGGCGAACCTGATCCTCGACTCCGAGCCGCCGGATCCCGCCGTCGCCGTCTGCATCGACGCCGGCGTCCCCGTCCTCGTGCTCTTCTGGGACGATCCCGCTCCGTACGTCGCGCCGGCACACGCGGCGGGCGCGGCGGTGCTCCTGCAGGTCGGCTCGGTCGACGAGGCAGTCCGCGCCGCAGAAGCGGGGGTCGACGCGGTCATCGCGCAGGGTGTGGAGGCGGGCGGCCACGTGCGTGGCACGACCGCGCTCTCCGTTCTCGTCCCGGCGGTCGTCGACGCGATCGCGCCCGTGCCGGTGATCGCCTCCGGCGGCATCGCCGACGGCCGGGGTCTCGCCGCTGCGCTCGTGCTCGGCGCGGAGGCGGTCTCCCTCGGGACCCGCTTCGTCGCGAGCACGGAGGCGTACGTGGCGGAGGCGTGGAAGGAGCGCGTCGTCGCCGCGCAGGCGGAGGACGCGGTGTACTCCGCCGATCTCTTCGACAACGGTTGGGAAGACGCCCCGCATCGCATGCTGCGGAACGAGATCGTGCGCCGCTGGGAGGCCGATGCGTCGGCGCGCGAGCACGGCACGATCGGCGAGCTCGCGAAGTACGGCGGCGAGCGCGCGGCGATCCCCCGCTATCGGCCGTTCATGGCGACGCCGAGCTTCGAGGGCGACCTCGAGGAAGCTCCCCTCTGGGCGGGGCAATCGGCGGCGCTCGTGCACGACGTGAGAGACGCCGGCGACATCGTCGCCCGGCTCGTGCGTGACGCCGAGGCTGCGCTCTACTCGCTGACGACGTACTCGAACGACGCCCAGCAGACGAGCGCGAAGATCACGTCGTAGAGCGCGAGGAACCCGAGGTAGCGGCCGGGTGCGGCGACGACGGACGCGCCGACGCCGCCGATCAGGATCGGGATCGCGAGCGGGAGAAAGAGGAGCGGCATGCAGCAGGTCGCGGGCGCGTGTGACGACCGCCATCGCGCCGACGAGCGTGCCGACCGTGCAGATGCCGATGTCGGCGAGGAGGAACGCGAGGATCGTCGCGCCGCCGATGCCGTGGAAGAAGAGGGCGAAGACGGGCAGCGCCACGAGCTCTGCGACGGCGAGGAAGGCGAAGGTCGCGAGCGACTTGGCGAGCCAGATGGCGCTGCGATCGGAGGGGGCGAGCACGAGGCCGTCGAACATGCGCTGCTCGCGCTCGGGCACGAACGCCCTGCCGAGGCCGAGCAGCGCCGTGAAGAGGATCGCGACCCAGAGGAGTCCGCCCGCGGCGCGGTCGGACGACCGGTCGGGGAGCGAGAAGTGAAAGACGACGAACACCGCGACGACGAAGAGGAGCATCGCCGGCAGCGTGTCGCGCGCGCGGAGCTCGAGGAGGAGATCCTTGCGCGCGAGCGCGCGGACGTCGGCGAAGTAGGGTCACGCGAGCGCGACGCGCGCCGTCGCGAGCGCGGCGACTCGCTCCGGGTCGTGGGTCGAGACGAGGAAGGTGCGCTCGCCGCGGAGCTCCGCGAGCTGCGCGTCGAGGAGCTCTGCACCCTGCGCGTCGAGCGCGGTGTAGGGCTCGTCGAGGATGAGCAGCGTCGGGTCGTGGAGGAAGGCCCGGCAGAGCGCGAGGCGCTGCGTCATGCCGCGCGAGTAGGAGGCGACGCGGTCGTGCCGGACGTCCCAGAGCCCGTAGCGCTCGAGCAGCATGCCGATCCGCTCGCGCCGCTCCGGCACGTGGTAGAGCCGGCCGTAGAGGTCGAGGTTCTCGAGCGCGCTGAGCTCGCGGTAGACGAGCGGCTCGTGTGCGAGGTAGCCGATCTGCGCGCGGCCGGCGCCGACGTCGAGTGCGCCCTCGCTCGGCAGCGCGAGGCCGGAGCAGATCCGCAGGAGCGTCGTCTTGCCCGAGCCGTTCGGGCCGGTGACGAGGGCGAAGCCGCCGCGGCTCACGTCGAGGTCGACGCCGCGCAGCACGCGCTTCTCGCCGAACGCCTTCCCGAGGCCGCGCGCGGTGATCACGTGACCGCGTCGGCGATCACGCAGACGGCAAACGCCACGCTGATCACGCCGTTCATCGTGAAGAACGCGGCGTCGAGCCGCCGCAGGTCGCCGGCCCGCACGAGGGAGTGCTCGTAGAGGAGGAGGGCCGCGACGACGGCGACACCCGTCCAGTAGAGCGCGCCGACGTCGAGCCCGAGCCCGGCGCCGACGAGGCACGCGACGGTGGCGGCGTGCGCAAGGCGTGCGCCGAGAAACGCGCCGCGGACGCCGAAGCGCGTGACGATCGAGTGCAGCCCTTCGGCGCGGTCGACGTCCGCGTCGAAGAGGGCGTAGAAGAGGTCGAACCCGGCGACCCAGAGCGCGACCGCCGCACCGAGGAGCCACGCCTCCCACGGCAGGTGGTTCGTGATCGCGACCCAGGCCCCGACCGGGGCGAGCCCGTCGACCGCGCCGAGCCAGAAGTGGCAGAGCCACGTGAAGCGCTTGAGGTACGGGTAGATGACGAAGCCGGCGACGGGGATCGGCCAGAGCCAGTGCGTCTTCGGCGCGAGCTGCCAGACGGAGACGAGGAAGAGGGCGAGCGAGACGAGGCAGAAGAGCACGACCTGGACGGCGGAGAGCTGCCCGCTCGGCAGCTCCCGGCCGGCGGTGCGCGGGTTGCGGGCGTCGATCCGCGCGTCGATCAGGCGGTTGAGGGCCATCGCGAGCGACCGCGCGCCGACCATGGCCAGCGTGATCCAGAGCAGGTCGTGCGCGGAGGGCGACCCGCCGACCGCAAGGAACGCGCCGACGTACGCAAAGGGGAGCGCGAAGACGGTGTGCTCGATCTTCACGAGCCGCGCGAACCGGGCCGGCAGCGGCGCGAGCGTTGTCGCCGAGGCGGTCACGGGCGCCATGCTACGTCCTCGCCCACGGAGCCAGGCCCCACCTGTGACGCCTTCCGCACGGATCTGTCACGTCTGACGTCGGGACAGTGTCCGCCGCAGACACGAGCCCCGCATAACCAGGCGGTTCCCGCACGCGGCGTCTGACGAGGGGAGATGTCCGCGGAGGCTACGTCTGCTTGTGGCGCGTGGGCTCGCCGGCGAGGAGATCGAGGGCATGCTCGAGCGCCGGGCGGAGCACGGCATAGCCGTCGCGGGCGCCGCCGGGGGAGCCGGGGAGGTTGACGACGAGGGCGGAGCCGATCGTGCCGGCGATGCCCCGCGAGAGCTGGGCGTACGGCGTGTGATGGAGCGCGTCGGCACGGAGCGCCTGCGCGATGCCCGGGGCCTCGCGCTCGACGACGTCGCGCGTCGCCTCCGGGGTGACGTCGCGCGGGGCGAGCCCGGTGCCGCCGGTCGTGAGGACGAGGCGGGCGCTCGCCGCGAGCTCGCCGATCGCCGCGGCGATGAGCGGCCGCTCGTCGGCGACGACGCGCCGCTCGACGTCGTGCCCGTCCTCGCGCAGCAGCTCCTCGAGCAGGTCGCCGCTGCCGTCGTCCGCCTCGCCGCGCGAGACGCGATCCGAGACGGTGAGCACCGCCGCCTTCACGCCTGCTCCTTCGTCTTCTCGAGCAGGCGGACCTCGCCGATCACCATCGCCTTGTCGACCGCCTTGCACATGTCGTAGACCGTGAGCGCGGCCACCGAGGCGGCCGTGAGCGCCTCCATCTCGACGCCGGTCTGCGCGGTCGTCTCGGCGACGGCGGTGATGTCGACCCGGTCGTCGCGCACGCGGAGCGACACCTCGACGTTCGAGAGCGGGAGCGGGTGGCAGAGCGGGATGAGCTCGCTCGTCCGCTTCGCGGCCATGATCCCCGCAAGCTGTGCGGTGGCGAGCGCGTCGCCCTTCGGCAGATCGTGCAGGCGCTGCGCGGTCTCGGGCGACATCGCGATCTCGGCGTGCGCCACCGCACGCCGGCGCGAGAGCGGCTTGCCGCCCACGTCGACCATGCGCACCGCACCCGAGTCGTCGACATGGCTGAGCTCGCTCACCGCGACCTCCGCACGACGTGACGGATCGCGCTCCGGTGCCGCCACGCGGCCCGCCATCGTTCGGCGCCCTCGCCGTAGAGAACGTCGAGCAGCGCGCGCAGCGCGCTCTCGGTCTGCGCGTCGTAGGGGAACCACCACGGAGGCCTCAGCCTGCCGCGCTCCGAGTCGAGGTACTTGATCTGCACGCAGGCGTACAGGCCGTGCTTCGAGCTCGTCCGGCCGAAGCCGGAGCTCTTCACCCCGCCCCAGGCCGCCTGGCCGGTCGCGAACGAATAGCCGAAGTCGTTGACCCACACCATGCCCGCCTCGATTCGCCGCGCGACACGATCCGCCTTCGCGAGATCGCGCGACCAGACGCTCGCGGCGAGACCGAACTCGCTGTCGTTCGCCATTCGGATCGCCTCCGCCTCGCCGTCGAACGGCTCGACGCTGACGACGGGCCCGAAGATCTCCTCGTCCGGCAACGGGCCGCGCACGACCGCCGGCTCGAGGAACCAGCCGCGACGGTCCGGCCGAACCGCAGCGGGAGCGAGCTTCTCGACACGCTGCCGCTGCCGCTCCGAGATCAGCGGCCCGACCTCGGCTCCGAGCTCGAGCTCGCGCGCACGCCGCTCGAGCCGTTGCACGAACTCGTCGTACACGGGTCGCTCGACGTAGATGCGCTCGGTGCTGACGCACGCCTGGCCGGCGTTGAGGAACGCCGCGAAGAGCGCGCCGTCGAGCGCCCGGTCGAGATCCGCGTCGGCGAAGACGACGAACGGATCCTTGCCGCCGAGCTCGAGCGCGACCGGGCAGCCGCGCGCACCGGCGGCGGCTGCGACACGACGGCCCACGGCGACGGAGCCGGTGAAGAAGACCTTCGCGATGCCGGGCTCGGCGACGAGCGCCTCCCCGACGGCCGCCTCGCCCTGCACGACCTGCACGAGACCGTTCGGCGCGCCCGCTTCCTCGAGGACTCGCACCACCCATGCGGCGGTCAGCGGCGTCAGCTCCGACGGCTTCACGACGACGGCGTTGCCGGCGGCGATCGCCGTCGCGGCGGCGGCGAACGGGATCGCGAACGGGATGTTCCACGGCGTGATCGCGGCCACGACGCCGAGCGGCTCGTGAACGAGCCACGCCTTCTTCGTCTTGAGATGCAGCTGGGAGAACCGCACGCGCTCGTCTGCGAGGACGCGGGGCGCATGCTTCGCAAGCCAGAGCGAATGATCGACCGCGGCGTAGAGCTCGTTCGCGATCGCCTCGGTGCGCGGCTTCGCCGTCTCCGCGACGATCGAAGCGACGATCTCGTCTGCGTGCGCACGGATGACGCGTGCCGTCTCTCGGAGCACCGCAGCCCGGCTCGCGGCGCCGGCCTCCCACCAGCGAACCTGCGCGCTGCGCGCGCTCGCGATCAGCTGCGGCAGATCGTCCGGCTCGGTGCGGCGAACCGCGCCGACCGGCTCGAGCGTCGCAGGGCTCACCGATACGAGCTCCGGAGCGGCCGTCGTCGCCATCGCCGAATCGTATGCCTAGGAGCGCGCGCTCGACGCCGCGCGCTCGAGATCGTCGAGCTGCGCTGCGATCCACGCGGCGAGATCGTGCTCCCGCAGGTGCGCGCGGATCGCACCGGCGCGCCGCCGGCGCTCGGGCTGCTCCATCGTCAGCGCCGCGTGGATGGCCTCCGCCTGCCCGTAGACGTCGAACGGGTTGACGGTCAGGGCCCAGGCGCCGAGCTCCTCGTGCGAGCCGGCGTTCTCGGAGAGGATGAGCACCCCCTCGCGCTCGTTCACGAGTGGAGCCTCCTTCGACACGAGGTTGAGGCCGTCGAAGACGGCGTTCACGAGCAACGCGTCGTACTGCTTGTACGCGGCGACGGACTGCGCGAAGTTGTCGGCCACCTGGAGATCGACCGGCAGCCACGTGTCGGTGCGAAACCGCTCGTTGACCGTCTCCGCCTCGCGATGAATGGCGGCGAGGTACTCGGTGTACTCGGGGATGTCCTGGCGCGAAGGGTCGAGCAGCGCGAGCAGGGCGGCACGGCCGTGGAACTCCGGGTGCAGCTCGAGGAAGAGGCCGAACGCGCGGAACCCGCGCACGACGTTCTTCGAGGGGTCCGTGCGGTCGACGCGGACGACGAGGAGCTCCGGCCGCCGCGCGACGATCGCCTTCTCCTGCTCGAGCACCTCCTCGCTCTCGCGCAGATCGTCGAACTCGTTCGCGTCGACACCGATCGGATGGCTCGTGACGAGCGTCTGGCGGCCGGCGTGACTGACGGTCGACGCTCCGTGGTCGACCTCCGCGCCGAGAATGTCCTCGCACGAGCGCAGGAAGTTGCAGCGCCAGCGGTCGGTGTGGAAGCCGACGATGTCGCTTGCGAGCAGACCCGCGTGAATCGCCGAGCGCAGATGGTCGGGCAGCACGTGCCAGTAGTCCGTCTCGGGCCACGGGATGTGGACGAAGTGCGCCACGACGGCGTCGGCGCGGCGCTCGCGGATGAGCCTCGGCGCGAGATACAGGTGATAGTCGTGGACGAACACCGCCGCGTCGGGCTGACGCTCGAGCTCGGCCACCGCGGCGGCGGCGAAGCTCTCGTTCACCGGCACGTACCCGCTCGTCCATGCGTCGTGCAGCGCCCGGTCGAGGTCGGGCGCGTACGCGAGGCCCCACATGTAGTGCTGCAGGAACCAGAGCGTCGGGTTCGCGAAGACGTTGTAGAAGCGGTCGTACGCCGCCCGATCGTGCGTGACGAGCCGTAAGCGGTAGGGCGAGCCGTCGTGCCAGGTCTCGTCGAAGCCGGCGCCGCCGCGCTCGGCCGCGACCGCCTCGTCCTCCTCGGTGATCGCGCTGCCGATCCACGTCACGTCGTGCTGCGCCACGAGGCCCCGCAGCGCGGTGACGAGCCCGCCGCCGCCGCGGCGCCGGATGCGCTCCCCGGCCGCGTTGCGCGCAAAGGACACCGGCCCGCGGTTGGCGACGACGATCAGCTTCCGCCTCGGACGCATGCCGCGGAACCTACCCGCGGCGGCCGGGGCGCACTACGCCGCGATGACTTCGAGCTCGGCGGAGGTCTCGCGCCCCGCGAGACGGTTGAAGAGCGCGAGCCGGTCGCGGAGCAGCCGGGGCGTGAGGAAGCGCTTGCGCACGTGCTCCTTGCCCGCGAGCGCGCGCAGCCTGGCCGCGGCAGGATCGGCGAGGACTTCGAGGCACGCGGCCGCACAGTCCTCCGACGTGTCGACGAGCCAGCCCGTCCTCCCGTCCTCGATCTGCGTGACGATGCCGCCGACCCGTCCGGCGACCGTGGGGCGCGACTTCCAGAGCGACTCGGACACCGTGAGGCCGAAGCCCTCGCGGATCGACTTCTGGATCACGGCGGCGGAGTGCACCTGGAACGCGTTGACCTCGACCGAGCCGACGTTGTTGAGGTTGGAGAGGATGAACACGTCCGGGTCGCCGTCGGCGTAGGCGACCGTCTGGTTCCAGTACTCCCAGCCCTCCGGATCGTCGTGCGCCATCGAGCCGACGAGCGCGAGCTGCACGCCCGGATGCTCGAGCTTCACGAGCCGGTAGGCGTCGATCACGCCGAGCGGGTCCTTCCACGGGTCGAACCGCGAGACCTGGGTGAGCAGCGGCCGGGAGACGTCGATGCCGAACTGATCGACGATGTAGGCGGCGTCCTCGGGCGAGAGCGCCATGTTCTTCGGCGCGAGCGGGTCGATCGCCGGCGGCCAGATCACGCAGGGCGGCAGGCCGGAACGCCGGGGGACGTAGCTCGCGAGATGGAAGACGGCGGCGTCGTAGCGCCGGATCGACGGCAGCAGGAAGTCGAGCACGTCGGCGTTCGGTGTCGAGAAGTCGATGTGCCCGCGCCACACCCACTTCGCGGCGCCTCCGCCGAGATGGTCGATGACACCGACCGGCTGCGGGTCGTGCACGACGACGAAGTCGTACGCCTCGATGTCGATCTCGCGCGCGTTCAGCTCCTGGAAGCGTGAGAACTCGTCGCGCTGCTCCGCGGTGAGCCCCTGCGGGTTTCCCTGCAGCGCGTTGTGGATCGCCTTCGTCGCGGCGAAGAACGCGTCGCCGCCCTTGATGATGCGCCACTCGACGGAGAGGCCCGCGTCCTGCATCAGCGGGACGAGCGTGTACTGGATCTCGGCGACACCGCCGCCGAACGCCGTGGCCGAGAGCTCGAGCACCCGCGCGCCGGCGAGCGGGGCGGCGAGCTCGCGGATCTCGTCCATCAGGCCGCGGGTCGCGATGGTCGCGTAGTCCGCAAGTGATTTGTGGCCGACGTTGACGAGCTGCAGCACGTCGCGTCGCAGCTTAGGTCCGTGGTCGGCTAGATCTTCTTCACGAACGTCAGGCGCGAGCCGCGTGTGCCGGGCTGCGAGCGGATCTCGAACTCGTCCGCGATCGTCTTGATGATGGCGATGCCGAGGCCGCCCTCGGAGAGCTCGTCGCCGTCGAAGGACGGCGCCTCGTCCGGGTCGAAGCCGTCTCCGTCGTCGACGACCGAGATGCCGAGCCGGTCGGGGTGGAGCTCGTAGACCACCTCGACGTGGCCGCCGCCGTCGGGGCCGTACGCATGACGCACGGAGTTCGACACCGCCTCGGTGAGCGCGAGCTTCAGATCCGCCATCGCGTCGTCGTCGATCTCGCGGAGCTGCGCGAGGCCGGTGAGGGCGAGACGGCAGAGCGTGATGTACTCCGGCTTCGCCGGGATGCGCAACGTGATCGCGCGACCGCCGTCGCTCGAGCCGGCGTCCCCGCCTGTGCGGTCATTCATCGCGTGCACGTCGTCGAGCCCTTTCCGTAGATAGCTGAAGCTAAACCCGCCGATTTCTACTTCATCCGGCTTGCAGCACGGGGCGCGCTCCTCCGCGGCGCGCGGCCCCAGGGTGCACCTGCCCGGGCGGGCACCGAACCTAACGCGGGGCGCGGACGGCGAGGCGAATCGAGACGACCCGCTCGCGGCCGGCCCGGACGATCCGGAACCGCGCGACCTGGCCGGGGCGCAGATCATTTGTAACAATCCGCACTAGAGCGTCTCCGTCGACGACGCTCCTGCTCCCGACGCCGATCACGACGTCGCCGCCGACGACGATCGACTCGCCCTGGAACTGCTCCTCGCGCGAGCCGCCGCGCAGGCCCGCGCGTGCCGCCGGGCCGCCCGGCGTCACCTCGTCGACGAGCGCCCCGCGCTCGACCGGCAGGTGGAGATGCCGGGCGAGGCTCGGGGTGAGATCCTCCGCCTGCACGCCCGCGTAGGCGTAGCGCACGCGGCCGTGGGCGCGGAGCTCGGCGAGCGAGCGCTTCGCGGCGTCGATCGGCACCGCGAAGCCGATCCCGGAGGCGCCGCCCTGGTCGCTGCGGATCTGCGCGTTGATCCCGATCACGCGCCCCGCGCCGTCGAGCAGGGGCCCGCCGGACGAGCCGTGCGCGAGCGGCGCATCCGTCTGGATCGCGTCGATCAGCTGGAAATGGGGCGTCGTCAGCGCCGCGATCGAACGGCCGACGGCCGAGACGATGCCGGCCGCGAGCGAATCCGTGTTCCCGAGCGGGCTGCCGATCGCCACGACCGGCTCGCCGGCCGACGACGGTGGCCGAGCGGCCGAGCGGGAGCGGTGCGAGTGCATGCGCTCCCGTCGCCACCCGCAGCACGCCGACGTCGTCGAACACGTCGAACCCGACGATGTGCGCCTCGACCCGGTCGTGGTCGGCGAACTCGACGAAGACGCTCGATGCGCCGCGCACGGCGCCGGTCGTCTCGCCGGCGTTCGTGATCACGTGCGCATTCGTGAGGATCGTCCCGTCCCGGCCGACGACGAAGCCCGACCCCTGCGACGCGGTGCCGCCGAAGTACGAGAACACCGTCACGACGCCTGCAGAGCGGCGCGCGAAGATCCGGGCCGGCGAGAACGGGCCGCCGCTTCCCGCCGCCGGGGCCGACGGGACCGCAGCGCCTGCCTGCGCCGGGGCCCGGACGACGACCGTCCGGGGCGACCCGCCGGCGACGAGCCCGCTCGCGCGGCCGAGGCCGAGTGCCGCCGCGGCGCCGAGGGCGGCGCAGACGAGCGCGAGGGCGGCCGGGCGCAGCATCGCGGGACTCTAGCCCGCCTCGCCGTTTTCACGTGAAACGGCCCGGGGCGGCCGGCTCAGGCCGTTTTCACGTGGAAAGACCGGGCCCGTCGAACCCGCGTCCTAGACTAGAACGCGGTGGCCGCCCTCCCGCCTACACCGGAGCGGCGCCGGCCGCGGCCCGGGTCGCTCGAGCGTCCGATCAACGGCCGGCTCTATCGCGGCACGTGGCTCCTCGTCGGGCTGCCGCTCCTCGTGCTCGCGTTCAGCGTCGCGCGGCCGGCCGCGCTGCAGCCGCCGAATCTCCCCTCCGCCTTCGACGCGGACGCAGCCACCGTGCTCGCCCGCGACCTCGCCGACCGCTGGCCGAGCCGGCTGCCCGGAACCCCCGGGGCGGCGGGCGCGACCCGCTGGTTCGCGGACGCCCTCGAGCCGTACGGCTACAGCGTCCACCGCGAGCCGTTCACGGCCCGGATCCCGGGCCGGGGCTCGATCCGCCTCGTCAACCTCTATGCCAGCCGGCCGGGACGCTCGCCGAAGACGATCCTCGTGATCGCCCACCGCGACGACGCAGGCACCGGCGCGGGCGCCGACGACAACGCCTCGGGCACGGCGGCGCTGCTCGAGCTTGCGCGTGCGTACGCGCCGAGCGCCGGGCCGGTGCGGGTCGGCCTCGCATACACGCTCGCCTTTCTCTCGACCGACGGCGCGGTCGATGGCGGGCTCGGGGCCGCCTGGTTCGCCGCGCACGCCCCGGAGCGCCAGAACGTGATCGCGGTCATCAACCTCGACGCGATCGCGGGCGCCGGCCGGCCGAGGCTCGAGCTTGCGGGCGACACCCCGCGCTCCCCGACCCCGGGCCTCGTCGAGACCGTGCGCGCGACCCTCGAGACCGAGACGGGCTCCGAGCCGACGCGGCCGAGCGCGCTGCGGCAGCTCATCGATCTCGGCTTTCCCTACAGCCGGTACGAGCAGGCGCCGTTCGTCACGCGAGGCGTCCCCGCCGTGACGATCACGACCGCTCCCGACCGCCCGCAGAGCGGGCTCCACGACGACTCCGCCACCCTCCGTACCGGCCGCCTGGGCCAGATCGGGCGTGCGACGCAGAACGCGATCGACGCGATGCAGCAGGGCGTGGCCCTCGAGCCGGGGCCGCCGAGCTACGTCTACCTCGGCAGCCGGGTCGTCCGGGGCTGGGCGGTCGAGCTCGTCCTGATCGGAGCGCTGCTCCCGTTCCTCGCGGCGACCGTCGACCTCTTCGCGCGCTGCCGGCGGCGGCGGATCCGCATCGCCCCTGCGCTCCGCAGCTACCGCACCCGGCTTGCGTTCTGGCTCTGGTGCGGTGCGGTCTTCGGCGTCTTCGCCCTCCTCGGCGCCTGGCGCGACGGCACGCCCCGCCCCCCGTCGCTCGAGTCCGTGTCCTGGCCGAGCGGCGGCTTGATCGCGCTCGCGGTGATCGCCGCGCTCGGCTGGCTCGTCGCCCGCGAGCGGCTCCTGCCGCGCCGGCCCGTCCGGGCCGAGGAAGAGCTCGCCGGGCACGCCGGCGCCCTCCTCGCGCTCGCCGTCGCCGCCCTGCTCGTCGTCGCGACGAACCCGTTCGCCCTCCTCTTCGTGCTCCCGTCGCTGCACATCTGGCTGTGGCTGCCGCAGGTGCGCGAGAGCCCCGCCTGGGTGCGCACGGTCGTCCTCGTCGCGGGCCTCGCCGGCCCGGCGCTCCTCCTCTGGTCGTTCGGGAGCCGCTTCGGGCTCGGCTGGGATGCGCCGTGGTACGTGGCCTGGCTCTTCGCGCTCGGCTATGCGCCGCTGCCGGGGTTCGTCATCGTGCTCGCCTGGGCCGCGGCGGCCGGCCAGCTGGCGGCGCTCGTCGCCGGACGCTACGCCCCCTATCCGGCGGCCGGCGAACGGCCGCCGCGGGGTCTCGTCCGCGAGTCGATCCGCCGGCTCGTCCTCGCGCAGCGCCGCCGCAGGCACGCATCCGAAGCCGACCGCAGGGCGTTAGAGGGCTGATGCGGCGCCTCGCACGGATCGGGGGGACCCTGCTCGTGGCCGCCGGCGTCCTGACGCTCGCCTGGGCGCTCCTCGTCTGGCAGTGGCAGGACCCGTTCACCGCCCTCTACACCCACTGGCAGCAGCACCGGCTCGCGCAGAGCCTCGACCGCGAGTTCTCGGCGTTCCACCCGTCGACCACCGCGAGCGGAGCCGGCCTCGCCGCGGAGCGGCGCGCCGTGGCCCTCGACGCGGAGCGGTTCCGGCGTGCCGCGAGGCCCGGCCAGGCGATCGGCCGCATCGTGATCGGGCGGATCGGCCTGCGCATGGTGCTCGTCGACGGCACCGACCACGAGTCGCTGAAGAAGGGGCCGGGGCGTGACGGCCGCACCTACATGCCGGGCGAGAACCGCCTCGTCTACATCGCCGGTCACCGCACGACCTACCTCGCGCCGTTCTCGCACATCAACGACATCCGGCCGGGAGACGTGATCCGCCTCGAGATGCCCTACGCGAGCTTCACGTACCGGGCCACCCGGCATCGCATCGTCCCCGCGACGGATCTCTCGGTGCTGCGCTCGCCCCGCCACGAGGTGCTCGAGCTGCAGGCGTGTCACCCGCGCTTCTTCGCGACGCACCGCTACATCGTCTACGCCCGGCTCGTCGCGGTCACGCCGCGCAACGCGGCCCCGTACCGCGTCGAAGCGGCCGCGGCCCGCGGCTAGTCGAGCCGGAGCCAGCCGACGGGCGATCCGGCGGCGAGCTCGCCGTCGCCGCGCGGCACGTGCACGAGCGCGTCCGCCGCCGCCGCGCGCGCGATCATGTGCGACTCCTGGCCCGAGAGCGGCTCGAGGATCGTCCCGTCGCGGTCCGCGCGCGACCGCGCCCGCACGAACTCGTCGCGGGCGTCGTTCCGCCGGAGCGCCGAGGCCAGTCGCCCCCACTCGATGCGCGGCAACGGATCGTGCAGCCCCTGCAGCGCACGAAGCGCGGGCTTGACGAAGAGCTCGCAGCCGACGAGCGCCGACACCGGGTTGCCCGGGAGCCCGAAGACGAGCGTCGCGCCGCGGACGCCGAACGCGACCGGCTTCCCCGGCTTGATCGCGACCCGCCAGAACACCTCCTCGACGCCGAGCTCGGCCTCGATCCGCCGCACGAGATCGTGCGGCCCGACGGAGACACCGCCCGAGGTGACGAGCATGTCGGCGGCGAGCCCGCGCTCGAGTGCCGCCCGGTGCGCTGCCTCGTCGTCGGCGACGACCGGCAGCGTCTCGATGTGGGCGCCCGCGGCGGCGAGCGCGGCCGCGAGCATGAGCCCGTTCGACTCGTAGATCTGCCCGGGCGCGAGCGTGGCGCCGGGACGCGCGAGCTCGCTGCCCGTGGCGAGGAGCGCGACGCGGGGACGGCGCACGCAGTCGACCGCAGCAATGCCCGCCGCCGCGAGCGCACCGATCTGGGCGGGCCCGAGACGCACCGACGCCGCGACGACCTCGGTGCCCGCAGCAACGTCGCCGCCGCGCGGACGAACGTGCGCGCCCACCGCCGAAGATCCGGCCACCTCGATCGTGTTGTCACGCTGGACAACATACTCGAGCGGGACGACGGCATCCGCTCCGGCGGGGACGACGCCCCCGGTCGAGATCTCGATCGCCTCACCCGCGCTCGAGAGTTCGAGCCGACGGCCGGCCGGCCGCGACATGGCCGACGACGGCAAGCGAGCCGGGGAGATCGGCGGCGCGCACCGCGAAGCCGTCCATCGCGGAGCTCGGGAACGGCGGCAGGTCGACCCGCGCGACGGCAGGCTGCGCCGTGACGCGGCCGGCCGCTTCCTCGACCGGTACGGCCTCGGCCGCGAGCGGACGCGCCCGTGCGAGCACGAGACCCTGCGCCTGCTCGATCGTGAGTAACCCGGACACGATGAGCACATAACGTAACCGCATGCCCGAGACCGTCATCGCCGGCCGCTATCGGCTCGACGACCTGCTTGGACGCGGAGGGATGTCCGAGGTCTGGTGCGCCGACGACGAGGAGCTCGGCCGCCGCGTCGCGATCAAGCTGCTCGCCCCGGACGCCGACACCGCCCGCTTCGAGCGCGAGGCGCGCGCGTTCGCGTCGCTCGGCCATCCCAACATCACGCAGCTCTACGACTACGGCGAGGAGGCGGGGCGACCGTACATGGTGCTCGAGTACGTGCCGGGCGGGACGCTCGAGGATCGCCTGCGCGACACGAAGCCGCTCGCCCGACGAGGAGACGTTCGCAATCGCCGCCGGCATCGCGGCCGGCCTCGCGCACGCACACGCACGCGGGGTCGTCCATCGCGACCTGAAGCCGTCGAACGTGCTCTTCGACGACGAGGGGCGACCGAAGATCGCCGACTTCGGCATCGCGCGCATGACCTCCGGCGAAGGGACGCTCACCGAGGCGGGCACCGTGCTCGGGACGGCCGCCTACATCTCCCCGGAGCAGGCGACCGGCGCTCCCGCGAGCACGGCGTCGGACGTCTATTCGTTCGGCGTCATCCTCTACCGGATGCTCACGGGCCGGCTGCCCTTCGAGTCGAGCGACCCGATGCAGCTCGTGATCCAGCATCGCGACGAGCCCCCGCCGCCGGTCGCGTCGCTGCGCAGCGACGCACCCGCGGTGCTCGAGGCGACCGCGACCGCGGCGCTCGCGAAGGACCCGCGGGCCCGGCCGCCCGACGGCGCGGCGCTCCTCGCCGAGCTCGGTGTCCCGGCCGGGGCGGGCGTGACGACGGCGACCGCGGTCCTCGCCGGCGACGCGACGGCTGTCCTGCCGGCCGCAGGCGCGGCGCCTGCCTACGAGGCGTTCCCGGAGCCGCCGCCGAGCCGGAGCCGGCTCCCGCTCGTCGCCGCCGCGATTCTCGTGCTCGCACTTGCCGGAGCCGCCCTTGCCTACGAGGTGACGCGGCCCAACTCCGCGCCCGGCGACACGGGCACGTTCACTCCCATCACGCTCCCGTCCGAGAGCAAGACGACGGCCACGACCGCGCCGACGACTGCGGCGACCACCACGACAACGCCGTCCACGACAGCGGCGACGACCGCGACGGCCACGACGACCGCCACGCCGCCCACGACGACCGCGGCGCCGATTCCGACGACGGCGCCGCCCACGACAACCGCACCTCTGCCGACGACGCAGCCGCCGCCCACGACGACGGTTGCTCCGCCGACGACGACCGCGGCCGGTGCCACCACGACCGCGCCGGCCCCGTAGCCGCTACGGCGTCGTCGTCACCGGCGGCGGCGCGGGCTCGGTCGTCACGGGCGGCGCGGTCGTCGTGACGGGCGGCGCGGTCGTCGCCGGCGGCGCGGTCGTGACGGGTGCCGCGGTCGTCGTCGTGTGCCGCGGCGAGGTCACGGTGGAGCGAGACGTCGTCGTCGTCCCGGCGGTCTCCGTCGTCGTCGTGCCGTACGAGCCGCTGTACTGGTACTGGCCCCGCCAGACCGTCCACGTCGGCTGCGAGCGGGCGGGCGGGAACGGCACGTCCGGACGGTTCCCGATCGCCGTGTCCATGTAGAGGTGCCAGATCTGCGCGGGGAACGACGGGCCCGAGACGGCGATCCCGTGCACGTTCAGCATCGGTATCTCGCCGGCGGGATAGCCGATCCACACGGTCGCCATGAGGCGCGGCGTGTACCCGGAGAACCAGGCGTCCGCGTACTGGTCGGTCGTGCCGGTCTTGCCCGCGTCGGTGTGGTTGTAGACGTGCGCGCCGGTGCCGGTTCCGTACAGCATGTTCTGCTCGAGCACCTGCGTCACGGTCGACGCGACCCAGTCGGGGATGACGCGCTCGCGCTGCGGCGAGCCCCAGCCGGCGTCGGTGTCGGTCTTCCCGTTCGGCAGCACGACCTTCGTGATCGCCATCGGCTTCGAGTAGACGCCGCCGGCGGCAAGCGTCGCGTACGCCGACGCGAGCTCGATCGGCGTCACGGCGACGGAGCCGAGCGCGATCGACGGCACCGGGTCGAGCGGCGACGTGCGCACGCCGAGCTTCCGCGCCATCGCGACGATGTTCTCCGGCCCGACGTCGAGCGACAGCCGTGCGAAGACGGTGTTGTCGGACTGCACGGTCGCGCTCGCGACCGACTCCACACCGTGGTAGGTGTGCTCGTAGGTCGCGACGTTCCAGGCGCAGTTCGGGTCGAGCGGGTTGCACGTGGAATCCGGCTGATAGTGGAGCGGCGCCGACAGGTACGACGTGTGGAACGGATCCATCCCGCGCGCGACGGCTGCCGTGAGCGCGATCGTCTTGAACGTCGAACCGGGCTGGCGCCGCGCGCTCGTCACGAAGTTGAACTGGTTCCCCTTGCGACCGGGGGTCACCGCCGCCATCGCCTTGATCGCACCCGTGCGCGGGTCGATCGAGATGATCGCGGACGCCGGGTCGGTCGGCTCGGTCAGGACGTGCGCGATTGCGGCCTGCGCCGCCTTCTGGAGCCCGGGGTTGATCGTCGTATAGACGCGGAGCCCGCCCTCACGCACCGTGTTCGACCCGTACTCCTGCTGGAGGAGCTCCTGGACGTAGCTGAAGAAGTACGGCTCGCGAATGCGGATGAAGCGCCGGCCCGGCTTCAGTCCCAGATCGGTCTTCGCCTTCGCCGTCTCGAACTCGGACGAGGTGATGTCGCCGTTCACGAGCATCGCGCGCAGCACCTCGTTCCGCCGGCCGAGCGCCGCCTCCGGGTTCCGGAACGGGTCGTAGCTCGAGGGCGCCTGCGGCAGGCCCGCGAGGAGCGCGGCCTCGTCGAGCGTCAGGCTCTTCGCGTTGCGGGAGAAGTACGTCTCGGCGGCCGCCTCGATCCCGTACGCGTGGTTGCCGTAGAAGACCTGGTTCATGTACGCCGTGAGGATCCTGTCCTTCGACCACTGGCGGGACAGCTTGATCGACAGGCACGCTTCGACGAGCTTGCGCTTGAACGTGCGCTCCCGCGAGAGGTAGAGATTGCGCACGAGCTCCTGCGTGATCGTCGAGCCGCCCTGCACGACCTTGCCCGCACGGACGTCGGCGACGAGGGCGCGTGCGATCCCGACGGGGTCGACACCGCCGTGGGAGTAGAACCGCCTGTCCTCGATCGCGACCGTCGCCTTCGAGACCCAGGGGCTGATCTCGCCGCGCGTCACCGGCGTGCGATTGCGCTCCGCCGGGATCACGCCGAGCTCCGAGCCGTCGGCGGCGTACACGAACGAGTTCTGGCCGACGGCCACCGGCCGGAGCGCGTTGAGATCGCAGCGCGACCCGAAGACCGCGGTCGCGCCGACGGTTCCCGCGACGAGGATGACGATCGGCACGCCGATGAGCGCCGCGATGACGACGGTGCGACGCGACCGCTGCTTCCTCGACTGGACGCGCCGCTTCCTCCGACGACGGCTCCCGGCGACCGGCTCGCTCGTGCGACGGCGCCGCGGCGGTTGACGCGGCGGGCTCAACCCCAGACACCCAGCGCACGGAGGCGCGTGTGCGCGCGGACGCGCAGGTCGTGCTCGAGCTGCTGCGCGTGATCGGCGTCGCGCGCGGCCGCGCGGACGGTGACGGTGGCGCTGCCGTCGAGCGAGCTCACGTACACCGAGGCGTCGCTCTCCTGTGCGACCTCCGTACGAAGCCCGTCGACCGCGGCGCCGAGATCGGCTGAGAGGGGAACCTGCACCGTGACCTCCGCGAACGTCTCCCTGCTGCGAATCGTGGAGTTCCGGATGGTATCCGAGGCCAGCTTCTCGTTCGGGACGACGAGCCTCGCACGATCCTGCGTGCGGATGAAGGTGTAGGTGAGACCGATCTCCTCGACGACCCCCTCCTCGCCCGCGTAGGTGACGCGGTCGCCGAGCCGCACCGGCTGCGAGACGGCGATCAGCAGGCCGGCGACGAAGTTGCCGAGCGTCCGCTGCGACGCGAAGCCGATGATCACGCCGAGCACGGCGGACGACGCGAGGAGGCCGCCGGCGATCGCGCGCACCTGGGGGATCACGAGCAGCGCCGAGAAGAAGCCGACGACGAGGATCGAGACGGTCACCGTGCGCCGGAGCACGCGGTAGCGCGTCGCGGCCTCCGGCGCGAGCGTCTTGCGCGCGAGCCGCCAGTCGATGAGCCGCGCGAGGAGCGACACGACGACGAAGACCGCGCCGGCGATGATCAAGCGATGCCAGAAGGGCATACGCCCGTCACCTTCGACGGCGGCGCGCGGGATCCTCAGTCGAGCGGCTGCCAGGCGAAGCCGCTGCCCGCCGACGCGACGCGGCCGAGGCCGAGGTGGCCGAAGCCGACGACGCGGCGGCTCGCCGCAAGCTCCGGCAGGAGCCGGGCCCGACGGCGGCGATCGCCGCCTGATCCTCCTCGGCGACGTAGGCGAGGCCGGGATCGGCGAGCTGGCGCTCGTGCACGGCGAGATCGCCGACGAGCGTCGCATCCTCCACCTCGACGAGGCAGTGGCCCGGCGTGTGGCCGCCGGTGGGGAGCAGACGGACCCCGGGCAGCGGCTCGGCCGCCCCGCTCACGAGCTCGAGCCTGCCGGTCGCCTGCAGGCCGAGGACGTTGTCGCGGACGTACGGGCGATCGGGACGCGCACCGGTTATCCAGTCGAAGTCCCGTTGCTGTGCGACGTAGCGTGCGTTCGGGAAGAACGGCTCGCCGTCGAGCATGTTCCAGCCGACGTGGTCGACATGGAGGTGCGTGAGCACGACGAGCGACGACGTCGCCGGGCGCGACCCCCGCCCGCTCGAGCTCCGCGGGCAGCCGGCCCTGACGCTCGGGCAGGAAGGGATCCTCGGCGCCTGGCGGTCCGACTCCCGTGTCGACGACGATCGCGTGACCCGCCTGCCGGACGAGGTAGGCGAGAAACGGCAGCCGCCACGGCGTGTCGTCGGGCACGCCGAACGCCTCGCGGAAGGTCGCGAAGGAGCCGTCGGCGTCGCGGAGCGGCGTGATCTCGCTCATTCGTCGAGCGGCAGCGGACGGCGGCCGGCGAAGCCGTCTTCGATCGTGTGCCAGAACCCGACGCCGTCCTCGCCGAGCTTCCAGCAGAGGAGCACCGTCTCGCCGCGGCGAAGCGCCGGGAAGTCGACGAGGCCCTCGTCGATGTCCTTGACCTGAACACCGAGCGCGACGACGGCGTCGATCGCGTGCGCGAGCTCGCGCGCCTCGCGCTCCACCTCGGCCGCGGTCTCGGCGAGCTCGGCCGGCGGGATGCCGCCCCCGTTGCCGCGAATGTGCGATTCGAGCTCCTCCTGCCGCGCGAGGGCCGCCACGTGGGCCTGCCGGTGAGCGACCATCTCCTCGACGAGCGGGCGAACCTCGTCGAGCGCTGCATTCGCCTCCTCGGGAGTGAAGTGGCGCACGAGTGCAACCCTATGCGGCGATGGAACCACGCGTGAATCGGATCCGGCTCGCCTGCTGGGCGTCTCTCGTCGCGCTGATCGCGGGTCTCAACTACTACGCGCGCTTCACCGGGTCGACCTCCTCGTCGGGGCAGGGCGGCCGCGACGACGTGTACAGCTGGTCCGCCTTCGCAGGCGGGCTGATCGTCTACGCGATCTGGCTCGGCCTCGTGCTCGCGATCGCGGCCGACCGGGCCGACCTCCTTGCGCTTCGCATGCCGCGCTCGTGGAAGCGGGCGCTCGCGCTGTGTGCGGGCGCGATCGTCGCGATCTATGCGTTCTCGGCCGTCGTCTCGGTGATCCCACTGCCGCAGAGCCCGGCGAACGAGCAGGGCCTGACTCCCACCCAGTGGGAGCCGCGCTACGCGGGCGCCTTCGCCGCGAACGTCGCGCTCTTCACGATCGTCGCGCCGCTCGTGGAGGAGCTGATGTTCCGGGGCCTCGGCCAGTCGCTCCTCCGCTTCCTCGGGCGCTGGCCGTCCATCCTCATGATCGGCGCCGCGTTCGGCGCGACGCACGGCCTGCTCGAGGCGCTCCTCATCCTCGTGCCGTTCGGCATCGCGCTGGCCTACGTGCGCGATCGCACCGACAGCGCCGTTCCCGGGATGCTCGTGCACGCAGTGTTCAACGGCGCGGCGCTCGCGCTGTCCGTGCTCTAGCTATTCGTCGTCGCCGTTCTCGACGGCGAAGTCCTCCGGCGTCACGTCCTCGAGGAAGCTCTTGAACTTCTGCACCTCCGCCTCGAGCTGCTCCTCGTCGACGTCCTCGCCCTCGAACTCGATCGCCGACTCCTCGATCACGCGGTCGGCGGCGAAGATCGGCGCTTCCGCCCGGATCGCGAGCGCGATCGCATCGGACGGCCGCGAGTCGACCTCGATCTCGCGCCCGTCCTGCTGCACCGTGATCTGCGCATAGAAGGTGTTCTCGCGCAGCTCGGTGACGGTGATGCGCACCACCTGCGCCTCGAGCTGCTCGAGCATGTCGCTCAGCAGGTCGTGCGTCATCGGTCGCGGCGGCGCCTGGCTCTGCAGCTTCATGAGGATCGCCGCCGCTTCCGGGTGCCCGATCCAGATCGGCAGGAACCTGTTGCCGTCCGCCGTCTTGAGCAGGACGATCGGCTGCTTGCCGACCAAGTCGAAGCTGACACCGTAGATGAGCATTTCGTGCAAACCCGACCTCGAGCCGAATATAGCTCAGGCCCCGGGGTCGAAACCTTGCGGCGTCCGAGGGGCCTCTTCGAGGTCGTCGTACGGAACCTCGAAGCGCTCTCCCGTTACCGGATCCTCGACCTGGGCACGCCTGTCCGGCACGCTCATCGGCCCGTGTCCGAGCAAACGCAGCGTGCGTCCGTGAAAGAGGACTTCGTCGCCGATTTCCATCACCGCAGGGTGCCGTTCGGAGAATCGGCGCCGGCCCGGAGGGGCTGCATCCCTGAACCGAGCCGTATCCCGCAGGCGGAGGCCGGCGTTGAAGCTCCGGATGCTCGGTCTCTGGCTTCAGGACCTCGAGTCGCTCGAGGCGATCTCGCAGAACGACGACGCGCGCAGGATCTTCCTGCGGATGGCGGCGATGTCGCACGACGGACGGTTGCCGAACTTCCTCGACGAGATCGCGCGCGACGACGAGCTCGACGACGCCACGAAGGGGCAGCTCGTAGAGCTCGCCGGCGACCGGTCGTTCCTCCTCGCCGTGGAGGACTACGTCCGCAAGACCGGCCGCATTCACTAGTTGGGCTACACTTGCGCTCCCGTAACGGGCGATTAGCTCAGTTGGTTAGAGCGCCGCTCTGATAAGGCGGAGGTCCCTGGTTCGAATCCAGGATCGCCCACTTCCTCAGGTGAGCAGCAGGCCGGCCATGCGCCGCCGCGCAAGCCAGATGCCGGCGAGGCCGAGCACGACGAGATAGCCGGCATCGACGAGGTTCGTCCAGCCGACGGCGCCGAGCGTGAACGAGCGGATGAGCGTGATCGCGTGATAGAGCGGCGAGAAGCGCACCACCCACTGGATGGCGACCGGGTACACGGTCAGCGGATAGAACGTCGCGCTGAAGAGGAACATCGGCAGCTGCACGATCTGCACGAGGTCGAAGTCCTGCCAGCTGCGGAGGAACGTCGACGCGCCGATGCCGACTCCGGCGAAGCAGAAGCCGACGACGAGAGCCGCCGGGAGCGTCAGGATCCCCCACCACGAATGGATGAGGCCGAGCGCCGCGGCCGTGACGATGAAACCCGTCGCGTAGAGCAGCCCGCGGAACTGCGCCCAGGCCGTCTCGCCGACCGCGACGTCCGTCGGCCCGAGCGGCGTCGCGAGCATCGAGTCGTACGTCCGCTCGTAGCGCAGCTTCCAGAAGACGTTCGTCATCGCCTCGTTCAACGCGCCGTTCATCGCCGACGACGCGAGGAGGGCGGGCGCGATGTAGCTCGCATACGAGACGCCGTGCACGCTGCCGACGAAGTGGCCGAGCCCGAGGCCGAGCGAGAAGAGATAGAAGAGCGGCTCGAAGAAGCCGCTGAAGATCGTCATCCATGCGCGGCGATAGACCATGACGTTGCGCTCGAAGAGCAGATGGCCGCGTGTGTGTCGGAGGGCGAATGCGGTCACGTGACGAGCCTTCCCGCGTAGGCGCGGCGCGCGAGGACGACGCCGACGGCGAGGAACGCGGCGAGATACCCGACGTGAAGCAGCGACCAGCCGAGCGTCGCGGTGCCGAGCGTGAGCCGGCGGACCAGGTCGACGCCGTGCCAGAGCGGCGTCGCGTACGCGAGCTCGCGCAGCCCGTGCGGCAGCCGCGTGATCGGGAAGAACGTCCCGGAGAAGAGGAACATCGGCGTGATCGCGAAGCGGAAGAGCGGGTTGAAGATCTCGTTCTCGGCCCAGGCCGAGAGCGCGGAGATCGGCGCGGCGAACGCGAGGCCGATCAGCACGACTGCGGGCCACGCGAGGATGCCGAGCGGCGAGTGAACCGTCCCGAACGCAGCGAGCACGGCGAGGTAGATCGCGCCGGCGACGGCGACGCGCGTCGCGACGTACATGAGGTGCCCCGACACGAGATCGCGGACGCGGAGCGGCGTCGCGAGCATGGCGTGGTACTGCCGGTTCCAGCGAATCGCGCCGCGCACCGGAAAGCTCGCCTCGATCGACGCCACCTGCATGCCGATCGCGGCGAGCATGCCGGGCGCGACGAAGTCGATGTACGGGATGCCGAGCGGGTGCGCGCCCTGATTCACGAGCTTGCCGAGACCGACCCCGAGCGCGCTCAGGTAGAGCACCGGGTTGAGGAAGCTCGAGAAGATCGTGCCGCGCCAGACGCGCCGGTAGACCGCGAGCCAGTACTCGTAGGCGCGGAGCGAGGTGCCCATCAGTCGATCAGCGTGCGCCCGGTGAGCCGGAGGAAGACGTCCTCGAGCGTGGAGCGGCGGACGAGCACGCTCTGCGGCTGGAGGAGGTCGTGCGCGAGCGGGACGAGCGCGTCGCCGTCGTCGGTGTAGAGGAGCAGCGCGGTCCGGCAGCACCTCGACGCGGGAGACCCGGCCGTCGAACACGCCCGGGGCGACCTCGGGTGCAGCATCGGGGAAGCGCAGCTCGACGACCTCACGCGACGAGAGGCGCTGGATGAGCTCGAGCGGCGAGCCTTCCTCGGCGATGCGCCCGCGGTCCATGACGACGAGGCGGTCGCACAACTGCTCGGCCTCGTCCATGTAGTGCGTCGTGAGCACGAGCGTCACGCCCTGCTGCTTGAGACGGAAGAGCCTGTCCCAGACGACGTGGCGCGCCTGCGGGTCGAGCCCCGTCGTCGGCTCGTCGAGCAGGAGGACGTCCGGCTCGTTGACGAGCGAGCGGGCGATCGTCAGGCGACGCTTCATGCCGCCGGACAGCGGCTCGACCTTGCTCCCTGCGCGCTCCTCGAGCTGAACGAACTCGAGTAGCCGGTCTGCGCGCGCTCGCACCTCGGCGCGCGAGAGCCCGAAGTAGCGGCCGTAGATGATCAGGTTCTCGCGGACGGTCAGCTCGTTGTCGAGCGTGTCCGCCTGCGGAACGACGCCGAGCCGGCCCCGGATCTCCGGCCCCTGTGTCACCGGATCCATGCCGAGGATGCGCAGCGTGCCCGCGCTCGGCGGCGAGACGCAGCCGATCATTCGCATCGTCGAGCTCTTCCCCGCGCCGTTCGGGCCGAGGAAGCCGAATGCCTCGCCGCGCGCGACGTCGAAGTCGATCCCGTCGACGGCAACGAGCGAGCCGAACTCCTTGCGGAGCCCGCGCGCATGGATAAGCGGCGCGTCTGCGCTCACGTTCGTCAGCCTAGCGAGGCGGTCTAGCGCTTCGAGGCTGCGCGCTCGAGCGCTTCCGCGAGCTCTGCGAGCTCGTGCTCGTCGGCGAACTGCAGCTCGACGCGGCCGCGCCCGACCCTCGCCTCGAAGCCGGTGAGCTGCGCCAGCGCGTCGCGCACACGCGACGCGAGCGCAGGGTCGACGGGCGTCGCGCGGCTGCGGGGCTTCTGCTTCGCGCCCGCCCACTTCGCGCGCTGCTCGGCCGCGCGCACCGACAGGCCCTTCTGCACGATCTCCCGGGCGAGCCGGCGGCGCCCGTCGTGGTCCGGCACCGCGAGCACCGCTCGAGCGTGGCCCTCCGTGAGCTGGCCGCGCTCGAGCATGCCGAGCACGTCGTCGGGCAGGTCGAGCAGGCGGATGCGGTTCGAGACGGACGGCTTGGAGCGGCCGACGCGATCCGCGACCTCGCCGAGCGCGAGCCCGAACTCGTCGAGCAGCACGGCGTACGCGCGCGCCTCCTCGACCGGTGTGAGCTGCTCGCGTGCGACGTTCTCGATCAGTCCGAGCACGAGCGTGTCGCGGTCGTCGGCCTCGCGGACGACGGCGGGAACCGTGGCGTGCCCGGCGTCGCGCGCGGCGCGCCAGCGGCGCTCGCCGGCGATGAGCTCGTAGCCGCCCGCCGCGCGGGGCCGCACGAGCAGCGGCTGGATGACGCCCTGCCGCTTGACCGACTCGGCGAGGCCGGAGCCGGCTTCGCCGTCGAAGCGCTTCCGCGGCTGCTTCGGGTTCGGGTGGACCGCGTCGACCGGTAGCTCGAGCAGCTCGCTCGCAATCGGGTCGAGGCCGCCGACGAGCACCTCGAGGCCGCGGCCGAGGCCGCGCCTGTTAGGCGCGCTCGACAAGCTCCATCGCCACCTTCCAGTAGGCGTCGGCGCCGGCGGAGCGCCGGTCGTACGCGATTGCGGGCAGGCCGTGGCTCGGAGCCTCGGCGAGACGGACGGAGCGCGGCACCGACGTGTTGAAGACGAGCGGCCCGAAGTGCTTGCGCACCTCCGCCTCGACCTCCTGCGCGAGCCGGGTGCGCGAGTCGACCATCGTGAGGAGCACGCCGCCGATGCCGAGGCTCGGGTTCAGCCGCCGCCGGATCAGGTCGATGGACTGCATCAGCTGGCTCAGGCCCTCGAGCGCGTAGTACTCGGCCTGGACCGGCACGAGCACGCGGTGCGCGGCGGCGAGCGCGTTCACGGTGAGCGGGCCGAGCGACGGCGGACAGTCGAGGAAGACGAAGTCGTACTGCGAGGTGCCCGACGCGAGCGCCTGGGTGAGATAGCGCTCGCCGTCGCCGCGCTGCGCGAGCTCGACGACCGCGCCCGCGAGCTCCGGCTTCGACGGGACGAGGTCGAGGTTCGGGAACTGCGTGTGCTTCGCGAGCTCCTGCAGCGGCGCGCCGTCGAGGAGGTCGTAGCTCGACGTGCCGTTCGCCCGCATGCCGAGGCCCGACGTCGCGTTCGCCTGCGGGTCGAGGTCGATGACGAGCGCACGCTCGCCGGCCTCGGCGAGGCAGGCCGCGAGGTTGATCGCCGTCGTCGTCTTCCCGACGCCGCCCTTCTGGTTCGCGAGCGCATAGATCCGGGCCATCGGAGCCATTGTCGCGACAGGCCCGGATGACCGGCGGAACCAGGGCGGGGCCAGGCCCCGCCTCGGAACCGTCACGGAAGGCGAACGGCTCGAGCAGCGGAAACCGCGATTCCGCCGGGAAGTCGTTGCGGTCCAGTAACGGGGTCTGGCCCGGGTCTGGGCCCCTGCCGTCGGAGCCGGCGGCTCAGCGCAGCGGCCGCTTCTTCGCGACGCCGGGGCGGCGGGGGAAGCCCGGTGGGGTCGGTGCGAGCTTCGGGACGACGGTCAGGCCGTCGCGCTCGCTCGGCTCGCCGCCGCCGAGCTGGGCGGAGACCCGCGCGACGAGGGCGCGATCCGCCGTCGGGCCGAGCCAGAGGATCGCGGCGCCGCCGGGGCGGACGAGCGGCAGCACCCACTCGAGGGCGGTCGCCGGCCGGGCGAGCGCCTTCGCGAGGGCGACGCCGTAGCTCGCGACCTGCTGCTCCTCGGCACGGCCCCAGACGACGCGTGCGTTCGGCGGCGCCCACCGCTCGAGGAAGTCGCATTTGCGCCGCTCCGCCTCGAGCAGCACGAACTCTCGCTCGGGCAGCGCAACCGCGAGCGGGATGCCGGGCGAGCCGCCGCCCGATCCGACGTCGACGACGGGCCCTTCGTACGCGCGCACGAGGTCGACCGCGCGGAGCGCGTCGTCGAGCAGCATCGACCGCGCGGCGGCCTCGCCTCGCAGCGCCGTCAAGCCCGGTGTCGCGACGAGCGCGCGGAGCCAGTCAGCCGGGAAGGACGACGACGTAGCGATTCGGCTCCGTCCCTTCCGAGGCCGTCTCGACGCCCTCGTACTCCTTCAGCTTGAGGTGCACGACCTTCCGCTCGACCGCGGTCATCGGGTCGAGCTCGACACGCACGCCGCTCGCCTGCACCTCCTGCGCCGTACGCACCGCGAGCGACTCGAGCGTCGCGCGGCGGCGCTCCCGGTACCCCGCCGCATCGACGATCACTTCCTTCCGCTCGTCGCCGAACCGGCGATGCGCGATCGCGTTCGCCAGGTACTGCACCGCGTCGATCGTCTGTCCGTGCCGGCCGATGAGGAGCGCGACGTCCGCCCCGAGACAGGTCGCCGTCACGGCCGCGTCGCCTTCGCGCACGTCGACGCGGCCCTCGACGCCGAGCGCACCGAGCACCCGCACGAGGAGCCCGCGCGCGTGCGCCGCCTGCTCGCTCTCCTCGACCGCGGCAGACTCCGCCGCCTCCGCCGGCAGATGCGCGACGACGCGGGCCGGCTCGTAGCCGACGCCGAGGAGCCCGCGCTCGCCCTCGCTCACGACCTCGAACCGCACCGCGCCCTTGTCGAGCGCCGGATGGCGGAGCTCCAGCTCGCGCAACGCCGCCCACTTCGCCTCGCCGACCGTCTCGCCGGTCGCCTCGACCGTGAGATCGCTCGCGGTCAACGCCGGCCGGCCTTCTTCTTCCTGCGCACCTTGCGCGGCGGCTGCGAGCGAGCCGGCGCCGGCTTCGGCGCGTCGGGCCCGCGGCGGGCGCCGTTCTCGCCGCCGTCGCCGCCGGAGTCGTCGCGAGGCGGCGTCCGCGAGCTCTTCTTCTCGATCATGCCCACCGGCGTCTTCGGCACGAGCCGCCGCGTGATCAACCCCTGCCCGACCGTCCAGAGGTTCGTCGTCACCCAGTAGAGAACGAGCCCCGCCGGGAAGTGCGCGATGACGAACACGAAGACGAGCGGCATGAGCATGAAGATGATCCGCTGCGTCTTGTCGACCGTCGCCGACATGTAGAGCGTCGACGCCATCTGCGAGGCGACGTACACGACGAGCAGCACGAAGCCGCCCCAGTGCGACGTCGTGTGGTCGGCGATCGACGGGATGAAGTGGAGGAACGACAGGCTGCCGGGATGCAGCGAGGCCGGCTCGTGCGAGAAGTTCCGCAGCGCGTAGTAGAGCGCGATGAAGACCGGGAACTGCGCGAGCATCGGCAGACACGACGCGGCCGGGTTGATCTGGTTCTCCCGGTAGAACTTCATCAGCTCTTCGTTCTGCTTCTGCTTGTCGGCCTTGTACTTCTTCTGAATCTCCTTCATCTGCGGCGCGAAGCGCTGCAGGTTCTGCATCGAGTGGATCTGCTTCACCGTCAGCGGGACGAGCAGCATCCGCACGATCACGGTGAGCGCGACGATCGACCACGCCCACGGCAGGCCGACGGTGCCGTGCAGCCAGTTGAGGACGTGCCGGGCCGCGTGCTCGAGCGGCGTCAGCGGCGAGAAGACGATCAGGAGATGCGTCATCGGCGGCGCCTCATCGGACGGGGTCGAACCCTCCGTGGCTCCACGGGTTGCAGCGCAGGAGGCGCCAGCCGGCGAGGAGCGAGCCGCGGACGAGGCCCTTCGCCCGCACCGCGTCGATCGCGTACTGCGAGCACGACGGGTGGTACTTGCACGTGGTCGGGAAGAGCGCGCCGAACGTCAGCCGGTAGAGCCAGACCGCCGCGACGCCGATGCGTGCGCTCATGCCGCCGCCTTCGTCATCGCGAGCACCTCGTCGACCCGCTCGCCGAGCCAGTCGAAGCCGTTCGCCGCGACCGCGGCCGGCAGGCCCGGCCGCACGATCAGGACGTAGTCGTTGCCGGCCGGCACCCGCTCGAGCCGCGCGCGCCAGACCTCCCGCAGCTGCCGCTTGATCTTGTTGCGCTCGACGGCGCCCCCGACCGACCGGGGCACCGAGAAGCCGAAGCGCGGCGAGCCTCCGTCCTCCTGCGGAAACCAGTAGAGCACGAGAAAGCGCGACGACACCGAGCGGCCGTGGCGATAGACGGCATCGAAGTCCCGCGAGCGGGACAAGCGATTCGCGCGCTTCATCGTCTCGGCAGCTTACGCCGAGAGGCGTGCGCGGCCCTTGCTGCGCCGGCGCTTCAGGATCAAGCGGCCTGCGCGCGTCGACATCCGCGCGCGGAAGCCGTGCTTGCGCTTGCGGCGTCGGACGTTGGGCTGATAGGTGCGCTTCATGCGTGAGAGAGGAGGTCGGGGCGGAAAATTCCCCCGTCGGGGGGAGCCGGCGAGGCGCCAGTATAGCCATCGCTCGTCCACCGACTTGTCCACAGGCCGACGCCTTGGAGCCAGGCCGAAAACGGGAGTTTCCCCCACGGCTTTCCACAGCTGTGGAGGGAATCCGGGCACCTCCGAAACACCTGCAAAGTGCCTCCTTTTGCAGTGTTTTGGCAGGTTGGTATGCTCGCCGCTCGTGCCGTACGCGGGTTGATCCAGGGGGCCGGACGCAGGGTGGAGCACCAAATCGAGCTGACTGCGGAGAGCCTGTGGAACGAAGTCGCCGGTCGGCTCAGGGGGGCGCTCAACGACACGACGTACGGCACCTGGTTCGGCGAGGCGCAGGGCCTCGAGCTCGAGGGCGACCGCTTCGTCCTCGCCGTCCCGAACGATTTCACGCGCGACTGGATCGAGAGCCACTTCCTCGGCCTGATCGGCGCCGCGATCCGCGACGTCACCGGCGAGGACCGGCCGGTCGAGCTGCGGGTCGCCGAGACCTCCGCCGGAGGGCCCGAGCAGACGCTCCTCGACGTGCCCTTCGACGGCGAGCCCGAGCCCGTGGCGGCCGTCGTCGCGCGGATCCAGCCCCAGAACCGGCCGGAGAGCGGCGGCTTCAACACGAAGTACACGTTCGACTCCTTCGTCATCGGGTCGTCGAACCGGTTCGCCCACGCGGCGGCGCTCGCGGTCGCGGAGGCGCCGGCCCAGGCGTACAACCCGCTCTTCATCTACGGCGGCACCGGCCTCGGGAAGACCCATCTGCTCCAGGCCGTCGCGCAGTACGTGAGCGAGCACTCCTCCGAGCTCTCCGTCCGCTACGTGACGAGCGAGACCTTCATGAACGACTTCATCAACTCGCTCCGCGACAAGCGGATCGAGGGCTTCAAGCAGCGCTACCGCGCCTACGACGTCCTCATGATCGACGACGTGCAGTTCTTCGAGCACAAGGAGCGGATCCAGGAGGAGTTCTTCCACACCTTCAACTCGCTCTACGAGGCCGGCTCGCAGATCGTCATGTCGAGCGACCGGCCGCCGCGCGACATCGCCACCCTCGAGGCGCGGCTGCGAAGCCGCTTCGAATGGGGCCTGATCACCGACATCCAGCCGCCCGACCTCGAGACGCGCATCGCGATCCTGCGCAAGAAGGTGAAGACGGACGGGATCCACGTCCCGGAGACCGAGGTGCTCACGTTCATCGCGAGCCGCGTCTCGACCAACATCCGCGAGCTCGAAGGAGCGCTGACCCGCGTGGTCGCGTTCTCGTCGCTGACCGGCCGCGCGATGTCCGGGGAGCTCGCCCAGGACGTGCTGAAGGACGTCTTCCCGCAGGGCGAGGCGGCCGAGGTCTCGATCAAGCGCATCCAGGACCTCGTCGCCGAGCGCTTCAACATGTCGCTCGAGGAGCTCTGCGGCGACAAGCGCTCGCAGAACATCGTCTATCCGCGGCAGGTCGCGATGTACCTCTCCCGCGAGCTCACCGACTCGTCGCTGCCGAAGATCGGCAAGGAGTTCGGCGGCCGCGACCACACGACGGTGATCCACGCGACCTCGAAGATCGCGCGCCTGATCCGTGAGGACAGATCTGTGTACAACCTCGTCCAGGAGCTCACAGCTCGCGTGAAGCAGGTGCGCTGACCCGTGGCCCTGTCGACAACGGCCATCTCTCCACAAGCGCTGTACCGACCGGATCTGGCTCAACCAGGCGGCCTGACGCCGTCTTCCCCGTCGTCCACACTCCCTACTACCTCTACAAGGAAATACTTAAATGATTGAGACTGAAGTCATAGTGGGCAGCGGGTTGAGGATTACGGTCGCCAAGGACGAGCTCGTCGGAGCGCTCGGCGTCGTGTCGCGCGCGGTCTCGACGCGTACCTCGGTGCAGATCCTGTCCGGGATCCTGCTCGAGGGTCAGGGCGGCGAGCTGCGTCTCGCGGCCACCGACATGGAGCTCTCGCTGCGCGCGACGCTCGCCGCGCAGATCGAGGGCGACGGGGCGATCGTGCTGCCGGGCAAGACGCTCGTCGACATCGCGCGGCTGCTTCCCGCCGACGAGGTGGCGATCGAGCACAAGCCGGCCGAGTCCGTCGTCCACGTGACCTCGGGAACCGCGAGCTACACGCTCAACACGTACAACCCGGAGGACTTTCCGCGGCTGCCCGAGCTCGACGCGGTGCAGACGTTCTCGGTGGATCGCGAATCGCTGCTCGAGACGATCGCCCGCGTCGCCCGTGCCGCCTCGCGGGACGAGTCGCGGCCCGTCCTCACCGGCATCCTCGTCAGCTTCACCGGCGGCAAGCTCGTCATGGCCGCGACGGATTCGTACCGCCTCGCGGTCAAGGAGACCGAGCTCGACGGGACCGTGCCCGAGCTCGAGGCGATCGTGCCGAGCAGGGCGCTGCAGGAGCTCGCCCGCATCGCCACCGCCGGCGACACGGTCGAGGTCGGCGTGCACGAGAACCAGGTGCTCTTCTCGACGAACGGCGCCTGGCTCACGACGCGCCGCATCGACGGCCAGTTCCCGAACTACCGCCAGCTCCTGCCCGAGCAGTTCGAGCACGAGCTCTCCCTGCCGCGCGTCGAGGTGCTCGAGGTCGTCCGCCGCGCGTCGGTGATGATCCAGCGCGCGACGCCGCTGCAGCTGCGCTTCGCCGAGGGCGAGCTCACGGTGATCGCGCGGACGCACGAGGTCGGCGAGTCGCAGGAGTCGATGCCGGTTGCCTTCACGGGCGAGACGCTCGAGATCGGCTTCAACGCCGACTTCCTCCGCGACGGGCTCGAGTCGATGGACGGCGACGACGTGCGCTTCAAGCTGATCAGTCCGCTCCGGCCGGCCGTGCTGCAGGGCGAGAACGACGACTTCACGTATCTCGTCATGCCGATCCGCCTCCCCGGTTAGCGCGCTCGACCTGATCGTCGAGACGCTTCAGCTCGCGTCGTTCCGGTCCTATACGCGCCTCGAGCTCGGCCTGCGCCCGGGCCTCGTGCTCGCCGTCGGCCCGAACGGCGTCGGCAAGACGAACCTGCTCGAGTCGCTGCACGTCGTGACGCAGGGCTTCTCGCCCCGCACGCGCGCGGACGCGCAGCTGATCCGGTTCGGCGAGCGCACGTCGCGTCTTGCGGTTCGCGGCCTGCGCGGGACCGTCCCGGTGGAGATCGAGGTGACGCTCGAGGCGGGCGCGGGCAAGCGGGCGAAGCTGAACGGCGCGGCCCTGCGCGCCGCCGAGCAGCTCCGTGTGGAGACGGCGACGCTCGTCTTCACTCCGGACCGGCTCGGCGTCGTCAAGGGCGCCCCTGCCGCGCGCCGCGCCTACTTCGACCGCGCGCTCGGCCGTCTCTCGCCTGCGCGCGCGAGCCTCGCGGCGGAGTACGGCGGTGCCGTCGCGCAGCGGAACGCTTCGCTCCGCCGCGTGGCAGGCGGCTACTCGACGCGCGAGGCGCTCGCACCCTGGACGGAGCAGGTCGCGGCGCTCGGCTCGCAGCTCGTCGCGGCGCGGAAGGAGGCGCTCGGGCTCCTCTCGCCGCCGTTCGCGGCTCGCGCCGCGGAGCTCGGTCTCGAGGAAGCGGAGCTCCGCTACGACGGCGCGCCGCTCTCCGCCGCCGACCTCGACGCACGCCTGGAGCGCGACCTCGAGCGCGGCGTCACCGGCGCCGGCCCGCATCTCGACGACGTGGTGATCGCGGCCGGCCGGCGCGAGCTGCGGAGCTTCGGTTCGCAGGGCGAGCAGCGGCTCGCCGTCCTCGCGCTCCTCCTCGCGGAGGCGGAGCTCATCACGGACCGGCGCGGCTCGCCCCGCTCCTCCTGCTCGACGACGTGCTCTCGGAGCTCGATCCCGACCGGCGCCGGATCCTCGCCGCCCGGGTCGCCCGCGCCGGCCAGGCGCTCATCACGGCCACCGACGCCGCGATGCTGCCGGCCGTGCCCGACCAGCTTCTCGAGGTCACCCCCGGCGAGGTGCACGATCGAGCGGCGTGACTTCGAGCCGCTCGGCGACGAGCTGAGACGCGAGCTGCGTCGCCATGGCCCCAATGCGGCCATGGGAGACGTCCTCGCCGCCTGGGAGGCCGCAGTGGGCCCCGAGATCGCGCGGAACGCCCAGCCCGCGCGCTTCCAGCGCGACGGCACCCTGATCGTCCACTGCAAGGACGCGATCTGGGCCTTCGAGCTCGGGCACCGGGCCGTCGAGATCGCCGGGCGGCTGCCCGGCAAGCCGGGCCTCAAGTTCGTGCCGGGGCCGCTGCCGGAGCCCGGCCGCGACCCTGCGGCGGGGACCCCCGGAGGGCCGCCTCCGGCTACCCTGGAAGAGCAGGAGCGGGCCGCCGAATGGGCCCGGGCGATCGAGGACGAGGAGCTCCGGCGGCTCGTCGCGCGCGCCGCCGCCGCGAGCCTCGCGCGCGGCTCCCGAGGCCCCTCCGACTAGCCGCGTCGTCTGATACAGTATTACTAGCCCGCAAATGCGGCATTTGCAGGGCTTTTTTCATGGCTGAAACGTCCTATACCGCAAAAGACATCACCGTTCTCGAGGGCCTCGAGCCGGTCCGGCTGCGCCCGGGCATGTACATCGGCTCGACCGGGCTCCGGGGCCTCCACCACCTCGTCTACGAGGTCGTCGACAACTCCGTCGACGAGTCGCTCGCCGGCGAGAACGAGCGGATCGAGGTCACGCTCCACCCCGACCACTCGGTCACCGTCCGGGACTGGGGCCGCGGCATCCCGGTCGACACGATGGAGGAGCAGGGCGAGTCCGCGCTGACCGTCATCCTCACGAAGCTCCACGCGGGCGGGAAGTTCGGCGGCGACGGCTACAAGGTCTCGGGCGGCCTGCACGGCGTCGGCGTCTCGGTCGTGAACGCGCTCTCCGAGCGGCTCGTGGCGGAGGTCCGCCGCGGCGGCAAGCTCTACCGCCAGGAGTTCGAGCGCGGCAATCCCCGCGGCCCGGTCGAGATCTCCGACGACGCAGGCGACACGGGCACGACGATCAGCTTCCTGCCGGACGCCGAGATCTTCGAGGAGCTCGACATCAACGCCGACACGGTCGTCCAGCGGCTGCGCGACACCGCGTTTCTGACGAGAGGGCTTCGCATCAAGCTCGTCGACGAGCGCGCCGACGGCAAGACCGTCGAGTTCCACTACGAGGGCGGCATCAAGGACTTCGTCTCGTACATCAACGAGGCGAAGGACTCGATCCACAAGCACATCGTCTACTTCGACGGCGAGACCGATCAGGGCGCCGTCGAGGTCGCGATGCAGTGGAACTCGTCCTACCAGGAGTCCGTCTTCACCTTCGCCAACAACATCAACACGATCGAGGGCGGCTCGCACCTCTCCGGCTTCCGGAGCGCGCTCACGTCGACGCTCAACCGCAAGGCCGTCGACATGAAGCTGCTGAAGAAGGACGAGAAGCTCGACGGGGAGGACGTGCGCGAGGGGCTCGCGGCCGTCGTCTCGGTGAAGCTCCGCAACCCGCAGTTCGAGGGCCAGACGAAGGCGAAGCTCGGAAACCCCGGCGTCGAGGGCCTCGTGCAGACGACGGTCAACCAGCACTTCGCCGCGTTCCTCGAGGAGAACCCCGCCGACGCCCGCGCGATCGCGAACAAGGCCATCGCCGCGATGCGCGCGCGGCTCGCCGCCCGCAAGGCGCGCGAGCTGACGCGGCGGAAGTCGGCGCTCGACAGCTCGTCGCTGCCGGGCAAGCTCGCCGACTGCTCGATCCGCGACCCGGAGTCGGCCGAGCTCTTCATCGTCGAGGGCGACAGCGCCGGCGGGTCCGCGAAGACGGGCAGGGACCGCACCTACCAGGCCATTCTGCCGCTGCGGGGGAAGATCATCAACAGCGAGAAGAACCGCATCAACAAGGTGCTGTCGAACAACGAGATCCAGGCGATGATCACCGCCATCGGCACCGGCATCGGCGACGAGTTCGACATCTCGGCGCTCCGCTACCACCGGATCATCGTCATGACCGACGCCGACGTCGACGGCTCGCACATCCGCACGCTGATCCTGACGTTCCTCTACCGGCACATGAAGGAGCTCTTCGAGCGCGGCCACGTCTACATCGCGGTGCCGCCGCTCTACAAGGTGAAGCTCGGCAACCAGGAGTACTACTTCGAGAAGGACTCGCAGCTCGAGGACCTGCTCGTGCGCGAGCGGTTCGAGGACCTCGACGTGCGCGACCGCGACGGCAACGCGATCAAGCTCAGCGAGGCGCGCTGGAAGAAGTTCACGGGCGCGCTCGCGGAGTTCGAAGGCTGGTTCGCGCGCCTGCGCTCGGACTTCGGCCACCATGCCGCCGAGCTCGTGATCGACCACCGGCTCGTCGAGCTCGACGCGCTCACGCCGGCGGCGGTCGAGCAGGCCCTCTCGACGCTTCCGTCGAACGGCTACACGCTGTCGGTGCTCACGCACGACGAGCACGGCGTGCAGGTGAAGGTCGTCGAAGAGGAGACGTCGGCGGCGCAGAGCATCGCGCTCTCCGCCGAGCTGCTCTCCTCGCCGATCTACAGCAACCTGCGCAAGTCGTACCTGCGCCTCGTCGAGATCATGGGGCCGCCGGCGTTCACGCTCGCGCTCGGCAAGAAGACCGCCGACGCGCAGACGTTCTCCGACCTGCGGGCGTCGGCGCTCGATCTCGCGAAGGAGGTCGGGATCCAGCTCTCGCGCTTCAAGGGCCTCGGCGAGATGAACTCCGAGCAGCTCTGGGAGACGACGATGGACCCGTCGAAGCGGCTCATGGTCAGAGTCGACGTCGAGGACGCCCACGCCGCCGACCAGCTCTTCTCGATGCTGATGGGCGACCAGGTCGAGCCGCGCCGCGTCTTCATCGAGGAGAACGCGCGCGAGGTGAAGGTGCTCGATGTCTGAGGTCGACACCGGCGCTCTCGGCTCCGGCCGCATCGAGCCGCGCGAGCTCGAGCAGGAGATGCGGTCGAGCTTCCTCGACTACGCGATGTCGGTCATCGTCTCGCGCGCCCTGCCGGACGTGCGCGACGGGTTGAAGCCGGTTCATCGCCGGGTGCTGTACGGCATGCACGAGGCGGGACTGCAGCCGAACCGCCCCTACAAGAAGTCCGCCACGACGGTCGGCAACGTCATGGGGCGCTACCACCCGCACGGCGACCAGGCGATCTACGACACGCTCGTGCGCATGGCGCAGCCGTTCTCGCTGCGCTATCCGCTCGTCGACGGCCAGGGCAACTTCGGCTCGATCGACGACGATCCCGCGGCGGCGATGCGCTACACCGAGGCGCGCCTCTCGAAGATCGCGACGGAGCTCTTGCGCGACATCGACGCGAACACCGTCGACTTCGAGCCGAACTACGACGAGTCGCTCCGCCAGCCGTCGGTGCTGCCGTCGCGCTTCCCGAACCTGCTCGTGAACGGCTCGGCCGGCATCGCGGTCGGCATGGCGACGAACATGCCGCCGCACCATCTCGGCGAGACGATCGACGCCGTCGTCGCGATGATCGACAACCCCGCCATCGACGTCGAGGGCCTGATGAAGCACATGAAGGGCCCCGACTTCCCGACGGGCGCGTACGTCGTCGGCCGCAGCGGCATTCGCGACGCGTACCGCACCGGCCGCGGCCGCATCGTCATGCGCGCCCGCGCGCACATCGAGGAGCTTCGCGGCGGCAAGTCGGCGATCGTGATCAGCGAGCTCCCGTACGGCGTCAAGAAGGGCGGCGACACCGGCGTCATCCGGAAGATCGCCGACCTCGTCCAGGACAAGGTGCTCACCGAGATCTCCGATCTCGCCGACCACTCCGACCGCACCGGCATGCGCATCCAGGTCGAGCTGAAGCGCGACGCGGTCCCGCAGGTCGCGCTCAACAAGCTCTTCAAGCACACGCCGCTGCAGTCGACGTTCGGCTACAACGCGGTCGCGCTCGTCGACGGCGTACCGAAGACGCTGTCGCTGCTCGAGCTCGTCACGCACTACCTCGACTTCCAGCGCGAGGTCGTCACCCGCCGCTCGAAGGACGAGCTGCGCAAGGCGGAGGCCCGCGCACACGTGCTCGAGGGCTACCTCATCGCGCTCGACAACATCGACGCGATCGTCGCGCTCATCCGTGCGGCGGCCGACTCCGACGAGGCGCGCACGCAGCTCATCGAGCGCTTCTCGCTCTCCGAGATCCAGGCACAGGCGATCCTCGACCTGCGCCTCGCGCGTCTCACCGGGCTCGCGCGCAAGGAGATCGAGGCGGAGTACTCGGATCTCCGCGAGCGGATCGCCGAGCTGCGCGCGATCCTCGGCGACCCGGCCCGCATCGACGCGCTCATCCGCGAGGAGCTGCTCGAGATCAAGCAGGTGTACGGCCGCAACGACGATCGCCGCACCGAGATCGTCGCACGCCGAGGAGGAGCTCGAGCTCGAGGACCTGATCGCGGAAGAGGACATGGTGATCGCGATCACGCAGTCCGGCTACATCAAGCGTCTACCCGTGACGGCGTACCGCGAGCAGAAGCGCGGCGGCATCGGCGTCATGGGCATGGAGCTGAAGGACGAGGACTACATCGAGCATCTCTTCGTCGCGTCGACGCACGACTACATCCTCTTCTTCACGAACGTCGGCAAGGTCTACCGGCTCAAGGTGCACGAGCTGCCGCTCGGCTCGCGCCAGTCGAAGGGCCGCGCGATCGTCAACCTGCTGCCGTTCCGGCAGGACGAGACGGTGCGCGCCGTCGTGCAGACGCGCGACTTCGGCGAGGCGAGGTATCTCGTCTTCGGCACGAAGAACGGCGTCGTCAAGAAGACCGAGCTGAAGGCCTACAACACGAACGCTCAAGGCCGACGGGATCATCGCGATCAAGATGCGCGAGGGCGACGAGCTCGTCGGCGTCCGCCACTCCTCGGGCGACGACGACATCCTCATGGTCTCGAAGCTCGGGCAGGCGATCCGCTTCAACGAGAAGGAAGCGCGCGCGATGGGCCGCGACGCGTCGGGCGTCCAGGGCATGCGGATGCGCGGCGACGACGAGGTGATCTCGATCAACATCGCGCAGGACGACTCCGATCTGCTCGTCGTGACCGAGAACGGCTACGGCAAGCGCACGCGCGTCGCCGACTATCCCGCGCAAGGGCCGCGGCGGCATGGGCGTGAAGACGATCCAGCTCACCGAGTCGAAGGGCACGCTCGCCGGCGCCCGCGTCGTCCGCGACGGCTACCAGGTGATGCTGATCTCGACCGGCGGCACCGTGATCCGGATGCCCGTCGACGAGATCAAGCGGCTCGGCCGCGCGACCCAGGGCGTGATCGTGATGCGCCTGCGCGGCGACGAGCGGGTCTCCGCGCTCGCGCCGGTGGTCGATTCCGACGAGGAGCCGCCGGCGCCGGGCACGGATGCGGGCGACCCCGCGGGCGACGCTCCGGTCGTCGCCGACCCCTCGGCCGACTAGCGCAGAGGTCTCACCCGAAAGGGGGAGATTTCGGAAGGTTGGCCTTCCCAAGTGCAACTTGGGGGCGTATAACTCTCAAGTCGAGGGGTCGAGCTCCGACCGAGAAACGAGACGCCATGGCGATCACGAGACAAGTGGACCTGCTCGAGCCGATCAACCTCGCCGAGCACCTGGACAAGGTCGAGCTCTACCTCGGCCAGGTCTGCCAGATCGCCGGCATCTCGAAGATGCAGCTCGACTACTGGACGAACAAGGCGCAGATCCCCACGAAGGGCAAGAAGCAGCGCATCTACGACATGGACGCGCTCGAGACCGTGATGCTGATCAAGCAGGCGAAGGACAAGGGCCTGAATCTCGGTGCGGCGATCGAGGCGGCGCGGCGGTTCCGCGAGCAGCCTCGTGAAGCGCAGCAGTCCTAGCGAAGGTTTCCGTGGGAGGGCAACTCGCGGGGCCGGGTATCCGGTGCGTCACGCGCCGGATACCGCTTCTCTGAGCGCCGACGCCGCGTCCTCGGGCGCCACCGTGTTCACGTAGATCCCGGCGCCGAGCTCGACCCCGGCCAGCACGTTCAGCCGCGGCACGACCTCGAGGTGGTCGCCGTGGAGCCACGCGTTCCACGGCACGGGGCCTTCGACCGCGCGCAGCCGTGAGACGAGGTCGCGGAGCAGGAAGAGCGCGTCCTCGAGCAGAAACGGCGCGCCCACGAGCAGCAGCTCGTACGGCAGGCGGCCCGCGGCATGCACGGCCGCCCGCGTCGTCCCGCGCTCGGCGACCACGAGGCTCTCGTCGAGGACGATGCGGCCCGTCTCCCGCTGCACCTCCGGCGGCGCGCCCGCGAGCCAGACGAGCTGCGAATGGGAGTGCGGCAGGCTCGACCCCGCCGCCGCGGCCTTCGTTGATGCAGGCGTGCACGTACCCGCCCACGTCGCTCGACCGTGCGGTCCACGCGTCGGCGACGCCCGCGACCTCGGCATCGTCGAGCTCGGCGAACGTGCGCACGTGCCGTCCCGAGTGCACCACGACCTCCTGCCGGTCGAACGCGGGGTAGAGGTTCGGGACGACGCGGACGGTCCACGCGCGCGGCGTGCCGACGCGATAGGTCTCGGGCGGCGTGCGGTCCTCCCGCCCCGCGCAGAACGGGCACTCGGCGAGCTCTGCTTCAGTCGGCTCCTCGATCAGCCCCCACGTCGCGCCGGGACGGCGGCGGCGGTTCGGAGCGACCGCGACGAGCCGGCCCGAGAGCGGATCAGCCCGAAGTTCCAGCGCGGTCGAGGAACGGCTTGATCAGGTCGATCGGCGCCGGGAAGATGATCGTCGACGTGTTGCCGGCGCCGAGCTCGAGCAGCGTCTGGAGGTAGCGGAGCTGCAGCGCGATCGGATGCTCCTCGATCACGATCGCCGCGTCCTTCAGCCGCTCCGCTGCCTGGTACTCGCCCTCGGCGTTGATGATCTTCGCGCGGCGCTCGCGCTCGGCCTCTGCCTGGCGCGCCATCGCGCGCTGCATGCTCTGCGGGATCTCGACGTCCTTGACCTCGACGATCGAGACCTTGATCCCCCACGGCGCCGTCTGCTCGTCGATGATCTCCTGCAGGATCGCGTTGATCTTCTCGCGCTCGGACAGCAGCTCGTCGAGCTGGTGCTGGCCGAGCACCGAGCGCAGCGTCGTCTGCGCGATCTGCGACGTCGCGACCATGAAGTTCTCGATCTGGACGATCGCGTCCTTCGGCGCGACGATGCGGAAGTACGCAACCGCGTTCACGCGCACCGGGACGTTGTCCTTCGTGATCACCTCCTGCGGCGGGATGTTCAGCGTGATCGTCCGCAGGTCGACCTTCACCATCCGGTCGACGATGGGGATCAGCAGGAAGAGCCCCGGGCCCTTCGGCTCCGGCAGCAGCCGGCCGAGACGGAACACGATCCCGCGCTCGTACTCGCGCGCCACCTTGATCGCCGAGAACAGGAACAGCACGACGATGAAGAGGACGATGCCGAGACCGACGAGGGCTGCCGACATGAGCGAACCCTACTCCACCGTCAGCTCGAGCCCCTCGACGGCCTCGACCCTGACGTGCTCGCCGGGCACGAGCTCCCGTCCGTCGGAGCGGCGCGCGCGCCAGAGCTCGCCTTCGACGAAGACCTGCCCCGGCGTGCGGACGACGGCGTCGGCGCCGACCACGCGCTGCGGGCCGACGGTGACCGGCCGGCGGCGCACCTGGACCGCCTTCGTGAGCGCGAAGGCCCAGAAGAGGCCGAGCGCGATCGTGATCGAGAGGACGAGCGGCACCGAGGTGTGGTACGGCGGCGGCGCGTTGTGGAACAGCATGATCATGCCGACGCCGAGGCTGATCAGGCCCGGTGAGCGTCAGCGCTCCGTGGGAGACGACGTGCGCGTCGATCACGAGCAGGGCGACGCCGAGCAGGATGAGCGCGAGCCCGGACCACGAGATCGGCAGGACCGAGAAGCCGAAGAGGGCGGTCAGCAGCGAGATGCCGCCGAGCGCGCCGGGCAGCACGACGCCCGGATGGAAGATCTCGAAGCCGATCCCGACGATGCCGGCGAGAAAGAGGAGGCTCAGCAGGTTCGGGTCGATGAGCGTGTTCAGCAACCGCGTGAGGAAGCCCGGGCTCGCGAAGTCGATGTGCGCGCCCGCGAGATGCAGCGTGTACGGACGTTGCGGGTCCTTCGTGTGGTAGCCGTCGAGCTTGACGAGCAGCGCCGGCAGGCTGGGCGCGATCAGGTCGACCACGTTCATGCGCAGCGCTTCCTGGGCGGTGAGGTTCGACGCCTTGCGCACGGCGAGCCCCGGCCAGGTCGTGTTGCGCTTGTGCGTCGCAGCGAGCGCGGTGAGCGACGCCGCGGAGTCGTTGATCACCTTGCGTCTCAGATCGGAGCCGAGGTTCTGCCCGCTCGAGTCGATCGGCGTCGACGAGCCGATGTTCGTCGTCGGCGCCATCGCGAGCACGTCGGCCGCTTGCGCGATCCAGACACCGGCAGACGCCGCGCGCGCTCCGTCGGGCGAGACGTAGACGATCACCGGCACCTTCGCCACGAGCTCGGCCGTGTAGATCTTCTTCATCGAGGTCGACAGGCCGCCGGGAGTGTCGAGCAGGATCACGGCGGCGGCGTAGCCGTCCTTCGCAGCGCGTGAGATGCGGCCGGTCAGATAGTCCTGCGTGACGGGATTGACTTCGAGGTCCGGCCCGAACCGGATTGCGAGCACGCGCGGCCCGGGCGGTGCGGCGGCGGCTGCGCCGGCGAGCACGAGGCCCACTCCGAGTGCGGCGAGAAACGCTCGCACGATGTAAAAAGTCTATAGGGGAGCGGGTCGAGCACCGCTGCCGGCGACGCGGGTCTGGCACGCTCTCCTCCGGATGAGGATCCTGCTCGCGCTCATCGTCGCGGCGCTCGCCGCCCCGGCGGCGGCGCTCGCCGGCGGGCCCACATTGGCCGTTCGCGACGTGCCGTTGCACGCGTCCCGCTCGCTCGCCGCAGCGGCTCCCCGCTTCGACATGGTCGGCCTCCACTGGCGCGGCTCCGGCATGGTGTGGTTTCGCGCGCGCAGCACGGCAGGACGATGGGGTGCGTGGACGCAGGCCGACGCCGACGACCGTGGCGCGGACGGCTGGCACCTGGGAGGCCTCGACTGGACCGGCGAGGCGAACGGGATCCGCTTCAGGACCGCCGGGCAGGTGACACGGCTGCGTGCGTACTACGTGTCGAGCCCGGTCGAGGCGCCGGCGGCACGGCGGGTCCAGATCGCCGGCTCACCGCTCATCATCTCCCGCTTCGGCTGGCAGGCGGACGAGTCGATCCGCCGCGCGGCGCCGCAATACGCGGACGGCGTGCACTTCGCCGTCGTGCACCACACGGCCGGCTCGAACAGCTACACGCGCGCGGAGTCGGCGGCCATCGTGCGCGGCATCGAGGTCTACCACGTGAAGGGCAACGGCTGGAACGACATCGGCTACAACTTTCTCGTCGACAAGTACGGGCAGGTCTTCGAGGGCCGGTACGGCGGGGTCGACAAGGCGGTCGTCGGCGCGCACGCCGAGGGCTTCAACACCGGCTCGGTCGGCATCGCCGTTCTCGGCAGCTACGGCAGCTCGGGAATCTCCGCCGCTGCGAAGAGCGCGGTCGAGCGCCTCCTCGCCTGGCGGCTCGACCTCGCACACGTCGATCCGCTGTCGACGCTCACGTGGCGCTCGGGCGGCAACCCGCGGTTCGCGAGCGGGGTGCCGGTGTTCCTGCGAGCGATCGCCGGTCATCGCGACACCGGGTTCACCGACTGTCCCGGCGCCGCGCTCTATGCGGAGCTGCCGCAGCTCGCGAGGGCGGCGGCGGCGCTCGGCGGGCCGAAGCTCTTCTCTCCGGCCGCCGTACCGGACGCCGAGGGACAGGTGCGCTTCACCGCGAGGGTGAGCGTCGCGCAGCCGTGGACCGTGACGGTCGCCGACTCCTCCGGACTGCCGGTCGCGCAGGGGACCGGCACCGGAACGGCGGTGGACTGGACGTGGGACGGCTCGGCCGCGCCGCCCGATCGGTACACGTGGACGATCGCGTCGCCGAACGCCCGGTCGGCTACGGGGACGCTCGGGGCCGGCGCCGCGCTCGCCGTGCAGAAGGCGACTGCGACACCGAGCGCCGCCGCGCCCGGCGAGGCGGTCAGGCTCTCCTACACGCTGACCGCGCCTGCGACGGTGACCGCGACGCTCGCCGGCCCGTCCGGCGAGACGCTCGCACCGCTTCTGGTCGCGCAGAAGCCGGCCGGCGCGCAGACGCTCGCGTTCACGCCGCCGCCCGGGCTCGAGCGAGGGCGCTACTCGGTGAGCCTGACGGCGACGGCGGGCGCTGCGACCGCGACCGCGACCGTCCCGATCACGATCGACGACATCGTCACCGGCTTCTCGTCGAGCGGCACGTCGCTCAGCTTCGTGTTGACGCGCGCGCCGGCCGCCCTGTCCTTCGAGGTGCGGCGCGGCTCGGCGGTCGCGGCCGAGCCCGCCGTCGTCCCCGGCGCGACGGGCAATACGACCACGCTCACGTGGGACAAGCTCCTCGCGTCGGGCGCGAGGGCGCCCGACGGCGTGTACACGCTCGCCGCCGTGGTCACCGACGACATCGGAACGTTCACGCGAACCGCGACCGTCACGCTCGACACGGTGCCGCCGCACGTTCGCGTGCTGTCGTATCGCGCGATGCGCTTCGCAGTCTCCGAAGCGTCGACTCTTCGCCTGCGGGTGGGTCGGAAGACGTACACGCGCGTGCTCGCAAGACCGGCCACGACGCAGTTCTGGCTCAAGGTCGAAACCGTCGCGCTACACGCTCACCGCCGTCGACGCCGCCGGGAACGCCGTCACCGTTCGCTACCGGCGGTAGGGCGCGACCCAGGCGTCGTAGCCGAGCTCGAGCTCGCGGAGGATCGCGGCGAGGAGCGGCGCCCGGTCGACCTCCCGACCCGCCTCGACTCGCACGGACGTCGCCGGCTTGGCCGTCTCCGCCGGCAGCTCCGTGGCGGTCTGGTTGACGTTCACGCCGATCCCGAGGACGACGAGCCCCGCCCGGGCCTCCGGCAGCACGCCGACGAGCTTCCGCCCCGCGACGACGACGTCGTTCGGGTGCCTGAGCGAGGCGTCGATGCCCGTCTCCGCGGCGAGCGCCTCCGCCACGGCTCGTCCCGCGACGAGCGAGAGCTGCGGCCAGAGCGGCATCGGCGCGGGCGGACGGAGGAGGACGGACATCAGGATCGAGCGGCCGGGCAGGTCCTCCCAGCTGCGGCCGAGCCGCCCGCGGCCCTCGGTCTGGTGGTCCGAGACGGCCGTCGCGCCTTCCGGATCGTCCTCGCCGAGCAGCCGCTGGGTGGACGGGCACGACGCGACGATACCGGTACGGCCGTCCGAGGCGGCCGGCCAGGAGCGGCAGCACCGTTTCGGGCTCCAGTCCTGACACCCGGACTAGACTAGCCCGGTGCGGAAGACGCGCCCGATCACGCAGCCGCTGCGCCGCCCGACGGCGCTCGAGTACGAGAAGCTGAGCGATCCGATTCTCGTGACGCGGGCGAAGGACGGCGACGAACGCGCCCTCGAGGCGCTGCTCGCGCGGCATCAGCCGAAGGTCGACCGTCTCGCACGGCAGATCCTGCGCGACCCGGACGACGCGAATGACGCGGCGCAGGAGGCGCTCGCGAAGGTCTGCATACGGCTGAAGCAGTTTCGCGGCCACGCGCAGTTTGCGACCTGGCTCCACCGGCTCGTCGTCAACACGTGCCTCGACGCGGTCGAGCGCCGGAAGGGCCGCGTGCACGAGCGGCTCGGCGACGACCTGCAGTCGGACTCCGACCCCACGCGCGACGCCGGCAACGCCGAGCTTCGACGCGAGCTCTGCGATGCCCTCGCCGGGGTGTCGCCGCGGCAGGCGCAGGTCGTGCTCCTGAAGGACGCGCTCGGATACTCGTTCGAAGAGATCGCGGAGGCCGCCGGCATGCCGGTCGGCACCGCGAAGTGCCACGCGCATCGCGGCCGAGCTCGCCTGAGCGAGCAGCTCGTCGAAGACGTCGCATGACGCTTCCCGATCTGCCGTTCGGCCGCGACGTGATCGAGTCGCTCATTCCGCATCGTCCGCCGTTTCTGCTCGTGGACGAGATCCTCGAGCTCGATCCCGGAAAGCGCGTCGTCGGCCGCCGCGAGATTCGCGCCGACGACTGGTGGTTCCCGGGGCACTTCCCGGAACGTCCGGTGATGCCGGGGGTGCTGACGATCGAGGCGATCGCCCAGGCCGGCGCCGTCGCCGTTCTCGCCGCGGGCGAGAACGCCGGCAAGATCCCGTTCTTCGCCGGCATCGACGACTGCCGCTTCAAGCGCGTCGTCGAGCCGGGCGACGTGCTCACGCTCGAGTGCGAGTTCACGCGCGTGCGCGGGCCGATCGCCAAGGGCCGCGGGCGCGCGCTCGTCGGAGACGAGCTCGCCGCGGAGGCGACGCTGACCGTGTTCGTCGGCCCGGCGGAAGCCGACGGATGATCGGCGCCGCGAGAGAGGGTCTCGACATCTCGATCACCGGGCTCGGAAGCAGGGTGCCGGATCGAGTGGTCTCGAACGACGAGCTCGCCCAGTACGTCGACACGTCGAACGAATGGATCCTCGAGCGTACGGGCATTCGCGAGCGCCGGATGGCTGCGAAGGAGGAGGCGCTCTCCGACATCGCGCTGCCGGCATGTCGAGACGCGCTCGCGCAGGCCGGTGTCGACGGCCGGGACGTCGACCTGCTCATCGTCGCGACCGTGACGCCCGACATGGCGTTCCCCTCCACCGGTGCCATCCTGGCGAACAAGCTCGGCGCAGCCGATGCGGCGGCCTATGACCTCTCGGCCGGGTGCACCGGCTTCATGTACGCGCTGGCCCAGGCGTACGGCATGCTCGCCGCCGGCCTCGCGAAGCGCGCCCTCGTCGTCGGCGGGGACCTGCTCTCGCGGATTCTCGACTGGAACGACCGCGCGACGCTCGTGCTCTTCGGCGACGGCGCCGGCGCGGTCGTGCTCGAGGCGGTGCCCGAGCGGGGGTTCCTCGGCTTCGAGCTCGGCGCCGACGGCGGCGGGGGCGAGAACCTCTGGCTTCCCGGCAGCGGCTCGCGGATCTTCGACCATCCCGAGCGGTTCGTGAAGATGAACGGGCGCGAGGTGTTCAAGTTCGCGACGCGGATCCTCGTCCAGTCCGCCCAGGCGCTCCTGGAGCGGTGCGGCGTCGCGATCGAGGACGTCGACGTCTACGTCCCGCACCAGGCGAACATGCGGATCATCGATCACGCAACCAAGAAGCTCGGCGTCCCGTCTGACCGGGTGGTGATCAACGTCGACCGTTATGGAAACACGTCGTCCGGCTCGATTCCGATCGCTCTTGCCGACGCGGCGAGGGAGGGACGGCTACAACCTGGGAAACTCGTGCTCATGACGGGCATGGGGGCAGGCCTGACGTGGGGCTCGGCGCTCCTTCGGTGGACAAGGGAGATGAGATGACGAAGATCGCGTTTTGCTTTCCCGGCCAGGGGGCGATCGAGGCGGGCATGGGACGCGACATCGCCGAGGCCGTGCCCGACGCGCGGGCGGTCTTCGCCGAGGGGAGCGAGGCGTCGGGCCTCGACCTCGAGCGGCTCTGCTTCCACGCCGAAGCCGACGAGCTCGTCGACACGGCGGTGCAGCAGCCCGCCCTCGTCGCGACGTCGCTCGCGATCCTCGCGGCGATCCGCGACCGCGGAATCGAGCCCGACTTCGTGATCGGCCATTCCGTCGGCGAGTTCGCGGCGCTCGCCGCCGCGAAGGCGCTCTCGGTGAAGGACGCGATCGCACTCGTCCGCGAGCGCGGCATCGCGATGGCGGAGGCCGCCGCCATGCATCCCGGCTCGATGGCCGCGATCCTCGGGCTCGAGGACGAGGTCGTCGAGACGCTCTGCCGCCAGATCCTCGGCGTGTGGCCCGCGAACTACAACTGCCCGGGCCAGATCGTCGTCTCCGGCGAGAACCTCGCGGTCGACGAGTGCATCGAGCGCGCGCAGGAAGAGGGTGCGCGCCGCGCCGTGAAGCTCAAGGTCTCGGGGGCGTTCCACTCGCCGCTCGTCGCGCGGGCGGCCGACCGGCTTCGGCCGGCGATCGAGAAGGTCCGCTTCCAGGAGCCCGTCGCGCCGTTCATGTCGACCGTGACCGCGCGCCTCGAGTCGGCGCAGCGCATGGCGCCCCTCCTCGTCGACCAGCTCACGGCGCCGGTGCGCTTCACGCAGGCGGCGTCCGAGCTGATGCGCGAAGGCGTGAAGACGTTCGTCGAGGTCGGGCCGGGCAACGTGCTCTCGGGCCTCGTCAAGCGCATCGACAAGGGTGCGAAGTCCATCTCCGTCAACAGCCTCGCCCAGCTCGACAAGCTGCACGACGCGCTCGCCGAGACGTGACCTTCGCGTCTCTGGAGGGAAAGACGGCGCTCGTCACCGGAGCGTCGCGAGGGATCGGACGCGCGGTGGCGGCGGAGCTCGCGCGTGCCGGCGCCTCCGTCGTGCTCGGCTACCGCTCGGGCAAGGACGAGGCGGAAACGCTCGCGGCGGAGCTCGGCGGCCGCGCGATCCAGGCCGACGTGTCGAACGCGGAGGATGCGGCCCGACTCGTCGAGGAAGCGGGGGACCTCGACATCCTCGTCAACAACGCGGGTCTGACACGCGACGGCCTGCTTGCGCGAATGTCCGACGACGACTGGCGTACCGTGATCGACACGAATCTCTCCTCCGTCTTCTACACGTGCCGCGCCGTCACGCGGCCGATGATGAAGAAGCGGGGCGGGGCGATCGTCAACGTGTCGTCGATCGTCGGCGTGCACGGAAACTGGGGACAGACGAACTACGCGGCGTCGAAGGCGGGGATCATCGGCTTCACGAAGTCGCTCGCCCGTGAGCTCGGCAGCCGCGGCGTCCGCGCGAACGTCGTCGCCCCCGGCTATGTGAAGACGCAGCTCACCGACGTCCTGCCGGAGGACGCGACCGCCGCGATGCTGCAAAACACGCCGCTCGGGCGCCTGGGAGAGCCGGAGGACATCGCGGGGGCGGTACGCTTCCTCTGCTCCGACGACGCGGCCTTCATCACCGGTGAAGTGCTCCTCGTCGACGGCGGCCTGGGAATGTAATGACAGACGGCTCACTCAACGGACGGCGCCGCGTCGTCATCACGGGGCTGGGCGCGGTTTCGCCGCTCGCCAACGACGTGGAGACGACGTGGCAACGCCTGCTCGCGGGCGAGTCGGGCGCCGGCGAGATCACGCAGTTCGACCATGCGGACTACAAGGTGCACTTCGCGTGCGAGGTGAAAGACCTCGACCCGACCGACTGGATCGACCGCAAGGAGGCGAGGCGGATGGACCGCTTCGCCCACCTCGTGCTCGCCGCCGCCTACCAGGCGCAGGCCGACTCCGGGCTCGACATCCACGCCGAAGCCGATCGAATCGGCGCGTCGATCGCCACGGGCATCGGCGGCATCCGCTCGTTCCAGGAGTGCTACGACACGCTGATCCACAAGGGCCCGGACCGCGTGAACCCGTTCGCGATCCCTTCGATCATCCCGAACCTCGGAGCCGGCTGGGTGTCGATCATGCTCGGCACGCGCGGCCCGCTGTCGGCCCAGTGCACGGCCTGCGCGGCGTCGAACATGGCGATCGGCGACGGCCTCGACTCGATCCGGCTCGGCCGTGCCGAGGTGATGCTGTGCGGCGGCACCGAGGCGGCTGTCAACGAGGTCGGCATCGCCGGCTTCGCCGCCATGCGCGCGCTGTCTCAGCGGAACGACGACCCCGTCCACGCGTCTCGCCCGTTCGACGCCGGCCGCGACGGCTTCGTCATGGGCGAGGCGGGTGCGGTGCTCGTGCTCGAGGAGCTCGAGCATGCGCGGGCCCGCGGCGCGAAGATCTACGCGGAGGTCGCGGGCTACGGCCTCTCGTCGGACGCGAAGCACATCACGGAGCCCGACCCGACGGGCCCCGTTCGCGCATTCGAGATGGCGCTGAGCGACGCCGGAGTCGGCAAGGACGCGATCGACTACATCAACGCCCATGCCACGTCGACGCCGATCGGCGACGCATCCGAGACGAAGATGTTGAAGCTCGCGCTCGGCGAGGAGAACGCACGGAAGACGCCGGTGTCCGGGACGAAGGGCGCGACGGGCCACTGCCTCGGCGCTGCGGGCGCGATCGAGGCGACCTTCACGGTGCTCGCGATCCGCGACGGGAAGCTGCCGCCGACGATCAACTACGAGGTCGAGGACCCGGAGTGCGACCTCGACTACGTCCCGAACTCGACGCGCGACGCCGACGTGACGAACGCGGTGTCGAACTCGTTCGGCTTCGGCGGGCACAACGCTTGCGTCGTGTTCAAGAAGTTCGACGACTGACGGCTCCGAAGCTCGACGAACGCTCGCCGTCACAAGGACGCGGCGCTTTTCCGCCGAACGACGTCCAGGTGTCGACCGACCGTGTCACTAGCGTTTACAAGGTGGACGAGCTCATCGAGGTGCGCCGGTCACGGCGTGCTCGGCGATGGACGTTGTCGTTGCCGTGGGGCGCACCGCCGATGCTCACCGTGCCGACCTGGATGGCCGACGACGAGATCGGCCGCATCATCGAGTCGCATCGCGACTGGCTCACGAGCGAGCGCGCGAAGCAGCGGCCGCGCCTGCGCCTCGATCCCCGCCACGTCTCGGAGACCGACGCGCGGCTCGCGGTGCGCGAGCTCGTCGCGATGCTCGTCGACGAGGAGGCGCCGGAGATCGGCGTCGCGCCGGCGCGCATCCAGATCCGCGACCAGCGCTCGCGCTGGGGCTCGTGCTCCACGAGCGGGACGCTCTCGTTCAACTGGCGTCTCGTGCTCGCGCCGTTCGACGTGCTCGACTACGTCGTCGTGCACGAGCTCTGCCATCTGCGCGAGCCGAACCACTCGCGCCGCTTCTGGAGCCTCGTCGAAGGGCGGCGCCCCGAGTGGCGCGCGCAGCGCGACTGGCTGCACGAGCACGGCCCCGAGCTGCTCGCGTTCCGGCCTGCGGCCTGAGCGCGGCCGCCGAGTACCGTGGCCGAGCTGCGGACGCCGCGCTGCGCGACCGGGTCTACGAGTCGCGGAGGTACGCGTCCGTGCCGTCGATCCAGTCGGATCGCGGCGGTGCGAAGGCATCGACGTCGAGCGTGTCCGCGAGCGCTTCCGCCTCGTGCGGCACGTGCGCGGGGATGTGCAGCACGTCGCCCGGACCGAGGTCGAACACCTGCTCGCCGTCGTCGCCGAGCTTGAGGCGGAGGAGCCCCTCGACGACCCAGGTGATCTGCTCGTTCGCGTGCGCGTGCTTCGGCACGATCGCGCCTTTCGCGAGATAGATCTGCGCGAGCATGACGCTGTCGCCGCTCACGAACCGCCTCCCGATGCGCGGGCCGAGCTCCTCGCGCGGCATCTCGTCCCAGCGGTACGGCGTGCCGCGATCAGCCATGATCCGGAGTCTATGGACCGCTGGGCGACCTTCGACTGCTACGGCACGCTGATCGACTGGAACGGCGGTATCGGCCGTGAGCTCGAGCGTCTCTTCGGTGCGGCACGCGTCTCGCAGCTGCTGAACGGCTACCACGAGCTCGAGCGCGCGATCGAGCACGAACGACCCGAGGCGAGCTACCGCGAGGTTCTGACGGTCGCGCTCACCCGGCTCGCGGAGCGAGAGGGCCTGCCGCTCGCCCCCGGGGACGAGGACGCGCTCGCGCGTTCGCTCCCCGACTGGGAGCCGTTCCCCGAGGCCGCCGCCGCGCTCGAGGACGCCCGTGCGCGCGGCTGGACGCTCGCGATCCTCTCGAACACCGACCGCGACTATCTCGATGCGTCTCTTGCACGCATCGGCGTGCCGTTCGAGATGACGATCGTCGCGTCCGAGATCGGCTCCTACAAGCCCGGCCGTCGCCACTGGGAGGCGTTCGCCGAGCGCGCGGGCGCGCCGGCGACGCACGTGCATGTCGGTGCGAGCCTCTTTCACGACATCGCCCCCGCGACCGAGCTCGGCCTGCCGACGGTCTGGATCAACCGCCTCGGCGAGGAGCCGGAGCCGCAGCCCGACGCCGAGCTGCACTCCCTCACCGGCCTCGGGGACGCGCTCGCTACGGTCTCCGGATGAACGTGCGTGCTGCGACGGAGGCCGACCTCGAGCGCGTGCGCGAGATGCTCGCGGCCGACGAGGAATACCTCACCGGCACGCCCTCGAAGATCGAGGTGGGCGACCTTCGCAGCTGGCTCTCGCGTCTCGAGCTCGAGCGCGACACCTGGCTCTACGAGGACGGCGGCGCGGTCGCCGCGTTCGGCTGGGCCGATCCGGTCGACGAGGTCGGCATCGCGATCGGCGTCGTCGCGCCCGGGTGGAAGGGGCGCGGCCTCGGGCCGGAGCTCGTGGCGCGCTCCGAAGCCCGGCTCGGGGAGGCCGGCGCCGCGCGCATCCACCAGGTCGCGTTCGCCGTCGACCGTGGCGCCGCAGCGCTTCTTCTCGGCCGGGGCTACCGGGAGGTGCGCCGTTTCTACGAGATGACGATCGAGCACGAGACGCCGCCGCCTGCGGCCGCGCTCCCCGACGGCTTCACCGTCGAGACGCTCGACGTTGCAGAGGCGGCGGCGTTCTACGAGGCGATCGACGAGGCGTTCAACGACCACTGGGAGCATCACTCACGCGGCTTCGACGAATGGTGGGCGCGGCACAGCGGCGATCCCGACTTCGACCCGACGATGTGGTTCCTCATCCGCGACGGCGACGAGATCGCAGCCGCCGTGCGCAACGAGCCGAACCGGAACGGGGGAGGGTGCGTCGCCGCGCTCGGCGTGCGCCGGCCGTGGCGCGGGCGCGGCTTCGGCCGGGCGCTCCTGCTCCACACGTTCGGAGAGTTCTTTCGACGCGGTGTGGCTCGCGTCTCCCTCGGCGTCGACAGCGAGAGCCCCACGGGGGCGACGAAGCTCTACGAGAGCGTCGGCATGGCCGTCGAGCTCGAGAACGTCGTCTACGAGAAGTCGCTTCCGTGAGCACGCTGCGTGCGAAGTGCCCGAGCTGTAAGACCCTCACTGCCGTCGCGGTCGGACCGGAGTACGAATGCCATTCGTGCGGGCGGACCTTCGCCGCCGGCCTCGTCCGCGTTCCCGGCGCGTGGGGCGACGGCGGCGAGCCGATGATCGAGTCGGCGTGGCTCCCGCTCGACTATCCCGAGGCGGCGGTCGTCGAGGAGGAGACGCTCCACGCACAGACGCTTGCCGTCGCGGCCGACCTGCCCGTGCGGCCGCTCGTTCTGGGCGGCTGCTGCTGCTCGCACGTCGGCGCGGTCGCGGGGCTCGCGGCGAGGCACGAGCGGCTCGGCATCGTGTGGTTCGACGCGCACGGCGACCTGAACACGCCGGAGACCTCGCCGTCGGGGAACGAATGGGGCATGCCGCTGCGCATGATCATCGACGCCGGCGCCGTCGACCCGGAGGATGTCGCGCTCGTCGGCGCGCGGAGCCTCGATCCGCCGGAAACGGCGTACATCGCGGCCGTGGGGATCCACGACGAGCCGGACGCCGTGCTCGACCGGGTCGACTGCGTCTACGTGGCGATCGACTGCGACGTGCTCGAGCCGTCCGAGCTCGAGTCGTTCATGCCGGAGCCGGGCGGCCCGACGGTGGCCGGGCTCGAGCGGGCCCTCGGGAGGATCCGTGCCGGCTGCACCGTCGTCGGCGCGGGCCTGACCGGCCTCGCGCCCGCCCGGGACAACGTCGCGAAGCTGGAGCGGCTCACGACGGCGCTCGGGCTCTAGCCCCGCAACCCCGCTTCCGAAAAGCCGGTCTAAGCTAGCGACGTGGCCAAGATCGACGTTTCCGTCGAGACCGACGACAAGCCTGCCCCGCCGCCGAAGCACCCGAACACCTGTCCGAGCTGCCACTCGCACTACCGCGACGACGAGCTCGAGCAAGCACTCTGGGTCTGCGCGCAGTGCGGGCACCACTTCGTCATGCGCTCGCGGCCCCGGATCGCGTGGCTCGCGGACGAGGGGTCGTTCGTCGAGGAGGCAGCCGACCTCCACTCCGAGGATCCGCTCGGCTTCTTCGACCTCCGCCCCTACACCGAGCGGCTCGCGGAGGCCGAGATGTCGACCGGCCTCGCCGACGCGATGGTCATCGGCCAGGCCGCGATCGACGGGCGCGGCTGCGAGCTCGCCGTCATGGACTTCGCCTTCATGGGCGGCTCGATGGGCAGCGTCGTCGGCGAGAAGCTGTCGCGCGCATGCGACTCCGCGGCCGAGCGCGGCGTGCCGCTGATCTCGGTCACGAGCTCGGGAGGCGCCCGCATGCAGGAGGGCATCCTCGCGCTCATGCAGCTCCCGAAGACGGTCGCGGCCGTCGAGGATCTCCGGGATTCCGGCCAGGCGATGATCAGCGTCATGGCCCACCCGACCACCGGCGGCGTCCTCGCGAGCTTCGCGACGCTCGGCGACGTGCTCCTCGCAGAGCCGGGCGCCCTGATGTCGTTCGCGGGCCCCCGCGTCGTGCAGCAGATCACCCGCGAGAAGCTGCCCGACGACTTCGGGCTCGCCGAGCAGAACTACCGCTTCGGGAACCTCGACGCGATCGTGCCCCGGCCCGAGCTCCGCCCGACGCTCTCGCGCCTCCTCCGGCTCTTCGACGCTCCGCCCGCCGATGCCGCCGTCTGAGCACGAGCTGCGCCTGAGGGAGCGGCTCAGTAGGCTGCGCAACATGCCCCTGCTCGGCGGCGCCAGGCTCTCGGGAGAGCTCGACCGGCTTCAGCGCCAGCTCGACCGGATGGGCGAGGAGGCGACGGACGAGGAGATCTGGCAGTCCGTCGAGCTCGCCCGCCACGAGCAGCGGCCGTACACCCTCGACTACGTCGAGCGGCTGCTCGACGACTGGTTCGAGCTCCACGGCGACCGCGGTCGCGCCGACGACGGCGCGATGATCGCGGGGCTCGGGAAGCTCGGCAGCCGGACGGTCGCGCTCGTCGGCCAGCAGAAGGGCCGCGACATCCAGGAGCGGGCCGATCGCCGCTTCGGCATGCCGAATCCGGAGGGCTACGAGAAGGCGATGCGCGTCATGCAGCTCGCCGACCGGCACGGCTTCCCGGTGATCTCGCTCGTCGACACCCCCGGTGCGTACCCGGGTGTCGCCGCCGAGCAGCACGGCCAGGGCGGCACGATCGCCGCCTCGCAGGCCGTGATGGCCCGGCTCACCGTGCCGACCGTCGCGTGCGTGATCGGCGAGGGCGGCTCCGGCGGCGCGATCGCGATCGCGCTCGCCGACCGGGTCCTGATGCAGGAGAACGCGATCTACTCGGTCATCTCGCCCGAGGGGTGCGCGATGATCCTCTGGCGCGACGCCGGCGAGGCGAAGAAGGCGGCGGCGGCGTTCAAGCCCGACGCGGCCCACTGCCTCGAGCTCGGCGTGATCGACGGCATCGTCGCCGAGCCCCCCGGCGGGGCCCACACAGACCACGACGCGGCGGCGCGCCTCCTCGGGGCCGCCCTCCGCGAGGCGGTCGACGAGCTCGACGAGACCCCGGGCGAGGAGCTCCGCCGCCGGCGCCGGGCGAAGTTCCGCTCGCTCGGCGTCTTCGTGTGAGATTTCGACAACTTTGAGCAGGTAATACGCCGCGAGACGGCCGCCGAGACCAACCTGTCCACAGCGTCCACAGGCTTATCCCCCGCGGTAAGCCCGGCGCGCAAGCAGTCCTGATACGACTCGAGGCCGGCAAAAGCCGGCCTCGAGCGTTCAACCCCCGCTGGGTGGAGAAGACGTTCGCCTCCTTTCGCGCACGCGGCGGCTCCAAACCTCCGGGCCGTTTTCCCCACGGCGCGTCGGAGAGACAGGTGGCATGGCGGCGCGGTCGATCTGGTCAGGGGCGATCTCCTTCGGGCTCGTGAGCATCCCGGTGCGGATGTTCTCCGCCACCGAGTCGAAGGAGCTCCGCTTCCACTTCGTCGACAAGCACGACCTGGCGCCCGTCGGCTACGACAAGGTCCGGAAGGACACCGGCGAGCACGTCGACGCCGAGGACATCGTGCGGGCCTTCGAGATCGAGAAGGGCCGCTACGTCCCGCTCGAGCCGGACGACCTGGACCGGCTCGACGTCGAGCTGACCCACGGGATCGACATCTGCGACTTCGTGCTCCTCGAGGAGATCGACCCGATCTACTTCCGGCAGGCGTACTACCTCCTTCCCGGCGACGGCGGGGAGAAGCCGTACCGCCTGCTCGAGCAGGCCCTCGAGGAGACGGGACGCGTCGGGATCGCCAAGATCGTGATTCGCAACAAGCAGCATCTCGCCTGCCTGCGCACGGTCGAGGGAGTGCTCGTCGTCGAGACGATGTACTACGCGGACGAGGTTCGCCGGCCCGACGCGCTCGACGGCGACCTCTCGTGGCGCGACGCCGGCGTGCGCAAGGCAGAGGTGGAGATGGCGAAGACCCTCGTCGAGAATCTCAGCGCCCGGTTCGAGCCCGGCAAGTACACGGACACCTACCGGGCGGAGCTCATGGATCTCATCCGCCAGAAGGCCGAGGGCGCCGCCCTGCCGGAGCGCGAGGAGCACGAGGCGGAGGTGGTCGACCTGATGCAGGCGCTCCGCGACTCGGTCGAGCGGACGCAGCGCAAGCGGCCCGCCCGGCGGAAAGCCGCTAAAAAGGCCTCGTGAGCCCCGACAAGCTCCGCGAGTACAACCGCAAGCGCGACCCGAAGCAGACACCCGAGCCGTTCTCGTCGAAGGGGCGTCGCGCGAAGGCGCCGATCTTCGTCGTGCAGCGGCATGACGCGCGGCGCCTCCACTACGACTTCCGCCTCGAGCGGAACGGTGCGCTCGCGTCGTGGGCCGTGCCGAAGGGCGTGCCGCTCGAGCCGGGCCAGCGCGTGCTCGCGGTGCACGTCGAGGACCACCCGCTCGACTACGCGACCTTCGAAGGTGAGATCCCGAAGGGCAACTACGGCGCCGGCACCGTCGAGATCTGGGACCACGGCACGTACGAGCTCGTCGAGGAGAAGCGCGACGGCGGCCTGACCGTTCGTCTTCGCGGCTCGCGGCTCGACGGCACGTGGACGCTCGTGCCCGCGCATCTCGACGGCAACGAGAAGAACTGGCTCCTGATGCGCAAGCGCGACGAGGCCTCTGCCGCGATCGAGCCGGGCCGCGTGTACAAGCCGATGCTCGCCACGCTCGCCGAGCACCTGCCCGACGGCGACGACTGGGTCTACGAGGTGAAGTGGGACGGCTACCGGGCGCTCGGCTACGTGCGCGCCGGCGAGGCGACTCTCCGGTCTCGCAACGGCAACGACCTCACGGCGCGGTTCCCCGCCGTCGCCAAGGCGCTCGCCAAGGCGGCGCGTTCGCCGGAGTGCGTCGTCGACGGCGAGGTGTGCGCACTCGACGAGCAGGGCCGGCCGAGCTTCTCGGCGATGCAGCAGGGGAAAAGCGGCACGCCGCTCGTGTACGAGGTGTTCGACGTGCTCGAGGTCGACGGAGTGCCCGTCGTCGACCTGCCTCTGGCCGAGCGCCGCGAGCGCCTGGAGGCGCTGCTCGACAGGAGCGTGCGGACAGTGCAGGCTCTCCGGCCTCTTCGACGACGGCGACGCGCTGCTCCAGGCGGCGACGGAGCAGGGGCTCGAGGGGGTCATGGCGAAGCGTCCGCGCTCTCGCTATGCCGAGGGCAGGCGCACGCGCGACTGGCTCAAGCTGAAGACGCACGGCCGCCAGGAGTTCGTGATCTGCGGCTGGACGAAGGGGCAGGGCAGGCGTGCGGGCAGCTTCGGGTCACTCGTTCTCGGGGCGTATCGCGACGCGGAGCTGCAGTGGGTCGGCAACTGCGGCACCGGCTTCGACGAGCGGACGATCGCCGAGCTCCTCGCGGTGCTCGAGCCGCTGAAGACGCCCGAACCGCCCTTCGCCGTGGCGCCGAAGATGCCGAAGGTTCGAAAAGGCGACGTCACGTGGGTCGAGCCGAAGCTCGTCTGCGAGGTGCGCTTTGCCGAGTGGACGCACGACGGCCACCTGCGCGCGCCGGTCTTCGAGGGGCTCCGGGACGACAAGGCCGCGCGGGAGGTCCTGCGCGAAGAGGCGGTCGAGGTGGACGAGAGCCGCGTGAAGCTCTCGAACCCGGACAAGGTGTTCTGGGAGCCCGAAGGGATCACGAAGGGCGACCTCTTCGACTACTACCGGTCGGTCGCTCCCGTGCTCGTGCCGCACCTGCGCGACCGCCCGTTCACGATGCGGCGCTATCCCGACGGCGCCGCGGGCAAGGCGTTCTTCCAGAAGGACGCGCCGTCGCACATGCCCGACTGGATCCCGACGTTTCGTGCGCACGTCTCGACCCGGGAGTCGCCCAAGCGCAAGAAGTGGATTCGCGCGCCGCTCGTGAACGACGAGGACGCGCTTCTCTGGATGGTCAACATGGGCTGCATCGACATGAACACGTGGTACTCCCGCATCGACAAGCCGGATCGGCCGGACTTCGTGCTCTTCGACCTCGACCCGTCGCCGGACGTCGGCTTCCGTGAGACGGTGCAGGTCGCGCTCGTCGTGAAGGCGGCCCTCGATGCGCTCGGCCTCGTGTCGTTCCCGAAGACGTCGAGCGCCGAGGGCATGCACGTCCTCGTGCCGGTCGAGCGCCGCTACACCTTCGACGACACGCGCGAGTTCTCCGAGATCGTCGCGAGCGCGATCGCGCGCACGCACCGCGGCCTCGCGACGACGGAATGGTCGAAGTCGAAGCGCCGCGGCGTGCTGATCGACTCGAACCAGAACGGCGAGGGCAAGACGATCGCCTCCGTCTACTCGGTGCGACCGCGGCCCGGCGCGCCCGTCTCGACCCCGCTTCTCTGGGACGAGGTCGACGAGAGCCTCGATCCGTCCTCCTTCACGATGGAGGCCGTCCTCGAGCGGATCCGGAAGCACGGCGACCTGTTCGCGGGCGTGCTGTCGACGCGGCAGCGCCTCGACAAGGCGCTGAACGCCCTGCGCTAGCGCTAGTCGCCGAGCCGCTCGGGGTGGCCGAGCATGCCGAGCTCCGCGAGGTCGCGCCGGAAGAGCAACGCGACGCTCCAGTCGACGACGACGCGCAGCTTCCGCTGCGCGAGCGGCAGCTGGTACAGGTGATACGTCCGCGTGACGAACCAGCCGGGGAAGCCGCGGAGCCGAAGCCCGAGCACGTCGGCGATGCCCTTGTAGCGGCCGAGCGTCGCGACCTGGCCGAGCATCCGGTAGCCGTACGGCTTCGGGTCGCCCGTGAGGTTCTTCGCGAGGCGCCGCGCCTGACGCAGCGCGTGCTGGCAGGTCGGCGGATCGGGGCCTTCGCTGCGCGTGTTCGGAACGCGCGCACAGTCGCCGAGCGCCCAGACTCCTTCTCTGCCCCGCACGCGGAGGAGCTCGTCGACCTCGACGCGGCCGCGGTCGTCGACGGGCAGGTCGAGCTCGCGCAGGAGCGGGTTCGCGCGTACGCCCGCCGTCCAGACGAGCGTGTGCGTCGGGATCCGCAGGCCGTCTCCGAGCACGGCCTCGTCGGCGGTCACGGAGGCGAGCGTCGTGTCGACGTGGATCTCGACGCCGCGCCCGCCGAGCTCGCGGGCGGCGTACTCGCCGAGGCGCGAGGGGATCTCCGGCAGGATCTTCGGCGCCGCGTCGACGAGCACCCAGCGCCGCGGCTCGTCGCGCAACCGGGGGTAGTAGCGCATCGCGTCGTCGACGAGGTCGGAGAGCTCGGCGAGCGCCTCGACTCCGGCATACCCGGCACCGACGAAGACGAACGAGAGCTGTGCGCGCCGCGCCGCAGCGTCCTGCGCGGCGTCCGCCGCTTCCAGCCGGCGGAGCACATGGTTGCGGAGGTTGATCGCATCCGGCAGCGACTTGAACGAGAGCGCGTGCTCCGAGAGCCCCGGCACGGGCACGACCCGCGGCACGGCGCCGAGCGCGAGGACGAGCTCGCGCCAGCGAACCGTCTGCGGTCCTGCCTCCGTCTCGATCGTCGCGGTGCGCGCTTCGAGGTCGACACCGCTCAGGTCGCCGATCAGGAGCTCCGCATGCGGGCACATCACCCGCAGCGGCACGACGGTGTGCCGCGGCTCGAGCGTCCCCGATGCGGCCTCCGGCAGCAGCGGCGTGTAGAGCATGAAGTTCTCGTGGCTGACGATGGTCGCGCCGCGCGCGCCCAGCAACCGTGCGACGTACGAGCCGGCGAAGCCGCCGCCGAGGATCAGGGTGCCGCCGCGCGCGTCACGCTCGTCCACGCTTCTCTTCTAGCAGCCGGCCGCGCAGGAACGCAGCGCTCCGGCTCGCTCGGAGCGAGCGCGAGCGCGCGGTCGTACGCGCCGGCGGCCTCCTCGTGCCGCCCGAGCCGGCGGAGCAGATCCGCGCGGGTCGAATGCAGGAGGTAATAGTCGCCGAGGCCCTCGATCGCGTCGGCGAGCGCGAGGCCGGCCTCGGCTCCGTGTGCGAGCGCGACGGCGACCGCGCGGTTCAGCTCGACGACCGGCGACGGCGTGAAGTCGAGCAGCCGGCTGTACAGGAGCGCGATCTCGCTCCAGTCGGTCTGCTCGTCCGCGTGGAGCGCCGCGATCGCAGCCTGCAGCTGGTACGGGCCGGGCATTCGCAGCGCAAGAGCACGCTCGAGCGCCGCCCGGCCCTGCGCGATCTCCCCGGCGTCCCAGCGCGAGCGGTCCTGGTCGTCGAGCAGGACGAGCTCGCCCTGCCGGCGAGAGCCGTGCGTCGCGGCGTGCATCCTGGAAGAGCAGCAGCGCGTGCAGCCCGTGCACCTCGGCCTCGTCCGGCATCAACGTCGCAAGGAGGAGGGCGAGTCGGATCGCCTCGGCGCACAGGTCACGCCGGACCGGCGGCCCGTAGCCGGCGTTGAAGACGAGATAGATCGCAGCGAGCACGGTTCGAAGCCGCTCCGGCAACAGGTGCTCGGCCGGCACGCGCAGGGGGATGCCGGCGTCGCGGATCTTCCGCTTCGCCCGCACGAGCCGTTGCGCGAGCGTCGCCTCGGGGACGATGAACGCCCGTGCGATCTCGGGCGTCGTGAGCCCGCCCACGAGGCTGAGCGTCAGTGCGACCTGTGCGTCGGCGGCGAGCGCCGGATGGCAGCACGCGAAGATCAGCTCCAGCCGTTCGTCGGGAATCACAGCCTCCTCGTCGTCCGGCAGCTCGAGCGCGCGGGCGAGCAGCTCGGTCTTGCGGGCGAGCGTCTGCTCGCGCCGGATCCGGTCGATCGCGCGGTTGCGCGCGGTCGCGACGATCCACGCGCCCGGGCTCGCCGGCGTACCGTCTCGCGGCCAGCGCTCGGCGGCGGTGACGAAGGCGTCCTGTACCGCGTCCTCGGCGAGGTCGAGATCGCCGAGGACGCGGCCGAGGATCGCGATGCAGCGCGCGCGCTCGTCGCGGTACGCACGGGCGAGGTCGTCTATGCGCCGTTCCCCGAGTGGTCGACCACGGGCCGCACCTCGACGGTCCCGCCGGCCGCGTCGGGAACCCGGGCTGCCCACTCGATCGCCTCGTCGAGCGAGTCCGCCTCGACGACGTAGAAGCCGCCGAGCGCTTCCTTCGTCTCGGCGAAGGGGCCGTCGCTCACGAGTGTCTCGCCGTTCCGCACGCGGACCGCCGTCGCGGTTGCGACCGGCCGGAGCTCCTTGCCGGCGAGGAGCCTGCCCTCGCCGCGCAGGTCGCGGTTCAGCCGGGCGTACCGCTCGAGCATGTCGCGGCGCACGTCCTCCGGCGCGGACTCCCACGTGCTCTCGTCGGTGTAGATGAGCAGGGCGTACTGCACGCTACATCTCGACGATCGGTCGAACCTCGATCGAGCCGCCGAGCCGCGCCGAGGGGATCTTCGCCGCGAGCTCGAGCGCCTCGTCCACGGAGCCCGCTTCGACGAGGTAGTAGCCGCCGAGCGTCTCCTTCGTCTCGGCGAACGGCCCGTCGGTCACGAGCGTGTCGCCGTTCGAGACGCGGACCGTCTTCGCCTCCTCGGTGCCCTTGAGCTGCGCGCTGTGCTTCGTCGCCTTGTCCTGCGCGACCGCGCCGTACTCGGCATAGATCTTGCCGTACTCCTCCTCCGACAGCTCCGGCCAGGCTTTCGGGTCGTCGTACACGAGCAGCATGTACTGCATGAGGTGCCCTCCTTCGAGTCGAGTGTCGACTGTATGACGAACGGGCTACGCCGTTTTCGACATCCGGCGCAGCAGCGTCAAGGCCCCTTCCTTGTCGAGGTACTCGTTGAGGTTGCCGCACTTCGGGCTCTGCACGCACGAGGGGCAGCCGCGCTCGCACGGGCACCCCTCGAGCAGGCGGACCGTGTCGCCGACCCAGCCCTCGAACTGGTCGAAGCCGCGCTCGGTGATGCCGACGCCGCCGGGGTGGCCGTCGTAGATGAAGACCGTCGGTGCGCCGGTGTCCGGGTGGAGGTTCGTCGAGAGCCCGCCGATGTCCCAGCGGTCGCACATCGCCCAGAGCGGCAAGAGCGCGATCATCGAGTGCTCCGCCGCGTGCAGGGACGAGAGAAGCGTCGGCATCGCCTCGAGGCCGTCGAGCTGCGCGCCGGTCGGCACGTACCAGACGGCCTCGGTCTCGAAAACCGTCGGCGGCAGGTCGAGCGGCACGGTGGCGATTGTCGACTGGTCGCGGATCCCCTTGCGCTCGAACGCCACGACCTGCTCGGTCACGGAGACGCGTCCGAAGGTCAGTTGCAGGCCGCAGCGCCGCTCGACCCGGAGCGGCTCCTCGACGGCGGTGTCCGTTTCCTTCTTCACCTGCGTGTACCAGTCGCCCGAGTGCGGCTCGACGACGGCGCGCCGTGCCACGAGGTCGAGCTCTCGCACGAGCCACGGCTCGCCGAGGTGCAGGTAGACGGCTCCTTCGTGCACGGTCGAGTACGCGCGCTCGCGCTCGACGATCCCGAGCACGGTGCCGGTTGTCGCGTCGACGACGGTGAACGAGTCGGCGCTTGCAGAGCGGAGCGGCGTGCGGCCGGCCGGATAGTCCTTCCCCGCCCAGACCCACCCGTGCCTCGTGTGCCGGAGCTCCGGGACGTGCGGCGCCCGCTCGAGAGCGGCGGCACCGAGGGTCTCGCGGTCGGCGTCGTCGATCGGCGCCTCGTACGCCGCCGCCGCGACGTGGCCGTCGAGGACCCGCGGATTCGCGTGGTCGAGGATCGCCGCCTCGACCCGGCGCTCGAGCAGCGCTTCCGGCTCGCGCATGAAGTACTGGTCGAGCGCGTCCTCGGAAGCGACGAGAATCGCGAGGCCGTGGCCGCGCCGGCCCGCGCGGCCCCACTGCTGGCGCAGGCTCGCGACCGTGCCGGGGAAGCCGACCGAGATCGCGCAGTCGAGCAGGCCGATGTCGATGCCGAGCTCGAGCGCGTCCGTCGCGGCCACCCCGAGGAGCTCGCCCTCGACGAGCCGGCGCTCGATCTCGCGCCGCTGCGCCGGGGTGTAGCCCGCACGGTAGGGGGCGAGCCGCTTCGCCGTCGCGGCGTCGACGCGATCCGACGTCATGCGGTGGATCAGCTCGGCCTGCTTGCGGCTCTTGGCGAAGCAGATCGTGCGCAGGCCCCGCTGCACGAGCTCCGACATCAACCGGGCCGCGTCTCCGAGTGCGCTCGCGCGGAGGCCGAGCTCGGCGTCGAGCAGCTCCGGGTTCCAGAGCGCGATCGTGCGCTCCGCGCGCGGCGCCCCGTCGTCTCCGATCACGGTCGCGTCGAGGCCGAGCAGAGAGTGCGCGAGCTCGCCGGGGTTCGCGATCGTCGCGGAGGCGAGGAGGAACTGCGGCTCGGACCCGTACACGCGCGCAAGCCGGCGGAGCCTTCGCAGCACGTTTCCGACATGCGACCCGAAGACGCCGCGGTAGACGTGCGCCTCGTCGACGACGACCCAGCGCAGGTTGTGCAGCACGTCCGCCCACAGGTCGTGCCTCGGCAGGATGCCGATGTGGAGCATGTCGGGGTTCGTGAGCACGACGTTCGCCCAGCGCCGGATCTGCGGGCGACGCTCCGCCGGCGTGTCGCCGTCGTAGATCGCCGCGCGGACGCGCGGCACTTCGAGCGCGGCGAGCGCGCGCGCCTGGTCCTGCGCGAGCGCCTTCGTCGGATAGAGGTAGAGCGCGCGATTCTTCGTGTCGCCCGCAAGGGAGTCGAGCACCGGGAGGTTGAAGGCGAGCGTCTTGCCCGAGGCGGTGCCCGTCGTGACGACGAAGTGCTCGCCGCGCCGCGCCGACTCCCAGGCTTCGGCCTGATGCGTGTAGAGGCGCTCGACTCCCCGGCGCGCGAGCGCCGCGCGGACGTCCGCGTGCAGGTCCGCCGGGAGCGGCTCGGTACGCGGCTCCCGCGCAGGAGCCGTCGTCGAGTACGCGAGCTCCTCGCCCTGGAGAAGGTCAGTCCACAACGGTGAAGAGCGTCAGCTGCATCCCGTCGGGGGCCCGCAGGCGGACGTTGCGGTCGTTCCACGGCGTCGTCACCGCCGGGGCGAGCTGCTCGGCGCCGGCCGCGACGAGCCGCGCGGCGACGGCCTCGCTCGCGTCGACCTCGAACGCGATCCGTACCGGTCCCGCGACGCGCGCGCCGACCTCGATCTCGTCGATGAGCGCAGCCTGCGGCTCGTTGACGAGCTCGAGCGTGGCGCGCCCTGCATCGAGCAGCATGATGCGCGCGTCGCCGTCCGTCCTCCAGGCTTCGAGCTCGGGCAGCCCGAGCGCGTCGCGGTAGAAGGCGAGCGCTCCCTCGAAGTCGTCGACCGTCAGGACGAGGCGGAGCTCCATACCGAGCCATCCTGACGCACGAGCACCACCCTCGGCGCCGCCGGGAGCTCGAGCCCCTCGGGAGCGACGACCGCGTCGAAGGGCTCGTCGGGGGGTGCGCCGAGTGCGGCGCCCGCTCGTTCCCGCGCCCGCTCGAGCTGCGCGGGGTCGGGCTCGACGACGACGACCTCGTAGCCGGCAAGGCGCAGGGGCATCGCGTGCACGCCCGCGAACCCGAGCTCGAGGATCCGGGCCGGCGGGTCGGGCAGGAGCTCGAGGATCCGCGGCGTCGCGGCGGCCGCGAGCGCGGGCGGGAGCCTCACTCGCGGAGCACGGCGATCGCCCACGCTCCGAGGAGCGCCGCCCCGAGCGTGAAGAGCGCCGTCACGAGGACGGAGGGTCGCAGCAGCGCATCCGTTGCCTGCCAGATGCCGACGAGGCCGAGGAGGCCGACGAGCCGCACGCCTCACATGGTGCATTGCTAGCCTGACGACACCGGGGTGCCGCGCCGAGTGCGGCTGAGATCACACCCGTCGAACCTGATCCGGCTCGTACCGGCGAAGGGAGCGAGCTTGTCCACGCCACGTGCGCTCACGATCGCAACCTCCGATTCCGGCGGCGGCGCCGGCATCCAGGCCGACCTGAAGGCCTTCGCGGCCGCGGGCGCCTACGGCCAGTCGGTGCTCGTCGCCCTCACGGCGCAGAACACGGTCGGCGTGACGGCGATCCACGAGCTGCCCCCGGCGTTCGTCCGCGAGGAGCTCGACGCCGCCTTCTCCGACATCGGGGTCGACGCGGCGAAGACCGGGATGCTCTACTCGCGCGCGCTCATCGAGGCCGTTGCCGACTACCTCGATTCCCATCGCGTTCCGCTCGTCGTCGACCCGGTGATGGTCGCGAGCTCCGGCGCCAAGCTGCTCGAGGACGACGCCGTCGCGTCGCTCGTCGACCGGCTCTTCCCGCTCGCAACGGTCGTGACGCCGAACCTCATGGAGGCGAGGGCGCTCGCCGGAGCCGACGGCTCGCGCGCGGAGCTCGCCGAGCGCCTGCACGAGCTCGGCGCGCCGGCTGCGATCGTGACCGGCGGTCACGGCGCGGAAGCGATCGACCACCTCTTCGACGGCGAGCGCCACGTGGAGATCCCGGTCGAGCGGCACGACGTCGCCGCGACGCACGGCGCCGGCTGCACGCACTCGGCGACGCTCGCCGCGCTCCTCGCCGGAGGGTCGACGCTCGAGGATGCGGCTCGGGGGGCCGCCGCGGCCGCGTCGCGCGCCGTCGAGCACGGTCTCGCAGGGCTCGGCGCCGGCGACGGGCCCGTCGACGTCCTCGCGGTGGGAGCGCGATGATCTCCGCCGGGTCGACGCTGCGCACGATGCGCGAGAGCAAGCCGCTCGTCCACCAGATCACGAACTACGTCGTGATGAACGAGACGGCGAATGCAACGCTCGCCGTCGGTGCGCTACCCGTCATGGCGCACGCTGCCGAGGAGGTCGAGGAGATGGCGGGGCTCGCGTCGGCGCTCGTGCTGAACATCGGCACGTTGTCGCCGCACTGGGTCGAGGCGATGCTGCTCGCCGGCGGCGCAGCGAACGCCCGTGGGATCCCGGTCGTCCTCGACCCGGTGGGCGCGGGGGCGACGGAGTTCCGCACGGCGACGTCGCGGCGCATCCTCGATCTCGTCGACGTCACCGTGCTGCGCGGGAACGCGGGCGAGGTGGCGTCCCTCGTCGGCGCCGCGGCAGAGGTGCGCGGGGTCGAGTCGATGAGCACCGGCCTCGATGCGTCCGAGCTCGCGCGTACCGCGGCCCGGCGGCTCGGGGTGGTCGCCTCGGTCACCGGCCCCGTGGACCATGTGAGCGACGGTGAGCGCGTGCTCGCGATCTCGAACGGTCACGAGCTGCTCGGCACCGTCACCGGCACGGGCTGCATGTCGTCGGCGCTGACAGGCTGCTTTCTCGCTGCAAAGCCGGGGCAGCCGCTCGAGGCGGCCGCCGAGGCGCTCGCAGCCTTCGGCGTCGCGGCGGAGGATGCAGCAGTCGACGCGGGCGGGCCGGGCACGTTCCACGCCCGTCTCTACGACGCGCTCTATGCCCTGCAGCCCGATGCGCTCGACGGTCGCACGCGCATCGACGAGCAATGAGGCTCGACGAGGCCGGTGAGCTCGGGCTCCTCGCCGAGCTCGAGCGGCGCGGGCTCGCGCAGGGCATCGAGCACGATGCCGCCGAGGTCGCGGGCCTCGTCGTGACGCAGGATGCGCTCGTCGAGGGCGTCCACTTCCGGTTCGACCTCATCTCGTGGCGCGATCTCGGCTTTCGCGCCGCTGCCGTGAACATCAGCGACCTGGCGGCATCGGGCGCCGAGCCGCTCGCGCTCATCGTCTCGCTCTGTGCGCCGGGCACGACGAGTGTCGACGACGTGGTCGAGCTCTACGAGGGGCTGAACGAGCCGGGCGTCCCCGTCCGGGGCGGCGACACGTCGCGCTCCGGGCAGCTCCTCCTGAGCGTGACGGCGCTCGGGCGCTCCGAGCGCGTCCCCGGCCGGGCCGGCGCGCGTCCGGGCGACTTGCTCGTCGTCACCGGGCCGCTCGGCGCGGCCGGCGCCGCGTTTCGCGAAAGTCGCCTTCCGCGCCCGCCGCTTCGCGTCGGGGAGGGTCGCCGGCTCGCGCGCGTCGCGACCGCGATGCTCGACGTCTCCGACGGTCTCGCGGTCGACGCGGCGCATCTGGCCCGGCGCTCCGGCTGCCGCCTCGTGATCGAGCTCGAGCGCGTGCCGCTCGCGCCGGGCGCGTTCGTCGAGGACCTCGGCTTCGGCGAGGACTACGAGCTCCTGGCCGCCACACCCGATCCGCTCGGCTTCCCCGTCGTGGGCCGGTGCGAGGAAGGATCAGGCGTCGCGCTGACCCTGAACGGCGACGCCGTCGAGCTCGCCGGCTGGGAGCACTTCCGCTAGCCAGCGCTCGAAGTGCGCACGGGGCCGTGCGCCGTGCAGCGCGCCCCGCGGCTCGCCGCCCGCGAAGAGCATCACCGTCGGGATCGTCAGGACGTCGTAGCGGGACGCGATCTCCGGATGCTCGTCGATGTTGAGCCTGGCGACGGGCACCCGCGACTCGAGCTCCTCGAGAATCGGCTCGATCGCCTTGCACGGCTTGCACCACGGCGCCCAGAAGTCGATGACGACCGGGTCGCCGCCGATCGCATCGTCGAAGCTCGCGCGGTCCAACTCGAGCACGCGCGCAGCGTAGCGCGGCTACAGGCGCCCGGCCAGAGCGGCGAGGCGGAGCAGCGGCACCTTCCAGACCGCCTCGACGACGATCGCGCGGTTCATCTTCGACACCCCCTCCGTGCGGTCGACGAACCGGATCGGCACCTCCACGACCGTGAAGCCCTTGCGCAGCACGCGATACGTCGTCTCGATCTGGAAGGCGTAGCCCTTCGACTGGATTGCATCGAGGTCGACCGCCTCGAGGACTCCTCTCTTGAAGCACTTGAAGCCGCCCGTGAGGTCGCGGATGCGCACGCCCAGGAGGACCCGCGCGTAGAACGAGCCGCCCCACGAGACGATCCGGCGGGCGAGCCCCCAGTTCTCGGTGCCGCCTCCCGGGACGTACCGCGAGCCGAGCGCGAGGTCCGCTCCCGCCTCGCAGGCCGCGAGCAGGCGAGGGACGTCGGCCGGGTCGTGCGAGAAGTCGCAGTCGAGCTCGAGGACGTAGTCCGCTCCGTCGGCGAGTGCCGCCCGGAAGCCGGCGAGATACGCGGGCCCGAGCCCCTGCTTCCGCTCGCGGTGGAGCACCGAGACGAAGTCGAGCTCGGCGGCCAGACGGTCGGCGATCTCGCCGGTGCCGTCCGGCGAGTTGTCGTCGATCACGAGCACGTTCACGCCGAGCGGTGCGAGCGCCCGCAGCATCGCCTCGAGGTTCTCGCGCTCGTTGTACGTCGGCAGGCACACCGTCGCGTTCGGCACGAGGGGGCAGGCTACATATCCTTGGCGTCGTGGCCGCTCTCCCTCGGAATGCGGACGTGGCGGAGCAGTTCGACCTGCTCGCCGACCTCCTCGAGCTCGAGGGAGCGGAGTCGTTCCGCGTCCTCGCCTACCGGCGGGCGGCGACCCGGATGCGCGAGACCTCCGGCTCGATCGCCCAGCTCGCGCTCGACGGACGGGCGAAGGAGCTGCAGGGGATCGGTAAGACGATCGAGGAGAAGATCGTCCAGATCGTCGAGCACGGGGAGATCGAGGCGCTCGCGAAGCGCCGCTCGACGGTGCCGCCGGAGGTCGTCTCGTTCATGCGCCTGCCGGGTCTCGGGCCGAAGACGGCGGCGCGGATCTGGAAGGAGCTCGGAGTCTCGACGCTCGCGGAGCTGAAGACGGCCGCCGAAGGCGAGCGGCTGCGGGGCCTCGCCGGGCTCGGCGCGAAGAGCGAGGAGAAGATCCTGAAGGCGCTCGCGTTCCAGGCCGAGAATCCCGACGCCGGCCGGCGTCTGCTCGGCGTCGGGCTCCCGGCGGTGCAGGCGGTCGTCTCCGTCCTGCGTGACCACCCTGCCGCGGTGCACGTCTCCGAGGCCGGTTCGGTGCGGCGCCGGAAGGAGACGTTCCGCGATCTCGACATCATCGCCACCGCCACCGACCCTGCCGAGCTCACCTCGTACTTCACGCAGCTGCCCTGGGTCGTCGAGGTCGTGGCGCACGGCGACACGAAGGCGACGGTGCTCTCGAACGAGGGGCTTCGCTTCGACCTGCGCGTCGTGCCGCCGGAGTCGTACGGCAACCTGCTGCAGCACTTCACCGGCTCGAAGGATCACAACGTCGCGCTCCGTGAAGATGCGGTGCGGCGCGGCCTGTCGATCTCGGAGTACGGCGTGACGACCGTCGAGACCGGCGAGGTGTTCAAGACGGAGGACGAGGACGCGCTCTACGAGTACCTCGGCTACCAGCCGATACCGCCCGAGCTGCGCGAGTCGAGCGGCGAGCTCGATGCCGCGCGAAAGCGCGAGCTCCCGGAGCTCGTCGAGCTCGCCGACCTGCGGGGCGACCTCCACACTCACACGCACTGGTCGCAGGACGGCAAGTCGACGCTCGAGCAGATGGTCGTCGCCGCGCTCGAACGCGGCTACGAGTACTACGCGATCACCGATCACTCGCACTACCTTCGCGAGGGCCGCCTCGCCGCGCAGCTCGACGAGATCGAGCAGATGCGGGCCAAGTATCCGAAGCTGAGGATCCTCGCCGGCGTCGAGGCGAACATCCGCTCGAACGGCGAGGTCGACGTCCCCGAGGACGAGCTCGCGGCGCTCGACTGGGTCGTCGCGTCGGTGCACAACGCCCCGCACAACCGGCCGACCGAGCGCGTGCTCGAGGCGATGGACAACCCGTACGTCGACTGCATCGGGCATCTGACCGGCCGGCGCATCGGAACACGGGGGCCGCGCGACGTCGACGTCGCGCGGGTGGTCGAGAAGGCGCTCGAGGTCGGCTGCTTCCTCGAGATCAACGGCCAGCCCGACCGGCTCGACCTCCAGGACGTGCACGCGCGCGCGGCGAAGGAGGCCGGGCTGAAGCTCGTCGTCAACTCCGATGCGCACCAGATCGCGGCCCAGGGCTACGTCGAGCTCGGTATCGGCCAGGCGCGCCGCGGCTGGCTGACGAAGGCCGACGTCGCGAACACGCGCACGTGGAAGCAGCTCGACAAGCTGCGCAGGACGAGATCGTGACGTTCCGCGACGACGGCTACGCGGCCGTCGACTGGGCGGCGGGCTACCTGGAGCGCATCGGCGAGCTGCCCGTGCTCGCACAGGTCGAGCCCGGCGAGCTCACCGCGCGGCTGCCCGAGTCGGCGCCGGAGACCGGCGAGCCGTTCGGGAACGTGCTTCGCGACCTCGACGAGCTGATCGTGCCCGGGCTCACCAACTGGCAGCATCCACGCTTCTTCGCGTACTTCGCGGTCACCGCGTCGGAGCCGGGCATCCTCGCGGAGCTGCTGGCGGCCGCGATGAACCAGGTCGCGCTGCACTGGCGGGCGTCACCGGCGTCGACGGAGCTCGAGCTGCGCGTCGTCGACTGGGTACGGCAGCTGCTCGGTCTTCCCGACGGCTGGCACGGCCACATCGAGGACACCGCGTCGACGTCGACGCTCGCGGCGCTCATCGCCGCGCGCCACGTCACCGGACGCAACGCCGTCGTCTGCTCCGAGCACGCGCACTCGTCGGTGGAGAAGGGAGCGCGCATGCTCGGGATGGAGCTCCGGAAGGTCGCGGTCGACGCCGAGCTCCGGATGCGCACCGGCGTGCCGCTCGACGACGTGGCCGCCGTCGTCGCCACCGTGGGGACGACGTCGTTCGCCTCCGTCGATCCGGTGCGCAAGCTGGCCGAGCGGGCGCACGCGGCCGGCGCGTGGCTCCACGTCGACGCCGCGTACGCGGGCTCGTCGTGGATCTGCGAGGAGGAGCGCTCGTCGCAGGACGGGGTCGAGCTGGCCGACTCGCTCGTCGTCAATCCACACAAGTGGCTGCTCGTTCCCGTGGACTGCTCGCTCCTCTGGACCTCACGGCCCGACGAGTTCCGCCAGGCGTTCTCGCTCGTGCCCGAGTATCTGCGCACGCCCGAGGACGTCTACGCGCTCTCGGAGTACGGGCCCGCGCTCGGCCGGCGGTTCCGTTCGCTCAAGCTCTGGGCGGTTCTCCGCTGCTACGGCGCCGAGGGTCTTCGCGCGATCCAGCGCGAGCACATGCGGCTCGCGGCGCTCTTCGCAGGGCTCGTGGAGGCGGATCCCGGCTGGGAGCTCGTCGCGCCGCAGCGTTTCTCGCTCGTCGTCTTCCGCCGCAAGGGGAGCGATGCGTCGAACGAGGAGATCCTCGAGCGCGCGAACCGGAGTGGTGAGATGTTCCTGTCGCACACGAAGCTCGACGGCCGCTACGTGATGCGGCTCGCAATCGGCAATGCGCGCACGACCGAAGAGGACGTGCGCCGCGCATGGGAGGTTCTGAACCGATGATCGTCACGACGATGAACGACATCCCCGGCTACGAGGTCGACGAGGTCTACGGCGAGGTGATGGGGCTGACCGTGCGCGCGCGCAACGTCGGCTCGCAGATCGGCGCCGGTCTCAAGTCGATCATCGGGGGCGAGCTCAAGGGCATGACGAAGGCGTTGATGGACAGCCGCGAGCAGGTGATGCAGCGGATGATCGAGGAGGCCGAGACGAAGGGCGCCAACGCCGTCATCGCGATGCGCTTCGATACCTCGGAGATGGGCTCGAACTGGACGGAGATCTGCGCGTACGGAACCGCGGTTCGCGTGCACAAGCAGTAGCTCCGGCGGCGGCCGTGCTAGAGGCGGCGCATCAGCTCGAGGAACTCAGTCGTCGAGCCGAGCACGATCTCGGCGTGTTCTGCGAGCGTCCGCGGCGACTCGGGCGCGAGCACGGCGACGCGCACCCGATGCTCGAGATCCTCGACGGCGCGGAAGGCATCGAGGTCGGTCGTGTCGTCGCCCGCGACGAGCGCGCGGGTGAGGGATGCGCCGTCGAGGAGGTGGCGGACGGCGGTGCCCTTGTTCGAGCCCACGGGCGGCAGCACCTCGAGCACCTTGCGGCCGAAGCGGGCCATCAGCCCCTCGTCCCGCGCCGACTCCGCGAGCCCTTCGAGCTCCACGACCGCCGCCGCCTCGTCGGCGCGGTCGCGGAAGTGGAAGGCGACCGAGAGCCCTTTCAGCTCGATCTCCGACGGCGGCCACGCTGCGGCTCCCGCGAAGTCCGCGATCTGCCGCCGCCAGCGAGCTGCCTGCCGGTCGAGCTCGAGGCCGTGCGAGCCGACGATCACGACTCCGTCGACTGCGACGCGTGCGCGGACGTCGTCGCCGGCCCGCCCGCTGACGACGGCGACGAGCGGATAGCGGCCGACGAGCCGCGCGAGCTCTGTTCGGGCCTCCGGCGGCGGATACGCGTCTTCCGGCCGAGCGACGATCGGTGCGAGGACGCCGTCGAAGTCGAAGAAGAGGCCGGTCTCCCGGGGCGCGGCGGTCAGACGAGCGAGCAGCGCGTCCGTCGTCGCGGCCACGCTCGTAGCATAGGCGCGTGCGCCTGGTCCTGATCGGTCTCGTCGCCGGCTTCTTCAGTGCGCTCTTCGGCGTCGGCGGTGGGATCGTGATCGTTCCCCTGCTGCTGCTCGTCGCACGCTGGGAGCTCCGCCCGGCGAGTGCGACCTCGCTCGCCGCAATCGGCATCACGGCGACGGCCGGTGTCATCACCTACTTCGTGCACGGCGAGGTCGAGCCCGCCTACGCGCTCCTGCTCGGCGTCCCGGCTGCTGCCGGGGCGGCCGGCGGCATCGTGCTGCAGCAGCGGCTGCCGGTGCGCACGCTGTCGTTCCTCTTCGCGGGCCTCATCGCCGCGATCGCCGTCCGGATGCTCCTGCAGTGACCTACGCGCTCGCCGTGCTCCTCGGCGTGCTGGCCGGCATCCTCGCCGGCCTCTTCGGCGTCGGCGGCGGCATCCTCTTCGTGCCGACCCTCACGTGGCTCGGGCTCACGCAGCTGCACGCCGAGGCGACGTCGCTCCTCGCGATCATCCCCACGGTGCTCGTCGGCGTCTGGCGCCAGCAGCGCTACGGGCACGTCCAGTTCCGGCCGGCGCTCGTGATCGGCCTCGCCTCGGTCGGAGCGGCCGTCGGAGGCGCCCAGCTGGCCGAATCCCTGCCGGAACACGTGCTCCGCAAGCTCTTCGCCGTGCTGATGCTCGCCACCGCGGGGCAGATCGCGTGGCGCGCGCGGGGAAAGCAGCAATAATCCGCGACATGGCCGTGGACGACCGTGACGAGCTCTGGATCCCGCTGGTCGACGAGCCGATCGGCTCGATCGTCCAGGCGATCGTGGACGAGAGCCCCGAGATCGCGAAGCTCGTCGAGTCGCCGCACCGCATCCTCGCCTTCAAGACCTTCGCCTACATCCGCTGCGGCCTGCTGCTCGGGCAGCTGCTCTTCGACAACGACGTCCCGGGCTACGACGGGTCGGAGAGCTGGGTCGAGGCCCTGCTCAGGGATCCGGCCCACCACGACGCGCTCGCGGCCGAGGTCAGAGCGGTCGCCGAGGAGATCGCGGCCGACCCGAAGTACGGCGACGACGAGCCGCTCGGCCCCGACGACGCCGCTCGCGAGCGGTTCCGCGCGTTCGCGCGAGACCGGCTCGGCAAGAGCTAGCTAGGCCTTCCCGGCGAGGAAGACGATTCCGCCGGTTGCCGCGACGCCGAGAACCGTCAGGGCGATCCGCCGCCACGAGGGGTGCGCGTGCGCCTCGGGCAGCAGGTCGGTGGACCCCATCGAGAGGAAGAAGCCGGCATAGAGCGCGAGCATGACGCCGAGGCCGTGCCCGCCGATCGACACCGACGAGCCGACGATCGCGCCGAGGAGCGGCGTCGTCGCATCGGCGGCGAGCCAGCGAAGCGCGGCGCGGCGGTCGCCCGACTGGCGGAGCACGAAGCTCACCGTGTTGAGGCCGTCCGCGAAGTCGTGGCTGACGACGGCAAGGAAGACGATGAAGCCCGTCGCGTTCGAGACGTGGAACGCGAAGCCGATTCCGAGCCCGTCGAGAAAGCTGTGCACCGAGAGGGCCGCGGCTCCGAGCGCGCCGACGCGTGCATGGGCGTGAACGTGCGCGTCGTCGTCGCGGTGGTGCAGCACGAGGGCGCGCGCGGCGACGAAGAACACGAGGAAGCCCACGCCGACGAGCCAGGCCACATGCTGGGCGTTGCCGAGATTCCTCATCGCCTCGGGGAGGACGTCGAAGATCGCGACGCCGACGACGACACCGCCGGACGCCGCGATGAGCGTGCCCATCTGCCCCTGCAGCCGGAGCGCCAGGAAGCCGCCGAGGAGCGTCGAGAGCACCGTCCCGCCCGCGAGCGGTATCGCGATCCAGGTCACGCGCACCTCTTGCAGACGCCGTAGATGTCGAGCTCGTGCCCTTGCGCCCGGAAGCCGTGGCGCCGTCGGAGCTCGGCGTCGGACGGCGCGGCGCAGAGCTCGGTCTCCTCGACGCGGCCGCAGGTGACGCACACGAGATGATGGTGATGCTCCGGGTGGCAGCGCACGTAGGCCGCTCGTCCCGAGCCCGCGAGAGGATGCACGGAGCCGGCCCGCCGCAGCAGCTCGATCGTCCGGTACGTCGTCGCGAGCCCGAGCGTGGGGTGGGCCTTGCGGGCGACGTCGAAGATCTCGACGACGGTGAACGCGCCCTCGCGCCCGCCGACGGCGTCGACCACGGCCCGTCTCGGAGCGGTCATCCGGGTGCGGGGCGGCAGGGCGAGCTCGGTCACGGCGGGAAACCCTAGCTGAGAATGATTCTCATCTTCCGGGCGCCGCCGTCGTGGAGGAGCACCCATAATGGGTCGCCGTGCGCTCGATGCCGCTGCTCTCCGCCCTCGCAGCCGCCTGCGCGCTGACGCTCGTCCTCGGTGCGGCCGACGGGGCGGCGGACCGCTCGGCAGGAGCAACCGCGCGGGCGTGGGCGATCAAGGTGATCGTGCCGGGCCAGCCCGGCGGCGGCTCACGGGTCCTGACCGCTCCCGACGACGCCGTCGCCTTCGACGGGGCGTTCGCCTATCCGGACGACGGCTCCGTCGTCAGCGCCGCCTCGGTCACGACGAGCGTCTCGGCGACGAGCGGCGTGCAGGCGAGCGCCGGCGCGACGTCGGAGGTCACCTCGCTCTCGCTCTTCAAGGGCGAGATCCTCGCACAGAGCGTCACCGGCGAGACGCATGCGAGCGCCGGCGCCTCGAGCGCGTCGGGTGACACGGGCGTGACGGGCATCGAGCAGCTCGTCGTCCTCGGGCAGCCGGTGACGCCCGCCGCGAACCAGCAGATCCCGCTCGCCGACTGGGGCTATGCGATCGCGCTCGAGCAGAAGGGCCAGCGGCTCGACAAGCCGACGCCCGGCCACCACGACTTCGTCACGGCGCTCGACGTCTTCCTGACGGCCGACCACGGCGGGCTGCCCGCGCAGAGCGAGATCCAGATCGGCTACGCAGAGGCGAACGCGCAGGCGAGCGAGGCGCCGCCGCTGCCGACGGCGCCCTCGCAGCCGACGACGACCGCGGCCAAGAAGCCGCACGAGCCGAAGAGCGACGGCCTGCCGCCCGTGCTGTCCAGGCCGCTCACGGTCACGCCGAAGCAGAACGGGCAGGGCTACGTCTTCCCGGTGTACGGGCAGTCGTCGTACGGCGATACGTACGGCGGGCTCCGCGGCGACGTCTCGGGCGGCTGGCACCACGGCGACGACATCTTCGCGACGCTCGGCGCGCCGCTCCTCGCGGTCGCGCACGGGACGGTGTTCTCCGTCGGCTGGAACAAGATCGGCGGCTGGCGCCTCTGGCTCCGCGACGACAAGGGGTGGGAGTACTACTACGCGCATCTCTCGGCGTACTCGCCGCTTGCCGTGAACGGCGCCGTCGTCGACGCGGGCGACGTGCTCGGGTTCGTCGGCAACACGGGCGACGCCCAGGGAACGCCGTACCACCTTCACTTCGAGGTGCACCCGGTGCAGCTCCTCGGCCTCGGCTACGACGGCGCCGTCGACCCGACGAAGTATCTCGACGCGTGGCACCGCCTCGAGGACGTGCGCTTCGACGCCGCGACCGGCTGGATGCCGCCTTCGACCGCGAACGCGCCGAAGGCCGGCGCGATCCTTCTGCAGAGCTCCGACATCTCGTCGGCGAGCGGTCTCGACCCGGCGTCGCTGCAGCGCGCGATCGCACCGTCGGCGACGGAAGGCGAGGGCGGGCTGCTGCAACCGCAGTCGCAGCCGCCCGCCGTCAGGCCGGTCGGTGGCCCTGTGCCGTAGGGCTAGGTGCCGGACGAGCCGTTGCCGCTGCCGTTGCCGCCCTCGTACGTGAAGTCGTCGCTGCCGCCGAACAGGTGGTCGGACAGCCACTTCCGTGTCTGCGGCCCGGTGAACGGGTTGAAGAGCGCCCCGAGCACGAGCCCGACGAAGAGCAGGCCGCCCGAGCGGCTCTTGTGCGCTTCCCTGCCCTGCACGCGGTCCGCGGCCTTGCGCAGCTCGGCGACCGTCGAGCGGAGCTCGTCCTGGATGTCCTTGTCGGTCGCGACGCGCGTGGCGACACCCGTGACGCCCCGCTTCCCGATCAGCTCGTTGTAGATGGTTCGTGCCGACTCGTACGCGTTCCGCACGTTGTCGCGCAGCTCTTCGTCGTGGAGCGCGCGATCGAGGTACGGTTTGACATTGCTCGCCGCGTCCGAGACCTTGTCTTTCGTCTTGGCCATGATCGGCGGTTCCTTTCGTTTGCTGGCAAGGGCGTCTCTACCCCTCGCACTTCTTTCCATTCTCGCAGCATGCGGTGGGTCTACGAGGGTAACGGCGCCGACCACGCAGGGGGTTCGCGGCACCGGGTTCACGCTCCGGGCCCCTGACGGCTGGCGGGTCTCGCGGACCGACCGGGTCGTCACGGCGCAAAAGGGTGCCGCACAGGTCTCGGTGTCGGCGTTTCCCCTCGTAAAGGCCTACGATCCCGCGATCTTCGCCCGGGTCGCGAAGGAGCTCGACGGGGTGGCCCGGACGCTCGCCGAGCGGGCCGGCGGCTCGATCACCGAGAGCGTGACGACGACCGTCGACGGGAGGAAGATCCGCGCCTACCGCTTCGCGGCGCACGGCGTGCACACCCGGGTCGGCTTCGTGCTGCAGGGGAAGCGGGAATATCAGCTCCTCTGCGAGGCGCCCTCCGGCGACCCGGACGGCGCGTGCGCTCTGCTCTTCAGCAGCTTCAGCGTGGAGTAGCCGCCTGCGGCGCCGACGCTGCGATGCGCCGCACGGCGCCGCTCGCGGCGCCGTCGAAGGCGACCGCGAAGACGTCCTCGATCGAGTCGACGAGGACGAACTCGAGCTCGCGGCGCGTCTCGGCCGGCAGATCGTCGAGGTCGTGCTCGTTCTCGCGCGGCAGGATCACGAGCTTCAGCCCGGCGCGCTGCGCGGCGAGCACCTTCTCGCGCACGCCGCCGATCCCGAGCACCTGGCCGGTGAGCGTGATCTCGCCCGTCATGCCGACCTCGTCGGAGACGGGGAGGCCGCGTACGAGCGACGCGATCGCCGTGGCCATCGTGATCCCCGCCGACGGGCCGTCCTTCGGGATCGCACCCGCCGGCACGTGCAGATGGACGTCGTGCGTCGCGAACCAGTCCTCCGGCAGCCCGAGGCTCTCCGCGTGCGAGCGGACCCACGAGATCGCAGCCTGCGCCGACTCCTGCATCACCTCGCCGAGCTGCCCGGTGATCGTGAGCTTGCCCTTGCCCGGGTACGCGCCGGCCTCGATGAAGAGGACGTCGCCGCCTGCCGTCGTGTACGCGAGGCCGGTGGCGACACCTGGATCGGCCGTGCGCCGGCGGGCTTCGCCGGAGAACTTGCGCGGACCGAGCCCTGCACGCACGCGGCGCTCGTCGACTCTGATCCTGCCCTCGAAGCCCTCCGCGACCTTCAGCGCGGCCTTGCGGCAGAGGTCGGCGATGCGCCGCTCGAGGCCGCGTACGCCGGCTTCGCGCGTGTACTCGCGGATCACGAGCCGCAGCGCCTTGTCGGAGATCGCGATCCGCTCCGGCTGCAGGCCGTGCGCTTCGACCTGCTTCGGCACGAGGTAGCGCTTCGCGATGCCGAGCTTCTCGTCCTCGGTGTATCCGGACAGCGAGATGACGTCCATCCGGTCGAGCAGCGGGCCGGGAATCGTGTCGACCGTGTTCGCGGTGCAGATGAAGAGCACCTTCGAGAGGTCGAACGGCAGGTCGAGATAGTGGTCGCGGAACGTCTTGTTCTGCTCCGGGTCGAGAACCTCGAGCATCGCCGACGCGGGATCGCCCCGCACGTCCGCGCCCATCTTCTCGATCTCGTCGATCAGCAGGACGGGGTTCATCGACTCGGCGTCTCGGAGCGCGCGGATGATCGAGCCCGGCATCGCGCCGATGTACGTGCGCCGGTGGCCGCGTATCTCGGCCTCGTCGCGGACACCGCCCACCGACAGGCGCGCGAACTTGCGCTCGAGCGTGCGCGCGATCGACTGCCCGAGCGACGTCTTGCCGACCCCGGGCGGGCCGACGAAGCAGAGGATCTGGCCGGAAGGGTCGTTGCGGAGCTTCGACACCGCGAGATGCTCGATGATCCGGTCCTTGACCTTCTCGAGGTCGTAGTGATCCTCGTCGAGCACCTCGCGCGCCCGCTTCAGATCGAGGTTGTCGGTCGTCGTCCGGGCCCACGGCAGCGTCGCGATCCAGTCGAGGTAGGTGCGGATGACCCCGTACTCGGCCGCGGCAGCGGGCAGGCGCTCGAGCCGTCCGAGCTCGCGCGTCGCCGCCTTCTCGACCTCCTCCGGCAGCGCGAGCGCCCCGAGCCGCTCGCGCAGCTCCGCGAGCTCGGCCTGCTCGGGGTCGCCCTCGCCGAGCTCCTCGTGGATCGCCTTCAGCTGTTGCCGCAGGAAGAACTCGCGCTGGCCCTTCTCGAGCTCCGACTGCACCTGCGACTGGATGCGCGTGCCGAGCTCGAAGACCTCGAGCTCCCGGTTCAGGATGAGGGAGATGTCGCGCAGTCGCTGCTCGACGTCCGCCTCCTCGAGAAGCCGCTGCTTCTCGTCCGTCTTCAGTCGCAGCGTGGAGGCGACGAGGTTGCAGAGCGCGCTCGGCTCGTCGACGTTCGCCGCTGCGATCTGGAGCTCCTCCGGCAGGTACGGGACGAGGCCGATGATCTTGCCGAAGAGCGACTGCACGTTGCGTGTGAGGGCCTCGACCTCCTTCGTCTCCTCGATCCGGTCGGGCACCTCGACGAACTCGCCGACGAGGTACGGGTCGTCGCCGACGCGGCGCTCGAGCCGGATGCGGCGGACGCCCTGCACGAGGACGCGGAGCGTGCCGTCGGGAACGCGGATCATCTTGTGGACGACGGCGGCCGTCCCGACCGTGTGGAGGTCGTCCCAGCCGGGCGTCTCGGCGTCCTCGTCGCTGACCGTGACGAGCGCGAGCAGCCGGTCGCTCCCCACCACGTCGTCGATCAGCCGGACGGAGCGCTCCTGGCCGATCGCGAGCGGCGTCATCGAGTCGGGGAAGACGACCGTCTCCTTCAGCGGCAGGACGGGCAGCGCGCTCGGCAGCTCCTCGCCGAGCTCGTCGGCTCTCTGCTGCTCGTCGGGCGAGACGACGACCTGATATTCAGGTTCGCTCATGCCCGCTCCGGCGCCGGCCGAGCCGGCGCCTCCGCTCCCTGGCAGGCTCCGTCGAGCCTAGGCAGGCTCCGTCGAGCCTACGCCTGCTCATGCCCGCTCCACCCGGATGGGCACGGGTCCCTCCGCCGGCGCGCGCTTCGCGATCGGCAGCGTCACCCTCAGGAGGCCGCGGTCGTACGAGGCGGTTGCGCGCGCAGGGTCGATCTCGTCGCCGAGCTCGACGCGGCGCTGAAAGGTGCCGTAGTCGATCTCCATCGCGAGGTACCGCGCGCCGACGGCGGTCGGCCGTTCGCGCGAGCCCGTGACGACGAGCGTCTTGCCGGACGCGACGACCTCGACCGAGCCGGGATCGACGCCGGCGATCTCGACGAGGACGTGCAGCGTCGGCGGATCCTCCGTTCGGTAGCAGTCGCTGTGCGGCCGGAAGCCGCGGCGCATCCCGGAGAAGCGCGGCACCTGCCAGAGGTCCGCGAAGAGCTCCTGGATCTCGCCCTGGAGATCGTCGATGTCCCGTCTCCGACCCGTCACAGCGTCCCCCGTACCCTCGCTGGGCTACCGTAAAAGCATGGCACGAATCGTGCGCCTGGTGCTCGGCGCTCTCGCGCTCCTGCTCTACACCTGGTTCGCGGCCGTTCGGGGCCTGCCGCTCGTCAGAGCTCGGAAGGCCGCGCGCCGCGCGAGATGACGCCTTCGGCGAGGCGTTTCGTCGCCGCATCGACCATCTCGCCGTCCACCGCGCTCGCGCCGTCCGCCGCCGCGAGGATGCGCCTCGCCCGGGCGAGCTCCTCGGGCGACGGCGTGAAGACCGCGGCGACGGGCGCGATCTGAGCGGGATGGACGACCCATTTGCCGTCGCAGCCGTGCGCGAGCGCCCGCTCGGCCGACTCCCGCAGGCCGGCGGGATCGTCGAGCACGGCGTACGGCCCGTCGACCGGCTGCAGGCCGAAGGCGCGCGCGGCGACGACCATGCGCTGGAGCGCGTACTCCGTCGGACCGGCGCCGATCGTCAGCACCGGCACGCCGATCGAGGCGGCGAAGTCTCCCGGGCCGAACACGAGCGCCTCGAGCGGGCCGCCGAGCGCGGCGATGCGCTCGACCTCGACGAGCCCGCGCGCCGTCTCGATCTGCACCTCGAGGCCGACGCCCGGCGGCAGGAGGGCGACGACCGCGTTCACGTCGTCGGCTTCCTCCACCTTCGGTACGACGACGACGTCGGGCGGATGCTCGCGGAGCGCGGCGAGATCCTCGCGCCACCACGCCGTGCGAACGCCGTTGATCCGGACGGCGAGCGTCCGCCGGGCGTGCGCGGCACCGAGAGTTCCCCGCGCAGCCGTCTTGTCTGCGGCCGCCGTCCCGTCCTCGAGATCGACGACGACCTCGTCCACGTCGAGCGTCGCCGCCTTCTCGATCATCCTCGGGCTCGAGGCGGGCACGGTGAGGCAGGAGCGGCGGGGCCTCGGCGGCACGCGCTGAACCTAACCGTTTCCTTGCAGTCCCGACACGGATCGCTGACCCGGCATTCGTACATTCGAGGCATGCGTCTCATCGTCACGCTCACCGGCGTGCTCACGGTGCTCTTCCTGCTGCTTCCGGTTCACCCGTAACGAGCCGATAGCATCGCCCGCGTGAAGGGCGTCATCCTTGCCGGCGGCTCCGGCACGCGTCTCCATCCGCTCACGCGGATCACGAACAAGCACCTGCTGCCGCTCTACGACCGGCCGATGGTCACCTACGCGGTCGAAGCGCTCGTCCAGGCGGGGATCACCGAGTTGATGCTCGTCACCGGCGGCACGCACGCGGGCGAGTTCTTCCGCCTGCTCGGCAACGGCCGCGAGTACGGCGTCGACCTGCTCACCTACGGCTACCAGGAGGAAGCGGGCGGCATCGCCGACGCGCTCGGCCTCGCGGAGCACTTCGTCGACCGCGACAAGGTGTGCGTGATGCTCGCCGACAACATCTTCGAGCACTCGCTGCAGCCGATCGTCGAGAACTTCGACGGTCAGGAGGCGGGGGGCCGGATCGTCCTCTCCCACGTGTCGGAGGACGAGCACCTGCGGCACCTCGGCGTTGCGGTGATGGACGGTGACCGCGTCACGGAGATCGTCGAGAAGCCGGAGAGCCCGCCGTCGAAGTTCGCGGTCACGGGCGTCTACTTCTACGACGGCGACGTCTGGGACGTGCTGCCGACGCTCGAGCCCTCGGGGCGGGGCGAGCTCGAGATCACCGACGTGAACAACTGGTACGTCGGGCGCGGCGCGATGGAGGCAGACGTCGTCGGGGGCTTCTGGGGCGACGCCGGCGAGTCCATCGACGCGTACTACGAGGTCAACGACTTCGTGCGCGGGAGCAAGACGTGAACGTCCGCACGTTTCCGCTGACACGCCGCGAGGACGAGCGCGGATGGTTCGCCGAGCTGATCCGCGCGAGCGCGCTCCCGAAGCCGATCCGGCAGGCGAACCTGTCGCGGTCGCGCAAAGGCGTCATCCGCGGCCTGCACTACCACGAACGGGGGCAGGACGATCTCTTCGTCTGCCTCGACGGCATGGTGCGCGTCGTCGTGCTCGATCGCGACACGGGCGAGGTCTTCACGGAGGACATCGGCGACGACAACCCTGCCGCCGTCTACGTCACCGGCACCTACGCGCACGGCTACGAGGCCCTGACCGACTGCCTCTTCATGTACCTCGTCACCGAGGAGTACGACGCGGCGAGCCCGGACGAGCACGGCGTGCCGTGGGACGACGACCGTGTCCGCCACCTCTGGAGCACGACATCGCCGATTCTCTCGGCACGCGACACGTCGTCGTAACGGGCGCCGGCGGCCAGCTCGGGGCCGCGCTCCTCGAAGCGTTCCCCGGCGCGCGCGGCCTGCGCCACGCCGACTGGGACGTCACGCTGCCGCCGCCGCCGCTCGGGACGGTCGACCTCGTGCTGCACGCAGCCGCGTGGACCGACGTCGACGGCGCCGAGGCCGATCCGCAGGGCGCCGCTGCCGTGAACGTCGGTGGCACGCAGCACGCGGCCGAGATCGGTGCCCCGCTCGTCTACTTCTCGACCGATTACGTGTTCGACGGCATGAAGCGCGCATCCGTACGTCGAGTCGGACGCGCCGCGGCCGCAGTCCGTGTACGGACGCACGAAGCTGCACGGCGAGGCCGCCGCCGGCGAGGGCGCATGGGTCGTCCGGGCGTCGTGGCTCTTCGGCTGGACGGGCACGAACTTCGTGCGCACGATGCTGCGGCTCGGCGCCGAGCGCGACGAGGTGGCGGTCGTCGGCGACCAGCGCGGCTGCCCGACCTTCACCGGGCATCTCGCCGAGGCGACCCGGACGCTCGTCGGCCTGCCGCCGGGCATCTGGCACCTCGCCGCCGACGGCGACTGCACCTGGGCGGAGTTCGCCGCGGCGATCTTCGACGAGGCCGGGCTCGACTGCCGCGTGCGGCCCATCACGACCGCGGAGCTCGGACGGCCGGCGCCGCGGCCGGCGTACTCCGTGCTCCGGAGCGAGCGTCCCGGCGCACCGCGCCTGCCGCACTGGCGCGACGGGCTTCGCGCGTGCCTCGAGCGTCTCTCGCTCTAGGCCTGCGTCGCGGCCGCGACGACGATCGCCTCTGCGACCTCCGAGTAGAGACCGCCCTTCATGAGGAACGACGTCGCGCCTGCCTCGAGCGCCTTCGACGCGTCGCTCTCGTGCGAGAGCCCGCTCACGGCGATCACGCGCAGCGCCGGCGTGGCCGCGAGGAGCTTCCGCGTGAGCTCGAAGCCGCTCATCCCCGGCATCGCCAGATCGAGGAGCACGACGTCCGGATGGACGCGGTCGGCGAGCTCGATCGCGGCTTCGCCGTCGCTCGTCGCGCCTGCGACCTCGACGCGATCGTCGTGGTCGAGCAGGGCGCGGAGCGCTTCGAGGAACATCGGCTCGTCGTCGACGAGGAGCACGCGGATGGTCATCGGCAGGGTGGTACCCAAAAGGGCGCTCGTCGAAGCGGCCCGGCCCGATCAGCCGGACCGCTTCAACTTGCCGTGCTTCTTCGCGTAGCGCTCGCCCCTGCGGAAGATCGCGAGACCGAGGGGGATCGCGACGACCGCGATGACGAGGAGGGGCCAGACGTCCGCCCACGCGAGCGAGGCGCCGCCGACGATCGACGCGCGGTCGCCGCGGAGCGCGTAGGTCGCGGGCGAGACCTTCGCGATCGCCTGCATCCAGCCGGGCATGACGGACACCGGGTAGTAGACACCCGAGACCGCGAGCATCATCCCCTGCGCGACGAAGCCGAGCTGTGCGCCCTTCTCGGGCGAGATCAGCGGCAGCACGGACGTCATCATCCCGATGCCGATGAAGGAGATCGACGCGATGCCGAGCAGCGCCAGCGCCGCGGCGAAGTTCGCATGCGGCATGTGGATGCCGATGAACGCCGCAACGGTGAAGAAGAGGATCGTCGCGCGGATCAGGCCGTACAGGACGGCGTACGCGCCCATGCCGAAGAGGTGCATGGACCGTGACACCGGCGCCATGAACGTGTACTCGATCGTGCCTTCCCAGCGCTCCCAGGCGACCGTCTCCGTCACGAACTCGAAGATGATCCCGAGGAACGCCCAGATCACGGCGCCGACGAGCAGCTTCGTCGCGAGCTCGTTCTCCTGTGCGGCCGAGAGATGCACCGCGCGGGCGATGAAGACGATCGTGAGCGTGTTCGCGATCGTCCACACCATGAAGGCGAGATCCCAGAGGAAGTAGCGCTTCGTGAGATAGACGTTCCGTTCGACGATGCCCCCGAGGCCGATGAGCTCCTGGCGCAGCGTCGCTCCTGCAGTGCTCATCCGAACACCTCCCGGTACTCGTCGTCCTCGTCGTGCTCCTCTTCGAAGACACGCCCGGTCGCCGCGAAGAACGCCTGCTCCAGCGTGTCGACGCCGTAGCGCCGCTTCACGTCGGCGACGGGCTCGAGGAAGAGCAGCTCCCCGCGGTCGAGCAGGCCGACACGGTCGGCGAGCGCTTCCGCCTCCGCCATGTCGTGGGTGCAGAGCAGGATCGTCGCATCGTGCGTGACGCGCACGTCCTTGATGAACTCCTGCACCTCGAGCTTCGAGCGCGGGTCGAGGCCCGTGGTCGGCTCGTCGAGCAGCAGCAGAACGGGTGACGTGAGCAGGGCGCGCGCAAGCGCGACCTTTTGCTGCATGCCGCGCGACAGGTTCTCCATCGACTCGCGCCGGCGGTCGGCCGGAAAGCCGACACGCTCGAGGATCTCCGGGATCGCGCGGCGCGTCTGCGACGGGGGCATGCCGTAGAACCGCGCCGCGTACGAGAGGTTCTCGGACGCGGACATCTTCTTGAAGAAGCTCGCCTCGACGGAGACGCGGTTCACGAGCTGGCGGATCTGCCGCGTATCGCGGAACGCGTCGTGGCCGAAGATGCGCGCCTCGCCGCCGTCGTTGATCAGGAGCGTCGAGAGCAGCCGGACGAGCGTCGACTTGCCCGAGCCGTTCTGGCCCAGGATCGCGACGCATTCGCCGCGTTCCATCGTGAAGGTGACCGACTTGAGCGCCGGCATGCGGCGGCGTGCGAAGCGGCCCGCGCGCCTGTCACGGCGGCGGAACTCCTTCGTCAGGTCGACGACCTCGACGGCCGGGACGTCACGACGGACGGACGTGCTTCCAGATATCGGTGCTGCGAGAGTGGACATGCTGCTCCTTCTGAAACGAAAGGGTGAACGGAGAACGGGAGAGACGCGCGCGAGGCGGCGGGCGGACCTAGCGTCCGCGCGGGCCGGCGAAGCTGCCGCCGACCGGCTCCCTGTTCATCACGTTCCAGCGCAACATGGCCGCCGAACGATACGCGTCGGCGTGCGCGGCGTCAAATCACTCTTTTTCATCCCAGTAGCCGACGGCGTTCTCGAGGAAATGCATCGTCCAGAGCGACGGCCCGCCCTGCGACGGCGTCTTCGCCATCGCGGCGATCTTGCCCGTGTCGGGGTACTCGACGATCTCGGGTGTCGTGTTCGCGGCGGCCACGACGAAGCGCGCGGGCTCGGCTGCGTCGTTACGCACCTGATGCGCGCCGTCGGCGCCGCGCGGGAAGTGGGCGACGTCGCCGGGTCGAAGCGCTCGCTCGCCCTCGGGCGTGCGCAGCGTCGGCGTTCCCTCGAGCACGAGCAGGAGCTCCTCGGCGCCGTGATGGAAGTGGTACGGCAGGTGCTTCTCGCCGGGGTCGAGCACGTAGACGCTCATCGTCAGGAGCTGCCCCGGCGTGCGCACGAGCCGGCGCGGCTTGGTGCACCAGCCCTCCGGACCGGGGCCGTAGTCGTCCCACTCGCCCGGCTCGTACGCGTTCTCGAGCGGTTCCATCACGCTGCCCGCGGCGGCTCGTCGTCGTCCGCGTCGTCGTCGTGCGGCTCGAGCCACGCGACGATCTCCGGCTCGCGTAGGAGGAGCTCGATCACCGTGCCGCCCCTCCCGGTCTCCTCTTCCTCGTTCATGCGTCCTCCTTCACGTCGTGGATGACGAAGAGCTGCTCGCCCGTCATCGAGTCGTGCCGTGACTGGGCCGTGAGCTGCCGCAGGTCGGGGTACTCGACCACCTCGGGCGAGACGCGCGTCCCGGCGACGACGTAGCGGACGGCCTCGTCGGTGTCGTTTCGGATCTCGTGGGCCCCGTCGGGCCCGGTCGGGAAGTGCACCGCCTCGCCCTCGGCGAGCTGCCGCTCGCCGGCGAAGGTGCGGAGCGTCGGCCGCCCGCGGAGCACGAGCAGGAGCTCTTCCGAGCCGTGGTGGAAGTGGAAGATCATGAAGTTGCCGGGGCCGAGCTCGTAGACCGTCGCGCCGAGGCGCGGGCCGCTCTCGCCGTAGCCGCCCTCGACGAGCCGTTTCCGCCTGCCGCCGCCGCCCGACCAGTCCTCCGGCTGCTCGCCCCAGTTGTCGTCCCAGATGTTCGTGCCGGTGTCGTCGCTCATGCGGCGAGTCTGGCAGACAAAGAGGCCATCTTCTGTCATCTTTGAGGAATGCGCGCGACACGGCTCGTCTCGCTCCTGCTCCTCCTCCAGACGCGCGGGCAGCTGACCGCGGCCGAGATCGCGGGAAAGCTCGAGGTCTCGGTGCGGACGGTGCATCGCGACGTCGAGTCGCTTGCCGCGGCCGGCGTGCCCGTGGAGGCCGTCCGCGGCCCGGCCGGCGGCTACCGGCTCGCCGGCGGCTACCGCACGCGGTTGACCGGGCTGACGGGCGACGAGGCGGAGGCGCTCTTCGCCGCGGGGATCTCGGGCCCGGCCGCGGAGCTCGGGCTCGGCGGGGAGCTCGCCGCCGCGCGCCTCAAGCTCCTCGCCGCGCTGCCGCACGAGCTCCAGGAACGGGCGAGCCGCGCGTCGCTCCTCTTCCATCTCGACACGCGCGGCTGGTTTCGCGCCGAGGACACGGTGCCGCATCTCCCCGCTCTCTCCGCCGCCGTCTGGCGCGGCTGCCGCGTCCGGCTCCGCTACCGCGAGGGCGGCCGCCTCGTCCAGCGGACAATCGCTCCGCTCGGGCTCGTCCTGAAGGGCGGGGCCTGGTATCTCGTCGCTCTGCGCTCCGCCGGCATGCGCGTCTACCGGGTGTCGCGCGTCGCCTCCGTGCGGCCGCTCGAGGAGACGTTCGAGCGCCCGGCGGACTTCGAGCTGCGAAGCTTCTGGGACCGCTGGTCGCGCGACTTCGAGCAGGGCCGCGCCCGCGTCGAGGTCCTCGTGCGCGTCGGCGACGACGTGAAGCGCTGGCTGCCCGGCGAGCCGCGCGTCGACGACGAGGGACGCGCAGTGCTCGCGTTCGCGCATCTCGGCGACGCGTACCGCGAGCTGCTTCGGTTCGGCCCCCAGGTCGAGGTGCTCGAGCCGCTCGCACTGCGCGAGCGAATCGCCGCGACGGGTCGCGAGGTCGCTGCGTTGTACAGTCGCTAGGTGCCCTCGCCGGCGACGTACGGGCTCTTCGTCCTTACCGCGCTCGCGCTCCTCGCGATTCCCGGGCCGGCGGTGCTCTACGTCGTCAGCCGCAGCATCGACCAGGGCCGGAGCGCCGGGCTCTCTTCGGTGCTCGGGATCACGAGCGGCACCGTCGTCCACGTGACGCTCGCCGCGGTCGGGCTCTCGTCGCTCGTGCTCGCGTCGCGCGCCGCGTTCGACACGGTGCGATACGCCGGCGCGGCCTACCTGATCGTTCTCGGCGTGCGACGGCTGCTCACGCGGAAGACCGACGACGGGGTCGAGGCGGCGGCGCCGCGCACGCGTCGCGATCTCTACACGCAGGGCCTTGTCGTGAACCTGCTGAACCCGAAGACGATCGTCTTCATCTTCGCGTTCGTGCCGCAGTTCGTCGACGTGCGTGCGGGTCACGTCTGGCTGCAGATCATGCTGCTCGGCTTCACGTTCGCCGGGCTCGGGCTGCTGAGCGACAGCCTGTACGCGATCGTCGCCGGGTCGATCGCCGACCGCCTGCGCGGCACGCCGGTGATCGCGCGCGTCGAGCGCTGGTTCGGCGGCACGGTGCTGATCGGGCTCGGCCTCGCGTCCGCGCTCGTCGCGCCGCACCGCTCGAGCTAGGTTCGAGGCTAGAAGACGACGACCTTGAAGAAGCGCGCCTTCAGCGCCTTCGGCCCTTCGTCCTTCGTCAGCGCGTAGACGACCGTCGTCGTGCCGCTGTGTCCGGCCCTGTAGACGAAGACGATGTTGCCGTTCAGTTCGGCCTCGTCGAGCGGGCGCGCAATCGTCGCGTCGGAGAGGCGGGCTCCGCGCCAGGCGAGCCCCGCACCGGGACGCGGTACGACGATGGCGAAGAGCAGCCCGTGCTGTACGTGAATCGTGGTCACCGGGCCCTTGGGCAGCGGCCCGACCGGCGGGGCAGTCGCCTGCGCGGAGAGAGCGGCGACTGCGAGCGCGAACGTCGCAACGACGGCGACGACCAGGCGTCTGACCATCCCGGCCTCCTTCGACGGGGAGATCGGCGAGCGCATCTCGATGCTCACGATGCGGCCGCCGGCCGGCGCAGGCATCGGGGGCCGCGACCGATCCGCTTCTCCAAACGACGTATCGCGGCGACGGCGCGGCTCCCGCTGCCGGATGCTCACACGAGCTCCTTCGTCCGCTCCGCGTATGCCTCGACCTTTCGCTGGCGGCTGCGAGCCTCGTCGCCCGCCCTCCGGAAGCCGTAGACGTAGTGAAGCGTCAGGCCGATCCCCCAACCAACGAGAGGGAATGCCGCCCACGGGAAGTGGGCGTCTGCGTACACCCACAGGAGCGCGTTCAGGACGCTGAGCCCCGTCATCACGACGGCGTAGACCGTCGCGTGAATCTTGAAGCCGCGCCTCGACTCCGTGAGGGTGTAGCCGAACTCCGCTTGCCGGTATTCCTCGGCTGTCAGCATCGGCGTCGTCACCTCCTTTCCGCTCCCCTCATCCACCCGCAGCCCTGAGCGCGCATCGGGGTGTTCGCGGAGAGAAGGCCACCGGGCGAACTCGCGGGGCTCGTCCAGGACGACTCCGTCCGTCCCGGGAAACTGGAATCCGTGGAGCCCCCGATGCGCTCGGGGCACGCTCCGTGCATGATTACGGACGATGGCGAGGCGATCGAAGACAGGCACGTTCCTCGGCGTTCCCTACGACTGGCGGCGCCCGACGCTCGCGCGCGCGAAGTCGCGCTGGTGGAACCCGAGCGACCGGCGCCTCTTTACTCCGAAGACGTACGGCTGGGGCTGGGACATCAATCTCGCCCGACTGCTTCGCCGGAAGTAGAGGGCCGGTCGAGGAGCGACGACCGGCTCGGGGCCTTTCCTACGCAGGAGGTACGCGACCCATGATCGACGTGCAGCGAGTCGACTACATCCGAGTGCCGGTGACGGACATGGAGAAGGCGAACCGGTTCTACGGCGAGGTGCTGGGCCTCGAGAGGAACCCGAACTCGCCGGCCGAGGACTGGGTCGAGTACGAGGTCGGCAACGTCACGCTTGCGGTCATGACCCCGCACACCCACGGCTACGAGTTCGCGCCGCTGCCGGCCGGCACGCTCGCGCTGCGTGTGCCGGACGTCGCCGACGCGAAGGCGAAGCTCGAGGCGGCCGGCGTTCCGGTCGACGAGATGTGGGATTCCGGTGCCTGCCACGGCGCCGGGATCCGCGACCCCGCCGGCAACCCCATCCTCCTCCACCACCGCTACGCCCCGTACGGGCCGCGCTGACGCGCTCGCCGCACTCGTCTGAACGAGTGAGGTGAATCCGGCACCCGAAGAGCTCCATAGGAAGGCGCCGCGGTGGGAGTACGTCACCACCAGCCCTGTTCCATCTCCGTGTCGTCCGCCTGCGGCGCGCCGATTGCGAGCACCTCGAGCCCGTCGGGGCCGGCCTCGAGCGCGCGGGTCACCGAGCCGGGGACGCGGATCGCGTCCCACTGTGCGAGCTCGACGATCTCGTCGCCGACCTTGATGCGACCGCCGCCGTCGAGCACGACGTAGACCTCCTCCTGCTCGCCGTGGTGGTGGCCGAACGGCATGCGGAAGTTCGGCGCGAGCTTCTGGTAGCTGAGCCCGAAGTTCGAGAGCCCGAGCGGCTTGCGCGCGAAGCGCGCCTCGAGCTCTCTGGCCATCCCGTACTGCTCGGCCATGTTGTCGAGCTGCTTCAGGTTCCGGTGCGTGTATTCGCTCATGCCCGATCTTGACAAACCGTCCGCCGGACCCGCTAAGGTTCCGGTAGGACGCCCGCCGTCGTCGGCGGACGTTCGAGGCAACGACGCCTCATCACCCCCAGCTTCGAGGCCGGGCGGTGGTGGGGCTTTTTTCGTGGTCCAGCACGTGACGGAGGGAAAGCGACATGGCAGAGATCGAGAAGGAGCTGCGGCACTACCTCGAGGGCGCGGTCGAGCCGCGCACGGCGCTCGAGTGGTCGCGCGAGACGCGCGCGGCGATGGTCGACCTGAAGTTCTGCGACCTGCTCGGCACGTGGCAGCACGTGACCCTGCCGGTCGGCTCGTTCGACGAGTCGGCTTTCGACGAGGGCCTCGGCTTCGACGGCTCCTCGATCCGCGGCTGGCAGGGCATCGCCGAGAGCGACATGATCCTGATGCCCGACGCGTCGACGGCGATCCTCGACCCGTTCACCGAGGCCCCGACGCTCTCGCTCCTCTGCGAGATCGCCGAGCCGGTGACGCTCGAGCCGTACGCGAAGGATCCGCGCCGCGTCGCGAAGCGGGCCGAGGCGTACCTGCGCTCGACGGGCATCGCCGACACGTGTTACGTCGGCCCCGAGTGCGAGTTCTTCGTCTTCGACGAGGTGTCGTACACGAGCGGCCCGAACGAGGCGCGCTACAAGGTCGACTCCGCGGAGGGCCACTGGAACTCGGGCACGCCCGGGCTCGGCTACACGATCGGCGAGAAGCAGGGCTACTTCCCGCCCGCCCCCCACGACACGCTGAGCGACCTTCGCACGCGCATGGTGCTGACGCTCGAGCGTCTCGGCGTCCAGTGCGAGTTCCACCATCACGAGGTCGCGTCCGCCGGGCAGTGCGAGATCGACCTGCGCTTCGAGAGCCTGACGCGCATGGCGGATCAGGTTCTCCTCTACAAGTACGTGATCAAGAACACCGCGCTCGCGGCCGGCAAGACGGCGACGTTCATGCCGAAGCCGATCTTCGGCGACAACGGCTCGGGGATGCACTGTCATCAGTCGCTGTGGAAGGAGGGCACGCCGCTCTTCGCCGACAGGTCGGGCGCCGGCAGGGCTCTCGCAGCTCGCACGGGCGTACGTCGCCGGGCTGCTCGAGCACGCGCCCGCGCTCCTCGCCTTCTGCGCTCCGACGACGAACTCGTACCGCAGGCTCGTCCCCGGCTACGAGGCGCCGGTGAACCTCGCCTACTCGTCGCGCAACCGCAGCGCCTGCATCCGCATCCCGACCTACAGCGAGTCGCCGAAGGCGAAGCGGATCGAGTTCCGCTGCCCCGACCCGACCGCGAACCCGTACCTCGCGTTCTCGGCGATGCTCATGGCGGGCCTCGACGGCATCGAGCGCGGGCTCGACCCCGGCGAGCCTTCCGACTTCGATCTCTTCGAAGACGACCACGGCGTCGCGCAGGTGCCCGGCTCGCTCGCCGAGTCGCTCGACGCGCTCGAGGCGGACCACGCGTTCCTCACGAAGGGCGGGGTGTTCGGCGAGGACCTCATCCGCACGTGGATCGACTGGAAGCGCGAGAACGAGGTCGACCCGGTGCGGCTGCGCCCGCATCCCATGGAGTTCGCCCTCTACTACGACTGCTGAGTGCGGACCGCGACCCAGATGGAGATCCGCGGCCTCCGGTCACTGGACTGGCCGGAGGTCGCGCGGATCTACGAGGACGGCATCGTCACCGGCAACGCGACCTTCGAGACCGGCGTGCCGAGCTGGGAGGACTGGGACGGTGCCCACACGGAGATCCGCCTCGTGGCCGAGCTCGACGGGCGCGCCGCGGGCTGGGCCGCCCTCTCGCCGTACTCCGACCGCTGCTGCTACGCCGGCGTCGCCGAGGACAGCGTCTATGTCGCGTCGTGGGCCCAGGGGCGCGGCATCGGCCGTGCGCTGCTCGAGGAGCTGATCGAGCGAGCGGAGACGGCGGGCATCTGGACGCTCCAGGCCGGGATCTTCCCCGAGAACAAGGCGAGCATCCGCCTCCACCTCGGGTGCGGCTTCCGGCTCGTCGGCGTGCGCGAGCGCATCGGCGAGCTGGACGGAGTCTGGCGAGACGTGTTGCTGCTCGAACGGCGATCGCCGGTGGCGCGCCCCGGCGCGGCATCTGGAGAAGGAGGGTGACGCGGTGAGGAAGATCGAGGCAGTCGTCCTGCGCGAGCGGATCGAGACGGTGATCGATGCGGTCGAGGACGAGACGGGCCACGTCGGCGTGACGGTGGTCGAGGCGGTCGGGCACGGGCGTCAGCGCGGCGTCACCCACGAGTACCGCGGTCGCGTCTTCGAGTCGCGCTTCCTGCCGAAGGCGCTCCTCGTCTTCGTCGTCGACGACGAGAAGGCCGAAGCCGTCGTGCGTGCCATCGCAGCGGCGGCGCACAGCGGCAACGAGTCGGGCGACGGCCTCGTGTGGTCGACGCCGGTCGAGAACGTGATGCACAACCGGACGGGCCTGGCGCTCGGGGAGGTCGAGGTCGGATGATCGGTGCTGCCATCAAGAATCACGACCTGCTCATCGCGGCGAGCACCATCTGGGTCGTCATCACCGCCGTGCTCGTGATGTTCATGCAGGCCGGCTTCGCCTTTCTCGAAGCGGGCCTGACGCGGATGAAGAACGCCGGCCACATCGCCGGCAAGAACATCCTCATCTTCGGGCTCTGCTCGCTCGTCTACTGGGCGGTCGGCTTCGGCCTCGCGTTCGGCGACGGCGGCGCGCTCATCGGCACGCACGGCTTCTTCCCGTCGGTGAACGAGCTCACCGCCGTCGGCCGGGCGCCCTTCGACTGGTTCTCCGAGATCCCCGGGGCCGCCGGCTATCTGTTCGAGGTCGTGTTCGCGGGCGTGTCGCTCGCGATCGTCTGGGGTGCGATGGCAGAGCGCGCGAAGCTCTGGGTCTACTTCGTCTTCGGGGTCTACTTCACGCTCACGTACTCCGTCGTCTCGCACTGGATCTGGAGCCCGCACGGCTGGCTCTTCGCCCACGGCATGCAGGACTTCGCAGGCTCGACGGTCGTGCACTACCAGGGCGCGCTCGCCGCCCTCGCCGGTGCGCTCATCCTCGGGCCGCGCATCGGCAAGTTCGGTACCGACGGGCGCGCGAACCCGATCCCCGGTCACAACATCCCGTACGCCGTGCTCGGGACGATCATCCTCTGGTTCGGCTGGTTCGGCTTCAATCCCGGCTCGACGCTCGGCGTCGACCTCGGCGGCTTCGGCTTCTTCGCGTACGTCGCGCTGACGACGAACCTCGCCGCGGCGGCGGGCGCGGTCACCGGCATGTGCGTCGCATGGCTCAGGCTCGGCAAGCCGGACATCTCGATGATGTTGAACGGCGCGCTCGGCGGTCTCGTCGCGATCACCGCGGCGTCGGGCTTCGTCGCGCCGTGGGCGGCGATCGTGATCGGCGTCGGCTCGGGCGCGATCGCCGTCTTCGGCGTCGTCTTCGTCGAGCGGATCGGCATCGACGACCCGATCGGCGCCGTGGCGGTGCACGGCATGTCCGGCGTGTGGGGGACGCTCGCGTGCGGGCTCTTCGCGGTGCCCGTCCTGTCGTCGAAGCTCGCGACGGGCTCGAAGGGCCTCGTCTACGGCGGTGGCTTCCACCAGCTCGGCGTGCAGGCGCTCGGCCTCGCCGCGGTCGGCGTGTTCACCTTCGGCACGTCGTTCGCGGCGCTCTACGTGCTGCACCGCATCTGGGGCATCCGCGTCGAGCCGCACGTCGAGTCGCAGGGTCTCGACGTCCACGAGCACGGCATGTGGGGCTATCCCGAGTTCTACATCCCGGTCCCCGGCGGCTACGGCACCGAGTCGCACGGGCATCTCGGCCTCGGCCCGAGGCACGAGCCTCGGCCCGTGCCGGCACCGGTCCCGAAGGAGGTGACGGCATGACACCGACCTGCTCGTGCGCGAAGCCCCTTCCGGTCGAGCGGGCGACGCGGAAGGGCGCCGCGGCGACGCACTGCGCACGCTGCGGCCATCCGATCGCGCTGCGGCTCGCTTCTCGTCGCGGCGCCGCCTGAGAGACACACGGCCGCGTACGCCTGTCTCGCTGGGGTAGGCGTACGCGGCCGTTCGGGTCGGAGCTGGAGGGTTGCGCTCCTCCCGTGTGAGCCCGGCGTGCGCCGTCCAGAGGGGAGAGGAGGTGACGCTGCCGGGCAGGCGTTCCGCCTTGTGTGGCTAGCCGGCGGCGGCGGAGAGTGGAACGCCGACTAGCGCGCGTGCGTCTGCGCGACAAAGACGAGAAGCCACGGTGTCTTCGGCGCGGACGGCATTGCAGTCACCCTACGTGCGCAGCCGCCCCCGGCGCAAGCTCAGCCGACGTAGATCGGGGTGTGAAGCGGTACGAGGTCGTAGAGCTGCTCGACGTCCGGAATCGCCATGCGCACGCACCCGTGCGACGCGGCCGAGCCGAGCGACCAGGTGTCCGTCGTGCCGTGGATCCCGGCGCCGTCGTAGAAGCCCAGCCAGCGCGCCTTGATCGGATCGTCGGGCCCGGGCGGGATGACCCGCCCCGCGAGGTCGCCCGCCCACGCGCTCTGCGGCACGTGCCACGAGGGGTTCACCTGCTTGTCGTTGATCTCGTAGAACCCGGCCGGCGTCTCGAGCCCCTGGCGGCCGACGGCGATCCGGTACGTCCTCACGAGCTTCAGCCGCTTGAAGAGGCGCAGCGTGAACGTCTCGCGGCTGACGAGGATGAGCGTTCCGTAGTGCCGCTCCAGCGTCGACGTCCACCGGCGCGGGCGCACCGCGCGCGTCGGCACGGCGATCGTGCGCGGCCCGGCGACGCTCAGGAGCGCCGTGCGGAGCCGCCGCTCGAGCAGCGGGCGCTTCACGGCGATGCCGGGCTGCGACGGCACGACGCGGACACCGGTCGCGAGCGGCTTCGGGGTGAGCCGGGCGTCGTGGGCCGGCCGGTCGACGACGCGCGCGACGTGGTCGACGAGCGTCGAGATGTGCGTCGAGGAGAGCGCCGCACTGAGCGGCACCGACGCGTGCAGCTCCCGCCCGCGGAGGTCGCGGTACAGCCGGTGCGCGAGGCCGCCGCTGCGGCTGAGCGCCACGGCGCTCTCGACCATCCGGGCCACGTCGACGTGCAGGCCGGCGTTCGCCGGACGGACCGTGAAGCGGTGCTCGCCGTAGACCGCCTCGACGGGGCGGCCGAGCTGCGCCGAGAGCCGGGCGTCGAGGAGCGCGCGCGCGGCGGGAGCGTCGAGGCCGCCGACGTCGACCCCGGCGATCCGGACGCCCTGGGCGATCCGGCCGGCGTGGGAGCGGTCCCAGAAGTACGCAAACGCCCCGCCCGCGGCGACGGCGACGCCGCCGACCGCGAGAAGGAGCCCTCCGGCGACGAGGAGACGACGGCGCATGCTCAGCGTTGTACTCCCCTCGTGCGGGGGAGCGCAATCCCCATTCCCGCGATGGCGTAGGCTCGCCGCCGGTGCGCACCCTCTTCGTCGACTGCCGCTGGGAGCTCGGAGTGCCGGGGAAGGGCCGCGAGCTCTACCTCGACGGGCACATCCCGGGCGCCGCCTTCCTCGACGTCGAGGAGGATCTCTCCGACCTCTCGGTCGAGCGCGCGGGCCGTCATCCGCTGCCCTCGGCGGAGCGGTTCGCCGAGGCCGCCTCGCGCGCGGGCATCGGGGCCGGCACGCTCGTCGTCGCGTACGGGTCGCTCGGCGGCGCCGAGCGGCTCTGGTGGCTGCTCCGGCACTTCGGCCACGACGGCTGCGGCGTCCTCCTCGGCGGGCTCGCCGCGTGGGGCGGGCGGCTGCGCGCCGGCGCCGAGCCGATCGAGCCCGCGGAGTTCGTGCCCCGTCCGCGGGAGGGCGACACGATCGAGGCCGCGGAGATCGCCCGGCGGCTCGGCGACCCCTCGCTCGTTCTCGTCGACGCCCGCACGCCGAACCGCTGGCGCGGCGAGCCGAACCCGGTCGACGACCCGGCGGGCCGCATCCCCGGCGCCCGGAACGCGCCGTGGGCAGAGCCCCTGCCGGAGCTCCCCGCGGGCGAGCTCGCCGCGTATTGCGGCTCGGGGGTGACCTCGTGCGTCACCCTGCACCGCGCCTGGCTCGAGGGCCGCGAGGGCCGGCTCTACCCCGGCTCGTGGAGCGAGTGGTCGCAGCGCGGCCTCCCGCTCGAGCGCGGCTAGGACGCTGCGGCGTAGGTGACGGTGACGTCTGCGTCGACCGTCTGCGTGCCCGGCTCGATCGCGACGCCCGCGTCGGCGGCCTTCTGCGCGAAGACGACCGGGGTCGCGCCTGCGCCCTCCGCGAGCGACTGCACGCCGCCGAGCGTCAGGCCCGCCGCCGCCGCGAGCGCGCCGGCCTTGTCCCTGGCGTCGGCGACGGCGTTCGCGAGCGCGGTCCTGTAGAGCGCCGCCTCGTCCGAGCGGGAGAGGTTCGGGCCCGAGACGCCGTTTGCGCCCGCCTTGACCGCAGCGTCGACGATTGCGCCGGCGCTCGCGATCGTCGACTTCGCCGTGACGGTGTTCGACGCGGCGTAGCCGATGATCGTCGTGCCGTCCTGCGTCGTCTGCGGCGAGAGCGAGATCTGGCTCGTCTGCAGGTCGGCGGGGGCCACGCCTGCGTCCTTGACCGCCCGCGCGACGGCCGCCGCCGCATCGCTGCAGCGCGCGATCGCGGCCGCGGCGGTCTGCGCGCGGGTCTCGACGGTGAAGTCGAACGAGGCGCGATCGGGTGTCGTCGTGACCGTGCCGTGCCCGGAGACGGTGATCGTCTTCGCCGGTGCACTCGCCGGGGCGCTCGCCGAGCGGCCGAGGTGCGGCTGCGCGACGCCGGCGATCGCCGAGCCGACGAGGAGCACTGCCGCGATGAGGAGAGCCCGGCGGAATCGCATCGTGCACGTGATACGGCACCGACCCGCCGGATCGTCACATCGCGATCGGGCGGCTGCCGGATGCAGGCCGCCGCGGTGCTCGTGCCGAGGTCGCCGAGGTACGGCGTCCACCGGTGCGGAATCCGCTGCGCTGCGAGCTTGATGAAGAGCACGGGCTGCGGCGCCCGGGGCGCGGTCTTCAGCTCCATGCCGACCTGCTCGAGCGAGCGGTCGCCCTTGCGGAGGTTGCACGGGGCGCAGGCGGTGACGACGTTCTCCCAGATCGACTCGCCCCCCTTCGAGCGCGGGACGACATGGTCGAGCGTGAGCCGCCCGCCCGACGTGCCGCAGTAGACGCAGCGCCAGCCGTCGCGCGCGAAGAGCGCCCGCCGCGAGATCTTCCGCTGGATCGCCCGCGGAACGCGCACGTAGTGGATCAGCCGGATCACGTGCGGCCAGATGAAGCTTCCCGTCGCGGAGCGGAGCGGCTGGTCGAGGTGCTCGACGACCTCGGCCTTCCCCTTGTAGAGCAGGACGTGGGCGCGCCGAACCGTGCACACATTCAGCGGCTCGTAACTGGCGTTCAAGACCAGAACCTGCTGCACCCTGCGCAAAAAATAGCAGCGAGGCTTGATTTCAAGCGGGATTCGCGGCCCGGCCTAGGTCGCCATGGCGCGCTCGACGGCCTCGAGCTCCTCGGGCGAGAGGGCCACGGAGGCGCGGCCGCGGTCGATCTCCTTGACGTAGATCCGTGCGTAGTCCCGGCCCTGGATCGCGCTCAGGACGACGCCGCTCCGGGCCGAGTCGAGCAGCGCGATCGACGCGGACTGGTGGCCGCCCGAGTTCTCGTAGGCGTCGTAGCGGACGATCGCGGTCTTCGAGACGGTCTCGTCGACGCGGCGGTCGACCCGGCCGAGGCTCGCCGTGACCTCCTCCACGGCGCGGTGCAGATCGTCGATCCGCCCCTGCAGCGAGACGGCGAAGTCGACGAGGTCGGACCGGCCGCCGCCGAGGAGCGTGAGCTGTGCGCGCCGGACGCGGCGGAGCGCGAGCGAGTGGACGACCGCGAGGAGGAGCGCGAGGACGGCCGCCGCGGCGGCGCCCAGCGCGATCCAGCCCGCGGCCGAGGCGCTCAGGCCCACCGGCTCAACTCAGCGTGAACAGGACCGAGTAGGTCCCCTTGTTGTTCGAGGTGTTCACTTCGCCCGGGACGCGGCCGACGACGACCGTCACGGTCGCGGGCGACGCGAACGCGGCGGGCGGCACGTCGAAGCCGGTGAACGGCACCGTCTTCTGCTCGGTCGGGGCGATCAGCGGGATCGACTTCTGCTTCCGGTAGATCTGGTTCCCACCGGCCTTGACGGTGAGCGTGACCGGGACGTTCACCTCCTGGAAGTTGCCGGAGTTCTCGACGGTCGCCGTGAACGTGAGGTCGGAGGAGACGGTCACCGTCGTCGGGCCGCTCGTCGAGAGATCGGCGCCCTGCGGCGTCGCCCGCACCGAGACGAGCCCGTCGCCGTGCTTGCCGCTCGGCGTGCCGCCCGTCGACGCGCCGCCGAGCCGTTGCAGCAGCAGGGTGAACGAGCGGGAGCTCACGATGTCGGAGTTCGCGACGAACTGCGACGAGGGAACGACGACGCCCTTCACGCCCTGGTCCTGCAGCTGCAGCGTGGCGGGGAGCCGGTAGAGCTGCTCCCAGACGACGTCGCTCGCCGTGAGCAGCTCGCCCTGCGCCGTCAGCCTCGCGGACGTGCCGGTCTCGTCCTTCAGCGCGCCGGACCGCGCGAGCTCGTCGCCGAGCCCCGTCAGCCCTTTCGCGCGCAGCTCGAGCGCGTCGACCAGATTCTGGTGGAGCGCGCGCAGCGGGCCCGGCGCGCGGATCTGCTGCGCCTGCGAGTACGCCTGCTGCTCCTGCTGGGCGTACTGCTGGAGGCTCGACTCGAGGTCGGACTGCTTCAGCCCGGGCGAGATGAGCTTGTCGGCGAAGTCGCCGCCGAGCCGGTTGTCCGCCGCGGCGATCGCCTTCACCTTGTCCGCGTACGACTGGTACTCGTCGTGCTTGCTCTTGCCCTGGCAGGAGCCGACCCAGAAGACGAGGCCGATGACGATGACGATCGCGATCGCGATCAGGCCGACGAGCCGCGCGAGCGGCACGAGGCCGGTCGGCGTGCGAAGCGGCGGGCGCGGGGGCCGTTCGCCGCCGCCGCCCCGGCCGCCGGGGCGCTCGAGCCGCGGCAGGCGCCGACGCTGCGTCGCCTCGACGGTTTCGGGCTCGTCGAAGAAGTCGAACTCGATGCTCTCGTCGTCGTATTGGCTCATGCCGTCAGGAGGTCCGGGCCAGACTGTATCCCGGGGCTCGGCCATAGAGGAAATGACCCTCCGGGAGCCAACGAGGTCTGACCGATGTCCAATGCTGCGCTCGCGCTCGAAGGCGACGGGCTCGTCCTCAACCGCTACCGCCCGCTTCGCCCGCTCGGCACCGGCGGCTCGGGCTCGGTGTGGCTCGCCCGCGACGAGCAGACGGGCCTCGACGTCGCCCTGAAGATCGTGCCCCGCGAGGGGAAGGCCGCCGCGCGCGCGGAGCGCGAGGCCGCCGCCGCCGCGCGGCTGCGCCACCCGAGCTGCCTGCGCGCCTACGCGTTCGCACGCGACCCGCGCCACGTCTACATCGCCTACGAGTTCGTGCCGGGCCGCACGTTCCGCGAGGCCCTGCGCGCCGGCGAGCTCCACGACGCCGCCGCGATCGAGGCCTGCGCCCAGGTCTGCGAGGGTCTCGCCCACGCGCACGCGGCCGGGATCCTCCACCGCGACGTGAAGCCGTCGAACGTCCTCCTTGCCGACGGCGACGGCGTCTCGGCGCGCCTGCTCGACTTCGGGCTCGCCCGCATGGCCGAGGCGGAGACGCTGACCGCGCAGGGGGACGTGCCCGGCACGCTCGCGTACATCTCGCCGGAGCGGCTCGCCGGCGAGGAGTCGACGGCCGCTGCGGACATCTGGTCGGTCGGCGTGATGCTCTGGGAGTCGCTCTCCGGGCGGCATCCGTTCTGGCAGACGTCGATGCTCGAGACGGCCCGGGCGATCGAGCAGGGGGCGCCGGGGCTCGTGACGCTGCGGCCCGACCTCCCGAAGCCCCTCCTCGACCTCGTCGACCGCTCGCTCTCGCTCTCGCCCGGCCGGCGCCCGCGGGCCGCCGAGCTGGCACAGGCCCTCCGGGGCGACTCCGTCCCGCGCCGGCGGAAGGCCCCGCGCTCCGCGAGCCTCCCGCTGTCCGTGCCCGTGTCCGTGTCCGTGCCGGCGGCGATCCCCGCGCAGGCGTCGCGGGCCGGGGCGGCCGTGCTCGCGGGCGCGGTCGCCGGCTGGACGGCCGCCGCGCTGCCCTTCTACCCGCACGCCTGGGCGGCGGTGCTGGCGGTCGCCGCCGCGGCGATCACGATCGCCCGCCCGCGGCTCGGCGCCGCAGCGGCGCTCGCCGTGCCGCTCCTGCCGCTCGGCAACCTCTCGCTCGGGCTCGCCGTCCTCTACGGGGTCGCGGCGCTCGCCTGGCTCGTTCTCTCCTGGGGCGAGCCGCGCAGCGCGCTGCGTCTTCGCCCTCGGCCCGCTCCTCGCGCCGTTCGCGGCGCTCGGGCTCGTCCCGCTCGCAGCCTCGCGGCTTCGCGCCGCGCCGCGCCGCGCCGCGCAGGCCGGGCTCGCGGTGCTCGCGGCCGGGCTCGTGGCCGGCGTGCGCGGCGCCCCGCTTCCCTTCACCGGCGCCGCGCCGCCGCTCGGGCTCGGGCTCGCCGGCGCGACCGATCCGCTCGACGTCGCCGGCTCGCTCGCCCGCGCGCTCGCCGCGCAGCCGGCCCTGCTCGTCGAGGCGGCGGCGTTCGCCGCGCTCGCGGCCGCGCTGCCCCTCGCGGCCGCGCGGGGACGCTGGGGAGCGGCCGCGAGCGGTGCTGCGATGCTCGTCCTGACGGTGCTCGCGGTGCCCTCCGCAGGCCCCGTCGCGCTCGTCGCAGCCGCCTGGGTCACGGCTGCCGCCGTGGCCCTGCAGGCACAGCGAGTTGCATAGACGCGTGCGGGGGTAATGTCCTCCCGCACCTATGGTCCTCAGGGCAATCGAGCAGAAGATCGAAGCGCTCTTCGAGGGCGTCTTCGGGCGTGCGTTCCGCACGAACGTGCAGCCGGTCGAGCTCGCACGCAAGCTCGCGAAGGAGATGGACGACCACAAGTCCGTCTCCGTCTCGCGCGTGTACGTGCCGAACGAGTACACCGTCTATCTGTCGACGGCCGACCGCGAGCAGTTCGAGGGGTACGAGTCGTCCCTTCAGTCCGAGCTCGAGGAGTACGTCTCGGAGCATGCGAAGCGGGAGGACTACGCTCTCCTGACGCCGCCGCGCGTGCTGCTCGAGACCGACGACGACCTGGCCGTCGGCGAGTTCGGGATCGCGACGCGGATGGTGCAGCCGCGGCGCGCGAAGCGCGGCGACGGCGAGCCCGACGAGCAGGTCGAGCCCGGCGCCACGATGATCTACAAGCCGCGGGCCGCGCCGCAGGCGACGGAGGCCGCCTCCGCGGCCGAGCTCGGTCTCGAGCGCGAGGTGGCGGTGCTCTCGTGGGACGGACGGACGATGCGCGTCGACAAGCGCCGGGTCGTGCTCGGGCGGTCGCGGGAGTGCGACATCCAGGTCGAGGACCCGAACGTGTCGCGCCGCCATGCCGAGCTGCGCCAGGAGGGCGCCGCGTACTGGATCGTCGACCTCGACTCGACGAACGGGATCGAGGTCAACGGCCGGCGCGCGAAGCGCGCGAAGCTCGACTCCGGCGACACGTTCACGGTCGGCTCGACGGACATCACCTTCACGACGGAGCGGGAGGTAGCTCGACGGAGCATTTCAATGAGCGGAGGCGCCGGTGTGCCCGTCGCGAGCACCAGCTACCAGAGCGTGCTCCTCGCGCTGAAGATCGCGTTTCTCGTCCTCCTCTATCTCTTCATCTGGCGAATCGTCCGGACGGCCGCGCGCGACCTGCGCCTGCCGCAGGAGAGCTTCATCCTCCGGCCCGCGATGGCGGGCGGGGCGATCGGGCAGGCGATCCGGCCCGGCCGCCTCGTCGTCACGGCCAGCGGGGTGCTCGCTGCCGGCCAGGAGTACGAGCTCGACGCGTCGCCGCTCACGATCGGCCGCGGCGGACAGAACGACGTCATGATCGACGCCGACGAGTTCGCGTCCGCGCGCCACGTCCGCATCGAGCCGCGGCGCGACGGCGTGTGGGTGCACGACCTCGGCTCGACGAACGGCACCTTCGTCAACGGCGTGCGGCTCGACCGCCCGCGCAAGCTCGTGAACGGCGACGTCGTGCGCGTCGGCGAGACCGAGTTGAGGTTCGAGGAGTAGTCGTGGGCGTCTCCTCCTATGCCCGGGCGAGCGACACGGGGAAGAAGCGGCGCCGGAACGAGGACTCGTACGTCGTCTCGCCGCCGCTCTTCGCGGTCGCCGACGGCATGGGCGGCGCGCAGGCGGGCGAGGTCGCGTCCAAGCTCGCAGCGGCCGCCCTCGAGGAGATGGCGCCCGACGGCGGATCGGCCGCGGAGACGGTGACCGCGCTCATCCAGGAGGCGAACCGCCGCGTGTACGAGCGTGCGGCGAGCGACCCCTCGACCTCGGGCATGGGCACGACGATGACGGTGGCGATCGTCGAAGGGAACGACGTGACCATCGGCCATGTGGGCGACTCGCGTGCGTACGTCGCGCGCGACGGCCAGCTCGAGCAGCTCACGGAGGATCACTCGCTCGTCAACGAGCTCCTGAAGAGCGGCAAGCTCTCGCGCGAGGAGGCCGACATCCATCCGCAGCGCTCGGTGATCACCCGCGCGGTCGGCACGGATCCCGACGTCGACGTCGACGCGTTCACCGTCAGCGCGCGCGAGGGCGACGTGTTCCTTCTCTGCTCGGACGGGCTGACCGACATGGTGACCGACGACGACATCCTCGACGTGGTCGAACGCCATCGCGGCGATCTCGACCGCGTGACGAAGGCGCTCGTCTCGGCCGCGAACCGCGGCGGCGGCGAGGACAACATCACCGTGATCGCGTTCGCGATCTCGCGCGCCGACGCCGGCGTCGACGAGACCGCGCGGATGCCGGCACAGGCGGACGACGACACGCTCGAAGGGATCCCGGCGCCGTCCGTCGACACGATGGTCGTGCCGCCCGAGCAGGTCGAGCACGTCTTCGTCGAGCCGGGCTCGCCCGAGGCTGCCGCCGCCGCCCGGCCCCAGCCGATCAGCGCCGCCGCACGCGTGCGGCTCGTCCTGACGATGCTCGCCCTGCTGGGGGTCGCCGCGGTGCTGCTCGTGTGGGGGCTCGTGCGCTGAGCCTGTCGAACCGCAACAGAGAGCTCATCTATCTCGTCGTCGTCGGCGTCCTCACGGGGGTCGGCTTCGCCGCGGTGTACATCGCGGGCAGCTCCCGCATCTCCGGCGCCTCGCTCACGTACGCGGGCTTCTTCTTCGCGCTCTACCTGGCGGCGCACGTCGTCGCGCGCTTCGCCGTCCCGTACGCCGATCCGTACGTGCTCCCCATCGCGGCGCTCCTGACCGCGATCGGGATGACGGAGATCTACCGGCTCGGGCCGAAGGACGCGTTTCGCCAGGCGACCTGGGTCGTCGTCGGCGTCGCCGTCTTCGCGCTCGCGATCTTCGGGCTGCGGCGCGACTACCGCGTGCTCGAGAACTACAAGTACCTGTTCGGGCTCGGCGCGATCCTGCTTCTCTTCATGCCGCTCCTGCCCGGCATCGGGCTGAGCGTGAACGGCGCGCGACTGTGGGTGCACGCGGGTGCGCTCCGGTTCCAGCCCGGCGAGCTCGGCAAGATCGCGCTCATCGTCTTCCTCGCCGCGTACCTGCGCGAGAAGCGCGAGGTGCTCGCCGCAGGCCGGCTCAAGGACTGGGGCCCGCTGCTCGTCATCTGGGGCGCCGCGATGATGGTGCTGCTCGTCACCGACGATCTCGGAAGCGGGCTCCTCTTCTACGGCATCTTCCTCGGGATGCTCTACGTCGCCACCGCGCGCACGACGTTCATCGCCGTCGGCATCGGCCTCTTCCTCGCAGGCTCGGCAGCGGTGTACCAGGGGACGCCGCACGTCCGCGAGCGCGTGACGAACTGGCTCTCGCCCTGGACCGACCACAAGATCTTCTGCCCGCTGACCGGGCAGCCCGCTCTTCGCCAGGACTGCCAGAGCTACCAGGAGGTGCAGTCGCTCTACTCGATCGCCCACGGCTCGATGGGCGGCACGGGGCTCGGCGAGGGCACGTTCCAGACGGCGACGGGGCACCGGATCATTCCCGAGCTGAACACGGACTTCATCTACTCCGCGCTGGCGCAGGAGCTCGGCCTGATCGGCGCCTCGGCGCTGATCCTGCTCTACATGGTCTTCGTGCTGCGCGGCTTCCGCGTCTCGCTCTTCGCCGGTGACGGCTTCTCGAAGCTGCTCGCGGCCGGGTTGACGTTCGGCTTCGCGCTGCAGACGTTCATCATCGTCGGCGGCGTCCTGCGCGTGATCCCGCTGACCGGCATCACGCTCCCTCTCGTCTCGTACGGCGGCTCGAGCATCGTCGCGAACTTCCTCGTCCTCGCCGGGTTGATGCTCGTCTCCAACCGTGCGAACCGCGAGCTCGAGGGAGCGCGGTGAACCGCCAGCTGAACCGTCTCGCGCTCGTCGCGATCGCCCTCCTCGTCGTGCTCGTCGTCGCGACGACGTACTGGCAGACGTGGGCGTCGGCCGGCTTGCAGGACCGCCAGGACAATGCGATCCAGCGCGTCGTGCAGTTCACCGTCGCGCGCGGCCTGATCACGACCGCCGGCGGGAAGAAGGTGCTCGCGACGAACGTGAAGCAGCGGAAGAGCGGCCAGACGCTCTACTTCCGGCGTTACCCGCAGCACAAGCTCGCGGCGCAGACGGTCGGCTACTCGACGCAGTCGCGGTCGCAGGCGGGGCTCGAGCGCTCGATGAACGACTACCTCACGGGCTCGAACACGAACCTGAGCGACGCCTTCCGCTCGCTGCTCGACCGCCTCGGGCCGGCGACCGTGCACGGGAGCGACCTGCAGCTGACGATCAGGCCCGGCGCGCAGCGCCTCGCCGAGAGCCTGCTCGGCACGCGGTGCGGCGCGGTCGTCGCGATGAACCCGCACTCGGGGCCGTGTACGTGATGGCGTCGACGCCGACGTACGACCTCAACCTGATCGACCAGCCGAACGGGTACGCGAAGGTGCTGAAGATCCGCGGCCAGTGCACGGGCGCGTCGGCGCTCTACAACCGGGCGACGCAGGGCCTCTACACGCCGGGGTCGACGTTCAAGGTCGTCACCGCGGCGGCGGCGCTCGACACCGGCACGTTCACGCCGACGTCGGGCTTCGACGACCCGGGTTACTGCACCGAGTACGGCAAGCAGGTCTCGAACGCCGGCAACCCCGACCAGGGCGGCCGCGAGGTGTTCGGCCACCTGAACTTCTCGCAGGCGTTGCAGCACTCGGTCAACTCGGTGTTCTGCAACATCGGCAAGCAGATCGGGGCCGGCACGATCCTCTCGTACGCGAAGAAGTTCGGTTTCTACAAGACGCCGCCGCTCGAGACGCCGGGCAACGAGCGCTTCCCGAGCGGTCTCTACAAGGGCTCGCACCTCTTCGACCCGAAGGATCCCGCGTCGCAGGTCGACCCGGGCCGGCTCGCGTTCGGGCAGGAGGCGATGCTCGTGACGCCCCTCCAGATGGCGATGGTCGCCTCGACGATCGGGAACGGCGGCGTCGTGCCGCGGCCCTACGTCGTCCAGAAGATCGTCGCGCACGACGGCTCGACGATCCGGAACACGAAGCCACGGACGCTCGGGCGGGCGATCAAGCCCGAGACGGCCGCCGCGCTGACGCAGATGATGGTGCTCGTCACCGAGGGCGGCACCGGCAACGCCGCGGCGATCCCCGGCATCCACGTCGCCGGCAAGACGGGGACCGCGGAGACGCAGACCTCGAACGTCTACACGGCGTGGTTCATCGCGTTCGCACCCGCCGAGAACCCCCAGGTCGCGGTCGCCGTCGTCCTCGAGAAGCAGCTGAACGGCTTCGGCGGCGCGGTTGCGGCCCCGATCGCGAAGCAGGTCATGCAGGCCCTGCTGGCCCGGTGACGAAGCTGGTCGGCTGAGGACCCGACTACCCTGTAAGGACCCTCGTGGCCGTCTCGGACACGCTCATCGGCACGCTCTTCGACGGGCGCTATCAGGTCGTCCGCAAGCTCGGCGCGGGCGGGATGGCGAACGTCTATCTCGCCGAGGACCAGGAGCTCGGCCGGCGGGTCGCGATCAAGATCCTGAACGACCGGCACGCCGGGGACGATCAGTTCGTCGAGCGCTTCCGGCGCGAGGCCAAGAACGCCGCCGCGCTCTCGCACCCGAACATCGTCTCGATCTACGACCGCGGTGAGGCGGAGGGCACCTACTACATCGCGATGGAGTTCCTCGACGGGCGGTCGCTCAAGGAGCTGATCGTCGGCCGGGGCCCGGCGCCGGTCACCGTGTCGGTCGAGTACGCCCGGCAGATCCTGCAGGCGCTGCGCTTCGCGCACCGGCACGGAATCGTGCATCGCGACATCAAGCCGCACAACGTGCTCGTCGACGCGGAGGGCCGCGTGAAGGTGACCGACTTCGGCATCGCACGCGCCGGCACGTCGCAGATGACCGAGGCGGGGTCGATCGTGGGCACCGCGCAGTACCTCTCGCCGGAGCAGGCGCGCGGCGCTGCGGTCGACCAGCGCTCCGACGTGTACTCGCTCGGCATCGTGCTCTACGAGCTGCTCACGGGGACGCTGCCGTTCAACGGCGACACGCCCGTCGAGATCGCCATGAAGCATCTGTCGACCGTGCCGGAGCCGCCGTCGACACGCAGGCCGGACGTGCCGCGCGACCTCGACCTGATCGTCATGCGCGCGCTCGCCAAGGACCCGGCCGACCGCTACCAGAGCGCCGAGGAGATGGACGCCGACCTCGAGCGCTTCGCGCGCGGCGCGGCGGTATCGCCCGAGACCGAGGAGTCGGCGACGCAGGTGATGCGCCTGCCGCCGGAGCCGATCGCGGCGACGGCCGCGACGATGGTCGCGCCGGGGCGCCGCACGCCGCAGCTTCCTCCGCCGCCGCCCGTCTACTACGACCTCGAGGAGCCGATCCACCGCCGGCCCGTCTGGCCGTGGATCGCCGCGCTCGTCTTCGTCCTCGCCGCAGGCATCGGCGGCTGGTTCCTGTACAGCGAGATCTCGAACAAGCTCAACTCGACGAAGCCGGTGGCGGTCGAGCTGTACCTCAACATGCCGGAGGCGCAGGCCCGCGCGAAGATCAAGGCGGACGGCTTCGGCGCCGTCGTCGACCACCACTCGAGCCGGAAGACCCAGTTCGGGCTCGTGTTCAAGCAGGACCCGGTGGCAGGGAAGCGGATCCCGAAGGGGAGCGACGTGCACATCTGGGTGTCGACCGGCCTGCCGAAGGCGGAGGTGCCGAGTCTCGTCGACTCGAGCTCGACCGACGCCGTCGCGGCGCTGACGAAGCTCGGCCTGAAGCCCGACCTGCACAACGTCCCCTCGAGCAAGGCCGCGGGCACCGTGCTCGCGCAGGATCCGAAGGCCGGGGTGAAGATCCCGGTCGGGCAGGCGGTGCGCCTCAACGTCTCGAAGGGCCCACAGCCTGTCTCGGTGCCGTCGGTCACGAACGAGCCGATCGACCAGGCGAGCTCGGAGCTGCAGGCGCTCGGCTTCCACGTGAGCACGAAGTTCGTCGACGACAACCAGCCCGCGAACACCGTGATCGGCCAGGATCCGGGCGCCGGTGGCTCCGCCGGCAAGGGCTCGACCGTCACGCTGACCGTCTCGAAGGGCCCGAAGACGGCGCCGGTGCCGGACGTGACGAGCTACGACGCGGGGCTCGCGCAGCAGACGCTCCAGGCATCGGGCTTCCGTGCGCACATCACCTACCAGGACGTGACCGATCCGAGCCAGGACGGCGTCGTCCTCGCCCAGACGCCGAACGGCGGCGAGCAGGCGGCTCCGAAGACCGTGGTCGAGCTCACCGTCGGCCGGCTGCCCGGCGGCGGCACGACGGCGACCGACACGACGACGACCCCGTGACCCGCCGCCTCCGCGTCGCCGTCCTCGCGGGCGGCCGCTCGAGCGAGCACGACATCTCGCTCGCCTCCGCCCGGTCGGTGCTCGAGGCCCTCGACCCCTCCCGCTACGACGTCGTCACCGTCGAGATCGGCCGCGACGGCCGCTGGGAGCTCGAGCCGGCGGAGCCGACGGCAGGGGCCAGACCCGGGCCAGACCCCGTTACGGAAGTGTCACGACCTGAGCCAGGGCCTGCCGGGACATTGCCGGTTCCGGCCTCGGCGGGGACGCTCGCGTCGCTCGGGGCGGTCGACGTCGTCCTGCCGATCCTGCACGGGCCGTTCGGGGAGGACGGGACCGTGCAGGGCCTGCTCGAGCTCGCGGACGTCGCGTACGTCGGTGCCGGCGTCGCGGCGTCGGCGCTCGCGATGGACAAGGATCTCTTCAAGAAGGTGATGCGCGACAGCGGCATCCCCGTCGCGCGGCATCACGCGATCCGGCTCGGCGACTCCGTCGAGAACCCGTTCGGCTACCCGGTCTTCGTGAAGCCGGCCCGGCTCGGCTCGTCGGTCGGGATCTCGAAGGTGCACGACGCCTCGGAGCTCGAGCCGGCGGTCGCGCTGGCGCGCCGCCACGACGAGAAGGTGCTCGTCGAGGAGTTCGTGCGCGGCCTCGAGGTCGAGTGCGGCGTGCTCGGCAACCGCGTGCCGCCGCCGGTCGCCTCGCTTCCGGGCGCGATCGACACGCGCGGCCACGAGTGGTACGACTTCGAGTCGAAGTACGACGACGACGGCATGCACCTCGTCATCCCGCCGGCGCTGCCACAGGAGACGATCGAGCTCGTGCAGCAGCGGTCGGTCGACGCGTTCGTCGCGTCGGAGTGCGAGGGGCTCGCGCGCGTCGACTTCTTCGTCCGCGAGAGCGACGGCGAGGTCGTCCTGAACGAGCTGAACACGATGCCCGGCTTCACCGCGACGAGCGTGTACGCCAAGCTCTTCGAGGCGTCGGGCGTCGAGTACGGGGCGCTCGTCGACCGGCTGATCGAGCTCGCGCTCGAGCGGCGCGCGCGGCGCAGCACGCTCGAGTACTAGCTGCGCGCCTTGACCTCGTTGATCTCGACCGACGAGTTCGGGCCGAGGTTCGTGATCCAGACGACGTAGTAGCGGGCGCGGCGGCCCTGCAGCGCGAACGTCGCGGTCCCGTTCACGGTCCTCGGGGCGGAGTCGGTGACGAACGGCCCCTGCGGGGAGCTGCCGGCCGTGATCGACGCGGTGAACCCGGGCGTGGCGCTCGTGACCGTGACGCGCGCGAGCGCGACGGTCCGGCGAGCGTCCAGGACGACGCCGACGCCGCGCTTCGAGAAGTCGGTGTAGTGCTCGGTGTTCCAGTACGTGCTCGGGTCGCCGTCCGTCGCCCTCGGTGCATAGGAGTCGTGCTCGCCGTCGCCGCCGTCCGGGTCGTAGGCGCCGACGCCGCTCAGCGCGACGGGCGCGCCGGTCGCCGCCGGCGGCTTCGAGCCGTTCTTCCCGCCGGACCGCCCGAGGCCGACGATCGCGGCCGTGATCGCCGCCGCGACGACGAGCGCGGCGAGCGCATAGAGGGCGTACCGGCGCCGGCCGCCGCGCACGCGGTGCGGCCGGCTCTGGCGCACGACCGGGCTCTGCGCGACGAACGTGCGGTCCGCATCCGGTTCGGCCATCTCCGCGAGGCACTGGCGCAGCTCCCACGCGAACTGGTCCATCGAGCCGAAGCGGCGTGTCGGGTCCTTCTCGGTCGCGCGCTGAATCGCCGCCACGAGGCGCAGCGGCACGTCGGGCCGCTGCGTCGTGAGGTCGGGCAGCGGCTCGTTGATGTGGCGCATCGCGACCGCGACGAAGTTCTCGCCGGGAAACGGCACGTCGCCGGTCAAGAGCTCGTAGAGGACGATGCCGAGCGAGTAGACGTCGGTCGCCGGCGTCACCGGCTTGCCGCTCGCCTGCTCCGGCGACAGGTAGTTGCTCGTGCCGAGCACCGTCCCGGTCTGCGTCACGCCCTGCTCGACGTCGAGCGAGCGCGCGATGCCGAAGTCGGTCACCTTGGCCTCGCCGTCGGGCGTCAGAAGCACGTTCTGCGGCTTCACGTCGCGGTGCACGAGGCCGTGCTCGTGCGCGAACGCGAGGGCGTCCGCCGTCGCGAGGCCGAGCTCGACGGCGCGGCGGGCCGGGAGCGGCCCCGTGCGCTCGACGAGCTGCTTGAGATTCTCGCCGTCGACGTACTCGAAGACGATGTACTGCTGCCCGTCGTCCTCGCCGCGGTCGATCACGGTGACGATGTTCGGGTGCGACATCTGGGCCACGGCCCGCGCCTCGCGGCGGAAGCGCTCGACGTACTCGTCGTCGTCCCCGTAGTGCGGATGCAGCATCTTGAGGGCGACGTTCCGTTCGAGCAGCCGGTCGTGCGCCTTGTAGACGCTCGACATGCCACCGGTGCCGACGAGCTCGACGAGCTCGTAACGGTCGGCGATCACCTCACCCGGCATGCCGCTTCGGGCAGGCGAGGACACGGAGCGCGGTGCAGCCACGTGGATAGAACGCAGAAGCCGCCGCGGCGGCTACGCGAGAACCGACTCGAGCGCGTCGTCCCAGGCGTCGAGCGCCTCGTCCAGCTCCGCATCGGTGATCACGAGCGGGCAGAGGACGCGGATGCAGTTCCCGTGGACGCCGGCCTTCAGGAGCAAAAGGCCGCGTTTTGCCGCCTCTTCGGCGATCCGCGAGGCAAGCTCCGGCGCCGGCTCCTTCGACGCGGGATCGCGCACGAGCTCGATCGCGAGCATCGCACCGAGGCCCCGGACGTCGCCGATCTGTGGAAAACGCTCCTGCCATGCCGTCATCCTGCCCCGAACGGTCTCGCCGATGCGCTCGGCGCGGTCGAGCAGGCCCTCGTCCTCGAAGACGTCGAGCACGGCGAGCGCCGCCGCCTGGGCGACCGGGTTGCCGACATACGTGCCACCGACCGCGGAGTCTCCGGGGGCGTCCATGATCGCCGCCTTGCCGAGCACGCCGGAGAGCGGCAGGCCGGCAGCGATCGACTTCGCGACGGTCATGAGGTCCGGCTCGACGCCCGAGTGCTCGATCGCGAACATGCGGCCGGTCCGGCCGTAGCCGGTCTGCACCTCGTCGGCGATGAAGACGATGCCCTCCCGGTCGCAGATCTCGCGGACGCCCTGGACGAACTCGGGCGGGGCGACGACGAAGCCGCCCTCGCCGAGCACGGGCTCCAGGATGATCGCCGCGACCGTCTCGCGCGCCACCTGCGTCGAGAAGGCACGCTCGATCCCGTCGAGGGCGGCCCTGGCGCTGATGCCGCGGTAGGCGTCGGGGAACGGCACGCGGTACACCTCGGGCGCGAACGGGCCGAGCCCGGACTTGTACGGGTGCGTCTTGGAGGTCAGCGTCAACGCGAGCATCGTGCGGCCGTGGAAGGCGCCGTCGAACGCGATGACGGCGGGCCGCTGCGTGTACGCGCGCGCGAACTTGACGGCGTTCTCGACCGCCTCGGCGCCCGAGTTGAAGAAGGCCGCCTTGGCCGGCCCGCGGAACGGGGCCAGCGCGAGCAGCCGCTCGGCGAGCGTGACGTAGACCTCGTAGGGGACGATCGTGAAGTCGGTGTGGAGGAAGCGGGCCGCCTGCTCCTGCACGGCCTCGACGACGCGCGGGTGCGCGTGGCCGACGTTGAGGCAGCCGACGCCGCCCGCGAAGTCGATGAACGTGTTGCCGTCGACGTCGGTCAGCGTCGAGCCGTGCCCCTCGGCGACGACGATCGGGAGGTAGATCGAGAGCGGGTCGGCGATGACGTGCGCCTTGCGGTCGAGGATCGCCTCCGATCTCGGCCCCGGGACGGCGGTCAGCAGCTGGATTGCGCGGGTGGCGGCCACGACGCCCACGATAACCGATTGCATAGACGAATAGCGCCGATGCAAGGCCCGCCGCGGGCCGGGCTCAGAGCTGCGGCGCCGGCAGAACCGGCAGAGGCGGCGGGGCGCCGCCGGCGAGCGCCGGGGCCGTGTAGAGGCCCGCTGCGTTCCAGAGCATGAAGCCGCCGGTGTTCGCGGCGCGGGCGGCCGCGATCTGCGCCTCGACGTCGCCGAGCGAGTACGTCCGGCCGAGCGAGAAGTCCTGGAGCCACGGCACGAGCAGCGCCTTGCCGCCCGCGAGCTGGCCGCGGAAGTCGCGCAGCGAGTGCATCACCGTCGCGCCCGGCGCGGCGTTCGGATCGGCAAGGTTGTACTCGCCCGAGCTGTAGTGCGACGGGTACGTCATCGGATAGATCGCGTCGACGATCTTGCCGAGCTGAACCGGATGCTGTGCGATGCCGAGGTCGTGCGTCGCCGCAAGGCCGAACACGTCCGCGGAGACGCGCACGCCCAGTGGGTGCAGCCGCGAGGCGGCGTAGCGGAGGAACGCCGCGACCGTCGCGTTCCTGGCCTGCGGATGCGGGCCCGGGAAGCGCATGATCGAGACGTCGCCGTCGCTCGGGAAGCGGACGTAGTCGAACTGGATCTCGTCGAAGCCCGCCTTCGCGGCGTGGACGGCGACGTCGACGTCGTAGCGCCATGCGGCCCGCGAGTACGGGTTGAGCCAGGCGAGGCCGCCGTTCGTCGTCCAGATCGAGCCGTCGCTCCGGTGGACGGCGAGCTCGGGATGGGCGACGGCGGTGATCGGATCCTCGAAGCTCACGACGCGTCCGATCAGGTACATGCCGGCCGCGTGCGCCTCGCGTGCGACCTTCGCCGGGTCGTAGTAGGCGCGGGCCGCTCCGTCCTTGACGGCGATCCTCGGCGCGCCGCCGAGAAACGAGACGTTGCCGCTCTCGTCCTTGACGTCGACCTCGACCGTGTTCAGGCCGTCCGTGCGAAGCGCGAGGTACTCCCTGAACTTGCCCGGGAGCGACATCAGCGGCCCGGTGATGTGGACGCCGCGGATCTCTTCCGGCAGCTGTCGCGCGAACGGGCTCTGCGGCGCCGCGGAGCGCACGGGCGTGAGCGCGATCGCCGCGCCGGCGCTCGAGCCGGAGGCGAGATGGAGGAGGCCGAAGAGGGCCGCCGCGCCGAGCGCGGCGAGCACCGCGACGGCGGTCAGCCGGCGACGGCGCACCGCCCGGCGGCGTGCCTCGCGCCGCTGCCGGCGGAGCTCGGTGGGGTCGATGTCCGAGGCGATTGCCACGAGGGACCCGGGATCGTAGCCCGTAAACTCCGCTCGTGGTCCTCTCCGATGCGACGATCGCTCGCTTCCTGGCGGAGGGCCGCATCGAGATCGACCCCTACGACGGGGGCCTCCTTCAGCCCTCGAGCGTCGACGTCCGCGTCGACCGGCTCTTCCGCGTCTTCCACAACAACCGCTATCCGTACATCGACGTCAAGGTCGAGCAGCAGGAGCTCACGGAGCTCGTCGAGGCCGACGGCGACCACCCCTTCGTCCTCCATCCGGGCGAGTTCGTGCTCGGCTCGACCCTCGAGCGCATACGGCTCCCCGACGACCTCGTCGCCCGCCTGGAGGGCAAGAGCTCGCTCGGCCGGCTCGGCCTCCTCATCCACTCGACGGCCGGCTTCATCGACCCGGGCTGGGACGGGCACGTGACGCTCGAGCTCTCGAACGTCGCCAATCTGCCGATCACGATCTATCCCGGGATGAAGATCGGGCAGATCTCCTTCATGCAGATGACGGAGCCCGCAACGACCCCGTACGGGTCTTCGTCGATCGGCTCGAAGTACAAGGGCCAGCAGGGGCCGACGCCGAGCCGCTACTTCAAGAACTTCGAGGCCGGCGAGTGATCCTCGTCACGGGCGGCACCGGCTTCGTCGGCCCGCACGTCGTGCACGCGCTGCGCGCGCGGGACCTGCCGGTGCGCGTGCTCGTCCGCGACCTGCGGCACGGCGCACAGGCCCGGGCGTGGGGCGCGGAGCTCGTGCAAGGCGATGTCACCGACGCGGCGTCGCTCGCGGCGGCGGTCGAGGGAGTCGACGCGGTCGTCCACCTCGTCGCGATCATCAAGGGGTCGGAGAGCGACTTCGAGCGCGTGATGGCGCAGGGCACCCGGAACGTCGTCGCCGCCGCGAAGCAGGCGGGTGTTCGGCGCTTCGTGCTCGCGAGCGCTCTCGGCCTCGACGAGCGCACGAAGGACGCGGTGCCGTACTTCGCCGCCAAGTGGGAGATGGAGCGCGCCGTCAAGGAGTCCGGGCTCGAGTACGTGATCTTCCGTCCGAGCTTCATCTTCGGGAAGGACGGCGGCGTTCTGCCCACGTTCATCCGGCTCGCGCGCTTCGCGCCCGTGACGCCGATCGTCGGCCCCGGCACGCAGCGCCTGCAGCCGATCTGGGTCGAGGACGTCGCGGAGTACTACGCGCTCGCGATCGACCATCCCGGCGCCGCGAACCGGACGTTCGAGATCGGCGGTCCCGACGCACCGACGTGGAACGAGTTCTGGGACCGCGTCAAGCGGGTGCTCGGCTCGCGGCGGCCGTCGCTCCACGTGCCGTTCGGCCTCATGCGCATGCAGGCGGCGCTGACCGAGAAGCTTCCCGGCGCACCGGTCACGCGGGACCAGCTGACGATGCTGGAGCTGGGCGACAACGTCGTCGGCTCTCCCGACGCGGTGGAGACGTTCCAGCTGCCGCTCGTCCCGCTCGACGAGCAGCTCCGCCGCGCCGCCTCGTGACGCGCGGCGTCGTCTTCGCGGAGGCGGGGGCGCGGCCGGCAGTCGAGGAGATCACGCTCGAGCCGGTCGGCCCGGGCGAGGTGCAGGTGCGGCTCGAGGCGTGCGGGGTCTGCCACACCGACCTGCACGTCGTCGAGAGCGACGGCTGGGGCCTGCGGTTCCCGATCCTGCTCGGACACGAGGGCGCGGGCCACGTCGAGGAGGTCGGGGACGGGGTCACGGCCGTTGCGCCCGGCGACCGGGTCGTGATCGCGTGGCGCGCGCCCTGCGGCGACGCCTGCCGCGCGTGCCGACGGGGCGACCGGCGCCGCTGCTCGAACAACCTGCGCGTGCGCAGCCGGATGCACCGTGCCGCCGACGGTGCACGTCTCAGCCCGGTCCTGCGCTGCGGGGCGTTCGCCGACCGCGTGATCGTCCACGAGGCCTGCGCGGTGGCGATGCCGGACGACCTGCCGCTCGAGCAGGCCTGCCTGCTCGCGTGCGGCTTCTCCACCGGGGCCGGCGCGGCGTTGTGGGCGACGCCCGTGCAGCCGGGCTCGTCGGTCGCCGTGATCGGCTGCGGCGGGGTCGGCCTCGCGGTCGTCCAGGGCGCGCGGCTCGCGGGCGCGCAGACGATCGTCGCGGTCGACGTGCTGCCCGAGAAGCTCGCGCCGGCACTCGAGCTGGGCGCGACGAACGCCGTCGACGCCTCGAGCGGCGAGAGCGTCGCGGAGGTGCGCGAGCTGACCGGCGGCGTCGACTATGCGTTCTCGGCGATCACGTCGCCGTCCGGTCTCGTCGACGCGGTTCGCATGTGCGGCTACGCAGGCACGGCGACCCTCGTCGGGGTGCCGCCGTCGGCCCGCACATTCGACGTCGACATCGAGCGCGACCTCTTCGGGCCGAAGGTCGCCGTCGCAGTGACGCACGGCGGCGACACGATCCCGCAGCAGGACTTCCCGTTCCTCGCACAGGCCGCGCTCGACGGCCGGCTCGACCTCGCCCGCTTCGTGACGAAGACGATCGAGCTCGAGCAGGTGCCCGAGGCGCTCGAGGAGCTGCACGCTCCGACGGGCATCCGTACGGTCGTCCGCTTCTAGCAGCTAGCTCTTGCCGAACGAGGCGCGGCGCTCGGCGTCGCGCTCGGGGTTCGTCAGGTGCCCGTCCCGCTCGATGTAGCCGCCCTTGCCGCCGACGACGAGGACGACGGCGTCCTCGTCGAAGGGGTTCGACAGCGTGCGGGGCGTCGTCGAGCGCGCGTGGAAGAGCCCGCCGGCCTCGAGGTCGCGGGTCTCGCCCTCGACCTCGACGCGGATCTTCCCCCGGTGCACGAAGTACAGCTCGTCCTGCGTGTCGTGGTAGTGCGAGAACCCTTCGTAGCCGGCCGGATACACGAGCGCGTTCACCCCGAAGGCGTCGACGCCGAGGGCGGCCCGGATCTTCCGGAAGCCGTACCCGTCGCCGAGCTCGTCGAGCGAGGAGAAGGCGTACGTCATCTCTGGCACGCCGTGTCGGCGAGCGGGAGGCGGCTGAGCAGCTCGTCGAGGGTCGCCTTCTCCTCGACGCTGAACTGCGAGCCGAAGAGCTCCTCGACGTCGGCCGCGTGGCCGGCGCGCGCCGCGGCGATCTTCTCGAGGCCCGCCTTCGTCAGCACCGCGTAGGTCACCCGCGCGTCGCTCGCGCAGCGGTCCTTCGCGACCCAGCCCGAGCGCTCGAGGCCGTCGAGGAGCCGGGTGATCCCCGACGCGGTCAGAAGGACGGTGCGGGCGAGGTCGATGCGCCGGAGCCGGTGCCCGTCGGCGTGGAAGAGCTGGACGAGCACGTCGAAGTCGCTGAGCGTCAGCCCGTGCGCCGTCTCGAGGCGCGCGGAGAGCTCGCGGGTGACGGCTGCGTGGGCCCGGAGAAAGCGGATCCAGGCCGTTTCGGTTTGTGCTTGCGGGGTCAATACTTGACTAGACAAGGTTTTCTCGCTATGATCGTTGACAGCTCAAGTATACAGATTTCAGCCTAGGAGGCAATAGCCACGATGTCAGTACTTCAGACGAGCAGCACGAGCATCGCACCCGCCGGCACCTGGTCGGCCGATCCCGTCCACTCGAACGTCTCGTTCGAGGTCGGCTACGCGGGCGTCAACACCTTCCGCGGCAGCTTCACCGACTTCCGGGCCTCGCTCACGGGCGACGCGCTCGAGGGCGCCGCGAAGGTCGCGTCCGTCGACGTCAAGGACGAGCAGCTGAACGGCCACCTGCAGACGCCGGACTTCTTCGACGCCGCCCGGTACCCGGAGATCGAGTTCCGGGCCACCGAGCTCCACAAGCGCCCCGACAACACGGTCGAGGGCACGGGCGAGCTGACGATCAAGGGCGTCACCCGGCCGGTCACCCTCTCCGGGAAGATCGCGGAGGCGCCGTCGACCGACCCGTTCGGCCGCGAGCGCCTCGGGCTCCGGCTCGAGACCACGATCGACCGCACGCAGTACGGCGTCAGCTGGAACGCGCCGAACCAGAGCGGCGGCGACTACCTCGCGAGCGACGTGAAGCTCCTCGCCGAGCTGGCGCTCGTCCGCCAGGAAGGCTGACGATGCGGGTCCTGGCCGTCTCCGGCAGCCTGCGCGCCGGCTCGCACAACACGAGCCTGCTCGAGGCCGCAATCGACGCGGCGCCCGAGGGCGTCGAGGTCGAGCTCTGGGAGGGCATCGGCGACCTGCCGATCTACGACCAGGACCTCGAGGGCTCGGACCTCCCGGACGCCGTCCTGCGGCTCCGGGAGGACTGGGGCTCCGCGGACGCGCTCCTCTTCGCGACGCCGGAGTACAACGGCTCCGTTCCGGGCGGCCTGAAGAACGCGATCGACTGGGCGTCCCGCCCGGTCCGGGAGTCGGCGCTCACGAATCAGAACGCCGCCGTGATCGGCGCGAGCACCGGCCAGTTCGGCGCCATGTGGGCGCAGGCGGATCTCCGCAAGATCCTCGGCGTCGCAGGCGCCCGCGTGATCGGCGACGAGCTCCCGGTCACCCGCGCGCACGAGCGCTTCGACGCGGAGGGGCGCCTCCTCGACGGCGAGCTGCACGAGCGGCTCCGGCTCCTGCTCGAGACCCTCGCGCTCGAGGCCGCGCCGTCGGCCGTGACCGTCTGAGAAAAGAGCGAGGGCCGCTTTCGCGGCCCTCGATCCGGTCACCAGCTTGGATTGGCAGAGGCGCTTCCTGCTCCGGCTGAAGGTAGTCCGCCGGGCGGCGCGAAACGCGTCGTCCCCTACGCTGGCTAGGCGATTCCCCGTGGGTCCCGGGGACGCACCTCTACCCGCTGGTACCTCCACTGCCCGTACTTGATGAAATCACTGCCGGACCACCTCCTTTCCGCGGTAACCCATATATAGCAATCGGGCCAGGACGGCGCTTCCCCTCGCCCCCGAAAGAGACGACGGGCCGGCGTGGCCGCGAGCGCAGCCTGCGCGTTCACGAGGCCGTACCCGTAGGTCGTGTCGTAGTTCGGGACACCGAGGTCGGTCGCCGACTTCTCGAGGATCGCCTCGACGTCGTGCGGCTTGAGCGACGGGTTCGATGTTGAACACCGTCGCCGTGGCCGAAGCCGCAGCGGCAAGCGCCTCGCCGTCGGTCTGCGACAGCGAGACCGCCGGGATCCACGGCGTGCCAGCGCGAAAACCGTAAAGAGCGGGCTAGGAGAGGACGGTGCTGAGCTCGAGCCCGCGGTCGAGCGGCACCGTGACGGACGAGAGCGTGGGGTCCGCCTGGCGGGCGGCGGAGTAGCGGGCGAGCGCGTCGTGCGAGAGGACGTTGTCGGCGACGACGAGGGCGCCCGGCTCGAGCGTGCCGCGCGCGAGGCCGAAGAGCGCCTCGTAGTCGCCCTTCTCCGCGTCGAGGAAGACGACGTCGAACACGTCGTCGATCTGCGGCAGCGTCTCGTGTGCGTCGCCCTCGACGAGCTCGGCCCATTCCTCGAGCCCGGCCTCCGCGATGTTGCGCCGCCATGCCTCGATCTTGCGCGGGTCGGCTTCGAGCGACACGACGCGGCCGCCGAGCCCGCGGGCCGCTGCGGCAAGCCAGATCGTCGAGTAGCCGCGCGAGCCGCCGATCTCGAGCACCTCGCAGTCGACCTGCGGCGCGACGAGGGCGAAGAGGAACTGTCCGGTCGTTCGCGCAACCTGGCGGCCGCGCTCTGCCGCCGGGAGGCCGCGTGCGCGCTCGTCCGCGTCCTCGCGCTCGAGACGCTCGAGCACCGCACGTACGCGATCGTCGAGCACTACGTGCGGGTCGCGACCTGGAGCAGGCCGAGGCACATCTCGTCGGTCGTGCCCTCGCCCCAGAGCACGTAGCGAGGCGCGAGCGGCTTGCCGCCCACGACCGGCTGCGCGGCCTTCGAGTTGTCGAAGCGGCAGCTCACGCGGATCGTGTCGCCGGGGTCGGCGTCGACGGGATGCTCGAGGTAGTACGCGTCCTGCCAGTGGAAGTCCCAGCGGGGGATGTGCAGCAGCGTCTGCGCGCGCGGCGTGCCCGGATTGAGCTCGATGCGGATGTCGACACCGCGCAGGTGCATGTGCCCGGCGACGCCGTAGATGCGAATCGGGCGGTTGACGGCGCGGTCGCAGGAGGTGCCGATGCTCCGGGCGTCGCCGACCGCCTGCGGATAGTCGGCAAGCGTCTTCTTGCAGAGATAGAGCAGGCCGACCGAGATGAGCGCCGCGTCCTGGCCGTACTTCTTCGCCTCCGCGCGGAACGCCGCATCGCGCGAGCAGAGCGGGCCGTGCGAGCCCGCCGGGCACGGCAGCTCGACCGGAGCCGGTGCGAGAAACGTGTCGAGCGGCGTCAGCGCCGAGCCGGCAGCGGGCACGAGCTTCAGCACGGCGCTCGACCGGTCCGGCTTGCTCACGTGCGCGTGGCCGTCGTGAAGGAGGTTGTAGTGGATCTGCATGACGATGACCGCGTCGCGATGGACGAGAACGCCGGTGCCGCTCGGGAGGTCGTTCGTCGCGTGGCCGGGCACCCACGCACTGATCCATTGCGGCGAGCCCAGACGGTCGCTCGCCGCGTTCCCGGCCGACGCGCGCGTCTCGGTCAGCTGCGGGCCGCCGAAGCAGGTCCAGCCCTTCCCGCCGGACGCCGCGTCGAGGCGGCGCGCCTCCGTCGCGTTGTCGCCGGTCGCCTCGAAGAGGATGACGTGGTGGACGATCTCGGTCCGCTGCGGCTTCACGACCGCCGAGGTGACGAACATGTCCTGCGTCAGCTTCGGGGTCGAGCAGCATGCAGTGGTAGTCGTCGGTCGAGCCGCTGATCACGTGCGGCGTGTACGCACGCTTCGGCGCGAGCGTGAGCGTCGTGCCGGGGGCGGCGGCGGTGCCTGCGAGCGGCTTGATCGGACGGGCGCTTCCGAGCCGCCCCCCGCCGCGGGCCCACGCGGCGATCAGGTACTTCTCGTCCGGGGTGAGGATCCGGCGTGAGGAGCCGAGGTACGACGGCGAGTCGGCGGCCGGCATCCAGGGCGGCATCGCGCCGGACCGCGTCATGCGGAGGATCGCCTGCGCGTGCGCCTTCGCCTCGAGCGCCGAGGTGAGCGAGAACGGCGCGACGCCGCCGAGCTGGTGGCAGCCGGCGCACTTCGCCGCGAAGACGGGTGCGACGTCGTCCCACGTCGGCGTGACGACCGCCTGTGCGCGCCCGCCGCCGCGTCCGAGCGCAGCGACGGCGACGAGGAGTGCGAGGACGACCACCGCGAGCCCTGCACGCTTCACGCGAAGAGCGTACCGCCCTATCCTCTGCATGTGCGAGCCGAGTTGAGCATCGAGATCGCCCGGACGCCGGACGAGGTCTTCGCGTACCTCACCGACGTGGCGAACCTGCCGAAGTGGCAGTCCGGCGTCCACTCCGCCCACCGGGACGGCTCGCAGATCCACGAGTCCCGGCACATGCTGGGGCGCGAGCTGCACACGACGCTCGAGATCGACGAGGAGGAGCGGCCGCGGCTCTTCACGCTCCGCGCACTCGACAGCCCTGTGCCCTTCACCGTGCGGCACGAGCTCGAGCGAAGCGGCGACGGCACGCGTCTCACGGTCGTCGGCGAGGGCGAAGCCGGCATGCTGCCCGGCTTCGCGGCCGGCATCATGGCCCGCCGGGCCGAGAAGCAGTTCAGGAAGGACTTCGAGCGGCTGAAGCGCCTGCTCGAGTCCTGAGCCGCTCGACGTCGCCGCGGACCCAGCAGGTCGCGAGGTGGTCGTTCACGATCCCGCACGCCTGCATCGCCGCCCACACCGTCGTCGGCCCGACGAAGCGGAAGCCGGCGGCCTTCAGCCGCTTCGACAGCTCCGTCGACTCGGGGGTCTGCGCGTGCCAGTCGGCCGTTGTCTTCGGCGCCCCGTAGGCTTCCGGCGCGAACGACCACACGAGCTCCTGCAGCGGCGTCCCGCTCTCGCGCAGCTCGAGCACGCCGCGCGCATTCGCGATCGTCGCCTCGATCTTGCCGCGGTGCCGGACGATGCCCGCGTCGGCGAGCAGCCGCTTCACGTCACGCTCGCGCGAACCGTGCGACGACGTCCGGGTCGAAGTCGGCGAACGCGCGGCGGAAGCTCTCGCGCTTGCGGAGGATCGTCAACCACGAGAGCCCGGACTGGAAGCCCTCGAGGCACAGCCGCTCGTAGAGCCCGCGCTCGTCGGTGACCGGCCGGCCCCACTCGTCGTCGTGGTACGCGACGTAGAGCGCGTCCGTCGTCTGCCAGCAGCGCTCAGCCGACGCTGACACGGATCATGCCGTCGACGATCGTCACCGGGTAGATCTCCACCGGCTGATACGCCGGCAGGGAGAGCGGCCGCCCCGTGGCGAGCTCGAAGGCGGAGCCGTGACGCGGGCAGACGACCGTGCACGTCGACTCGTCCCACGCGCCCTCGCAGAGCGGGCCGTCGTCGTGCGAGCAGCGGTCCTCGATCGCATACAGCGTCCCGCCGCAGTTGTAGACGCCGACGTACGAGCCCGGGCCCGCGACGACGAGCTTCGAAGAGCCTGGCGGGAACTCGTCCGCCGGCGCGACGTCGAACTCGGCCATCCGACCGTCCCTAGGTGAGCTCGAGCTCGTCGAAGCCGGCGAGGCCGTCGGGCAGCGGCGTGCCCTTCGCCTTGTGCAGCGCGACCTTGAGCGTCGTCAGCCCGAGGAGCGCGCACTTGAGGCGCACCGGCGTGAGCGGGATGCCGATCTCGTCGAGCAGGTCCTGCTTGTCGAGCGTCGCCACGCTCGTCGCGGACTTGCCCTGCACCATCTCGGTGAGCATCGACGTCGCCGCCTGCGAGATCGCACAGCCGCGACCCGAGAACTTGACCTCGTCGATCGTCTCGCCGTCCTCGCCGAAGGCGACGTAGATCGAGACCTCGTCGCCGCAGAGCGGGTTCTGGCCCTCGGCCTCCGCGTCCGCGTCCTCGAGCGTCCCGTGCCCGCGCGGGTTCTTGTAGTGGTCGAGGATCACCTCGCGGTACATCTGGTCGAAACCCTCAGTCATGTCCGCTCCGGCGCCGGCCGAGCCGGCACCTCCGCTCCTGGACGTGCTCCGTCCGCACCTGTGCGCTTCATGCGAACACCTTACGGACGGTGTGCAGGCCGTCGACGAGCTGGTCGATCTCCTCCGGCACGGTGTAGAGGTAGAAGGACGCGCGGTTCGTCGCGGCGACGCCGAGCTTCTGCATCAGCGGCTGGCAGCAGTGATGGCCGGCGCGGATCGCGACGCCCTGCATGTCGAGGATCTGCGCGACGTCGTGCGGGTGGATGCCGTCGAGGTTGAACGAGACGATGCCCGCGCGGCGGGCGGCCGGCGGTCCGTAGAGCGTGATGCCGGGCACCTCCGAGAGGCGGCCGAGCGCGTACGCGGCGAGCTCGTGCTCGTGCGCCTCGATCGCGGCGAAGCCGATGCTCTGGAGATAGTCGATCGCCGCGCCGAAGCCGACCGCCTCCGCCATCGGCGCCGTCCCGGCCTCGAACTTGTGGGGCAGCTCGCCCCAGGTCGTGCGATCGAGCCGCACCGAGCTGATCATGTGGCCGCCGGTGAGGAACGGCTCCATCGCCTGCAGCAGCTCGCCGCGGCCCCAGAGTGCGCCGATGCCGCTCGGGCCGCACATCTTGTGGCCGGAGATCGCGAGAAAGTCGACGCCGAGCGCCTGCACGTCGAGCGGCACGTGCGGGGCGGACTGCGCGGCGTCGCACACGAAGATCGCACCCTGGGCGTGCGCCCAGGCGGCGAGCTTCTCGACCGGGTTGATCGTGCCGATCGAGTTCGAGACGTGGTTCGTCGCGACGACCTTGATCGTCCCCCTCGGCGGCGATCGAGTCGAGCGTCGAGAGGTCGAGCTCTCCCTCTTCGGTGAGCGGGATCATCACGAGCTTCGCGCCCGTACGGCCGGCGATGAACTGCCAGGGGACGAAGTTCGAGTGGTGCTCGAGCTCGGTGACGACGACGAGGTCGCCCGGCCCGAGGTTCGACATCCCCCACGAGTAGGCGACGAGGTTGATCGCCTCGGTCGCGTTGCGCACGAAGACGATCTCGCGCACGTCCGGCGCGTTGACGACGGCGCGAACCTTCTCGCGCGCGAGCTCGAGCGCCGCGGTGGCACGCTCCGCGAGCAGGTAGACGCCGCGATGGACGTTCGCGTACGAGGTCGAGTAGAACTCCGTCATCGCTTCCATCATCTGGTGCGGCTTCTGCGAGCTCGCGGCGGAGTCGAGGAACGCGAGCGGCTTGCCGTGGATCAGCTGCTCGAAGATGGGGAAGTCGGCGCGGATCGTGCGCGCGTCGAGCTTCTTCGTCCCCGCAGCTACGGCCATGGGCTCATGGTACGGATCAGCGCGAGCGAAACGAGGCGCCGGAGTAGCCCGGAGCTGCAGCCTTCCCTGAGCCGGCGGGGATCTTCGCCTTGCCGGCGGCATTCGCGCGGTAGGTGCGCCCCCCGATCCTGAAGGTCGCGGTCGGGACGGGGAACCCGTCGTCGAGGGCCTGCGCCCAGCGGGTGACGATCGTCCGCCTGCCGGCCTTCTTCGTCGTCCGGGACGTCCGCACGGAGAGCCCGGGCCCGAGCGTCTGCCGGAGGAGGCCCGAGCCGGTGTTGACGACCACGTCGATCGAGCCGGGATCGCCGTCGAGGGCGGCGGCGGAGACCTGGTAGGCGGTACCGGCGACCGGTGCCGACACGACGGCGCCGAAGTGCTCGCCGTGACTGCGGGAGCGCGCGGCGTGCACGGCGCCGCCGCGCCGTCCAGACCGCCCAGAGCCGGTTCTGCGCGTCGACCGCCAGCGCCATGTGCGGGTCGCCGCCGCCGAAGGAGCCGCGGAAGCTCACCCCGTCGCCCGCCGGAGCGCCGGCGCGGAAGGGGACGACGGTCAGACCGGTCGCCGCGGGGCTTCCGGGCGGCCAGGCGAGGAAGGTGTTGCCGAGCCCGTCCGAGACGAGCGGCACCCGGTCGCTGTGCTGGGCGGTCGGCTTGAGGTCGGTGCTCCCGGCCGGCGAGAGATCGCCCGCGAGCGGCTCGTAGACGAACGTGCCGTCGGCGGTCGCATTCGAGAAGAACGCGACCTGCACGAGGCCCGTCGTGTCGACGGCGAGCGACTCCGCATAGCCGCAGCAGCGCGGGAAGACGTTCCGCACCGTCTCGCCGCCGAGACCGCGGAAGACGTTGATCCCGGCGGTGCTGTCCTGCGCGAAGTACGGCGTCCCGTCGGGGGCGACGGCCGCGGCCGTCACCGGGCCGGTCGTGTGCGACTGGGTCGCGGCCGGGCCGCTCCACGTCTGCCCGTCGTCGGTCGAGGTGAGCCGCGCGACGCCGGCGGCGGTCGGGTAAAAGAGCTGGACGGCGCCGTTCGGCTGCTGGACGAGCTGCGTCCGGTTCGCGGCCGGATCGCCCGTGACGACTACCTTCGGTGTGCCGTGATCGCGCGAGACCCAGATCGTTCCCCCGACCGTCGACTCGAAGGACACGAGCTCGCTGCCGTGCTGCGTGACGAGCATGGACGGGACGACCGTGTTCTGCACGCCGCCGCCGAGCGGCGTCCACGCGAAGCCTGCCGGGACGGCAGCGAGCGCAGTGAGCAGACAGAGGCCGAGGGCCGCGCGGCGCACATGCCGACGATGCCACCGGTCCTGCGGGCACGCAAGCCGTTCACGTTCCGTTCACCCCTGCGCCGGCAGCATCGACGGGTGCGCCGCGCCCTCGTCTTCGTCCTGCCCGCGCTCGTCGTCGCGGGCTGCGGGGGCGGCCACCGCGCCGGGCAGGCGACGACCTCGGCGTCGACGAGCGCCGGGAAGCCGGCCTCGGCCGTCCGCCGCGACCCGCCGCTCGCGCGGCTCGCGCCGGTCGCCGCCGGGACGCTCGCGACCGCGGTCCAGGATGCGGCCGCGGCGCCCTTCGGCGGCGGCGCCGTGCTCGTCGGCGGCTTGACTCCCGCCGACACCTCGAGCGACTCGATCGCGACGGTGACGCGCGCAGGCTCCCGCCAGGTCGGCCGGATCCCGGGCGCGCTGCACGACGCCGCCGCGGTGACGCTCGGCCGCACGACGTACGTGTTCGGCGGCGGCAACGGCGTCGCGCAGCTCAGCACGATCCTCGCCGTCGACCCGCGCACGGGGGCGGCCCAGCCGGTCGGGCACCTGCCCGCCGGCAGCTCGGACCAGGCCGGCGCGGCCATCGGCCGAACGGCGTACATCGTCGGCGGCTACACGGGCGGCCGCTGGCTCGACACGATCGTCGCGTGGCGCCCGGGAGGCACGGCGCACGTCGTCGCGCACCTGCCGCACACGCTTCGCTACGCGGCCGTCACCGCGGCGGGCGGGCGGCTCGTGATCGCCGGCGGCTCGCTCGAGTCCGGCTCGGCGAGCGACGCCGTCTACGCCTGGACGCCCGGCTCTGCGCACGTCGTGCGCATCGGTCGGCTCCCGGCGCCGACGACGCACGCCGCAGCGGCGGCGATCGGGTCGGCCGCCGTCGTGATCGGCGGCCGCGGCGGCTCGGTCGGCACGCCCACCGCCCGTCTCGTCGCGGTCGAGGGCGCGCGGATCCGGGTCGTCGGCTCGCTGCCCCAGCCGCTCTCGGACCTCGCCGCCGTCTCGACGAAGGAAGGCATCCTCCTCGCCGGCGGACGCGACGCGACGGGCACGAGCGCCGAGATCACGCGCCTCGTGCCGTCGACGAAGACCCGCACGGCCGCGGCCGTTGTCGTGAAGAACGTCTACGCCGCCGATCGCGCGGGCAACCTCAGCGCGGTCGCAAAGCTCGCGAAGCCGCTGGTCTACGTGCCGAACAGCGACAGCAACACGGTCGACGTGATCGACCAGCGGACGTTCAAGGTCGTCGAGCACTTCAGCGTGGGCGTCCTCCCGCAGCACGTCGTCCCGGCGTGGGACCTGAAGACGCTCTACGTCACGAACGACGAGGGCAACTCGCTGACGACGATCGATCCGCGCACCGGCAAGCCGGGGCGGACGATTCCGGTCGACGATCCGTACAACATGTACTTCACGCCGAACGGGCGCTACGCGATCGTCGTGGCCGAACGGCTGCACCGTCTCGACTTTCGCGACGCGCACACGTTCAAGCTCCATCACTCGCTCCACGTTCCGTGCTCGGGTGTCGACCACATGGACTTCTCCGCCGACGGGAGCTACGCAATCGTCAGCTGCGAGTTCTCGGGCCAGATGCTCAAGGTCGACATCGCGCACGAGCGGCTCGACGGCGTCCTGTCGCTGCGGCCGGGCGCCGCCCCGCAGGACGTGAAGCTCTCGCCGGACGGCAAGGTCTTCTACGTCGCCGACATGAACACGAACGGCGTCTGGCTCCTCGACGGCGACTCGCTGCGCGTCCTCCGTTTCATGCCCACCGGGCGCGGCGCGCACGGGCTCTATCCGAGTCGCGACGCGAAGTACCTCTACGTGACGAACCGGGGCGAAGGCTCCATCTCGGTCGTCTCGTTCAGGACGCGTCACATCGTGCGGACCTGGCATCTCCCGGGCGGCGGCAGCCCGGACATGGGCAACGTGTCGGCCGACGGCAAGGTGCTGTGGCTCTCCGGCCGGTACAACGGCGGTGCTCTACGCGATCAGCACCCGCAACGGCCGCCTGCTCGCCACGATCCCGGTCGGGGCGGGGCCGCACGGCGTCTGCGTGTGGCCCCAGCCCGGCACGTACTCGCTGGGGCACACCGGGATCCTGCGCTAGCGCGAGAGCGAAGCCGACTCCCAGAGGAGGCCGCGGCGCACGCGCTCCTCGAGCCGCAGGCCCTCGCGCTCGGCCGCGCCGAGGATGCGGGCGACCGGATGGACGTAGACGCGGAAGCTGCAGCTGCGTACGCGGAAGAGGGCATTGACGACCGCAAGTCCGGCGCGGATCCACGCGCGCTGCTGCGGATACGTCAGCACGAGGCGCCGGCGCGTCAGCTTCGCGGCTGCGTCCATCAGGGCGTCGGCATCGGGATAGCAGCACACGACCCGGTGCATGACGACGACGTCGTGTTGGCCGACCGCCTCGCGTTCCTCGACGATGTCCGCGATGCGCCGCTCGATGCGATCCGCTACCCGCCGCTCGCCCGCGAGCTCCGCGGCGACCTCGTCGTAGGCGCTCGAGAGCTCCACGTTCGTCGCCTTTTGCGCGCCGGCCGCGAGCAGCTCGAGCCCGATCGCGCCGATGCCGCCGCCGACGTCGAGGACGGTGGCGCCCTGCACGTCTCCGGCGAGCTCGACGAGGGTGCGTGAGGTCCCGGTCACGCCGTGCGCGCGGTACCGCCGCGCATCGCGCGAGGCGAACTTGCGGTTGAACATCTTGCGGTAGTCGCTCGAGCAGCAGCCCGCCATCGGCCGAGCTTACTCCGACAAGGCATCCGCTACAGTCGCCACGCGATGAGCAGCGAGTACATCTACACGATGTATCGGGTCGACAAGTTCTACGGCCCCGACCGCCAGGTGCTGGCGAACATCTCCCTGTCGTTTCTCCCGGGCGCGAAGATCGGCGTGCTCGGCCCGAACGGGGCCGGCAAGTCGACGCTCCTGCGGATCATGGCCGGGGTCGAAGAGCCGTCGTCGGGCGTCGCCGAGCTCGCGCCGAACGCGACCGTCGGCCTGCTCGAGCAGGAGCCGTTCCTCGACCCCGAGAAGGACGTGCGCGGCAACGTCGAGGACGGCGTGCGGGAGCTGCGCGACATCCTCGACCGCTTCAACGAGATCTCCGCGAAGTTCGCCGAGCCGGATGCCGACTTCGACGCGCTTCTGGCCGAGCAGGCGAAGGTGCAGGACACGATCGACCGGGCGGATGCATGGCAGCTCGACGTTGCTCTCGACCACGCGATGGACGCGCTGCGCCTGCCCGAAGGAGACCGCGACGTGGCAACCCTTTCCGGCGGCGAGCGGCGGCGGGTCGCGCTCTGCCGGCTCCTCCTGTCGGCGCCCGACCTGCTGCTGCTCGACGAGCCCACGAACCATCTCGATGCGGAGTCCGTCGCCTGGCTCGAGCGCTTCCTCGCCGACTACAAGGGGACGATCGTCGCGGTCACCCACGACCGCTACTTCCTCGACAACGTCGCGGGCTGGATCCTCGAGCTCGACCGCGGTCGCGGCATCCCCTTCCAGGGCAACTACTCGTCGTGGCTCGAGCAGAAGGAGGAGCGGCTCGCGATCGAGGAGAAGACCGAATCGGCGCGGCGCCGCACGCTCGCGCGCGAGCTCGAGTGGGTGCGCATGAGCCCCCGCGCGCGGCACGCGAAGTCGAAGGCGCGCCTCGGCGCCTACGAGAAGCTGCTCGCGGACGAGCAGTCGGTGAAGCTCGACAGGGTCGAGATCCACATTCCGCCCGGCCCGCGGCTCGGCGACGTCGTCATCGACGCGGAGCACGTGGAGAAGGGCTTCGGCGACCGGCTCCTCGTCGAGGACCTCACGTTCTCGCTGCCGCCGGCGGGAATCGTCGGCGTCGTCGGGCCGAACGGCGCAGGCAAGACGACGCTCTTCCGCATGATCGCGGGCGAGGAGCAGGTCGACGGCGGCGCGCTCAGGGTCGGCGACACCGTCAAGCTCGCGTACGTCGACCAGTCGCGCGCCGACCTCGATCCCGCGAACACCGTCTGGAAGGAGATCAGCGGCGGCACGGACCTGATCGAGCTCGGCAAGAAGGAGGTGAACTCGCGGCAGTACGTGTCGTGGTTCAACTTCAGGGGCGGCGACCAGCAGAAGCGCGTCGGCGACCTCTCCGGCGGCGAGCGCAATCGGGTGCACCTCGCAAAGCTCCTGCGGAGCGGCGGCAACGTGCTCCTGCTCGACGAGCCGACGAACGATCTCGACGTCGACACGCTGCGCGCGCTCGAGGAGGCGCTGCTCGACTTCGCCGGCTGCGCCGTCGTCATCACCCACGATCGCTGGTTCCTCGACCGGGTCGCGACGCACATCCTCGCCTTCGAGGGCGATTCGCAGACGACCTGGTTCGAGGGCACCTGGGGCGAGTACGCGGACTGGGTGAAGGAGACGCGCGGCGCCGAGGCGCTCGAGCCACACCGCATCAAGTACAAGCCGCTCTCCCGGCTCTGACGCGAGGCTACGGAAGCCTGGGCGACCAGAGCGCAGAGAGGGCGCCGGCGAGCACGAGCAAGCCCGCGGCGCCGAGGAGGAAGAGGTCGGTCACCTCGGTCGAGCCGGGCTTGCGGCCGAGCTTCGAGCCGAGCGACGCATAGGCCTCCTGCACCGCCCCGGCCGACTTCGCGCGGTAGAACTTGCCGCCGGTCCGGTCGGCGATCGCCCGAAGCGTCTTCGGGTCGGGCGAGAGGCCGCGCTGGCCGAGGCCGCCGCCGAACCCGCCGGCGCCGAACCCCTGCGGATAGCCGCGCATCGTCGTGTTCCCGGTGGTGCCGAGCGAGACGGTGTAGACCGGCACGCCCGCCGCACGTGCGCGGTCGGCGCCCTGCGAGGGCGTGAGGATGCCGCGCGTCTGGTGCCCGTCCGACAGGAAGAGGATCGAGACGAGCGTGCTCGCCGGCGCGCTTCGCCGCGGTGACGTAGGAGACGAGGCTGCGCTGCGCCTGCAGCGCGGTCACGGAGCCGCCCTCGACTCCCGCGGAGCGCAACCCGACCTGCACCGCGGTCGCGAGTGCGTCGCCGATCGCCGTGCCGCCGAAGCCGTTGAAGAAGTCGACCTCGTCGATCGCCTCCGAGACGAGGTTGTGATCCGTCGTCGGCGGCGTCGCCACCTCGGCTTCGCCCGCGAAGAGCACGAGCCCGACCTTCAGGCCCGACGGCACCTTGGCGAGGAACGTGTGCAGTGCGCGCCGCGCGGCGATCAGCCGGGTGGGCTTGACGTCGACCGCCTGCATGGAACCGGACACGTCGAGGACGAGCACGACGGTCGCGTTGTTGCTCGCGACCATCCGGTGCACGTGCGGCCGTGCTGCCGCCACGCAGAGCGTCGCGAGCGCGAGCAGGAAGACCGCCGCTGCCAGCAGCCGCCGCCACGGGCGGCCGGCCGCGACGACCGCGGCGAGCACGTCGACGTTCGTGTAGCGGATCGCATAGTCCATCCGGCGCCGCGCGGCGAGCAGCCGGTAGAGCGCGATGCCGAAGGGGATCACGAGCAACCACAGCAGGAGGTAGGGATGCGTGAAGCTCATCGCGGAGCGCACATCAGGTCGAGCTGCACAACGGCCTGCCTGCCTGCGACCGCGGCGGCGGCGTGCACCGTCAGGTGCACCGCGCCGCCCCGGACGTGCTGGCTCGCCGTGATGGCGCGCACGACCGAGACCGGCGGCGGCGAGTCGCCGAAGAAGCCGACCGCGTGGGTCGCCGTCACGAGGCGTCCCCGCGCCGGGCAGCGAACGGTCCGCGAGACGGTGCCGGGCCGGACGTGCACGGTCACCGCGATCCGCGCCGCCGGCTTGCTCGGCGGGAACGCGTGGTAGGCGGTCGGGGTCCGGCGGCCTCCCCCGGACGCCGGCACGCAGCCGATGTGCGGGCGGAAGCTCGACGCCGCATTGCCGCCCCGGACGAGGCGGCCGAGGAAGACCGCGTCACGCGAGGTGGTGATGCCGGGGTTCACCGGGCTGCCGAGGCTGCCGACGAAGCCGACCTCGATGCCGCGCACGGTCAGCTCCGCGTCGAGCCCGGCGACGACGAAGCGCCGTGGGCACGAGAGCTGGAACTCGACGCGGCCGGGCGACGCGACGACCCACGGCCCGGCCACGGGCACGCAGATCTGCAGGCCGCGGCACTCGTTCGTGGCCCCTGCGGCGGCGGCCGCGGCGCCGAACGCACATGCTGCGGCTGCGAGGACGAGGAGGCGCCTCACGGGACGAGCCTCCGGAACCAGAACGCCGAGAGCGCGCCGCCTGCGAGAAGGAGCACCGCGGCGCCGATGCCGAAGAGATCGGTGATCTGGCGGTTCTGCGTCCTGTGCCCGATGCGCGTCGCGAGCTTCTTGTAGACGTCCGTCAGCGCGGCACTCGTGCGCGCCCTGAAGAACGTGCCGCCGCTCAGCTTCGCGATCCGCTGGAGCGTGCCGGGGCTCGGGGGAACGCGGATCCGCTCCTCGTAGCCGCCGACGAGCTTGTTCGTGACGACGCCGGACGCGGTGCCGACGAGCACGGTCGAGACCGGGATGCCCGCGGCGCGCGCCTTCCGCGCCGCCGCGAGCGGCGCGTTCTTGCCCCCGTCGCGCGCGCCGTCGGAGATGAGGAGGACCGACGCAGGTGGAGCGAAGCCGTCCGCCGTGCGCTGCCGCTTGCCGATCCGCACGGCGAGGGCGACCGCGTCGCCGATCGCGGTGCCCTCGCTCGGCGCGAGCGACGCGAGCGCATCGTGGGCGAGCACGCGATCCGTCGTCGCCGGAAGCGCCACGAACGCGCGGGTGCCGAAGCCGATGATCGCGATCGAGTATTCCTTCGGGACCTTCGAGAGGAATGCGTCGGCGGCGCTGCGGGCGGCCGCGAGCCGCGTCGGCTGCACATCCTGCGCGGTCATCGACCGCGAGACGTCGACGGCGAGCACGATCGTCGCCTCCTTGCGCGGCACGCTGATGTGCGCGTGCGGCCGCGCGGCGCCGACGATGAGCGCGGCGAGGGCGACGAGGAAGAGGACGAGCGGGACGACGCGGCGCAGGCCGGGACGGCGTGCGACGAGGTTCGGGATGAGCGCGGCAGTCGCGAAGGTCGTCGCCTGCGCCGCGCGGCGCCGTTCCTGCGCACGCCAGGCGAGGACGAGCAGCGGCAGCACGACGAGCGCGAGCAAGAGGAGCGGCCGGTCGAAGGTCACCGGCGTGCCGCCCCGAGGAACGTCGCGAACGGCCGAAGCCAGTCGCCCTTCGTCGTGAGGACGCAGTGCGGCACGCCGAGCGCCGTGAGCACGCGCGCGACGCCTGTGCGCTCCTCCGCGGCGGCCGCCGCGAAGCGCTCGCGCAGCGAGCGGCTGCGCGTGTCGACCCGCACCTGTCGCCCGGTCTCCGGATCGACGAGCCAGAGATCGCCGACGTCCGGAAGCTCGAGCTCGCGCGGGTCGCGGATCTCCACGGCGAGCACCTCGTGCTTGCTCATCACGTCGAGAAGCGGCTTGCGCCAGTCGAGCGGGCCGCGAAAGTCGGAGACGATCACGACGACGCCCCGCTGCCGCGCGATCGCGCGCGTTCGGGAGAGCGCGGCGCCGAGCGAGGTCGCGCCCACCTGCGCCTCCTCCGGCTCGCGCTGGAGCGCCGCGAGCAGGCCGATCAGGCCGTGGCGACCCTGCTGCGGCGGAAGGGTCGTCGGGTTGCGGTCGCCGAAGGTCGTGATGCCGAGGCGGTTGCCGCGTCGCGTCGCGACATGGCCGACGGCGATCGCGACGCCGTCGGCGACGTCCGCCTTGCGCCGGTCGCCCGTGCCGAAATGCATCGACGGCGAGGTGTCGAGGAGGAGCCACGACACGAGCACGCGCTCGGCCATCGTGACGCGGACGTGCGGCTCGCCCATGCGCGCCGTGACGTTCCACTCGATCCGCCGGACGTCGTCGCCGGGGACGTACGGGCGAACCTGTGCGAGCTCGACGCCTTCGCCGTACTGCGAGGAACGGTAGTCCCCCGCGAGCATCCCCTGCAGGCGGCGGCCGACCTCGATCTGCAGCGCACGCAGTGCGGCGGCAGGCAGCGGCCCGGGGCCGGGGCGCTCCGGTGTCGCCGAGCCGAGGAGCCCGGACGTCACACCCCGCTCGGCCGCGACAGGCTCACCTCCGGAACGGGGACGGCTGCGAGCACCTGGTCGAGGATGCCGTCGGGGCTGACGCCCTCGGCGAGCGCCTGGTAGCTCAGCACGAGGCGATGGCGGAGCGCGTCCTTCGTGAGGGCCTTCACGTCGTCGGTCGTCGCGTAGTCGCGCCCGCGGATCAGGGCGAGCGCGCGCGCCGCCTGCGTGATGCTGATCGGGCCGCGCGGGCTCGCGCCGAAGTCGATGTACTCGCCGAGCTGCGGCAGGCCGACGTCGGCGGGCTTCCGGGTCGCCGTCGCGACGCTCACCGCGTAGCTCACGAGTGAGGGGTCGACGTAGACGTCGTAGACGGCCCGCTGCAGCGTGCGCAGGTCGTCGAGCGAGAGCGCCTCGCGCAGCTCGGGGGGCGCGACGAGCTGGCGCTGCACGATCGTGAGCTCCTCGTCGTGCTCCGGGTAGTCGATGAGGATCTTCAGCATGAAACGGTCGACCTGCGCCTCCGGCAGGGGATACGTGCCTTCGGACTCGATCGGGTTCTGCGTCGCCATCACGAGGAACGGATCCGGCACCGGGTAGCTCGTGTGCGCGATCGTCACCTGGCGCTCCTGCATCACCTCGAGCAGCGCGCTCTGCACCTTCGCCGGCGCGCGGTTGATCTCGTCGGCGAGCAGGAAGTTGCAGAAGACCGGGCCGAGCTCCGTCTCGAAGCTCCCCTGGTCGGGCCGGTAGACGCGTGTGCCGACGAGGTCCGCGGGGACGAGATCGGGGGTGAACTGCACCCGTGCGAACGAGCCGCCGAGCACACCTGCCGTCGTCTTGATCGTGAGCGTCTTCGCGAGGCCCGGCACGCCTTCGATCAGGAGGTGCCCCTGCGCGAGCAGGCACACGAGCACGCGCTCGAGCATCTGATCCTGGCCGGCGATCACGCGCCGGATCTCGAAGAGCGCCTGCTCGAGCCGCTCGCTGATCTCGCTCGGTTCCACGATCGCCTCCCGGTGTCGGTTGTGCCCCGAAGTTTGCAGGTTCCCCTAAGTTCTGGATGAGACGGCGAGTGGATTCAAGCCCGGGAGCGCCCGATCCGACTATCGTTGGCCGATGGCCGTCACGCCCGATTCCAGGCGGTGGGAGCAGCTCTTCGCGGCCCGCACGCGCGCCGGGGCGGGGGACGGCATCGCGGCGATTCTCGGCCTTCTCGCGAATCCCGATCTGATCTCGTTCGCGGGCGGCTTCCCCGACCCGGCGACCTTCCCCGCCGAGCGCACCGCCGCGCTTCTCGCAGAGCTCGCCTCCGCGGGCGACGCCCGCGCCTTCCAGTACGCGCCGACGCACGGCCTCGACGGCACGCGCGACGCGCTCGCCTCGCGGCTCGAGACGCTCCAGGGCGCCCGGCCCGAGGACGACGAGCTGCTCGTGACGAGCGGCGGGATCGAGGCGCTCGAGCTCGTCGCGAAGTCGTTCCTCGACCGTGGCGACACCGTCGCCGTCGAGGGCCCGACGTATCTCGGCGCGATCATGGCATTTCGCGGCTTCGAGGCCGAGGTCGCGGCGGTGCCGCTCGACGGCGACGGGCTCGACGTCGATGCACTTGCCGCGCTCCTCGACCGCGGGCTGCGGCCGAAGCTGCTGTACACGATCCCCGATCATCAGAATCCGGCGGGCGTCACGCTCCCGGTCGAGCGCCGCGCCGCGCTCGTGGAGCTCGCGCGCCGCTACGGGTTCCTGATCGTCGAGGACGTCGCGTACCGCGAGCTCGGGTTCGACGGAACCGCGCCGGCGAGCCTCTGGAGCATCGGGCCCGACGTGGTGGTGCAGGCCGGCACGACGTCGAAGACGTTCTTCCCCGGCGTGCGGCTCGGGTGGGCGGTCGGGCCGGCGGAGGTCGTGGCCCAGCTCGTCTCGGCGAAGCAGAACACGGACCAGTGCTCCGGTGCGCTCGGGCAGCGGCTCTTCGAGGAGTACGTACGCCGCGGCTGGATCGACGAGCAGCTCGAGCGCTCGCGCGCGCTCTACGAGCGCAAGGGACTGCGCCTGCTCGCGGCGCTCGAGCGCACGATGCCGGCAGGCGTCGAGTGGACGCGACCGGCGGGCGGCTTCTTCACGTGGCTCACGCTCCGAAGCGACGCCGCCGAGCTCGCGCGGCGGGCCGCGGAGGACGGCGTCGCCGTCGTGCCCGGTGCGCTCTTCTATCCCGACGGCCGCGGCACGACGAACATCCGGCTTTCGTTCAGCATGGTCGACGAGTCGCTCATCGACGCCGGCATCGAGCGGCTCGCCGCGCTCCTACACCGGTAGGAGCGCGGCGGAGCGGGCTCAGGCGGTTCGTTCGGATCCTCTTCGGCCGCGAGCTTGCGAGAGCCCCGGAGGACGTCCTGCAAGTGGCGCTCCTGGATCGGCAGCGCCCACGAGACGAGCTCGCGCACCTGCTCGTTGCCCGCCGACTCGTTCATCGTCTGGAGCACCGACCAGTGGCCGACCTCCGCGGCCTCCGCCATCGTCAGGAACTCGAAGCCGTCGAGCGCGTCGGCGTCCCGGTCGAGGTAGGTCGACATCATCTCGGAGGCCTTCTTCTTGACCTCGCGCGCCTCCTCGAGGATCGCGGTCTTCTTGCCCTCGAACGTGCCGGCGACCTGCTCGCACCGCTGCGCCGTCTCGGCCGCCTCCTTCGCCATCTGCTGCAGCGTCTTCACGAGGTCGCCGTCCTGGCCCTCGGTCAGCTTCGTGACCTTGCCGCCGGCCGCCTCGGCCGCCATCGCGAGGCCCGCGACCTCGGCGAGCTTTTCCTCGAGATTCGTCAATTCCGCCATGTCGACGCCTCCGTGTCGTCGGAACGAGAGATCGATATGTCCCGCGTTCGGGCACGATCGAACGAGTGAGCGCCGCGTCCTTCCCGATCGTGCTCTCGAACGGCCCGCCTCCGGGCGGCAAGGCCCCGAACGGCCGGAACGGCCTGGCCGAGGTCGCGGCCGCCGGCGTCACGCACATCCGGACGGGCATCGCCGACTGGAGCCTCGCGGCGGTCGACGCGCAGCTGGCCGAGCAGCGCGGGCTCCTCGACGCCGCCGCCGCGCACGGCCTGCACGTGTGGCTCTGGCTCGGCAACGCGGCGAACCTGCCGCCGCCGAAGGCGCAGCCCACCCGGGAGGAGCGGCTGCTCGCCCGGATCGCCGACGGCGTCCAGGGCCATCCGGCGCTCGGCGCCTACAAGGGCGTCGACGAGCCGCGCAACCCGTTTCGCGGCGCGGGCTGGATCCGCCCCGCGGGCCTCGTCCGGGCGTATCGGCGGCTGCACGCGCTCGACGGCGTCCATCCGCTCGTGATCACGCAGGCGCCGATCGGCACGGTCGCGCAGCTCACGCCGTACCGGCCCGCCTTCGACATCACCGGCGCCGACGTCTATCCCGTCTCCTACCCGCCCGGCTCGCACACGAGGACGGGGAATCGCGACATCAGCGTCGTCGGCGACGTGACGCGCAAGATGATCCGCGCCGCCGGACGAAAGCCGGTGTGGATGACGCTCCAGATCGCGTGGAGCGGCGTGGCGCCGACGATCGAGCGGCCCGGGATCGTCCCGCGGTTCCCGACGCTGCAGGCCGAGCGGTTCATGGCGTACCAGGCCGTCGTCGCAGGCGCGGCGGGGCTCGTCTTCTTCGGCGGACATCTGACGCAGGTCGCGTCGCCCGGCGACGCCGAGCTCGGCTGGAACTGGTCGTTCTGGCAGGAGGTGCTGCGCCCGCTCGTCGCCGAGCTCACGTCGAGCGCAGTGAAGCCGTCGCTCGTCGCCGCACGCGCGAAGGCGCAGGTCTCGGCCTCGACCCGGGACGTCGAGCTTCTCACCCGCGACGACGGGACGTTCCTCTACGTGATCGCGGTGCGTCGAAAAGGGACGACGAGCGTTGTGCGATTCGACGGGCTGCCGAAGAAGATCGTTCGCGGCGAGGTGCTCGGCGAGTACGTGCAGCGGCCGCTGCCGCCGCCGATCGGCGCGGGCAGCCAGGCTTTCAGGCAGATCGACGCCGCAGACGGCCGATTCGCCGACTGGCTCGCGCCCCACGATGCGCGCGTGTACCGGTTCCGGCGCTAGGCCTGCGGGATGCGCGCCTCGAGCGCGGCGGTGACCGCCTCGCGCACCGGCTCGAGCTCG
>CAWHPX010000007.1:0-32971 GCA_963831405.1 uncultured Actinomycetes bacterium
TCGTCGCCATGCACGGCGACATGGGCCAGTCCCAGCGCGAGCGCGCGCTCGAGCGGTTCCGCTCCGGCCGCGCCACCACCCTGATTGCCACCGACGTCGCCGCTCGAGGTCTCGACCTCGACGACATCGGCCACGTCATCAACTTCGACCCGCCCGAGGACGACAAGGGCTACGTGCACCGCGTAGGGAGGACCGGCCGTGCCGGTCGCTCCGGGCGCGGCAGCACCCTCGTCCTACCGGACCAGCAGGCAGATGTAAGCCGCGTCGCGGCACGCCTCGGGCACAAAGAGCAATTTGAACGCACGGGAATGCGAAGCGCACGCCCCAAGCTCGTGTACACGAGCCGGCGTGGACGCCGTTCCCGGTGGTAGCAGGGGGAGGTGAATCAATTGGCAACCGGAACCGTGAAGTGGTTCAGCGACGAGAAGGGGTACGGCTTCATCACCCCCGATGACGGATCGAAGGATCTGTTCGTCCACCACAGCGGCATCAGCGGCGAGGGCTTCAAGTCCTTGTCCGAGGGTGCGAAGGTCGAGTTCGAGGCTACTGAGGGGCAGAAGGGTCCCCAGGCGACGAACGTACGGCCCGTCGGCTAGGACCGCAGCCTGGGTCACACCAGGGTGCAAGCACTGAGAGAGGGCCCCGCGAGGGGCCCTCTTCTCGTTCAGCGCTTGAGCGTGCTCTCGGCCTGACCGAGGAGCCACGCGGTGCGGAGCTCGCGCGCACGGTCCTCGAGGTCGCGAAGGAGCGTCCGCGCCTCGGCGAGGCGGGGACGGAGCGTCTCGACGCGGTGGAGCTCGTCGGCGATCCCCGTCAACGAGCTTGCGGGCTCGTTCGCGAGCTCGCTCAGGCGCGCCTCGCTTCCGTCGAGCTGCGCGCCGAGGACGCGCACGAGTCCGTCGATCTGCTCCGAGAGCAGGCGCAGCTCCGTCTCGGTCACCGGGCGGTCGGCGAGCACCTCCCGCACCCGCTCGAGCATCGCGAGATCCGGGGTCGCGGCCACGACACGGAGCTTAATGGCCGGATTATGCTCGCGGCGTGGGAGAGGCTCCGATCACCGGTGGCTGCCTCTGCGGCGGCGTCCGCTACGAGATCGACGCGCCGCTCCTCAAGCTGACGTATTGCCATTGCACGCGCTGCCAGCGCCGGACCGGCACGGCGGCGTCCGCGCAGGCCCGTGTCGCACCCGGTGCGCTCCGTTTTGTGCAGGGCGAGGAGCTGATGCGCTGCTGGCAGCCGCCGGATCACGGCTTCGCGAAGTGCTTCTGCTCGCGCTGCGGGGGTGCGCTCTTCAGCCGGAGCCCCGACGGCTCGATCTGGAGCGTGCGCATGGGCACGCTCGACGAGGACCCGGGGCTCGCGCCGTCGCACCGGCAGTTCGTCGCGTACGCCGCGTCGTGGGAGCCCGTGCCCGACGACGGGATCCCGCACTACGACGACGCCGCGCCTAGAGGCTGACGAGCCTCGTCCCGGTCGCCTTGAACGTCGCGTAGGCGACGCCGCCGCGCGCGAGGTCGAGACGCTCGACCGACGACGACGTCACCTCCGCCGTGATCGGCCCGATGCGCACGCGCACGCGGTTTCCGAGCTCGAAGACCGAGCCGATCTCGCCGCGCACGACGTTGAGCGGCGAGTCGTGCGTCGCCTCGCGCGAGACCGCGATCTCCCAGGGGTAGACCACGACGCCGACGTCGCCCGACGCGTCGTCTGTCGAGAAGATCCGCTCGCCGGTCGTGAGGCTCACATGCGTCAGGTCGCCGAGGCGCATCGCGGTGCCGTGCAGGAGGTTCGCGCCGGTGAACGCAGCGACGAACGCGTCCGCCGGACGCGCGACGAGCTCGGCCGGCGGCGCGAGCTGGCGAAGCGAGCCGGCGACGAGCACGCCGACCTCGTCGGCGAGCGCGGCTGCATCGCCGTAGTCGTGGGTGACGAGGAGCGTGGGGAGGCCGAGATCGCGGAGCAGCTCGTGGAGCTCGCCGCGGATGTCGGCCTTCGTGTGCGCATCGAGCGCGGCGAGCGGCTCGTCGAGAAGGAGCACCGCAGGGTCCCGCGCGAGTGCACGCGCGAGCGCGACGCGCTGGCGCTCGCCGCCCGAGAGCTCACCGGGGCGGACGCCCGAGAGATGCGCGATGCCGAACCGCTCGAGCAGCTCGTCCACGCGGTCGCGGCCGCCGAACGCGACGTTCGCGCGCACCGTCAGGTGCGGGAAGAGCGCGTATTCCTGGAACACGAGGCCGACGCGCCGCTCCTCGGGCCGGCGGTCGACGCCGTCGCCGAGCCAGACCTCGCCGTCGACCGCCACCCGGCCGCGGGCGCGCGCGAGGCCCGCGATGGCCCGCAGCACGGACGTCTTGCCGGCGCCCGACGGCCCGACGAGCGCGACCGTCCGCTCGACGTCGAGCGCGAGTCTCAGCTCGAAGTCGCGAAGCGGAAGCGAGAAGTCGAGATGAAGGGCAGCCATTTGAGGGTGACGAGGAGGGCGGCGCTGATGAGGATCAGGAGTGCGCTCACCGCGAGCGCGACGTTGAAGTCGACGTCGAACTGCGAGTAGACCGCGAGCGAGAGCGTCTGCGTCACGCCTTGCAGGCTGCCCGCGAACATGATCGTGGCGCCGAACTCGCCGAGCCCGCGCGCGAATGCGAGGGCCGCCCCCGCAGTGAGCCCCGCACGCGCCAGAGGCAGGACGATGCGGAAGAAGGTACGCGCCGCGCCCGCACCGAGCGTCCGCGACGCCGCGACGACATTCGGGTCGACCGCCTCGAACGCGGCGATCGCGGCACGGATGTAGAGCGGGCTCGCGACGAAGGCGACGGCGAGGACGACGGCCGTTTGCGTGAACGGGACGCTCGTCCGCAGCAGCCCCGTGCGCCCGAAGGCGGCGAGCAGACCGAGACCGGCAACCGCCGGCGGCAGGACGAGCGGCAGCTCCACGAGCGTCACGAGCGCCTCCCGGCCGCGGAAGCGGCGGGCGAGCACGTAGGCCGTGGGCGTTCCGAGGGCGAGGATGAGCGCCTGCGCCGCCGCGGTCGTCTTCAGGCTGACGACGAGCGCGTCGGTGACGACGGGATTGCCGAGCTGGGCGACGAGCCGCCTCGGCGTGACGCGCGCGAAGACGGCGATGACGGGCAGCACGAGAAACCCGAGCATGACGAAGCTCGCTGCGAATGCGAGCGCCGGGACGAGCACGCGGCGGCTCACGCCGGGCCGCGGAGGCTCACGGCTCGACCATCACGGACGTCGCCTTGATCACCGCGGTCGCGGGGGAGCCCGGCTCGAGCCCGAGCTCTTCGACGGCGTCGCGGGTGACGATCGCGACGACGCGCATCGGCTCGGTGACGAGGATCTCGACCTGGGCGAGCAGGCCCTCCACCTTCACCTCGCGGACGGTGCCGGTGAGGCGGTTGCGCGCGCTGACGTGACGCGCGCCGTCGTCGCCGCGCAGCCGTGCGATCTCCTTCGCGCTGACGGTGCGGCGGTTCGCGGCGTCGCGGCGCGTGCGGATGCGGCCGTCGCGGTCCCAGCGGCGCAGCGTGTCGAGGCTGATGCCGAGCGCCTGCGCCGCCTCGCGCGCGCTGTAGACCTGCTTCGCCATCCTGCGAATACTACCTAGGAAGTGCCTATGCGAATGGCCGGATGCGCCGAGGGGCGGAGACGGCGCAGCAGCCAGAGGAGCCGCGGCTCCGGCAGCGAGATGCACCCCGCGGTGGAGCCGGTCGCGACATGGAGGAAGATCGCGGAGCCGCGCCCCGGGACGACCGGGTGCGCGTTGTAGTCGATCACGGCGAAGTAGCGGTACTGCGGCGTGATCCGCCAGAGAGCCTCGCTGCCTCCACCGAACGCGGGCCGGGCGCCGCACGCGACGTGGCGGAACTCGTTGTAGCCCGGCGAGCCCGGGTCCTCGTCCCACCAGTCGCCGCACACGAGCCGGTGGTAGCGAAAGCGGACGCCGGGATTCGCCGCGATCCCGTACACCGTCGCGCCGAAGCGGAAGGTGCCCGTCGGCGTCGCGCCGTCGCCCTCGCGCTTGTGCGGCGACAGACCGCTGCGGCCGAGGCGCGCGCTCCAGGGGACCGTCACGGCACGCCAGCAGTCGCGGCGTCGCTCGTACAGCCGCAGCGTCGCCGTCGTCGAGCCGGGCGGCGCCTCGACGGTGACGAGCTGCGTCGAGCCGGCCGGCGCGTGCAGCGAGAGGCAGGCGGCGGAGAGGAGGGCGGCTACGCTCACCGGCACATGGTTGCGGTCCCGGTCGCCCTGCCGCCGTACGTGGCGCGCGTCGAGCGCGTCACCGCGGCGCAGCTCCCGTATTCCTGGCATTCCGGCTGCCCTGTCGGGCCGGCGCAGCTCCGCCGCGTCCGGCTGCGCTACGTCGGCTTCGACGGGAGAGCGCACATGGGGCGGCTGGTCGTGAATGCGCGCGTGGCCGACGACGTCGCGTCCGTCTTCCGGACGCTCTACCGCGCGCGGTTCCCGATCAGGCGGATGGTGCCGATCGACGTGTACCACGGCAGCGACTCGCGCTCGACGGCGGCGGACAACACGTCGTCCTTCAACTGCCGGTATGCGGTCGCGCCCGGCGCGAAGCACTGGTCGATGCACGCCTACGGCGAGGCGATCGACGTCGACACGGTCGAGAACCCGTACATCCAGAACGGGCGGGTGACGCCCGCGAACGCGAAGGCGTACGCCGACCGGGCGAACGTCCGTCCCGGCATGGCGGTCGAGGGCGGCGTGCTCGTGCGCGCGTTCGCGCGCATCGGCTGGGGCTGGGGCGGCGGCTGGAGCGGCTCGCCCGACTACCAGCACTTCTCGACGAACGGACGCTAGGGGTTGCGGATGCCGAGCGCGCCGATGACGCCGCCGGTGCAGACGAGGAGCGCAGTGATCAGCATCGCGACGTGGAAGCCGTGCGCGGTCAGCTTTCCCGTGCTGCCCGCCGCCGCGATGCCGACGACGGCGATCGCGACGAGGCCGGCGACGCGCGCCACGGCGTTGTTGACACCGGACGCGACTCCCGCGTCGCCGGGCCCGGCATCGGACAGGACGGTCGTCGTCAGCGGCGCCACGGTGAGTGCGAGGCCGACCGCGAAGCCGAGGAGCGGCGGCAGGAGGTCGCGCCAGTAGCTCGGCTGTTCCGGCAGCCGCGCGAGCGCGAGGGTCGACGCCCCGGCGATGAGCGGCCCCGACGCCATGAAGGCGCGCGGCCCGTAGCGCATCGAGAGCGCACCGGAGTAGCGCGAGAGGAGGAAGAGGACGACCGTCACCGGCAGCGTCGCGAGGCCCGCGCGGAACGGCGAGTAGCCCGAGATCTGCTGCAGGAAGAGCGCGAGGAAGAAGCCCCAGGTCGAGAGGCCGCCGTAGACCGCGAACGTCTCGACGTTCGTGACGCTGAAGTTGCGCCGCCCGAAGAGGCGGAGCGGCAGCATCGGCTGCGCCACGCGCAGCTCCCAGCCGATGAAGGCGGCGAGGAGCGCGACGCCGCCCGCGAGACCGCCGGCGACAACGGGGTCTCCCCAGCCGCGGCCCGGCTGCTCGATGAAGCCGAGCACGAGGCCACCGAGCCCCGCCGCACAGAGCGCCCCGCCGACGAAGTCGACCCGCACGTTCCGGTCGCGCGGCTCGTCGCGAGGCAGCTTGAGGAGAGTGAGCGCGAGCGTCGCGGCCGCGATCGGCACGTTCAGCAGGAAGATCACGCGCCAGCTCGAGATGCCGATCAGCCAGCCGCCGAGCAGCGGCCCGGCGACCGTCGAGATCCCGCTCCACGCGGTCCACGTGCCGATCGCGGCGCCTCGCTCGCGGCCCGCGAAGGTCGACGTGATCACCGCCAGCGACGCCGGGGTGAGGAGCGCGCCGGCGATGCCCTGGAGCCCGCGGAAGACGATCAGCGTGTCGGCATTCGGGGCGAGGGCGCAAAGTGCCGATGCAAGGCCGAAGGTTGTAACGCCGAGGCCGAACAGGCGGACTGCACCGAAGATGTCCCCGAGCGACCCCCCGACGAGGATGAGCGACCCCAGCGTGAGCAGATACGCGTCCACGATCCACTGCTGGGCGGCGAGCCCGCCCCCGAGATCCCGCTGGATCGGCGGCAGCGCGACGTTCACGACCGTCGAGTCGATGAAGACGATCGACGAGCCGAGGATCGTCGCGATCAGCGTGAGCCGGTTGGCGCTGGACACGGAAGCGACAATTCCAGCATGAACCGATCGGGCGACCGGGCCGAAGAACGGGGGATGGCCGAATCGGAGCCGAAGCGCTACGGCCGCGGCGTTTTTCTCGCCACCGTTGCAGGCGGCCTCACCTCGCTCGCCTGGGGCAAGCCGGTGTGGTCGAAGGTCTCGGCCGCGCTCTCGCCGGCGGAGGGGCTCGTGCCGTTCGTGCCGCACGACGGCTGGCGGATCTACACGGTCTCCGGCTCGATGCCGACGTTCGACCCCGCGACCTGGCGCCTGCAGGTCGGCGGCCTCGTCGAGAACGGCGGCCTCGACCTGAGCTACGCCGACCTGCGCGCGCTGCCGCGCGCGCACCAGGTGAGCGACTTCCACTGCGTGACCGGCTGGACGGTGCCGAAGGTGCGCTGGGGCGGCGTGCGCATCAGCGACCTGTTCGCGAAGGCGCGGCCGCTACCCGAGGCGCACGCGCTGCAGTTCGTCTCGGCCGAGGAGCCGTACGTCGACTACCTGACGATGAAGCAGGCGCTCCTTCACGACGTGATGCTCGCATACGAGATGGACGGGAAGCCGCTCGCGCGCGAGCACGGCGCGCCGGTTCGTCTCGTGATCCCCGAGATGTACGGCTACAAGAACGTGAAGTGGCTGAAGGGCATCAACCTCGTTGCCGACGCGCAGTCGGGGTACTGGGAGTACCTCGGCTACGACCGCGACGCCTGGGTCGGCCGCTCGAACGGCTACCACTCGTGAGCTGGGTCAGGCGGTTCTCGAAGACCGAGCGCACGCTCCACTGGGTGAACGCCGCCGGCTTCCTCCTGCTGCTCGCGACCGGGCTCATCCTGTACCTGCCGCGGCTCTCGATCCTCGTCGGCCGCCGGCCGCTGATCAAGGACATGCACTACTGGGGCGGCATCGGCTGGATCTCCGCCCTCGCGCTCGTCGCCCTCGCTCGGCGACCGGCGCGGGCTCCTTCGCACGGCGCGCGACCTCGAACGGCTGACGCCGAGCCGGTTCAACGTCGGGCAGAAGGTCAATGCGCTCCTGACCGCCGCGTTCGCGCTCCTCTTTCTCGTCTCGGGGCTGCTCCTGCACTTCGGCGAGCGGGACACCCGCTTTCGCTGGGCCAGCACCGTCGTGCTCCACGACGGGCTGCTGTATGCGTCGCTCGTCCTGCTCGCCGGTCATCTGTATCTCGCAGTGATCCATCCGGCGACACGGCACTCGCTGCGTGGCATGACGCGCGGCACGGTGAGCGAGTCGTGGGCTCGCCGCCACTATCCGCGCTGGTTCGAGCCGGACGCCTGAACGACAACGGCCCGCAGGTCGCGGGCCGTCGCCGTTGGGGAGGGGCTTTTGGTGGAGGAGCTAGGAGGGGCGCACCCCGAGCGTCACCTTGATCTGCTGCGACTTGCCGTTCCGCGACACGGTGAGCGTGACGGTGTCGTTCGGCGAATGGGCGCTGATCTGCGCCGTCAGGTCGTCGGCGTTCGAGACGGTGTTGCCGTCGATCGCGGTGACGACGTCGCCTGCCTGCAGGCCGGCCTTCGAGGCGGGGGAGCCGGACTTGATCGAGCTGAGCTGCGCGCCGGTGCCCGTCGTCGAGTCGCCGACCTGGACGCCGAGATACGCGTGCTGCACGGTCTGACCTGCGATCAGCTGCGTCGTGACGTTCTTGACCATGTTGGACGCGATCGCGAAGCCGACGCCGTCGTTCCCGCCGGAGTCGCTCTCGATCTGCGCGTTCACGCCGATCACGTCACCGTTCATGTTCAGCAGCGGGCCGCCGGAGTTGCCGTGATTGATCGGCGCGTCGGTCTGGAGCGCGCCGGAGATCGAGAAGTTGTTCGGCGCGGTGATCGTCCGGTTCAGCGCGCTGATGATTCCGGAGGTCATCGTCTCGGGCAGCCCGAACGGGCTCCCGATCGCTGCGACCTCGTCGCCGACCTGGACGGCTGCCGAGCTGCCGAACGAGAGGGGATGAAGCGACGCCGCGTCGGTCGGCACCTTGATGACCGCGATGTCGGTGCCCTCGTCGGTGCCGACGAGCGTCGCCTTCGCGGTCTTGCCGCTCTGGAAGCGCACCTTGATCGCGGTTGCGCCTGCGACCACGTGGGCGTTCGTGACGATGTCGCCCTTCGTGTCGACGACGAAGCCCGAGCCTTCGGCCTGCGACGAGCCGCCGCCGAAGCCGGACGAGTCGGTCGAGTTGACCGTGATGTCGACGACGCCGGGCGCGGCGTTCTTGTAGATCTGCGTGAGGGTGCCGGTCGACGAGGCGACCGTCTGGGCGGCGGGCTGGGCCGGCACCGAGGCGACGACCGTCGAGGTCTCGCTCGACCCGTTGGTCGCAGCGTAGATCGCCGCGCCCGCGCCGCCCCCCAGGGCGAGGGCGGCCCCGATCGGGGCGATCCTGCGGAGAAGAAGGTGTCTGTTCACTGGGTGATTCGCTCCTCGTTTCCGTGGCCTGTGACCCACACTGTGCCCGGCCCGCTTAGGAGTCGCATGAGAGCTGATGAAGGGCAGGTTAAGAGTCGCGAAGTTCGGCTCAAGCGGAGGCCGGAAGCCGCCGATGAGACGGGGAGATGAACGAACCGAACGAGGGCATCGTCGAGCTCTACGCAGAGCATCTCGTGCGTAAGGCGTCGTCGGCCGTCGTGACGATGGCGGTGACCGGCGCCGTCGGCGGCGCCGTCCTCGGCGCAGTGCCCGGCCTTCTCTCCCACAGCATCATCTCGCCCGGCGCGAACTACTTCGCGGTCTTCCTCGGCGCCGTCGCGGGAGGCTTCCTCGGCCGCTCGCTCGGCGAGAAGAAGGCGGTCGGCCTCCGGCTCCAGGCCCAGTTCGCGCTCTACCAGGGCCAGGCGGCGCGGCGGCCTGCGGTTGCGCAACGGCCCGCGCCGCCCGCCGCAGCGCGACCGCGCTGCCTGCCGTCGCCGCGGACACCGCCCGGCGGCCCGCCCGCCCCGGCCGTCCAGTTGCCGGCTGCGCCGCCCGTGCAGCCTCCGCTCCTCACGATCCCCGCTCCGGAGCCTGCGCCGGCTCCCCCGGCCGCGGCTGCACTCCCGGACGCAGCTCCTCACGGCAGCCGGCAGCCCCGACGGTCGCGGCCGCGCCGCTCATCCCGAGGCTCGAGGCGGCGGCGCCGCCGCTCGTCGCGCCGATGCCCGTTCCCGCCGTCGCGCCGGAGCCGGAGCCCGCGCCGGAGCTCGAGGCGGATCGCCCCGTCGTCGCGATCGTCCCGACCGTGCCGCGGCTCGTCGAGCCCGCGCCGGCGATGCCGCCGCTGACGCCGCCGCTCTCCTCGTCCGGCAGCTAGGCGTCGAGCGCGTCGAGCGCGCCCCGGAGCGACGCGACGTAGTCGCGCAGCGCCGCCGGCCCCTCCTCGGCCACCTGCACCGCGCGCGAGCCGACGACGATGCCGTCGGCGAGCTCGGCCGCCGCGCGCGCGTGCTCCGGTGTCGAGATCCCGAAGCCCGCGTAGAGAGGCACCGAGACGAGCGTGCGTGCGCGCTCGACGAGCCCGGCGAGGGCGGGGGAGAGGTCGCCGCGCGCACCGGTCGTGCCGGTGAGCGTGACGAGGTACAGCCAGCCGTCCGTCCGGGCCCCCGCGTAGCGCGATGCGCTCGTCGGTCGAGGTCGGCGCCACGAGCTGGACGCGCCGGACCTCGGGCCGCTCGCCGGCGGGGAGGTCGGCGACGATCATGCTCGTGCCGCCCGCGGCGGCGAGGTCGTCGGCGAAGCGCTCCCAGCCGTACGCCTCGAGGAGCGACGAGTACGTCATCGGGACGAGCGGCGCATCCGGCACGAGCTCGCGCGTGCGTGCGAGCACCTCGAGGCACTGCCGCGTGCGCATCCCCCGGGCGAGCGCCCGCTCGCCGGCACGCCTGATCACGGGCCCGTCCGCGAGCGGGTCCGAGAACGGAAAGCCGAGCTCGACGATGTTCGCGCCGCCCTCGACCGCCGCGCGCGCGAGCTCCGGCGTCTCGGGCTCGGCCATCAGGTAGATGACGAGCGTCTTCACGTGCTCAGGCGCGCGAGCGCCTCGGCAAGGTCCTTGTCGCCGCGGCCGGAGAGGCCGACGAGGATGAGCTCCGCGTCCAGCTCGCGCGCGCGGGCGAGCGCGTGCGCCGGCTCGAGCGCCGGGATGATCCCTTCGGTGCGGGCGAGACCGGTGAACGCGGCGAGCGCCTCGGCATCGGTGGCGCCGACGTACTCCGCCCGGCCGCTGTCGCGGAGGAACGCGTGCTCCGGCCCGACGCCCGGGTAGTCGAGGCCGGCCGAGATCGAGTGCGCGTCCGCGATCTGGCCGTCCTCGTCGGCGAGGATCGACGACCGGGCGCCGTGCAGCACGCCCGGGCGGCCGGAGCCGAGCGACGCCGCGCCTGCCGCCTCGACGCCGACGAGCCGCACGTCCGGGTCGTCGACGAAGCCGTGGAAGATCCCGATCGCGTTCGAGCCGCCGCCGACGCACGCGACGACCGCCTCGGGAAGCCGGCCCTCGACCGCGAGCATCTGCTCCCGCGCCTCGCGGCCGATCACGGACTGGAGCTCCGCGACGAGCTCCGGATAGGGCGCGGGGCCGACGCACGAGCCGATGAGGTAGTGCGTCGTCTCGACGTTCGTGATCCAGTCGCGGATCGCCTCGCTCGTCGCCTCCTTCAGCGTCTTCGTGCCGAAGTCGACGGCGCGCACCTCGGCGCCGAGGAGCTTCATGCGCTCGACGTTCGGCTTCTGCCGCCGCATGTCTTCCTCGCCCATGTAGACGATGCACTCGTAGCCGAAGCGCGCGCAGACGGTTGCCGTCGCGACGCCGTGCTGGCCGGCTCCCGTCTCGGCGACGATCCGCGTCTTCCCGAGCCGCTTCGCGAGCACCGCCTGGCCGAGCGCGTTGTTCACCTTGTGCGCGCCCGTGTGCAGCAGGTCCTCGCGCTTCAGGTAGATGCGCTTGCCGGGTGCGAAGCGCTCTGCGAGCGTGAGCGGCGTCGGGCGCCCGGCGTAGGTGGTCGCCAGGTGCTGCAGCTCCGCGTGGAACGAAGGGTCGGCGAGCGCCTCGCGCCACGCGTGCTCGAGCTCGTCGAGCGCGGGGATGAGCGTCTCGGGGACGTAGCGGCCGCCGTAGGCGCCGAAGAGCTCGGCCGTCATTCCCGCGCCGCCCGCACGTAGTCGCGGACCTTGTCGTGATCCTTGACTCCCGGCTCGCGCTCGAGAGACGACGCCGCGTCGACCGCCCACGGCCGCACGGCCGCGATGGCGGCGCGCACGTTGTCCGGCCCGAGCCCGCCGGCGAGCACCACGCGGCCGCCCGCCTCCGACGCCGTGCTCCAGTGCGTCGGGTCGTGCTCCCGCCACGGCTGGTCGAGCACGCGCGCCACCTCGCGGCCCTCGCGCAGCAGCATCGCCTCGCGGCCGCGCACGCTGCCGCCGTCGTCCGGATAGAACTGCACGAGGTCGGCCTGCGTCTCGCTCGTGTCCTCGACGAAGACGGCGACGGAGAGCGCCGTCTCCGGCACGTCGAGCACCGCGGTTGCCCTGCGAGGGCTCTTGTCGACGAGGATGAAGCCGAGCAGGTCGGCTCCGGCCTCGACCGCCGCGTCGACGTCCTCCTGCCGGGTGAGCCCGCAGACCTTGACGAGCGGGCGCGAGAGCAGGTCACGCAGCTTCGCCGCCGGGTCCGGTGCCTGCATGAGCGCGGAGCCGACGAGGATCGCGTCGGCGCCGGCGAGCTCCGCCGCCGCGCCCTGAGCGCGCGTGTGCACGCCGCTCTCGGCGATCACGACGCGCTCGCCGCCGGCGGCGCGCACGACGAGCTCGAGCTGCCGGGGGCGGTCGATCGCGAATGTCGTGAGGTCGCGCGCGTTCACGCCGATCACGGGCGCGTCGAGTGCGAGCGCGCGCTGCAGCTCGTCGTCGGTGTGCGCCTCGACGAGCGCGTCCATGCCGAGCTCGTGCGCGTAGGCAAGCAGTCGCGCGACGGTCTCGTCGTCGAGGTCTCGCAGGATGAGGAGCGCCGCATCAGCGCCCGCTTCGCGCAGCTCGCGCAGGTGCGCCTCGGTCGAGAAGAAGCCCTTGCCGAGGAGCGGCGCGTCGGTTGCCGCGCGTGCCGCACGGAGATCGTCGAGCGTGCCGGCGAAGCGCTCGTCGACGAGCACGGAGATCGCCGCCGCGCCGGCGCGGGCGAACTGGGCGGCGAGGGCGGCCGGATCGGCGTCGGGGCGCAGGTCGCCGGCCGAGGGCGAGCGGCGCTTCACCTCGGCGATCGCCCGCAGCCCGGGCTGCGACAGTGCCGCCGCGAACCTCATGCGGCCGCCTTCGAGAAGGCGACGAGCTCCTCGAGCCGCGCCGTCGCCGCGCCGGAGTCGAGTGCCTCGCGCGCGGGCTCGACGGCCTCGCGCAGGTCGGCCGCGTGCCCACCGGCGGCGATGGCGCCGGCGGCGTTCATGAGGATGGCGTCGCGCGCCCCGCCCCGCTCGCCGTCGAAGACGCGCCGGATCGCCGCGGCGTTCGCGGCCGGCGCGCCGCCTGACAGCGCCTCGACGGTGCAGTGCTCGAAGCCGAGGTCGGCGGGGTCGATCGTCCGCTCGCGTACGCCGCCGTCGACCACCTCGCAGACGAGGCTCGGGCCGACGGGCGAGAGCTCGTCGATGCCGCCTGCGCCGTGGACGACGAAGGCGCGGCGGGCGCCGAGGAGCGCGAGGGCCTCGGCGATCGGTCGCACGAGCGACGGCGAGTACACGCCCACGACCTGCGCGCGTGCGCGGGCGGGGTTCGTCAGCGGGCCGAGCACGTTGAACACGGTACGCGTTCCGAGCTCCCGCCGGACCGGCGCGGCATGCCGCATGGCGGGGTGGTGGGCCTGGGCGAACATGAAGCCGAACCCGAGCTCGTCGATCGAGCGCGCGATCCGCTCGGGCGCCAGCTCGAGCTCGAAGCCGAGCGCCTCGAGCACGTCGGCGGAGCCGGTCTGCGAGGACGCCGCACGGTTGCCGTGCTTTGCGACGCCGGCGCCGGCGGCGGCGGCGACGAGCGCAGCCGCGGTCGAGATGTTGAGCGTGCTCTTGCCGTCGCCGCCCGTGCCGGCGGTGTCGACGAGGTCGGTCCGCTGCGGCCGGACCGGCAGCACGTGGTCGCGCATCGCCTCGGCGCAGCCGGTGATCTCGTCCGCCGTCTCGCCCTTCGCACGGAGCGCGACGAGGAAGCCGGCGATCTGCGCCTGCGTCGCGTCGCCGAGCATGATCTCGTGCATCGCCTCGCGCGCCTCGGCCCGGGTCAGGTCGTGTCCGTCGACGACGCGCGCGATCATCCGCTGGACGGCGTGCCCGCTCACAGTCGCCCCTCGAGGAAGTTCCGGGCGAGCGCGGGGCCGTCGGGCGTCAGGATCGATTCCGGATGGAACTGCACGCCGGCGATCGGCAGCTCGCGGTGCCGCACCGCCATCACCTCGCCGTCGTCGGCGAACGCGGTCGGGACGAGCTCGTCGGGGAGGCGCGTCGCAGCGAGGGAGTGGTACCGCCCTGCGTCGAACGGGTCCGGCAGGCCCTCGAAGAGGCCGGTGCCGTCGTGGCGCACGGGGCTCGCCTTCCCGTGCAGCAGCTCGCGTGCGTAGCCGACCTCGCCGCCGAACGCCTCGACGATCGCCTGGTGGCCCAGGCAGACGCCGAGCGTCGGCGTGTGCGGCGCCAGGCGCCTGATGATCTCGATCGACGCGCCCGCGTCCGCCGGGCGCCCCGGGCCCGGGGAGACGACGAGCTGCGAGGCGCCCAGCTGCTCGGCGTCGTGCGCGGTGAGCTCGTCGTTCCGCAGGACGCGCACCTCGACGCCGAGCGCGCCGAAGAGATGCGCGAGGTTGTACGTGAACGAGTCGTAGTTGTCGATCAGCAGCATCATCGGTCGTTCGCCTCGGCCAGGTCGATCGCCGTCTCCAGCGCGCGCAGCTTGTTCAGGCACTCCTCGTGCTCCTCGCCCGGGTCGGAGTCCGCGACGATACCGCCGCCCGCCTGGAGATATGCGACCCCGTCGCGGAGGACGAGCGTGCGAATCGCGATGCACGTGTCCATCTCGCCCACCGCCGGCAGGACGTAGCCGACCGCGCCCGCGTACACGCCGCGCCGGAAGCCCTCGAGCTCGGAGATGATCTGCATCGCCCGCACCTTCGGGGCACCGGAGACCGTGCCGGCCGGAAAGCAGGCCCGGAGGAGCTCGAACGGCGTCACGCCGTCGCGGAGCTCGCCGACGACCTCCGAGACGAGATGCGTGACGTGCGAGTAGCGCTCGGGCTCCATCAGGCGCTCGACGCGCACGCTGCCGGGCTCGCAGACGCGCGACAGGTCGTTGCGCCCGAGGTCGACGAGCATCACGTGCTCGGCGCGATCCTTGGCGGAGGAGAGCAGGGCCTCGGCGTCGCCCTCGCCCGGTGCGATCGTGCCGGCGATCGGGTTGAGCGCCGCGCGCCGGCCGTCGCACTTCACGACCGTCTCCGGCGAGCTGCCGACGAGCGCGAGATCGCCGAGCTCGAGCAGGAAGAGATACGGAGAGGGATTCACCCGGCGCAGCGCGCGATAGAGCTCGAACGCCGAGGCGGAGGTCGGCCGCTCGGCGCGCTGGGAGATGACGACCTGGAACACGTCGCCCTCGCGGATGTGCTCCTTCGCGCGCTCGACGCGGCGGACGTGCTCGTCCCGTACGGGGAAGCGGCGCAGCTCGCCGCGCGAGCCGCCGCCGGCGGGGGCCTCCGGCTGCGTCGCGTCGAGGAGACGCGCGGCCTCGCCCGCGTCGCCGACGAGGACCTCCGCGATCCCGCGCGCGTGATCGAAGCGGACGAGGAGCTCCGGCACGACGAAGCGGCTCTCGTCGAGGGCCGGCCCGTCGGCGGGAAGGGCGACCGTCGGCTCCAGGCGCGTCACGACGTCGTAGCCGAGGTACCCGACGACGGGCTCGCCGAGCGCCTCCGCCTCGTCGAAGCCGACGATGCGCGAGCCGCGGCCGACGAACGAGTGCCGGCCCAGGCGGCCGCGCTCCACCGACTCGAGCAGGAACGAGCCCGCCGCGCCCTCGCGGACGCGGAGGTAGGCCCCGAGCGGGGTGAGCAGGTCGGTTGGGATCTCGGCGTTCATGGCATGAAAAAGGCTCCTCTCGGAGCCGTCGGTGGAGCAGAACGGGGTGCGCGCCTCAGCTGAAGCGCAGGCTCCCGCCCTGCCCGGAGGCCCAGCCCCACGAGGTGCGGGAAGCGTGCGTCATCTCGCCCAGGGTAGGCGCGGCCTCCTCACCCGTCAACTGTGTGGCCGGCGGCCGTGAGCGCCTCGACGGCGCGCTCGAGGTCCGGCTCGCGCACGAGCAGGTAGTCGGTCTCGAAGGTCGAGAGGACGAAGATCGGGATCTCGGCCTCCGCAAGCGGGCTGACGAGCGACGAGACGACCCCGATGAGCGAGAAGTCGAGCGGCCCCGCGACCTCGAGCGCGCACCAGCCGCGCTCGGCGCTGACGTCGGCCGGGACGTCCTGCTCGCTGCACACGATCGAGAGCTCGGACTCGGAGCGCGTGATCGACCAGAAATGCGCGCCGCGCGCCCAACCGGGGATCTCCGCATCCGGCTCGAGGCGCGCGACCGCGTAGAGCTCGTCGAGGGTGAAGAGCTTCACGAGGGCGGGAGGGTACAGTCCGCGCGCATGGCGATCCCCGAGACCCTCGACCGTCTCCTGCGCGCGCGCGGTCCCTCGGGGCAGGAGACGGACGCGGCCGAGGCGTGGCGGGAGGCGGCGCGCGCGTTCGGCGACGTGGCGAGCGACGTGCTCGGCTCGTCGTGGGTGCGCGTGCCGGGCACCGGCGGCGGTCCGCTGCTCGCGATCGTCGGCCACATCGACGAGATCGCGCTCGTCGTCACGCATGCCGGAGACGACGGCCTGCTCGCGGTGCGCCAGCTCGGCGGGTTCGACCCGCAGGTGCTGCTCGGCCAGCGGGTCGAGATCATGACGAAGGACGGGCTCGTGCCCGCAGTCGTCGGGGCGCGCAAGCAGAAGCGGAAGCGAGGCGAGGAGCGGAAGCCGCTCGAGTTCGACGATCTCTACCTCGACCTCGGCGCGCGGGGCGCCGACGAGGCGCGCTCGCTCGTCCGGGTCGGCGACGCGGCGCTCGTCGCGGGCGAGCCGCTCGAGCTGCGGAACGGCCGCATCGCGTCCCGCGCGCTCGACAACCGGCTCGGCTCGTACGTCGCGCTCGAGGTGGCGCGCCGGGTCGCGGCGGAGGGCGGTGCTCCGGGTGAGGTCGCCGGCGTCGCGGTCGTCCAGGAAGAGGTGGGCGACTTCGCCGGTGCGCGCGCCGCCGCGTTCGAGCTGCAGCCTGCAGTCGCGATTGCGGTCGACGTCACCCACGCGACCGACGTCCGCGGCGGCGACCCCGAGGACGAGGGCGACAACCGGCTCGGAGGCGGCGCGGCGATCATGCGCGGGCCGTCGATCCAGCCGCAGATCTTCGAGCTGCTGCATGCGACCGCCGAGGCGGAGGGGATCCCGTATTCCATCGAGGTGTCGCGCGGCCACACGAACACCGACGCGGACGCCGTCTACCTCAGCCGCGTCGGCGTCGCCACCGGGCTCGTGTCGATCCCGTTGCGGTACATGCACACGCCGGTCGAGGTCGTCGATCTCGCGGATGTCGAGGCGGTGGTCCGGCTACTCGTGGCGTTCGCGCGCCGGCTCGAGCCCGGTATCTCTTTCTCGCTGAGCCTCCCGTTCGGGGCGCATTCGAAGCCCGTGCTCCGCCATCGCGTGCATCACTAGAGTGGCCCGCGTGAGCCGTACCGTCATCGTCTCTGCCGTCCGCACGCCGTTCGGCCGGCTCGGCGGCGGCCTGAGCGGCAGCCGGGCAACCGAGCTCGGCGCCGTCGCGATTCGCGCCGCGCTCGAGCGCGTCGGGCTCGAGGGCCGCGAGATCGAGTACGTGATCATGGGCCAGGTGCTGCAGGCGGGGGCCGGCCAGGCGCCCGCGAGGCAGGCGGCGATCGGCGCCGGGCTGCCGGTCGAGGTGCCTGCGGACACGGTCAACAAGGTGTGCGCATCGTCGATTCGCGCCGTCGAGATCGCCGACTCGATGATTCGCGCCGGCGACGTGGAGGTGGTCGTGACCGGCGGCATGGAGTCGATGTCGAATGCGCCGTACGCGGTCCCGAAGGCGCGCTTCGGGTACCGGATGGGCGACGCGACGCTCGTCGACCTGATGATCTGGGACGGCCTCCGCTCGACCTTCGACGAGCAGCACATGATTCAACAGGCCGCCCGGGTCGCCCGCGAGCTCGGCGTGTCCCGCGAGGAGCAGGACGGCTGGGCGATGCGCTCGCACGAGCGCGCCGCGAGGGCGCAGGACGAGGGGCGCTTCGACGACGAGATCGTGCCGGTGGGCGACGTCGTCGCAGACGAGGGCATCCGCCGCGACACGTCGCTCGAGAAGCTCGCCGCGCTCAAGCCGGTCATGGATCCCGAAGGGACGATCACGGCCGGCAATGCGCCGGGCGTGAACGACGGCGCGTCGTGCGTCGTCGTGTGCTCGGAGGAGTTCGCGCGACGCCGGGGCCTCGAGCCGCTGGCGACCGTCGTCGCGCAGGGCTACGTCGCCGACGAGTTCGCGTGGCTGGCTCGCACACCCGCGAACGCCGGCACCGAGGCTCTCGCGAAGGCGGGGAAGACGATCGCCGACGTCAAGCGCCTCGAGGTGAACGAAGCGTTCTCGTCCGTGGCGCTCAACTCGGTCGCCATGCTCGGTGCGGATCCCGAGACCGCGAATGTGAACGGCGGCGCCGTTGCGCTCGGCCATCCGATCGGCGCGAGCGGCGGCCGCATCCTCGGGACGATGGTGCACGAGCTCCGCCGCTCCGGCGGCGGGCTCGGGCTCGCGGCGATCTGCTCCGGGGGCGGCCAGGGCGACGCGCTCCTGATCGAGGTCTAGGGACCCCGCCGCGCCTCTGCGCCGTATTCGGCGCATGAAGACACTGCTCGCACTCATCGTCGCGGCCCTCGTGGCCGCGCCCGCCGGGCTCGCAGCCGGCGGGCCGCAGTACGCGGCGGTCGGCGGTCTCGGCGTGAGCTCGCCGGGCGGCAAGCTCCATTACGTCGCGCTCGGGTCGGGCGCCTCGCGGACCACCGTCGTCACGGTCGGCGCGGACGGCTCGGTCTGGAACTGGCCGAGCTTCCGCGGCACCTGGGGGATCCCGATGGTGGGCTACCAGACCGCCGTCGGGATCTCGCGCGACGGCCGGCGCCTCTATCTTCAGAGCACGTCGGTCGGCGCGCCGACGCGCTTCCTCGTCCTCGACACGCGGTCCATGCGCGCAGTCGACCGCTTCACGCTGCAGGGAGCGTTCTCGTTCGACGCACTCTCACCCGACGGAACGAGGCTCTACCTGATCGACCGTATCGATGCCGCCAATCTCTCCCGGTACGTCGTGCGCGCGTACGACCTCCGCGCGCACGAGCTCCTGCCGGGCCGGATCGCGGACCGGACGCAGAAGAGCTGGGTCATGGAGGGCGACGCGCTCACCCGGGCCGTCGGGCCCGGCGGGCGCTGGGTCTACACGCTGTACACGAATCCGGGCGGAACGCCGTTCGTCCACGCTCTCGACACGGTGAAGGGTGTCGCGCACTGCATCGGCATCCCGTGGACCGGGGTCGACCAGAATGCGCTCCTGAACGTCGTGCTCCGCGTGCGCGGCGACCGGCTCGCGCTCGACTGGCGGAGCGGGAAGCGGTGGCTTCAGGTCGGCAACGCCACGTGGCGGGTCTCGCCGGCCGCGCCCGCAGGCTTCCCCTGGGGCTGGCTGGCTCTTCTGCCCGCGCCGCTCCTCGTCTGGCTCCTCCGGCGGCGGCGGCCGCCGGGAACGCTTTTGCCACGGGAGGCGTAATACTCCCGTCAGCGTCGAAGGAGGATCGATGTCACGGCGTCTCAGCCTCGTTTTCGCCGTCCTGGCGGCACTTGCCGCCGTTCCCGTTGCACTTGCCGCCTACCCGTCGCCCTTCGCGTCGCAGGGCGGGGAAGGGGTGCTGAGCAAGGACGGCTCGCTCCGGTTCATTGCAGTCGGCAACGGCGCCGACACGGTCGTCAAGGCGGTCCGCCGGGCCGACGGCTCGACCGTCATGTCGCAGGCCCTCACCGGGTCGTACGGCGTGCCGATGCTCACCCAGAACGGTCCGGGCGGCGGGCTCTTCCGCGACGGCTCGACGTTCGTCCTGCAGAGCACGGGCTACAAGCCGGTGACGACCTTTCAGCTCGTGGCCGCGCACGATCTCGCGGCTCGGGACACGATCAGGCTGAAAGGCACGTTCGCCTTCGATGCGCTCTCGCCCGACAGCTCGAAGCTCTATCTCATCCAGCACACCTCCGTCGACGACATCACGCACTACGTGGTTCGTGCATACGACCTGAGCGAGCACACGCTCATGGCGGGGAAGATCGCCGACAAGTCGCAGAAGGGCTGGGTGATGCAGGGCTTCCCGACGGCGCGCGCGTCGACCGCCGACGGCCGCTGGGTGTACACGCTCTACTCGAATCCGGGCGGCTACCCGTTCGTGCACGCGCTCGACACGGTGCGCGGGATTGCGCATTGCGTCGGCATCCAGTGGAAGTCCGTCAACCAGGGACCGCTCTTCGGCTTCAGGCTCGCGGTCGAGGGCAGGAAGCTGATGGTGAAGACGGGGTCGGGCAGCCTCTACCGCGTCATCGACCGGAAGACATGGCGGGTGACGAAGCACTGAGGAACTCGCCGAGCAGCGCCGAGACACGGTCGGCGTCTCTCAGCGTCAGGTAGTGATCCGAGTCGATCTCGACGAGTTGCGCGCCGGGCACGCGGCGCGCAACCGTCGTCGACACCTCCCGCTGCGCCGGCGGATCGCCGGTCGGGACGATGACGAGCGTCGGCACGGCGACGTCCTCGAGCCGGTCGGCGGCGGGCTCGCGCGTCTTCATCTGCATGCCTTCCGGCACCCCGAGCGCGTCCGGTGTCAGGCGCCACAGCTCGCGGTAGGCGTCGTCGGCGCCGAGGGGCGCCCAGACCGCGAAGTCGATCGCCATCATCGTGTCGAGATCGCCCGCGGCCTCGGCCTTCTCGTACGCGGCCTCCTGGCTGTCGCTGTACGCGTCGACGGGCATGCCCGAAACGCCGGCCGCGACGTGCACGAGCGCCCAGACGCGGTCGGGGTGCGCAAGGGCGACGTCGAGCGCGAGGCCGCCGCCGAGCGAGAGGCCGACGAGCGCCGCCCGTTCGATCTCGAGCGCGTCGAGCACGCCGACGGCGTCGTCCACCGGGCTGAACTCCATCGCCGGCGACGTCGAGCGCCCCCAGAGACGCATGTCGTAGCGGATGCAGCGGAAACGCGGCGCGAGCGCGCGGGCCTGCGGCTCCCAGAGGCGGTGGTCGCCGAGCCCGCCGTGGACGAAGAGCACCGCGGGCCCGTGGCCCTCGTCCTCGACCCAGATGTGCGCGCCGTTGACATCGACGTGTGCCACGCTTGCGACGATAGCCTCCCGCGCGATGGAGTTCGAGCACGTCCTCGTCGTCGGAGCCGGGCAGATGGGCGGCGGCATCGCCCAGGTGCTGGCCGTGTCGGGCAGGCGGGTCTCGCTGCACGACGCAGCTCCCGGCGCGGTCGAGCGCGGGCTGGAGGCGATGCGCGGCAGCCTCGCGAGGCTCGCGGCGAAGGGCGGCCCCGACCCGGCTGAGGTGCTCGAGCGCGTCCACCCGGTCGACGACCTCGTCGCCGCCGACCTGATGATCGAGGCGGTCGTCGAGGATCTCGCGGTGAAGGAGGGCATCTTCCGGCGCGCCGACGCGTCGCTCCCGCCGGAGGCGATTCTCGCGTCGAACACGTCGTCGATCCCGATCACCTCGCTCGCCGCGGTGACGTCGCGTCCGGAGCGGGTGATCGGCATGCACTTCTTCAACCCGGTGCCGGTGCTGAAGCTCGTGGAGGTGATTCGCGGGCTCGAGACCGCCGACGAGACCGCCCGTGCGATCGCCGCTCTCGCCGAGGATCTCGGGAAGACGCCCGCGGAGGCGCGCGACCTGCCGGGCTTCGTCTCGAACCGGATCCTCATGCCGTTCATCAACGAGGCGGCGTACGCGCTTCTCGAGGGGGTCGCGGAGGCGGAGGCGATCGACACGATCGCGCGGCTCGGCTTCGCGCATCCACTCGGCCCTCTGGCGCTCGCCGACCTGATCGGGCTCGACACGTGCGTCGCGATCATGGAGGTGCTCCACCACGGGCTCGGCGACCCGAAGTACGCGCCCTGCCCGCTTCTGCGCCAGTACGTCCAGGCCGGGCGCCTCGGCCGCAAGACCGGACGCGGCTTCTACACGTACTGAAACCACCCTTTCGAGGGAGTTTTGTCAAAAGGCACGCGGGGATCAAGGAATCCCCTCCTCCGGCCGATGTCAATTGCACCGCAAGCTCGTGAAGGGGGACGCCGCCAGCCCATGAGAATCCTGCTCGTCGACGACGAGCCCGCCCTCCGCGAGCTCCTGCGCGCGACCTTCGAGGGCGCGGACGTCACCGTGGACGAAGCCGCGTCCGGCGACGAGGCGCAGGCGCGGATCCGCAGGCGGCGGCCGGACGTCATCGTGCTCGACCTGCGCATGCCGGGGATGGGCGGGGCCGAGCTCTGCACCGTGCTGAAGTCGGACGAACGTACGAAGGAGATCCCGATCGTGCTCCTTACGGGCGCGGACGCCGACGAGGCGCGGCGCGCGCAGCGTGCGGGTGCGTCGGCTCTCGTCCGCAAGCCGTTCAGCCCGCTCGACCTGCTCGCGGTGGTGGAGCGGGTCTCCGGGAAGACGCCGGTGCCGCGCCGGCCGCGTCGTGCAAAGCCTGCCGACGAGGAGCTCGTGCTCTACGCGCGCGACCTGCGGCACCTGCTCGAGATCGAGCGCGGGCAGAGAGAGCTGCTGCAGGAGTCGTATCTCGCGACGGTCACGTCGCTTGCAAGCGCGCTCGAGTCGCGTGACACGCGCACGGGCGCCCACTCGCAGCGCGTGCAGCGGTACGCGGTCGAGCTTCTCGACACGATCGATCCCGGGCGACTCGACCGCGACCCGGGCGTGCAGTACGGCTTCCTGCTCCACGACATCGGCAAGATCGCGATCCCGGATCAGATCCTGCAGAAGCCCGGCCCGTTGACGCGCGGAGAGCGGCGTCGCATGCAGACGCATACGGTGGTCGGCGAGCAGATGCTCGGCGGCGTGGCGATCCTGCACGGCGAAGGGCTCCGCGTCGTGCGCTCGCACCACGAGCGCTGGGACGGACGCGGCTACCCGGACGGCCTCCGGCGGACGGACGTCCCGCTCGGCGCGCGTGTGTTCGCGGTCGCGGACTCGCTCGACGCGATGACGAGCGACCGCCCGTACCGGCGCGCGCTGAAGTGGGACGTCGCCCGCGAGGAGATCGTCGCCCAGTCGGGCAAGCAGTTCGACCCGGAGGTCGTCGCCGCGTTCCTCGACCGCGAGACCGGCCTTCACGAGACCCAGCGCGAGCTCGCCGTCGCCTGAAGGGCCCTTCGTCACCGCTCCGTGCCGGCTTCGCCTCCGCGCGATTCGGCCGCACGCAGGGCAATTGACTCTCCTCTGACGGTTCCGTCAAGGGGTCTGGCCCGGGTCTGGCCCCCGCCGTCGGCTCAGTCGGCCGTCGGCTCGCTCGGCACCGGGACTTCCTGCCAGCGGACGATCTTGCCCGCTTCGACGACGAAGACGGCGGCCGCCTTCTGGCCGACGCCGGTGCAGCGATGCTTCGGTCTCGTCCCGAGCACGAAGGTCGCCGTCGCGCGGTTGCCGCGCACACGGATGCCGACGATGCGACCTGCGCACGGCAGCGCGTCGTTGAATGCGACCGCGACGCGGTGCGAAACGAGCCGGACGTCGACGCCCGGCTGAAGCACGCGTGCGTTCGGTGCGAAGAGGCGCGCGGCGCGTTCGTTGTCGTTCGCGTTCAGCGCCCGGCTCCACGCGCGCACCACTCCTGCGGGCGATACCGCCGCCTGCGCCGAGCCCGCCGCCGCCACGAGGAGCACGGCTCCCACGAGCGCGAGCCGTCTCACAGGCCCCCAATATAGTGGGCGGCGTGGACTTCGAGCCGACCGCCGAGCAGAAGGAAGTGCAAGCGCTCGCCCGGGATTTCGCCCGTCAGGAGATCGAACCTCACGCCGCAGACTGGGATCGAAGCCACACGTTTCCGCGCGAGGTCTTCACGAAGCTCGCCGAGCTCGGGCTCATGGGCGCGTGCATCCCCGAGGAGTACGGCGGCGCCGGCACCGATTTCGTCAGCTACATCCTCGTGCTGGAGGAGCTCTCGCGCGCCGATGCCGGCGTCGGCGTGACGGTCGCGGTGCACACGAGCGCCGCCACGCTGCCCATCCTCACGTTCGGCACCGACGAGCAGCGCGCGCGCTTCGTCCCGCCGCTCGCACGCGGTGAGCATCTCGGCGCCTTCGCGCTGACGGAGCCGGACTCGGGCTCCGACGCAGGCTCCCTCCGCACGAGGGCGGAGCCCGACGGAGACGGCTGGAAGATCACCGGCGCCAAGCAGTGGATCACGAACGCGCGCTACTCGGGCACGCTGCTCCTCTTTGCACGGACGAACTCCGAGACGGCGGGCGCGCGCGGCGTCAGCGCGTTCATCCTCGACGCCGACCACGTGCGGATCACGCGCGACGAGGAGAAGCTCGGCCTCAACTCGTCCACGACGAACGATCTCGTCGTCGAGGGGGCCGTCGTCGGCCGCGACCGCATGCTGCACGAGGAGAACAAGGGGTTCCGGGTCGCGATGCAGACGCTCGACGGCGGCCGCATCGGCATCGCCGCGCAGGCGCTCGGCATCGCGCAGGCGGCGTACGAGGTCGCGCGCGAGTACGCGAAGCAGCGCCAGACGTTCGGCAAGCGCATCGCCGAGCACCAGGCGATCCAGTTCAAGCTCGCGGACATGGCGACGGAGATCGACGCGGCACGGTTGCTCGTCTATCGCGCGGCGACGCTGAAGGACAGAGGGGCGCGGGTCTCCGAGGCGGGCGCCAAGGCGAAGCTCTTCGCGTCGGAGGTCGCACGCAGGCAGACGGGCGAGGCGATTCAGATCCTCGGCGGCTACGGGTACACGAAGGAGTTTCCGGTCGAGCGCTACTACCGCGACGCGAAGATCACCGAGATCTACGAAGGGACGAGCGAGATCCAGCGCCTCGTGATCGCGCGCTCGATCCTCGGCCTGCACCAGCGGACTATGGCGTAGGGCGCCACTCGTACCGCACGTCGGGCAGCCGCTCCTCGTTACGCGAGCCGTCCGTGAACTCCACCGCCCGCAAACCGTGGCGCTCGTAGAACCGGCACGCGCGCTCGTTCTGCGGGAACGTCCACAGCGTGAACCCGTCCGGCCGAAGCTCTTTCGTCTTCTCGAGGAGCCGCGTGCCGATGCCGCGGTCGTGGGCGTCCGGGTGCACGTAGAGATGCCCCAGCCGGCTCTCGGCGATCGCGGCGAAGCCGACGACCCGGCCGTTCTCCTCCGCGACCCACAGCTCGTGATCGGCGGGCACGGTCTCCGTGATGAAGCGCCGGTGCTCGTCCTCGGTGTGAATCTCCGGCAGGAAGCCGAGTGATGCCTGAGAGGCGATGAACGTCTCGGCGATCGCGTCGGCGTCTCTCGGCTCGGCGCGTCGGATCATCCCCGTACTCTACGAGCGTGCCACGCGACCGGAACGAGCCCGTCCGCCTGACGAAGATCTACACGCGCGGAGGCGATGCCGGCGAGACGAGCCTCGGCGACGGATCGCGGGCGTCGAAGCTCGATCCCCGCATCCGGGCGTACGGCGTCGTCGACGAGCTCGAACTCGCAGCTCGGCGTCGCTCTTGCGGGCGACCTTCCCGGCGAGCTGCGCGCGCCGCTCGAGCGCGTCCAGAACCAGCTCTTCGACGTCGGCGCCGACCTGTCGGTGCCGTTCGACGCGGCCGACGGGAAGCTGCGCACGACGCAGACGATGATCGACGGCCTCGAGTCGCTCTGCGACGAGCACAACGCCGCGCTTCCCGAGCTCAAGAGCTTCGTGCTCCCCGGCGGCACGGAGGCGGCTGCGCGGCTCCATGTCGCCCGCACGGTCGCCCGGCGCGCAGAGCTCGCGGCGCTCGAGGCGGACGTGAACCCGCTCGCGCGCGTCTTCCTGAATCGCGTCTCGGACCTGCTCTTCATCCTCGCCCGCCGGGCGAACGCGCTCGCTGGGCGTGACGAGCCGCTCTGGCGCCCGGGCGCCTAGCGGACGAGCGACTTCACGGTCTTCGCGACGAGCGCGGGCGAGGCGTCGCGCGGCAGCACCGCGCGGACACCGAGGATGCGAGCCGCTTCGGTGCGCCGTGGGTGCGCGGCGAGCCCGACGATCTGCACCTCGGGCAGCAGCGCGTGCAGCTCTGCGAGCGTGTAGGCGGGCACGGTCGCGAGGTCGACGACCACGACAGCCGCCGCAGTGCGGTAGCTCGTGTCCACCGCACCGTAGAGAGCGGCGTCGGCGACGTGCTCGACGACGAAGCCCTTGCCGAGCCGCCGCCCCAGCGAGCCGAGGCCCCGCGTGCCGTGGATCACGGCGACGCGGATCGCGCCTTCCTGCCAGACCGGCGAATCCGGCTTGGCCGCCACGAAGCGGATCTTCGCGGTGCGGTCGATCGCCTGGCCGAGACCCTCGGCGTGCAGCTGCAGCTTGTAGAGGCCGGGCGCCGTCACCCTGAGCGGCACGCGGAGGATCGTCACGCCGGCGTGCCGGGTCGGCGTCTTGATCGTCTGCCCCGGCACGACCGTGCCGTCGGGACCGACGAACGAGCCGGTGACGCGCGCGGGCCCGGTCAGCGACATGCGCACACCGATGAACGACCGGTGCGCGAGCCACAGCCGCCGTACGGTCACGATTCGCATCGCAAGGGTGGTCGACACCTGCTGGCCGACGAGCGCGAAGTAGGTGAGGTGCCGCGTCAGCACGTGCACGGTCTGGTCGGAATCGCGGAACCAGCCGTCGGCCTGGCCGTCCGGGAGATTGAGCGTCTGCAGCTGCGGGATGTCGCGCCATGTCTTGCCGTCCTGCGCGGTCAGCGCATGGGCGCCCGGCCCCGCGTCGGTGAAGCGGATGTCGACGACGCCGCCGAGGTCGCGGACGGGTGCGTGCGTGCGGCGAATGAAGGCATTGACGTTGACGACGGTCGCGCCGGCGGGGAGATTCGAGACCTCGCTCCGGTCGACCGGGTCGATCTCGACGACGACGAGGTCGCTGAAGACGCCGGCCGGCCAGACGAGCGTCGTGCGGCCGTCGGAGCTCTTCAGCTCTCCCGCGGCGAACGGGACTGCGTTCTTCTCGACGGGAGGCACCGACGCGCCGGCTCCGAGGGCCGGAGGCGTCCAGATCGTGAAGTGCGTCAGGACGTCCACGGAGCTTGCGCCCGAGCTCAGCGTGGCGCGGACGACGTACAGGCCCGGGCTTGCGTCGGCGAGGGCCCACGTGGCGCGCTGGCCCGAGCTGTCAGGGAGGCCGGTCACGGACCCATCGGGCCGGGTCAGCGTGACGTGCGACCAGAGCGCCGCCTGGTTCGCGGCGAGGGTGATGGTCGAGGCGGCGCCGACGGTCGAGCCGTCGTCGGGCGAGGCCGAGACGAAGGCAAGGCCCGGCGCCGCGACGCCGCCGCCGGCCGGCGGCGCGACGATGGGAGTCTGGTTCGCCGCAGTACGGGTGAACGGCGCCACCGTGTTGGCTGCGGTGTCATGGAGCGCGTTGAGGGCCGGAAGGGCGTACGAGACGTCGACGCTCTCGCCGCTCGTCACGGCCGGCGCGATCGTGAGCGTCACGACCTTCCCGCTCATCGCGACATTCGTGATCGCGCGCGTCGTCCCGCCTGTCGCGACGCCGAAAGCCGAGGGATCCGGCGCCGCGCCGGCCAGATCCTCAGAGAACACGATCGTCACCGTCCCCGCGTCGACCGAGGTCGAGACCACGCTCGGTGCGACGGTGTCGGGCGTGTTGTTGACGACTGCAGCAGGCCCGAAGTCGGCCGTCTCGTTCTTCGTCGGCGTCGCGTTGTCGCGCATTCGATCGCCGCTCGAGGACGGCTGCGAGTACCGGACCGTGACGACCTGCGAGTTGTTCGGCGGTGACGCGAGGTTCAGGGTCACCGTCGCGCCCGAGACCGAGATCCCGGTCGGGGCGGGCTGGACGACGCCGTCGTAGGCGACCGTGAAGGCGCTCGCCGGCGTGGAGGCCGAAGCGTCGAGCGGCTCGCTCATCGTCACGGTCAGCTGGTTGCCCGTGACATTCGTTGCAGCGGCGAGGAACGTCGGCGGGGTGCTGTCGGCGATCTGGACGACGCTCGCGGCGCCGAACGTCGAGGAGTTGCCGACGTGGTCGGTCACGACCACCTGGTACCGGTAGCAGGTGTTGTCGCCGACGCTCGTGTCGTTGCCGCCGGAGAGCGTGACCGGCGCGAAGGCCGACCAGGTCGGGTCGCACGTCGCGCCGACGAGCGCGCTCTCGGAGCGCTCGACCGCCACGCTCGCGACACCCGAGCCGGCGTCGGCGCCGCTCGTCGAGACCGCGACCGAATGCGACGTCAGCGTCGCGTTCGGATACGCGATCGAGCCGGTCGGGGCGCTCGTGTCCGAGACGACGTCGACGTGGTCGTCGGTGGAGCCCGGATCGCGGATGACGTGGATCGTGTCGTTCAGCGGCGCAGTGCCGTCCCACTCGTACGTCCCGGAGTGGAACGGTGAGCTGTTCGCGACGGTACCCGTCGACGGCGAGCTCGAGAGCGAGCCGGACTTCCCGTCCCAGGTCGCTGTGTCGACGCCGTTCTGGCCGAGGCCGGTCAGCTCCAGCTTGAACGGGGCGTTGTCCGCCGCGTGCCCCATCCAGAGCGTCGTCCCGCTCAGGTACACGCCCGCAGGGTTGCCGGACGAGACCGTGATCGGCGAGCCGTTCGTGATCTTTGCGACGGCGGGCGACGTGAACGTTGAGCTCACCCCCGCGTTGTTCGTGACGACGATTCGGTACGCGTAGCAGTTGCCAGGCGCGACCGGGTCGTCGGTCGGGCTCGCGGCGGCGGGCGGGCTCAGCGGCGCGAACGAGCCGAGGCTGCCGCAGCTCGATCCGGAGAGCGACGCGGCGGCACGCTCGACCTGGAAGGACGCGATGCCCGACTGCGCATCGGCGCCCGCCGCCCACGCGACGCTCACGGAGCCGAGGCTCGCGAGGCCGTCGACGTAGGAGATCGAGCCGCCCGACGGGCCCGTCGTGTCGACGAGGACGATCGTGCTCGTCGTCGCCGTGTTGCCGACGTGGTCGGTGCCGGTGAGGGTGTACCGGTAGCACTCGCCGTCGCTGAGGCCGGTGTCGGTAGAGCCGGCCACGATTGTCGAACCGGTGTAGCCGCCGAGCGGGCAGCTCCCGGTCGCCGGCTGCGGGTCGGAGCGCGTGAGGACGTTCGAGGCGATGCCCGAGGTCGGGTCGCTGAAGTCGGTCCGTGCGATGCTCACGCTCGTCGAGCTCGAGTAAGGGTTGATCGCGAGCGCACCGCCCGTGGGAGCGTCCGTGTCGGGCGTCAGCGTGAACCCGGATGCCGCGGACGCGACGCTTGCGTTGTCGATCGCGCTGACCGACTCGGCGCCGCCGCCGCTCGACGAGGCGTCGAAGGTGACGTCGACCCGGCTACCGGTCTGGATCGCTGCTGCGAAGCCGCCCAGCACGGTGAACGAGTAGCCGGCGTTCCCGGCCTTGATGCCGGTCTCCGGGTCGCTCGCGCCGGTTGCGTTCACGGTGAACGTGCCTCCCGCCGACGGGCGGTAATAGAGCGTCGTGCCGCTCACGAACGTATTGCCGCTCGAGAGGCCGCTGAACGAGACGCCCGGCTGCACGGGCGCGGTCGTGTCGACCTTCACGATCGTCGTCACCGCGGTTGCGTTGCCCACGCGGTCGGTCGCCGTGAGCGTGAACCGGTAGCAGTTGCCGGTCGCGACGCTGTAGGTCGGCCCGGCGATCGTGGCGGGCGTGCCGTAGCTGCTGCACGTGTCGTTGGCGAGCGTGCCCTGCTCCACCGTGAGCGTCTCGCTCGCCATGCCCGAGCCGCCGTCGCCGTAAGGGGTCGTCGAGACGGCGACCGACGGGCCGCTCGTGAAGTAGCTCGAGGTGGGCGCCGCCGCTCCGGCGGTGCCGTTGACGGTCAGGCCGCCGCCGCTCGGCGCCGTGGAGTCGGCCGTGATCGTGTAGGGGGCGTCGGTCGAGTCGAGGCCGGCATCGTTCGTCGAGTGCACCGTGTGCGAGCCGCTGCCGATTCCGCCCGGGCCGAAGGTCGTCGGCAGCTGGTTCCCGGGCTGCGTCGAGGCGTCGAAGGTGTAGCTCGCGATTCCGGACTCGTCGTCGGTCGAGCCGTTCGCGTTCACGGTGAAGGTGCCGCCTGCCGACGGGCGGTAGAAGAGCGTGTCAGGCGTCAGGGGATCGACGTAGGTGTTGCCGCTCGAGAGACCGGTGAAGGCGACGCTCGGCTGAGACGGCGCCGTGGTGTCGACCTTCACGGTCTGGGTGACCGCTGCGGTGTTTCCGACCTTGTCGGTCCCCGTGAGCGTGAACCGGTAGCAGGTGCCGTCGGTGGCCGAGAACGCGCCGTCGGCGACGGGCGCCTCGGAGCCGAAACCACCGCAGCTCCCGCTCGAGAGCGCCGCCGAGGCGACCGTGAGGGTCGAGGACGCGACGCCCGAGCCGAGGTCTGCGCCGTACGGGTTGTGCGAGACGGTGAGGCTCGTCGTCGTCGCGTAGCCGTTCGCGTCGGCGGGCGTGACGCCGAGTGAGCCGCCGGTCGGGCTCGAGTTGTCGACGAAGAACGTCAGCACCTCGTCGCCCGAGTTCCCGCGCACATCGGTCGACGTGACGGTCTCCGGCGACGGCGGGGTCGTGGCCCCGGCGCCGAAGGTGTAGCTGGACGAGGCGGCGTACGGATCGGCGTTCGCCGAGTTGGTCGACGTCCCGCCCGAGCCGCCGAAGCCGGTCGTTGCGGAGAGGTTGGGGAACGAGATGGTGTCGACGCCGCTCGGGTCGGTCGCCGAGGCGGCGATGTCGAAGCCGCCGCCGCCGAGGGCCGTGCCGTAGTAGACGTTGTACGCGTGCGCAGCCGTCTGCGTCAGCGCGGCGTGCGTCGCGCTCGTGAGCGTGAGCGTCGTTGCCGGTGCGCCGACGTCCGTGCCGAACGTGAAGCGGCTCGGTGCGGTCGTGACCGTGTTTCCGACCGCGTCCGTCGCCTTGACCTCGAACTCGTAGGCATGCGGTGCGGTCAGCGCGCCCTGGTCGAGGGCGTACGCCCAGTCGGTGCCCGCGAGCGACGCGGCGAGGTACGTCGGGCTCGCCTGCGTGAACGCCGCGCCGTCGTAGTAGCGGCCGGTCGTGCGGTCCTCGATCGAGACCGTGACCGAGGCGACGCCCGAGGCGGCATCGCTGACGTTCCCGCAGATGCCGTCCGTCGCGCAGTGACCCGACCAGCTGGAGCCGTCGTAGGAGCCCGTCGAGCGGGAATGCGACCGTGTCGTTCGGAGGCGTGCCGTCGGCGTCGATCGTCAACGCGTCCGTGGCGGTGGACGCGGACGGATCCGTGACGCCGTTCGTCGCGGTGATCGTCTGCGAGCCGGCGGACGTGGGGGAGGAGAAGGCGTACTGCGCCGATTGGTACGGCGCCGACGAGTCGCTGCTTGCCGAGCCCAGGCCCGCGATCGCCGGGAAGTCGACGGCGGCGATGCCCGAATCCGGATCCGCCGCATTGGCGGTGAGCCGGAACGAGCCGGACTGGGTGGCGTTCAGCCACAGTGTCTTCGCGCCTGCGTCGTACGCCTGGTACTGCGCACCCGTGACCGCGACCGGTGCCGTCACGGCGATTGTCGGCGCGCTGTTGTCGACCACGACCGTGGTCACCGCGGACGCCGTTGCGTTTCCGACCATGTCGGTGGCGACGGCAGCGACGGCGTAGCTGTGCCCGTCCGTGAGGCCGGTGTTCGACCAGGTCACGGAGTACACGCCGAGGACGGGGACGGTCTGGGTGGCCCCGATCGGCGTCGAGGGCGTGCAGAGCGGGGCCGCCGTGCGATCGCAGTAGACGAAGTCGACCGTGCCGACGCCCGATCCCGTGTCGCTCGGCGCCGCCGAGAGTGTGACCCCGCTCCGCACGCCGGCGCCGTCGTCGGGATTGCCGAGGGAGAACGCGGCGGGAGACGATCCGTCCGTCTGGATCGTGAGCGCGGCGCCCGCCGTCCCGGCGGCAGGTGTCGTGACGCCGTTGAAGGCCGTGATCGTCTGCGCTCCGGGGCTCGTGCCGTCGGCCGTGTAGCTCGCCGAGGTGTAGACACCGGCGACTCCCGTCGCCTGATCGTTCAGCGCCGTGCCGAAGAGCGCCGGGAACCGGACCTTCGCGATGCCGGACTCGCCGTCCGAGGCCTGGGCGACGAGCGCGAACGAGGGCGCCTGGGCCGGGTTGAGCCAGAGGACGTGCGCGAGGGCGTCGTAGTACTGGAACTGCCCGCCGCCGACGACGCTCGGCTGCAGTACCGCGACGCTCGGCGCCGAGTTGTCCACCGTGATCGACCGGGCGGGACGAGGTGGAGGTGTTGCCGACGCGGTCGCGCGCCTGGGCGACGATGCGGTACGTGTGTCCGTCGACGAGCGGCGTCGTGTCGAGGGTCGCGCCGAAGCTCGAGTCTGCGGTGTCGCTGTCCGTCCCGACGAGCGTTCCGAACGCGCCGGTATCCGAAGGGTCGCAGCCCGCATGCGCGGTTGCGTCGCACCGGAAGAACGAGACGTCACGGAGGCCCGCGCCTGCATCGGAGGCGGTTGCAGTGAGCGGCAGCGTGGCACCCTCGACGACGCTGCCGTCTGCGGGACCGCTGAGCGTCGAGCTCGGCGCCGTGCCGTCGCCGACGACCGAGGCGTCTGCGGGCGGCGACGTCGTGCCGCCGTCGACGTAGGTGACCTGAACCGTGCCGGGTTCGCTCGCGGCGCCGTTGTAGGCGTAGACGACGCTCGCGGCCGCGCTCGCTTGCCCGCCGGCGGGCGTCCAGCCCGCGCCGAGGTCGGGGAAGGCATAGCTCGTCTTCCCGGCCGGGCCGGCGGTGAGCGTCGCCGAGCCGGACGCGCCCGATGCGGGCCGGTAGTAGAGCGTCGTGCCCGAGACGGCGACGTCGCCGGACGGCGCCGACCAGGCCAGGGTGGGCGCGCCGACGATGTCGAAGGCGTTGCTGTCGGCGGTGGTGAGGGCGCCGTCGGTGGCGGTGAGCTCGTAACCGGCGGCGGCCTTGTCGATCGCGAGGCCGCTGAAGGTGGCGAGGCCGTTGACGGCGGCGAGGGTGGTGGTGCCGGAAAGGGTTCCGGCGGGGTCGCCGGTGCCGGACTTGATTGCGAGCGTGACGTTCGAGGTGTCGGTGGTCTCGTTGCCTGTACTGGTCGCGGATCGCGACCGTGATCGTGCCGAGCGAGCCGCGGCCGCGGCCGAGCCGGGCTGTTGGGTGAAGGCGAGGTGGTCTGCGGCGGCGGGCTGATCGTGAAGGCGTTGCTGTCGGCGGTGGTGAGCGCGCCGTCGGTGGCGGTGAGCGCGTAGCCGGCGGCGGCCTTGTCGATCGAGAGGCCGGTGAAGGTGGCGACGCCGGCGGTTGCCGCGACGGTGGGGTGGCCCGGGTGAGGGTGGCGGCCGGGGTCGCCGGTGCCGCTCTTGACGGCGAGGGCTACGTTCGTGGTCGCGGCGGTCTGGTTGCCGTAGGCGTCGAGGATCGCGACCTTGGTCGTGCCGAGCGTGGCGCC
>CAWHPX010000008.1:0-38129 GCA_963831405.1 uncultured Actinomycetes bacterium
TGGCTCGCGAGCAGCAGGTCGCTGACGATCTCGGAGAGGCGATTCGACTCCTCCGCGATCACCTCGAGGAGCTTCTCCTTCAGCTCGGCCTCGAGCTCGACGTCGTCGCGGCGGAGCGTCAGTGCGGCGCCGTAGATCGCCGCCAGCGGCGTTCGCAGCTCGTGCGAGACGGTCGCGACGAAGTCCTTCCGCCGCATCGACTCGAGCGCCCGCTCCTCGGTCAGGTCCCCGGAAACGTAGACCGTGCCGTCCTCGTAGCCGACGGCCGAGACCGAAAGCCAGAGCTCGCGGTCGCCGAGGTCGAGCGGCACGCTCTCCGCGTCCCAGGCCTCGCCTGGCTGCGCGATCGGCAGGCGCGGGTCGACCGCCGCCCACCCGGGCATCGCCTCGGCGAGGCTCCGGCCGAGGATCTCGCCGGCCGCGAAGCCCGTGATCCGCTCGGCGGCCGTGTTCCAGAGGCGAACCCGGCCGGTGCCGTCGACGAGGACGACGCCGTCGCCGATCGCGGCGAGGGCCCGCGCGGCCTGCGCGCGGGCCTCGGCCTCGCGGTACAGGCGCGTGTTCTGGATGGCGCTCGCGGCGCGCCGCGCGAGCTCCTCGGCGAAGATCAGCTCGCCGCCGCCGAAGCGGCGCCCCGAGTCCGACGAGATCAGCGTGATCGCGCCGAGCACGCGTTCGCGCCCCCGCAGCGGCACGCACATGTACGACGCGAGCCCGAGCTGCTCGATCATCTCCGCGTGCAAGGCGTCGCTCGCCGCCGCCGCCAGCATCTCCGCCGTGATCTCGGGGACGAGTTCGGGCTCGCCGGTGCGGATCACCGCCGGCACGCCGGTCTGTGCGCCCGGGTCGGGCGGGTAGCGCTCCTGCAGCTCCCGCGCGAGGGTCAGCTTCGCCGGATCGGCATGCGCGACCGCGACCTGCGCGAGCGTCCCGTCGGGCTCGACGACGTGCACCGCGCACCAGTCGGCGACCTCGCCCGCGGCGAGCTCCGCGACCTGGACGAGGGTCTCGCGGTAGTCGAGCGAGCGCGAGAGGACGTCGCTCGCCGCGACGATGAAGCCGCGCTGGTCCTCGATCAGCTTGCGGTCGTGGATGTCGGTCGCGGTGCCGACCCAGAACCCGATCCTGTCCGTCTCGTCCCGGATCGGGACGGCCCGGCCGAGGTGCCAGCGGTACTGGCCGTCGGCGCTTCGAAACCGGTACTCGACCTCGAACGTGTCGCCGCTCGCGAGCGTCTGCTCGCGGCGGCCGACCGCGGCCGGCAGGTCGTCCGGGTGGACGACGCGATGCCACACGTTCCGGCCGCGTCTTCGGGCGTCATGCCGGTGTAGTCGAACCAGCGGCGGTTGAAGTACGTCGCCGCACCGGTGTCGTCGGATGTCCAGACGATCTGCGGCATCGCATCCGCGAGCTGCCGGTAGCGCTCCTCGCCCGCACGCTCGAGCGCCGCGAGCTCCTGCTCGTGCAGCTGCTCCGCCTGCAGCCGCAGCTGCTGGTTCTTGTCCCAGAGCTCGATGAACACCGAGACCTTCGAGCGCAGGATGTCCGGGTCGATCGGCTTGAAGATGTAGTCGACTGCTCCGGCCGAGTAGCCGCGGTAGACGTGCCTCTCCTCCTTCGAGAGCGCGGTGAGGAAGATGATCGGGATGTGCTGCGAGCGCTCGCGGCCCTTGATCAGCTCGGCGAGCTCGAACCCGTCGAGCTCGGGCATCTGCACGTCGAGCAGGATGCACGCGAAGTCGTCGAGCAGCAGCTCCCTGAGCGCCGCCGTCCCCGAGGCCACCGACACGAGGCGCTGGCCGAGCGGCTCGAGGATCGCCTCGAGGGCGAGGAGGTTCCTCGCGGTCGTCGACGAGCAGGAGGTTCGCCCGCGGGGTGCTCGCGTCGCTCACGCCGGCTCTCCGCAGAGCCCGTCGAGGAAGGCCGGGATCTCGTCGAGCGGCAGCACGGCGTCGGCGACGGTCGCGGCGATCGCCGCGTCCGGCATCGTGCGGCGCTCCGAGGTCGCCGGCTCCTGCACGATCGCGACGCCGCCGCGCGCCTTGATCCGCGCGAGCCCCGCGGCTCCGTCCGCGTTCGCACCGGTGAGGACGATGCCGACGGCGCGCTCGCCGTAGGCGTCGGCGGCCGAGTCGAACAGCACGTCGATCGACGGTCGGGCGAACTGCACGGGCGCGTCGGTCGACAGGGCGAGATGGCCGTGTCTCGACGAGCAGGTGATAGTCGGCCGGCGCCGACGTAGACGTGGTCGCGCTCGAGCGGCGTCTTGTCGTCGGGGTCGCTGACGATGCGGCGGGTGTGGTGCTGCAGGAGGTCCTCGAGCACGCGCTCGTCGGCGCTCGCGAGCGGTGCTGGACGACGACGATCGGCTGGCTGGCACCGCGTCGTGCAGGCCGTCGAGCAGCCGGCTCGAGGCGTCGAGCCCGCCCCACGACGTTCCGATCACGATCACGTCGTACACCTCACGCGATCTTCCGGTAGATCCGCTCTCCCGCGATCGAGCTCGTCGTAGCGGTCTGCGAACCGCGAGAACGCGAAGCGACTCCTTGTGCCCGAGCGCGAGGATGCCGAACGTGATCGAGGCTCTCGTAGAACAGAGCTCGTGCACGCGATCCTGCAGAGCTTGTCGAAGTAGATCATCACGTTGCGGCAGACGATCACGTTGAACTCGTTGAACGCCTCGATCCATCGCGAGGTTGTGCTGGGCGAACACCACGTTTCGCGTGAGCGACGCGCGAGAAGCGGACGCGCCGTCGTACGCGCCGACGTAGTACTGCGGAGAAGTCGCGCTTGCCGCCGCCGCGAAGGTAGTTCTGCGTGTACTGCTGCATCTTCTCCAGCGGAAAGATGCCCTCGCGCGCCGTCGCGAGCACCGTCTCGTTGATGTCGGTCGCGTAGATGCGCGCACGGTCGTAGGAGGCCCTCCTCCTCGAGCAGGATCGCCAGGGAGTAGACCTCTTCGCCCGTCGAGCAGCCGGCGTGCCAGATGCGGATGAACGGATACGTGCGCAGCAGGGGCACGACCTTCTCGCGGAACGCCACGTAGAACGCCGGGTCGCGGAACATCGACGTGACGTTGATCGAGAGGTCGAGCAGCAGGCGCTCCATGCACTGGGGCTCGTGCAGCAGCTTGTCCTGCAGCTGCGAGAGCGTCTCGAGCCCCTCGGCTTCGAGCCGGCGGTACAGGCGCCGCTTCAGCGAGGCCTACGCGTACGCCGGAAGTCGAAGCCGTAGCGCCGGTAGACCGCCTCGAGCAGCAGCTCGATCTCGAGCCGCTCGAGCTCGGGATCCTCGGGCGCCCCAGGGGCCTCCGGATCCTCGTCGAAGCTCAGCGATACAGCCACACGCGCATCAGCGACAGCAGCTGATCCGTGTCGACGGGCTTCGTGATGTAGTCCGACGCGCCCGACGCGATCGACTTCTCGCGGTCGCCCTTCATCGCCTTCGCCGTGAGCGAGATGATCGGCAGCTCCTTGAACTCCGGGAGCTGCCGCACGGCTTCCGCATCGTCTCGTAGCCGTCCATCTCCGGCATCATGATGTCCATCAGGACGAGATCGACGTCCGGCGTTCGCGCGGAGCAGCTCGATCCCGTCCTTCCGTTCTCGGCGAAGATCGACGTCCATCCCGTTCGCCTCGAGCACGCACGTGAGCGCGAAGATGTTGCGCACGTCGTCGTCGACGATGAGCACCTTCTTGCCCTCGAACACCGCGTCGGTCGATGTGCAGCTGCTCGAGCATCCGGCGCTTCGCCTGCGGCAGCCTCGCCTCGACGCGGTGCAGGAAGAGCGAGGTCTCGTCGAGCAGGCGCTCCGGCGAGCGTGCGTCCTTGACGATGATCGTCTCGGCGTATTTCTTGAGGCGCGTCTCCTCGCGGCGCGTCAGATCCTGGCCCGTGTAGACGATGACGGGCAGCCGCGAGTGGCGCTCGTCCTTCTTCAGTCGCTCGAGCAGCTTGAAGCCCGACGTCTCGGGCAGCCTGAGGTCGAGCACCATGCAGTCGAACTGCCGCTCCGCGAGCGCCTCGAGTGCCTCGTCGCTCGAGCCGACGGCGGTCACCTCGACGTCGTCGCCGCCGCCGACGAGCTCGACGAGGGCGTTCCGCTGGTCGTCGTCGTCCTCGACGATGAGCAGGCTGCGGACGCTCCGGTCGATGAACGACGAGATCTCCTCGAGCATCGAGTCGAGCGTCTCCTTCTCGATCGGCTTCTCGACGAAGGCGAACGCACCGGCGCGGAGGGCGTTCGTGCTCGCCCTCGGCCGAGCCCGACACGATGTGCACCGGGATGTGCCGCGTCGCGGGGTGGTGCTTGAGGTGGTCGAGCACCGTCCAGCCGTCCATCACGGGCAGGTTCATGTCGAGGACGATCGCGTCGGGCTTGAACTCGTGCGCGAGCGCGAGCCCGGAGTCGCCCCGGAGCGCGACGAGGCCCTTGAAGCCGCGGTCGCGCGCCACCTCGAGCACCGTCCTCGCGAACGTCGCGTCGTCCTCCACGATCAGGACGATCCGGTCGCCCTGCTGCACGTCGTCGCGGTCGTCGTCGACCTCGCTCGGAAGCAGGAGCGACGGATCGAGGTCGAGCGCGGGGAACGCGCGGAGGCTCGAGGAGCGCGTTCCCTTCGGCCACCAGCACTTCGCCTTCGCGGACGAGCTCGTCGAGCCGCGCCTCGAGCGCCGACATCTCGCCTGCCCCGAGGTCGAGCGGGACGAAGGTCGCAGGCAGGTAGAGCGTGAAGGCGCTGCCCTTCCCGGGCTCGGATGTGACGCGGATCTCGCCGCCGAGCAGGCGCGCGATCTCCCGGCTGATCGAGAGGCCGAGGCCGGTGCCGCCGTACTTGCGCGACGTCGTCCCGTCGGCCTGCTGGAACGCCTCGAAGATGAGCCGGAGCTTGTCCTCCGGGATGCCGATGCCGCTGTCGACCACCGAGAACGCGATCACCGTCTCCGAGGCGACGAGCGTCGGCAATGCGAAGTGCGTCTCGTCCGGTGCGACCTCGATGCGCATCGTCACGCCGCCGTCCTCGGTGAACTTCACGGCGTTCGAGAGCAGGTTCTTGAGGATCTGGTGGAGGCGCTGCTCGTCGGTGACGATCGCCGGTGGGACGTTCGCGCCGCTGACCTCGACGGTCAGCTCGAGGCCCTTGTCCTCGGCGAGCGGCTTGAACGTCCGCTCGACGTAGTCGCGCACGTTCGCGAGCTTCACCTCCGACGCCTGCACGTCCATCTTCCCGGCCTCGACCTTCGAGAGGTCGAGAATGTCGTTGATCAGGTCGAGGAGGTCGGCCCCGGCCTGGTGGATCGTCGACGCGAACTCGATCTGCTTCTCGGTCAGGTTCCCGTCGGAGTTCTCGGAGAGGAGCTTCGCGAGGATGAGCAACGAGTTGAGCGGCGTGCGCAGCTCGTGGCTCATGTTCGCGAGAAACTCGCTCTTGTAGCGTGACGAGAGCGCGAGCTGCTCGGCGCGCTCCTGCAGCGCCGTGCGCGCGAGCTCGATCTCGCGGTTCTTGATCTCGATGCGGTGGTTCTGCTCCTCGAGCTGCTGCGCCTTCTCCTCGAGCTCCTCGTTCGTCTGCTGGAGCTCCTCCTGCTGGGTCTGCAGGAGCTCTTCGGACGCCTTGAGCGTCTGCGCCTGCTGCTCGAGCTCGACGTTTGCGCGCTTCAGCTCCTCCTGCTGCGAGACGAGCTCCTCCGAGCGCTCCTGCAGCTCGAGGGTCAGCGTCTGCGACTGGCGCAGCAGCTCCTCGGTCCGCATCGTCGCCTGGATCGTGTTGATGACGATGCCGATCGTCTCGCCGAGCTGGTCGAGGAAGCCGCGCTGCACCTCGCTGAACGGGTGGAACGCCGCGAGCTCGACGACCGCCATCACCTGGTCCTCGAAGAGCACCGGCATGACGATGATGTTCTTCGGCGCGCCCTCGCCGAGCCCCGAGGCGACCTTGACGTAGTCCGCGGGCGGCTCCGTGATGAGAATCGACTGCCGCTCGAGCGCGGCCTGCCCGACGAGCGACTCGCCGAGCTTGTACCGGTTCGAGACCTTCTTCCGCGTCTTGTAGCCGTAGCTCGCGATGAGCTGGAGCACGGGCTCCTTGTCGTCGCCCGCCGCTCCGTCCTCGTCGCCGTACGCGAGGAAGAACGCGCCGTAGCCGGCGCCCACGAGCGGCGTCAGCTCCGACATGATCAGGCGCGAGACGGTCTGCAGGTCGCGCTGGCCCTGCATCATGCCGCTGAAGCGCGCGAGGTTCGAGTTCAGCCAGTCCTGCTCGGCGTTCCGCTCGGTCGTCTCGCGCAGGTTCGCGATCATCTGGTTGACGTTCTCCTTCAGTGCGTCGACCTCGCCCTTCGCGTCGACCGTGACCTGCCGCGTCAGGTCGCCCTCGGTCACCGCGGTCGACACGTCGGCGATGGCGCGCACCTGCGTCGTGAGCGAGGTGGCGAGCTGGTTGAAGTTGTCGGTCAGCTCCTTCCACACGCCGCTGACGCCCTTCACCTGCGCCTGGCCGCCGAGGATGCCCTCGGTGCCGACCTCGCGCGCGACGCGTGTCAGCTCCGCCGCAAACGACGACAGCTGGTCGACCATGATGTTGACGGTGTTCTTGAGCTGAAGGATCTCGCCGCGCGCGTCGACCGTGATCTTCTGGGAGAGGTCGCCGCTCGCGACCGCGGTCGTGACCTCGGCGATGTTCCGCACCTGGTCCGTGAGGTTCGACGCGAGCCCGTTCACGGAGTCGGTCAGGTCCTTCCACGTCCCGCTGACGCCCTTCACGTTCGCCTGGCCGCCGAGCTTGCCCTCGGTGCCGACCTCGCGGGCGACGCGGGTGACCTCGTCGGCGAAGGAGGAGAGCTGGTCGACCATCGTGTTGATCGTGTTCTTCAGCTCGAGGACCTCGCCCCTGACGTTCACCGTCACCTTCTTCGAGAGGTCGCCCGTCGCGACGGCGGTCGTGACCTGCGCGATGTTCCGCACCTGCTCGGTGAGCGAGGTGGCCATGAAGTTCACGTTGTCGGTCAGGTCCTTCCAGACGCCGCTCACGCCCTCGACCGACGCCTGTCCGCCGAGCCGTCCCTCGGTGCCGACCTCGCGCGCGACGCGCGTCACCTCGGCGGAGAAGGCGCGGAGCTGGTCGACCATCGTGTTGACCGTCTCCTTCAGCTCCGCGACCTCGCCGCGGACGTCGACCGTGATCTTCTTCGAGAGGTCGCCGTTCGCGACCGCGGTCGTGACCTCGGCGATGTTCCGCACCTGGCCGGTGAGGTTCGACGCCATGCCGTTCACCGACTCGGTCAGGTCGCGCCACGTGCCGCTCACGCCTTCGACCTCGGCCTGGCCGCCGAGCACGCCCTCGGTGCCGACCTCGCGCGCGACGCGCGTCACCTCGTCGGCGAAGGCCGAGAGCTGGTCGACCATCGTGTTGATCGTGTTCTTCAGCTGCAGCACCTCGCCGCGCGCGTCGACGGTGATCTTCCGCGTCAGGTCGCCGCCGGCGACCGCCGTCGTCACGTCGGCGATGTTGCGCACCTGGTCGGTGAGGTTGTCGGCGAGCGTGTTCACGTTCTCCGTCAGGTCCTTCCAGACGCCCGACACGCCCTTCACCTCGGCCTGTCCGCCGAGGCGGCCCTCGGTGCCGACCTCGCGCGCGACGCGGGTGACCTCGTCGGCGAAGGAGGAGAGCTGGTCGACCATCGTGTTGATCGTGTTCTTCAGCTCCGCGATCTCGCCGCGGACGTCGACCGTCACCTTCTTCGAGAGGTCGCCGTTCGCGACGGCCGTCGTGACCTCGGCGATGTTCCGCACCTGCTCGGTGAGCGAGGTCGCCATGAAGTTCACCGACTCCGTCAGGCCGCGCCAGGTGCCGCTCACGCCCTCGACCTGCGCCTGGCCGCCGAGCCGGCCCTCCGAGCCGACCTCGCGCGCGACGCGCGTCACCTCGTCGGCGAACGAGGAGAGCTGGTCGACCATCGTGTTGAGCGTCGTCTTCAGCTCGAGGATCTCGCCGCGCGCGTCGACGGTGATCTTCTGCGACAGGTCGCCGTTCGCGACCGCCGTCGCCACCTGGGCGATGTTCCGCACCTGGCTCGTCAGGTTGTTCGCCATGTGGTTCACGTTCTCGGTGAGGCCGCGCCACGTGCCGCTGACGCCCTCGACCTCGGCCTGCCCGCCGAGGCGGCCCTCGGTGCCGACCTCGCGCGCGACGCGCGTGACCTCGTCGGCGAACGTCGAGAGCTGGTCGACCATCGTGTTGAGCGTGTTCTTCAGCTCGAGGATCTCGCCGCGTGCGTCGACGGTGATCTTCTGGGTCAGATCGCCCTTCGCGACGGCGGTCGCCACCTCGGCGATGTTCCGCACCTGCGAGGTGAGGTTCGACGCCATGCCGTTCACCGACTCGGTGAGGTCGCGCCAGGTGCCGCTCACGTCCTCGACCTCGGCCTCGCCGCCGAGGCGGCCCTCGGTGCCGACCTCGCGCGCGACGCGCGTGACCTCGGCGGCGAAGGCCGAGAGCTGGTCGACCATCGTGTTGATCGTCTTCTTGAGCTCGAGGACCTCGCCCTTCACGTCGACCGTGACCTTCTTCGAGAGGTCGCCGTTCGCGACCGCCGTCGTGACGTCGGCGATGTTCCGCACCTGCTCCGTCAGCGAGAGCGCCATGCCGTTCACCGACTCGGTCAGGCCGCGCCAGGTGCCGCTGACGCCCTCGACCTGCGCCTGGCCGCCGAGCTTGCCGTCGGTGCCGACCTCGCGGGCGACGCGCGTGACCTCGGCGGCGAACGCGGAGAGCTGGTCGACCATCGTGTTGATCGTGTCCTTCAGCTCGGCGATCTCGCCCTGGACGTCGACCGTGATCTTCTTCGTCAGATCGCCGTTCGCGACGGCGGTCGTGACCTGGGCGATGTTCCGCACCTGCGTCGTCAGGTTGCCGGCGAGCGTGTTGACGTTGTCGGTCAGGTCCTTCCAGACGCCGCTGACGCCCTCGACGTTCGCCTGGCCGCCGAGGCGGCCCTCGGTGCCGACCTCGCGCGCGACGCGCGTGACCTCGGCGGAGAACGCGCGCAGCTGGTCGACCATCGTGTTGATCGTGTCCTTGAGCTGCAGCACCTCGCCGCGGACGTCGACCGTGATCTTCTTCGAGAGGTCGCCGTTCGCGACCGCGGTCGTGACGTCGGCGATGTTGCGCACCTGGTCGGTGAGGTTGCCGGCGAGCGTGTTGACGTTGTCGGTGAGGTCCTTCCAGACGCCGCTGACGCCCTCGACGTTCGCCTGGCCGCCGAGCTTGCCCTCGGTGCCGACCTCCTTCGCGACGCGCGTGACCTCGGCGGAGAACGCGCGCAGCTGGTCGACCATCGTGTTGACGGTCTCCTTCAGCTCGAGCACCTCGCCCTTGACGTCGACGGTGATCTTCTTCGAGAGGTCGCCGTTCGCGACGGCGGTCGTGACGGCGGCGATGTTCCGCACCTGCGTCGTCAGGTTCGACGCGAGCCCGTTCACGGACTCCGTCAGGTCCTTCCACGTGCCGCTGACGCCCTTGACCTGCGCCTGGCCGCCGAGCTTGCCTTCCTCGCCGACCTCGCGTGCGACGCGCGTGACCTCGTCGGCGAAGGAGGAGAGCTGGTCGACCATCGTGTTGATCGTGTTCTTCAGCTCCGCGACCTCGCCCTTGACGTCGACGGTGATCTTCTTCGAGAGGTCGCCGTTCGCGACCGCGGTCGTGACGTCGGCGATGTTCCGCACCTGCGTCGTCAGGTTGTCGGCGAGCGTGTTGACGTTGTCGGTGAGGTCCTTCCACACGCCGCTCACGCCCTTGACCTTCGCCTGGCCGCCGAGCTTGCCGTCGGTGCCGACCTCGCGCGCGACGCGCGTGACCTCGTCCGCGAACGACGAGAGCTGGTCGACCATCGTGTTCACCGTCGTGCCGATGCGCCGGAACTCGCCCTTGACGGGCTGCCCCTCGATCGTCAGCTGCATCTTCTGGGAGAGGTCGCCGTCGGCGACGGCGTCGATCACGCGCGCGACCTCGGTCGTCGGGCGCACGAGATCGTCGATCAGCGTGTTGAGCGCCTTCGTCGTGTCGAGCCAGTGGCCGGTGAGCGCGGGGACGGCGGCGCGCTCGGTCAGCCGGCCCTCGCGGCCGATCGCGCGCCCGACGCGGTCGACCTCCTTGCTGAAGGCCTGGCGGCGGTCGGCGAGCTCGTTGAACGCGCGCTGGAGCTCGGCGGCGATGCCCTTCCCGCCGGCGGGGAGGCGGAGCGTGAAGTCGCCGTCGCGGGCGCCGCGGAGGGCGGCGAGGAGGGGGAGGAGGTCGGCCTCGGCGACCGTCGGCTCCGGGGCGTCGCCACGGCGGCCGTTCCGGGTCTGCGCCGTCGAGCGCCGGCGCTGCCGCGGCGCCGTGCCGCCCTCTTCGATCTCCTGTCCGACAGCCACAGCCCGCCCCCTCGTTCAGTAGGTCCCGATCGTGTCCCGCGCTCCGGGACTCGGTATTCCACGGCCAATTCCGCGGAAACTGCAATACGCGTTACACGCAGTAATTCACGGTTGAAAAGCAGCCTTCAATTCCGCGAAGCGTGGAAAGAGCGGTCAGATGGTAGGCCAAGTGGCCTACTGCCGCAAGCGCTAGGTCCTAGCGGCGGAGGCCCGGTCGAGCGCCTGCGCGAGGTCGTCCCAGAGCGCGTCCGGGTCCTCGAGGCCGACGCTCAGGCGAAGCAGGCCCGGCGGCACGCGGTCGCCTTCCCAGCGCGCCCGGCTCTCCATCACGCTCGTGACGCCCCCGAGCGAGGTGGCGTTCACGACGAGGCGCGTCGCCGTCTCGACCCGCACCGCGGCCGCGTTGTCGGCGACGTCGAACGAGATGACGCCGCCGAGGCCGGGCCAGCGCACCGTCTCCACGCGCGGGTCGTTCCGGAGCCGTTCGGCGATCGTCCGGGCGGTCGCCGTCTGGCGGGCGACGCGCAGCTCGAGCGTCTTCAGCCCGCGGAGGAGGAGCCACGCGGGGTCGGGCGCCGCGACGATGCCGGTGACCGTGCGGAAGCGGCGGAGCTCGTCCGCCGCAGCGGCGTCGCGGCAGACGACGGCCCCGAGCAGCACGTCGTCGTGGCCCGCGAGGTACTTCGTCGCGCTGTGCAGCGCGAAGTCGGCGCCGTGCTCGAGCGGCCGCAGGTGCACGGGCGTCGCGACGGTCGAGTCGACGACGACGGGCGCCGGATGCGCGGCCGCGGCCTCGATGTCCGGCATCGTGAGGAACGGGTTCGACGGCGCCTCGAGCCAGACGAGCTGCACGTCCTCGGGCGGCGCCTTCGTCTGGTCGAACTCGACGTACCGCAGCCCCCACTTCGCGAGCGCCTGGAAGATGACGCCGGTGCCGAAGTAGCAGCCCTCGGCGAGCGCGATCGTGTCGCCCGGCTGCAGGAGCCCGAGCACGAGCGCCGTGGTCGCGCCGCTGCCCGACGGATAGAGGAGCGCCTGTCCGCCGTCGAGGGCGCCGAGCGCCTCCTCGGCCTCGACGATCGTCGGGCTTGCGTAACGCGAGTAGTAGTACGCGCCCGGCTCGCCGTCCTCGTACGGCCAGATCGTCGAGCGGTCGAGCGTCATGCGGTGGAGCCTACGCCGACGCCGGCTCCGGGCGCAGGTCCTCGAGCCGCCCCATGCGCGAGAGCGCGGGGAAGAGGCGCGTCCACGAGGCGGCGATCCCGATCATCGCGGCGCCGCCGGCGACGACGGCGGGCACGGTGCCGATCAGCCGTGCGACCGCGCCGGACTCGAAGGCACCGAGCTCGTTCGAGGCGCTGATGAAGACCCACTCCACGGCGTTGACGCGTCCCTGGAGCTGCGGCGGCGTCAGCAGCGTCACGGCCGTCGAGCGGATGTTCATGCTGATCATGTCGACGAAGCCGGTGAGCGCGAGCGCGCCGAGCGAGAGGGGCAGCCACTTCGAGAGGCCGAAGCCGATCATGCCGGCCCCGAAGATCGCGACGACCACGAGCATCGTCGGGCCGGCCGGCGTCCGCAGCTGCCTGCGCGTGAGAAGGAGCGCCGCGGCGAGCGCGCCGACCGACGGCGCTGTGCGCAGCAGGCCGAGCCCGACGGGGCCGGTGTGGAGGATCGACCGGGCGAAGACCGGCGCGAGTGCGATCGCGTCGCCGAGCAGGACGCCGAAGAGGTCGAGGCCGATCGCACCGAGCAGCATGCGGCTCCGCCAGATGAAGCGGACGCCGGCGACGAGGCTGTCCCAGCCCGGCGCTTCCGTCGTCACGAGCGAGCGTGCGACCGGCCGCATGGCGAGGATCGCCGCGAGCGACGCGGTCAAGAGCCCGGCCGCCGCCGCGTAGACGGCGACGGGCTCGATCGCGAAGATCACGCCGCCGAGCGCCGGGCCCGCGATGACGCCGATCTGCCCCGCGACGCCGCGCAGCGCGAGCGCTCCCGGCACGAGCTCCGTCGGCACGAGCTCCGGCGTCATCGCGCGCGCGGCCGGGTTGCCGACGACGTTCGCGATCCCGGTGACGGCGGCGAGGGCGAGGAACGGCCAGAGCTTCGTCGCACCTGCGAGCGTGACGAAGAGGAGCGCCACGGCGATCGAGATGGTGAGCACGTACGACGCGGCCGTGACGAGGCGGCGCGGCAGCCGGTCGGCGACCTGCCCCGCCGGAAGCGCCAGCACCGGCAGCGGCAGGAACTCCATCAGGCCGACGAGGCCGAGGTCGAGCGGGTTGCGGCGGATCGAGTAGACCTGCCAGCCGATCGCGACCGCCAGCATCTGCGACGCGAGGCCGTTCGTCAGGAGCGACGACCAGAGGAGAGCGAAGTCGCGGATCTGCAGCGCGGGAGGGAGGCGGCGCCTCATGCCCGGCAGGTTAGGCTCCGCGGCGTGGCCGACGCGCACGAGACGACGCAGGCGAAGCTCGAGTGGCTCCGCGAGCTTCGCGACCAGGCGCTGCATGCGGGAAGCGAACGGGCGGTCGCGCGCCGGCGCGACGAGGGCCGCCTGCTCGCGCGCGAACGGGCCGAGAAGCTCTGCGACGCGGGCTCGTTCGTCGAGCTCGACCGCTACGTTCGCCACCGCGAGTCGAACTTCGGGATGATGGACCGGCGTCCGTACGGCGACGCGGTCGTTACCGGCTACGGAACGATCTTCGGGCGCAAGGTCTTCGTCTTCTCGCAGGACTTCACCGTCTTCGGCGGCTCGCTCAGCGAGGTGTTCGCCGAGAAGATCTGCAAGGTGATGGATCTCGCCGTCAAGTACGGCTGCCCGGTGATCGGCATCAACGACTCAGGTGGTGCGCGCATCCAGGAAGGCGTCGTCTCGCTCGCGGGCTACGCGGACATCTTCTGGCGGAACGTGCAGGCGTCCGGCGTCGTGCCGCAGATATCGCTCGTCATGGGCCCGTGCGCCGGCGGTGCGGTCTACTCGCCGGCGATCACCGACTTCGTCTTCATGGTCGAGGGCACGTCGTACATGTTCATCACGGGGCCCGACGTCGTGAAGACGGTGACGGGCGAGGAGGTGACGTTCGAGGAGCTCGGCGGCGCCGCGACGCACGCCGCGAAGTCGGGCGTTGCGCAATTCACCGCCGCCGACGAGGCTGCATGTCTCGAGGACGCCCGCTATCTGCTCTCCTTTCTGCCGCAGTCGAACGCCGACCGGACGCCGTTCACGACGCCGACCGACCCGAGCGACCGCGAGGACCCGGAGCTCGACACGCTCGTTCCCGATCACCCGAACAAGCCGTACGACATGCACGACGTCATCCGCCGCGTCATCGACGACGGCGAGTTCCTCGAGGTGCACGAGCGATGGGCGACGAACATCGTCACCGGGTTCGCCCGCCTTGGGGGCCATGCGATCGGGGTCGTGGGCAACCAGCCCGGCGCGCTCGCGGGCGTGCTCGACATCGACGCCTCCAACAAGGCCGCACGGTTCGTTCGCACGTGCGATGCGTTCAACATCCCGCTCGTCACGTTCGTCGACGTGCCCGGCTTCCTCCCGGGCACGGCGCAGGAGTGGGGCGGCATCATCCGCCACGGCGCGAAGCTCCTCTATGCGTTCGCGGAGGCAACCGTGCCCAAGCTGACCGTGATCACGCGCAAGGCGTACGGCGGCGCGTACGACGTCATGAGCTCGAAGCACATCGGCGCGGACTTCAACTTCGCGTGGCCGACCGCCGAGGTCGCAGTGATGGGCCCCGACGGAGCGGTGAACATCATCTTCCGGCGCGAGCTCGAGGACGCAGAGGATGCAGACGCACGCCGTGCCGAGCTGATCGCCGACTACAAGGAGCGCTTCGCGAATCCGTACACCGCGGCCGAGCGGGGCTACGTCGACGACGTGATCGAGCCGCGGCGCACGCGCCCCGTCCTGATCGACGCGCTGACGACGGCGCTGACGAAGTCCGAGCCGCGCCCCAGGCGCAAGCACGGCAACATCCCGCTCTAGCCCGGGGACGGTCGCACGAGCTGCTGCTCGGTCGGGTCCCAGCGCCAGGTGTTGTCGGGGGTGAGGTGGGTGCCGCCGATCCAGCGGTCGATGCCGAGAAGCGCGACCCGGTCGGCTTCGCCGCGGAGCGCGTCTTCTCCGGCTGCGGTCAGTCGCAGCTCGAGCCGCGCGAAGAGCCGGCCGTCGCTGAGCGGCGGAGGCGCGGGTAGCGGCGCGCCGTCGTCGGTCTCGAGGAGCCTCGTCTCTCCCTGCCCGAGCGCCGAGAGCGCCCGGTAGAACCAGGCGTCGCCGAGGAAGGGCGCATCCTCGAGCCGTTGCGCCGCGACGAATGCGGCCGGAGGCGTGTGCGCGCCGGCGGCGACCGCCTCGAGCGCGCGTCGTTCCGTCCCCGAGAGCCCGCCGACCGGCGCGGGCAGCTCCTCGAGCAGCCGCCGGAGCGCGGGCGCGAGAAACGGCAGCTCGCCGGTCTCGCGCGTCGCCCACCCGGCGAGCGCCGTCGGCTCCGGCGCCCGGACGGCGGCCCAGGCGGCGGCCGCAGCCTCGAGCGACGCCGGTGCCGCCGGGCGCCGGGAGGGCCAGAGCGTCTCGAGCTCGCCCGCCGTCAGCTCGCCGAGGCCGGCGAAGGACGGCTTGCCCGGGAAGGAGCCGATGACGATCAGCTCCGGCTCGGCCTCCTCGGCCCCGGCGAGCGCGAGCACGTCGAGGAGCTGGAGCTGGTCGTAGAGGTCGTGCTCGAACCAGAGCACGACCTGGAGCCCGTCGCGCAGCGCCTCGAGCAGCTGCCGGTCGCGCCGCTCGAGCGAGGAGAGGAGCGCCTGCCGGCCGCCCCAGCCGCAGTCGGCGAGGAAGCGGGCCCGCGCCCGCAGCAGCTCCGGCCTCGGTAGCGCGGGCACCGGCCCGTCGTGGAGGGCGTCCTGCCAGGGCAGCACGGCTCCTCCGAGCGCGGTCTGCCGCAGGGTGTTGCCGGCGCTCTCGCCGTTCGTGACGTGGAGGAGCGCCGGGCGCGCCGCCGGCTCCCTTCCCTGCCGCACGAGGTAGGCGGCTCCGCACGTGCAGTGGTCGAGGGAGCTACAGGCACAGCCGACGACGCGTGCCAGCTCGTCCCGGATCCGGTGGAGCGACGCGATCCGCGAATCGATCTCGTCGATCTTGGCCGCCATCCGGATGCGCAGCACCTCGGACGGCGACTCCGAACGCCGCGCGGCGCGGAGATACTCCGCAATCTCGGCCAGGGTGAAGCCGACCGCCTGCGCGTCCTTGATCGCGCGGAGGAACCGGACCGTCTCCTCGTCGTAGCGGCGATGCCCGCTCGGCGTCCGCTCCGGCGCCGGCAGCAGTCCCCGCCGCTCGTAGTAGCGCAGCGTCTCGACGTTCACGCCTGCGCGTTCCGCGACCTCGCCGACTCTCACGCTGCCGACTATAGGCCCGTATCTTGGTACGGAAATCAAGGGAGGGCGGGCCGGGCGCCGCCGCCGCGGCGCCCGGCCCGGGCGAGTCCTCAGTTGCCGTCGTGCTGCTTGCCGAGCTGCAGGTCGTCGCGAGGATCGCTCGCGCGGCTGCGGGTACCGGACTTTGCGATGCCGCGGCTCAGCGTGTATGCCGCGACGAGCCCGGCGATGAGCGGCAGAGCGCGGTGCGAGTCGAGATCGGCGGCGACGCCTGCCGTGATCGCCACGGCGACGATGGTGAGGAGCGTGCCGAGGAACTCGCTCGTCATGTAGAACGGCTTCGTCTCCGACCAGCCGTGCCCCTGCCGGCCGAAGCCGCCGCCGAAGCGCGGCCTGTACGGCTGCGCGCCGTAGCCGTAGTACTGCTGCGGCGGCATCTGCTGGTACTGCTGGCCCTGGTACTGCTGCCCGGGCGCCTGCAGCGGGTCACGTGTGATCGCCGTGTCGCGATCGTCGTACGTGGACATCTAGAACCTCCTCCGTCGTTCGATCGCGCGCCCGCGGCCGAGCGTCAGCAGCCCGAGCGGGAGGATCACGAGCGGCAGGAACAGCACGTGGCCCGCCGTTGCGAGAAACACGACCGCCGCGATGAGGACGCTGACCCCGAGCATGCGCATACGGGAGGCCAACGGCCGCTTCGCAGCGGGAGGTACGGCTTCACGGCCGGGGCGCGCGCATGCAAGCGAACCCTGAGGAACTACGTGTCGCGGCGGACGAGCAGCACGGCGGCGATCGCGATCGCCGCGGCCGCGTACCCCGCAAAGAGCAGCAGGCCGAGCCACGGCGAGAGATGGTTGCCCGGGGTCGTGGCGAGGATCGCCTCGCCCGCCTGGAGCGGCAGGTACGGCGACGCGCCGCGGTTCCAGCTCGCGGGAAGCACGTTCATGAGCGGCGGCAGCACGAACATGATCGCGGCGAACGACGCGATGCCTCCGGCCGTGTTGCGGACGATGGCGCCGAGCCCGAGGCCGAAGAGGCCGACGACGGTCAGGTAGAGCGCTGCGCCGACGAGCACGCGGACGACGTGCGGTGCGGTGAACCCGACGTCGATGTGGTGGCGCGCGAGGATCGCCTCGCCGACGAAGAACGCGACGAGCACCGCGGGCAGCATGAGCGCAAACGTGACCGCGGCGAAGACGCCGAGCTTCGCCCACAGCACGGGCAGGCGCTTCGGCACGGCCGTGAACGAGGCGCGGATCATCCCCGTCGAGTACTCCGCCGTGATGACGAGGACGCCGAGCACGCCGATCGCGAGCTGTGCGAGCTGGACGCCGGCGAGATTCACCTCGAGCGGGTGGAAGTCGGCCTTGTCCTGCGGGCTCATGTTCGCGTAGTGGTGGGCGACGGCGGTGCAGGCGATCGCCGCGATGCCGATCGTGAAGAGCACCGCCGCGAGGAACGACCACCGTGTCGACCGGACGCTGCGGAGCTTCGTCCACTCCGAGAGCGCGACCCGCGCCTGGGTGACGCGCCCGGGCCAGGCGGCGACGGCGGCGCTCATGCTCCGGTCTCCGTCCCGACCGGCTCGGCGAGCGCCTTGAACTCGACGTCGTCGCGCGTCAGATCCATGAAGGCGTCCTCGAGCGAGGCCTGCTGCGGCGTCAGCTCGTGCAGCACGACGTGCAGCTCGGCGGCCGCTTCGCCGATCTGCTCGGCGGTCAGCCCCGTGACCTCGAGGAGGCCGGGCTCGACGACCGCCACCGTCACGTCGGGGCCTGCGGCGAGGCCGGCCCGCAGCGCTTCGGCCTGCGGCGAGCGTACGCGGACGACGTTGCCGGAGGCGCGCCGCACGAAGTCCTCGACGCTCGTGTCGGCGATCAGCCGGCCGCGGCCGACGACGATCAGGTGGTCGGCGGTGAGCGCCATCTCGCTCATCAGATGCGACGAGACGAACACCGTCCGCCCCTCCGCGGCCAGGCCCCTCAGGAGGTTGCGGATCCAGTGGATCCCCTCCGGGTCGAGGCCGTTGACGGGCTCGTCGAGCATCACGGTCTGCGGGTCGCCGAGGAGCGCGGCGGCGATGCCGAGCCGCTGGCCCATGCCGAGCGAGAACGTGCCGGCGCGCTTCCGGGCGACGTCGTGCAGGCCGACGACGTCGATCAGCTCGTCGACCCGGCGGCGCGGGATGCCGTGGGTCTGGGCGAGGGCGAGCAGGTGGTTGTACGCAGAGCGCCCCGTGTGCACCGAGCGGGCTTCGAGCAGCACGCCGACCTCGTGCAGCGGGGCCGCGTGCGCGCGATACGCCTTGCCGTTGACGGTCACCGTGCCCGCCGTGGGGGCGTCGAGACCGAGGATGAGGCGCATGGTCGTCGACTTGCCCGATCCGTTCGGCCCGAGGAAGCCCGTGACGACTCCGGGCTCGACGACGAAGCTCAGCGCGTCGACCGCCCGCTTCGCGCCGTAGTCCTTCGTCAGGTTCGTCGCCTCGATCATTCCGTTGCATTCAACACCCGCCGGATGTGTTTTGTGTGAGCGGCCGCGGAGGGGTCAGGTAGCGGTCAGGTGCGCGATCGCGTCGACGGCCGCCGAGAAGACCTCCGTGTGGCGGTCGACGTCGGCTTCCGTCGTCGCCGGGCACATGAGCGCCATGTTGTGGAACGGCGTCAGGAGGATGCCGCGGTTCAACGCCCACAGGTGGATGAGGCGGTCGAGGAGCGGATCCCCGCCTGCCGCCGCCTCGCTGCCCGTCCGCGGACGGTCGGGCCGGAACAGGTACTCGACGCGGCAGCCGAGCCGCGTCACGTGCCACGGCAGGGCGTGCGCGTCGATCGCCTCCTGCACGCCCGCCTCGAAGCGGCGGCCGAGGGCGGTCATCCGCGCGAAGGCGTCGTCGGTGAGCACCTCGGCGAGCGTCGCGCGCATCGCGACGAGCGAGAGCACGTTCGCGGCGAGGGTGCCGCCGATGCCCCCGACGTCGGACTCCTCGCGCGAGATCGAGCCCTCGACGCGCGTCGCGACCTCGTCGGTGAACCCGTATGCCGCGCAGGCGATCCCGCCGCCGATCGACTTGCCGACGGTGAGGATGTCGGGAGCCAGCCCGTGTGCGCCCGTGTAGCCGCCCGGCCCGGCGCAGAGCGTGTGCGTCTCGTCGATCAGGAGAAGCGAGCCGTGCCGTCGCGTCGCGTCGCGCAGGGCGTCGTGGAACCCCTCGTCCGGCGGGACGATGCCGATGTTCGTCAGCGCGGGCTCGGCCAGCACGCACGCGACGTCGCCGTGGGCCAGTTCCTGCTCGAGCGCCTCGACGTCGTTCCACTCGACGACGCGCGTCGTCTCGTCGAGCGGGACGGGCGGCCCGAGGTTGCCCTCGCGCGCGCGGACGCGGCCGGCGCCGTCGAGCGTGGCGAAGCTCTCGTCGACCGTGCCGTGGTAGCACCAGTTGAAGACGAGGATCCTGGGGCGGCCGGTGATGTGCCGCGCGAGCCGGATCGCGAAGCGGTTTGCGTCGGTCGCGGTGAGCGCGAACTGCCAGCGCGGAAGGCCGAACCGCCGCGCGAGCTCGTCGCCGACGGCGATCGCATCCTCGCTCGGGAGCATGAGCGTGATGCCGCGCGCCGCCTGCTCGGCCACCGCGCGGACGGTCGGCTCGGGCGAGTGGCCTGCCATCGCGCCCGTGTCGCCGAGGCAGAAGTCGACGTACTCGAGCCCGTCCGCGTCACGGAAGCGGGCACCGTGTGCCTCGACCGCGAAGACCGGGAACCCGCCCGGCCAGCGCACCATCCAGTGCATCGGCACGCCGCCGAGGAGCGAGGCCTTCGCGTCTTCCGCGAGCGCTCGCGAGCGCGGGTGCTCCCGCTCGAACCGCGCGAGCTCGTCCTCGAGCAGCTGCTCCACCGTCACGCTGTGACTCAACCACACAAGGCCCTGCCGAGAGCGGCTGCGGCCGGAGCTAAGGCGTCGCCACCGCCCGCGCGGGGAGGCATCCCGTCAACAGACGCTCGTGGTTACGTCGCGGCGTGCGCGCGTAGGCGAGACCGCGCTCTCGCCGGAGCGCACTGCCGCTCGGCGATCGACGGACGAAAGGGCTCGTGGGGGACCAAGGGTCCCCACGTTCTATACGGCGAGCTCGACGGCGCGGCGGCGGACGCCGAGCTCCTCGGCGAACGCGTCGACGATCGAGGGGTCGAACTGCGACCCGGAGCAGCGCTCGAGCTCCTCGAGTGCGGCGCGCGGCGACAGTGGGTCGCGGTAGACGCGCTCGGAGGTCATTGCGTCGTAGGCGTCGGCGACGAAGATGATGCGCGCGCCGAGCGGGATCTCCTCGCCGCGGAGCCGGTTCGGATAGCCGTCGCCGTCCCACCGCTCGTGGTGGTGGAGCACCCATTCGGCGACCGGCTCGACGCCGAGGCTCTCGAGCATCCGGTGGCCGATCTGCGGGTGCCGCTGGAGCACGAGCCGCTCCGACTCGTTCAGCGCGCTCGGCTTGCGGAGGATCTCCTCGGGGATCGCGAGCTTGCCCAGGTCGTGCAGGCTCGCCGCGAGGCGGGTGAGCTCGATCTGGCCGTCGTCGAGCCCGAGCCGCCGGGCGATGCGCGCCGCGAGCTCGCTCACCCGCTCGGAGTGGCTGCCGGTGTACGCGTCGCGCGCGTCGACGGCCTTCGCGAGGCTCGCCGCCGCGCGGTAGCGCGCCGCGCGGTCCGTGCCCTCTGCGAGCTGCTGCAGCTGCTTCAGCTCGACGAGCGCCGGCTCGTAGGTGCGTGCGCGGTTCTTGCCGTCTTCCTTCGCCCAGTAGAGGGCGCTGTCGGCGAGCCGGATGAGCTCGTCGCGCCCGACGCCCTGCACCGGGAACGTCGCGACGCCGGCGCTCACCGTGACCGCGCCGATCTGCTCGAGCTGCGCGGCGCTGACGCGCTCGACGATCGAGCGGGCCACCGAGACCGCGTCGCGCGCGTCGAGGCCGGGGAGGAGCACCGCGAACTCGTCGCCGCCGAGGCGGAAGCTCTCGCCGCCCTGGCGCAGCCGCGCCGCGACCTGGCCGAGCACGCGGTCGCCGACCGGGTGCCCGTGGCGGTCGTTGATCTGCTTGAAGTCGTCGATGTCGACGAGGCACAGGGAGAGCGGCTTGCCCTCGTGCTCGGCGCCGGTGAGCTCGCGCTGCAGCCGCTCGTGGAAGTGGCGGTGGTTGCCGAGGCCCGTCAGCGGGTCCGTGAGCGCGAGCCGCATCGCCTTCAGGGCCGCGAACGTCGAGCGCTGGTAGAGCGCGATCGCGAGCAGCGGGCCGACGAGGGCCATCGAGAGCGCGGGCGAGCGCTCCCAGAGCACGACGAGCATGAGCGCCGCCGACGCCATCAGCGCGAACGGGGCCGTCGTCTCCTTCGCGTTGTCCCAGATCAGGTTGAGAAACGGCTTGCCCGAGCTCGCCGCGAGGACCGCGCTGATCAACACGAGGTTGACGACCCAGTTGTAGAGGAACGCGCAGATCGCGACCCGGGCGATGAGCGTTCCGACCGACGTCTCCGGGATCTGCTGGATGACGATGCCGCCGGCGAGCGCCGACAGCGCGAACATCGACCCGTTGTAGGCGACCCGGAGCGGCGGGCGGTGGCCGATCAGGTGCGTGACGGTCGGCCCCCCGGCCGCGACGATCACGCCTGCCTGCCAGCCGAAGAGCACGGTCGCCGCGACCGCGAAGACGAAGCCGAGCGTGACGCCGCCGGCGTCGACCCCTTCGACGGGCACCGGGAAGCGCTCGGCGAGAACCATGCCGAGGAAGAGCCCCGCGAGCGCCAGGAGATCCTGGGCGGTGTGGTCGCTCCGTCCGTAGGAGAGGCACGCCGCCAGAAGCGTCGCGACCCCCGCCACACAGACGGGGGCCACGATCGCGAGAACTCTGGGGGGTACGGGGGCGGTTGCCTTCACCGCCCTGCCGCGGCCGCCGCAGGCCGAACGTGAGGGGTGGACTCGAGCGCCGGGGAGATGCGGATTGTCGCAGCGCGAGTTTCCATCGATCTCCCCTTCACCCCAATGGAGCCGAGCGTGTTACCAGGCGCCCCAGCCGAAGTTCCCGGCAGAGACGATCCACCCGAACGAGGCGGCGAACGCTGCCACGATCACGATCAGAGCAACGAGCCGCGGATTCCACTCCAACATCAGATTCCCTCCAGAGCACTAGGACGCCAGACAGCCGAATCTTGCGGTCGGGGAGCGCGCGGGTGAATCACCCGAAGGGGTGATCGTGCGGATTCGAGCTTTTATCCCTCGATCTGGTGACTACCCCGTGAGGCCGGCCTCGGCGAGCGGCCGGCGGCCCCAGGCGAACTCGCGCGCGTACCAGCCGTCGAGCCGCGCGACTGCGACGCCGTACTCGGAGGAGTGGATGAACCAGCCGTTGCCGAGGTAGAGGCCCATGTGCCCGACCTGCGACGGCTGCGAGCGCGGGCCCTTGTCGCCGAAGAAGATGACGTCGGCCGGCTCGAGCTTCGCGAGCCCGATCCGCTTCGCGCGCGGCACCTCGCCGCTCATCTGGTACGTCGTGCGCCCGCGGAGGACCGAGGCGAGCGTGCCCTCAGCCGGATACGCCTGGAGCTTGTAGACCCGCCAGACGAAGCCGGAGCAGTCGTAGCCGCCGCGCGACGGCACCCCGAACTCCGTCTCGGGGCCGTCGCTCGTGCCGCCCCAGATGTAGGGCATGCCGATGCGCGCGACGGCGGTCGTGAGGATCCGCTTCTGCCAGTCGTCGAGCTCCGGCAGCGTGAAGGCGTCGGCGAGGCTCTGCACGCCCTCGGCCTCCAGGCCGTCGAACTGGAGGAGCTGCGCCGCCGAGTAGGCGGCCTCGGCGCGGGTCGCCGGGTCGCCCGGGAGGAGCTCGAGGGAGTCCTGGCTCGCCGGATGGTTGAGGCGCAGGCCGAGGAGCCGGGCGACGACCTCGGTGCCGAAGCGGGCCGGCACCTTGAGGCCGGCGAGGCGGGCGCTGCGGGCGAACGTGCTCGCCGCCTGCGAGAGCCCGAGCGCCCCGACGAGCCGGGCGTCGAGCTCCGAGATCGTGACCGCGCGGCCCGGGACCGCGGCCTGCTTCGGCCCGGTTGCGGCGTGGTCGTCGTCGCGGCGGTCGTCGTCGGTCGGTCGTCGTGACGGTCGGCGTCGGTCGCGGTCGGCACGGTGACGGTCGGGTCGGTGCCGGTCGGGTCGGTGCCGGCCGGATCGGTGCCCGTCGGATACGGCTCGACGGGATTCGGCTCGACGGGATTCGGCTCGGGGGGCGGCGCGAGCCGCTCCTTCAGGTCGAAGACGAGGTTCTCGAGCGTCTGCGCCGTGAGCGGGTCGTCGGGGTGGAACGCGGCGACGGTCTTCGCGCCCATCAGGCCCGCCGCCGTGACCGCCCTGATCTGCGGCGCGGCCCAGGAGGAGGCCGGCCTGGAGGTCGAGGCCGCGGCGCGCCGCCGCGGGGGCGAACGCGAGGAGGCAGGCCGAGAGGAGGAGACGGCGACCCATCGTCCAATTCACATCGACCCGGGGCACGGCGGCCTTTAGTCTGCCCCTCCGTGGAGCTCGAGATCACCCCGGAGCCGACCGAGGACGAGCGTGCGGCCATCCTCGCCGCGCTCGAGCCGCCGGCCGAGCCGCCGCCGCCGGGCGAGCGGCGCGCAGGACGACGCCGAGGACCATCCCTCGAGGCCGTAACCGCGGGGGCCGCCCGACCGTTTTCCGGGCATGTTCGAAGAATGCATCCGCTGCTGCGAGGCCCCGGCGGTCGACGATCTCGGGTACTGCGGCCACTGCCACTGGGCGGTGCGCGCCGAGATCGAGGAGGGCTTCTACCAGCTTCGCGAGTACCTGCGCTCCTGGGCCCAGTTCAGCGACTGGTGCCGGGCACGCGGCGTCCCCGCCTGATCGGAAGGGCCTTCCGTCACGCGGCCGCGCTGCGCCCGCGGAAGAGCGACGGCGCGCTCCGCGCGTAGTCGAGCCCCGACACGCAGGTGAGGACGACGGCGACGAGGAGCGCCCACCAGGCGACCCGGTCGCTCCAGGCGCCCGCCGCCGCGAAGCCGCCGAGCGCGGCGGCCACCGCCTGCGCCCACGTCTTCAGCTTGCCGAGGTCGCGCGCGGCGATCACGATCCCGCGCTCGATCGCCGCCTGCCGCAGGCCGGTGATCAGCACCTCGCGGACGACGATCGTCGCGACCATCCAGGCGGGCACGACGCCGAGGCCGATGAGCATCACGAGCGCACCGAGCACGAGCACCTTGTCGGCGATCGGGTCGAGGAGCGAGCCGAGCGGTGACGTGCGGCCGTGCCGGCGCGCGAGCCTGCCGTCGAAGAAGTCGGTGGCCATCGCGACGCAGAAGACGGCCGTCCCCCAGTACGCGTGACCGTGGAAGTTCCAGGTGTAGAGGACGATGACGAGCGGGACCGAGAGGGCGCGCGCGACGGTCAACTGGTCGGCGGGGGACATCGAGTGGGGAGAATACGGCCCGCCATGCCGGAAACGAGCTTCGACAAGGTGCTGATCGCCAACCGCGGCGAGATCGCGATCCGGATCGCGCGGACGCTGCGCGAGCTCGGTCTCGGCTCGGTCGCCGTCTATTCCGAGGCGGACCGGGGCGCCGCCCACGTCGCCTACGCCGACGAGGCGTACCTGATCGGGCCGCCTCCCGCGGCCGAGAGCTACCTCAGGATCGAGACCCTGCTCGACACCGCGCGGCGCGCCGGCGCGGGCGCGGTGCACCCGGGCTACGGCTTTCTCGCCGAGAACGCGCTCTTCGCCCGCGCGGTCGAGGAGGCGGGGCTCGTCTGGATCGGGCCGCCGCCGGCGGCGATCGAGCTCATGGGCTCGAAGACCCGTGCGCGCGAGGCGATGCAGGCCGCCGGCGTGCCGATCATCCCGGGCACGACGGATCCCGTCGGCACGGTCGACGAGCTGCTCGCGATCGGCGAGGAGCTCGGCTACCCGCTCCTGATCAAGGCGGCGGCCGGAGGCGGCGGCAAGGGGATGGAGGAAGTCCATGCGCCCGACGCCGCCGAGCGCGCGTTCGAGACGGCGCGCCGGCAGGGCCAGTCGTACTTCGCGAATCCCGACGTGTACGTCGAGAAGCTGATCGTCGATCCGCGCCACGTCGAGGTGCAGGTGCTCGCCGACGCGCACGGCAACGTCATCCATCTCGGCGAGCGGGACTGCACGATCCAGCGCCGCCACCAGAAGCTCGTCGAGGAGACGCCGTCGCCGGCGGTCGACGACGCGATGCGCGCCCGCATCGGCGAGATCGGCGTCGACGCCGCGCGCGCGGCCGGCTACCGGTCGGCCGGGACGATCGAGGGGCTCCTCACCGCGGAGGGCGACTACTACTTCATGGAGATGAACACCCGGATCCAGGTCGAGCACACGGTCACCGAGGAGGTGACGGGCGTCGACCTCGTGCGCGAGCAGATCCGCGTCGCGCTCGGCGAGCCGCTCTCGGTCACGCAGGACGACGTGCAGCTGCGCGGCCACGCGATCGAGTGCCGCATCAACGCGGAGGACGTCTCGAACGGGTTCCTCCCCTCGCCGGGCCTCGTCACCGCGTACCGGGAGCCCTCCGGGCCGGGCGTGCGCGTCGACTCGGGCGTCGGAGCGGGCAACGAGGTGTCGGGCGTCTACGACCCGATGATCGCGAAGCTGATCGTCCACGGCTCCGACCGCGAGCATGCGCGCAGGCGGATGCTGCGGGCGCTCGACGAGTTCGTGATCGAGGGCCCGACGACGCTCCTCGGCTTCCACAAGGCGCTCCTCTCACACGAGTGCTTCGTGCGCGGCGAGACGTGTCACGGCCTCGTCGAGTCGGACGAGCTCGCTGCGCAGGCGGCGGCGCTGCAGCCGCGGGCGACCGCAGCCGCGGCCGCGACGAACGGCCGCACGACCGAGCTGGTGCGGAGCGTCGAGGTGAACGGCCGGCGCTTCGACGTCCGCGTGCTCGAGCCGGAGCAGCCGTGGCGCGAGCTTGCGCGGCGGCGGGCCGAGCGCGTGCACGGCATGCGGCCACGCCGGCAGCGACGCGATCGTCTCGCCGATGCAGGGCACGGTGCTCGCCGTCGACGTCGCGGAGGGCGACGTCGTCGCGGCGGGACGGGTGATCTGCATCGTCGAGGCGATGAAGATGGAGAACGAGGTGCGGGCGCACGCACGACGGCGTCGTGGCGCAGCTCTCGGTCTCGGTGGGCGCCGCGGTGAATCTCGGCCAGGTGATCTGCGTGCTCGAGGCGCCGTCGTGACCTTTTACGCGCGGCTAACGCACGCGCGCCTAGGTTGAGTCGACCACGACTCCAGGGGGACTCGACATGCTTCGCGCCACCATCGCCGCAGCGGCCGCCGCTGCGCTCGTCATCCCGTTCGCAGCCTCGGCCGACTCGACGCCCGTGGGGCCGCTTCCGAAGGGCCCGATCTCGTCGATCTCGGCGCCGAGGGGCTCGCTCGTCTCGGTGGCGCTCAGGTCGCGCAGCGGCTACTCGTGGCGGCTCGCGCGCGCCGTGAGCCCGCGCGTGCTCGTCGAGGTCTCCGAGGCGGATGTCGGCTCGTCGGTCGTGATCGTCTACCGGGCCGTCGGCCGCGGCACGGTGTCCGTTCGCTACGGCCTGACTCGCGGCGAGACGCGAAAGGCGTACGCGGCGGCGACGTTCAACGTCCGCGTGCGCTGACGGTCAGCCGTTCGCGACGGTCACCCAGAGGGCCGCGCGGGCGCTGTTGCCCTGCGAGTCGAACACCGCGACCTGCAGCCGGTAGCGGCCGTCGGGCACCGACGCCGAGTCCCAGCCGTGCGCGAGCACGTAGACGAGGCGTGCCGGCCGGCCCGGCCCGTTGAGCGTCGTCCAGGGGGCGTACACGGAGGCGAACGCCGTCTTCGGCGCGAGGTAGGAGCGGAAGTCGACGGCGGTGCGCCAGCGCGCCGACGCGGCGCCCTCCGGCACGAGCCGCCAGCGGATGTAGGCCGGCGCGACGCGCGTCAGGTTCCACGGCGGCGCGGGAAGGGGCGGCGGCGGGGTGTCGTAGGCGTCGACGAGCAGGTCGACGCCGCCGCGCAGCGCGTCGAGCGGCTGCCTGCGCGTGCCGACGGCGGCGAAGAGCGCGACGACGGTCGGCGAGGTCGAGTCGACGTAGGGCGCGATGCCGCCGGGCCGCAGGGGATTCACGTAGCGGCCGGCGTGGATCTCCGTGAAGTGCACGTGGCCGAAGCCGGGCTTGATCGTCCCGACCTCCTGGCCGGCGGTCACGTGCTCGAGGTCGGCGACGACGGGGTCGACGTGCCAGTACGAGAACGTGCGGTCGCCGCTTGCTGCGACGAGGGCGACGCTGTCCGGCTGCAGGCGGACGACGCCGTCGGCGACGGCGTACACCGGCGTCCCGTCGCGTGCGGAGATGTCGATCCCGAAGTGGAACGACGAGGCGCCGGCGCCCTCCGCACGCGGGTCGTCGAAGAAGCTGCGCACCGCGTGCTGACGGTCGAACGGCTGCAACGGCCAGCCGTAGGTCGCGCGCGCCGCGCCCGGCAGCGCCAGCGCGGCCGCCACGAGGAGGGCCGTTGCCGGTGGCCGCAGCGTCACGGGGCGAACAATGACGCGGCGGGGCTCGTTCGAGAAGGCCCGAACCCTCTTTCGATCAGATCGAGCGCTGGTACGAGCGGAAGCACCAGGTCGCGAAGAGCGACGTCGCCGCGGTCGCCGCGACGAGCAACCCGAGGTACATCCCGCTCGTGCCCCAGTGGCCGCCCGCGACGACGGAGTTCCGCGCCGCATGGACGCCCCAGTTCACCGGGTTGAAGCGCGAGAGCTGCGCGATCCAGTGCGGCATCTGCCGCGGCGGGATCAGGATCGCCGAGATGAACATGAGCGGCAGCCCGACGAAGTTCGCGGCCGCGATCATCGACGCCTCCTTCCGGAGAAGGAGCGCGATCCCGTGCGAGAAGCCGGCGAAGGTCATCGCGAGCAGAGCGGCCGCGCCGAAGACGACGAACCAGCCGGCGGCGCCGCCGTGGACGCGGACGCCGAGTGCGAGCCCGAGCAGGAGGAGGATCAGCGCCTGGACGACCGCGATGATCCCGGCGCGGACGACCTGCGAGAGGATGATCGCGAAGCGCGACGCGGGTGCGGCGAGGAAGCGGTCGATCACGTGCCGGTCGAGGTCGCTGATCATGGCCATGCCCGACCAGCTGCCGCCGAAGAACGCGTTCATGCAGATGATCCCGGGCGTCAGGAACTCGATGTAGGTGGAGGCTCCGCCGCGCAGTGCGCCGACGCGGGAGAAGAGCTGCCCGTAGAGGAGCAGCCAGATGAGCGGCTGGATCACCATGAGCGCGATCCAGATCGGCTCGCGCATGAGGTTGCGCATCTGCCGGACGATCATCCAGCCGGTCTGGCGAAGCAGCTGCATCAGCCGCTGCCTGCGTCCTCGGTCGCGAAGTCGCGGCCCGTGTAGTGGAGGTACACGTCGTCGAGCGAGGGACGCGCCGTCGTCACCGAGGCGACGGCGAACCCGCGCCCGTCGAGCGTCGAGAGGATCGCCGGGATCGCCTGCGCGCCGTTCGGGACCCGGGCGCGGACGTGGCGTCCGTCCGAGACGACCTCGGTCGCGCCCTCGAGCGTGCGGACGATCCCGGCCGCCTCGTCGACGCGCCCGTTCGCCTCGCCGAGCTCGACCGTGACGAGCTCGCCGCGGAGGTTCGACTTCAGCTCCTCCGGCGTGCCTTCGACGACGACCTTGCCGCGGCTGACGATCGCGACGCGCTCGGCGAGCCGGTCGGCCTCCTCGAGATAGTGGGTCGTCAGCAGGATCGTCAGGCTCTCCTGCGCCGCGAGCCGCTCGACCTCGACCCACAGCGCCGCGCGCGCCTCGGGGTCGAGGCCCGTGGTCGGCTCGTCGAGGAAGAGGACGCGGGGCTTGTGCACGAGGCCGATCGCGATGTCGAGCCGCCGCTTCATGCCGCCCGAGTACCCGCGTGCGACGCGGTCGGCGGCATCGCGAAGCCCGACGAGGTCGAGCAGCTCCTCGACCCGCGCGCGGAGCGAAGCGCCGGCCATGGCGTGGATGCGGCCCTGCAGCATGAGGTTCTCGCGCCCGGTCGCCTCCCAGTCGACGCCCGAGTCCTGCGCGACGTAGCCGATCGAGCGCCGGACACGGTTCGGATGCCGCACGACGTCTTCGCCCGCGACGAGCGCTCGGCCCGAGTCGGGCTTCGTCAGCGTCGCAAGCGTGCGAACGGCCGTCGACTTGCCGGCGCCGTTCGGCCCGAGCAGGCCGAAGACCTCGCCCTCGCGCACGGCGAACGAGACGCCGTCGAGCGCCTGCACGTCCTTGTAGCGCTTCCGAAGATCCTCGGCGACGATCGCGTCCACGTGCGCCGATGCTAGCGACCGCCTGCGCTAGCTCTCCGAGATGCGCACGCCGAGCCAGACGCCGGCGACGGCGCCGATCGCACCGAAGAGAAACGACTGCAGCGAGAGCGAGCCGGCGCCCCAGAGCACGGGCACGTAGCCGCCGACGATGCCGCCGAACCCCATGCAGAGACCGATCACCGAGCGTCCCATGCGCAGGTGATCGGCATGCCGCGCGGCGATCGTTAGAGTCCGCCGCCGTGGATCTCTACGAGTACCAGGGGAAGGAGCTCTTCCGCCGGGTCGGCATCCCCGTCTCCGACGGGCGGCTCGCCGTCTCGCCGGAGGAAGCGCGCGCCGCGGCGTCGTCGCTCGGCGGCCCCGTCGTCGTCAAGGCGCAGGTGCTGACGGGCGGACGCGGCAAGGCCGGCGGCGTCAAGCTCGCGGACGATCCGGCCGACGCGGAGGCGAAAGCGCGCGGGATCCTCGGTCTCGACATCCGCGGCCACGTCGTCCGCAAGCTCTGGATCGAGAAGGCATCCGACATCGCGAAGGAGTACTACCTCTCGATCACGTTCGACCGCGGCGCGAAGAAGCCGCTCTTCATGTTCACGACCCAGGGCGGCGTCGAGATCGAGCAGGTGGCCGAGGAGAGCCCGGATGCGCTCGTCCGGCTGCACGTCGACCCGTCCGAGGGCTTCCAGCCGTGGGTGGCGAGGCGCCTCGTCTACGGCGCCGGCGTCGAGGAGCCGAGCGAGCAGAAGCAGATCGCCTCGATCATCGAGAAGCTCTACAAGGCCTTCGTCGAGTTCGACGCCATGCTCTGCGAGATCAACCCGCTCATCGTCACGCCCGACGGCGAGGTGAAGGCGCTCGACTCGAAGTTCACGGTCGACGACAACGCTCTCTTCCGGCATCCCGACGTCTCGGAGATGCGCGACACCGCTGCTGCCGATCCCATCGAGTCGTTCGCCCGCGAGAAGGGCGTCACCTACGTGAAGCTCGACGGCGACGTCGGCATCTGCGGCAACGGCGCCGGCCTCTCGATGTCGACCGTGGACGTCGTCGCACACGTCGGCGGCCGGCCCGCGAACTTCTGCGACCTCGGGGGCGGCGGCTCTGCGCAGGGCGTCGTCGACGCGCTCGAAGTGATCACGCGCGACCCGCAGGTGAAGTCGATCTTCTTCAACATCTTCGGCGGCATCACGCGCTGCGACGAGGTCGCGCGCGGGATCCTCGAGGCGCTCGAGCGGCTCGACATGTCGCAGTACCCGATCGTCGTCCGCCTCGACGGCACGAACGCCGAGGAAGGCCGCAAGATCCTCGCGGACGCGGGCAAGGAGAACATCCATCCCGAGGCGACGATGCTCGAGGGCGCGGAGCGCGCGGTGGAGCTCGCGAAATGACGGGCGTGGGCTCGGCCGGCACCGGAGCGGGAAGTGATCTTTGGAGTGAGAGGGCGAACGCGTACCGCGAGAGCGCGACGCATGCGTCCGGCGACGACCTCGACCTCGTCGTCGAGTGGTGCGAGCCGGCGCCGGGCGTGACCGTGCTCGACGTCGCGACCGGCGGCGGCCACGTCGCGCGCCGCCTCCGCGAGGCGGGCGCGACCGTCGTCACCGTCGATCCCGCGCCGGGGATGAATGCCGACACGACCGCGTCCGCGGAAGATCTGCCGTTCGCGGACGGAAGCTTCGACGCCGTCGCGTGCCGCATCGCCGCTCATCACTTCGCAGACGTTCTCGCCGCCGTGAAGGAGATGGCGCGCGTCGCGCGCGACCGCGTCGTGATCTGCGACAACACCTTCGTCAGCGAGTCCTCGGAAGAAGCCGACCGGCTGCGCGACCCGAGCCATGTGCGGAACTACTCGGCGCCGGAGTGGCACAGCTTCTTCGAGCTGGCCGGCCTCGAGGTCGCCGACGAGCGTCATCTCGGGCGCGCGACGGACTTCGAGCCCTGGCTCGAGCGCGTGCACTGCACGGGCGAGGAGGCGGCGCAGGTGCGCGCGCTCCTCGGCGACCGCGTGGTCGACGGCAGGCTGACGCTCCCCACGGTCGTCCTCAAGGGAGTGAAGTCGCGCTAGTGGCGATCATCGTCGACAACGACACGAGGCTCGTCGTCCAGGGGCTCACCGGCAGCGAGGGCCGCTTCCACGGCCTCCGCAACAAGGCGTACGGCACGAACGTCGTCGCCGGCGTCACGCCGGGCAAGGGCGGCCAGGACGTCGAGGGCATCCCCGTCTTCCACACCGTCGCCGACGCAGTCGACAGGGCGGGCGCGAACACGTCGCTCATCTTCGTGCCGGCCCGCTTCGCGGTCGACGCGATCTACGAGGCGGTCGACGCGGGCATCGGCACGGTCATCTGCATCACCGAGCACGTGCCGGTGCACGAGATGCTGCGTGCCTACACGTACTTCCGCCCGCAGGGGATCACGATGGTCGGGCCGAACTGCCCGGGCGTGCTCTCGCCCGGCAAGGCGAACGTCGGGATCATCCCGGCGGAGATCTTCAGCGAAGGCGCCGTCGGCCTCGTCTCGCGCTCCGGCACGCTGACCTACCAGATCGGCCACGAGCTGACGCAGCTCGGCCTCGGCAACTCGACCATCGTCGGCATCGGCGGCGACCCCGTCGTCGGCTCCTCGTTCATCGACGTCCTCGCACGCTTCGAGGATGACCCGCAGACGGAGCTCATCGTCATGGTCGGCGAGATCGGCGGTGACGAGGAGGAGAAGGCGGCGGCATTCATCGCCGAGCACGTGACGAAGCCCGTCATCTCGTACATCGCCGGCTTCTCGGCGCCCCCCGGGAAGACGATGGGTCACGCCGGCGCGATCATCTCCGGCTCGTCCGGGACCGCGCAGGCGAAGAAGGAAGCGCTCGAGGCGCGCGGCATCGAGGTCGGCACGACGCCGACCGAGGTCGCGCAGCTCGTCGCCGACCGCGTCCGCGGCTCGTAGCTGCGGGCATCGCTCTGCGTTCCGGCCGCGCTGACGGTCGACGGCCGGGCAGGCCGCTACCCTGCCGTTCGTGGGCGTCATCTCGTTTGCGCGCGGGGTTCCGGCACCCGCCTGCCTGCCGGTCGAAGAGCTCGCCGACTGCGCACGCGCGGCGATCGAGCGCGACGGGCCTGCGGTCCTCTCCTACGGCCCCGGCGGCGGCTACCCGCCGCTTCGCGAGTGGCTCGCCGCCCGTCACGGCGTCGAGCCGGCGCGCGTCGTCATCACGAGCGGGTCGCTGCAGGGGTTCGTGTTTCTCTCGGAGCTCCTGGTGCAGCCGGGCGCGCGGGTCCTCGTCGAAGCCCCTACGTACGACCGGCCGCTGAAGATCCTCGAGCGGCTCGGCGCCGAGATCGTCGGCTTGCCGATGGACGACGACGGCCTGCAGGTCGACGCGCTCGAGCAGGCGCTGTCGGCGGGCGAGAAGCCCGCGTTCCTCTACACGATCGCGACCTTCCAGAACCCGAGCGGGCGAACGCTCTCGGCCGAGCGGCGCGCGCGCGTCGCGGAGCTTGCGCGCGAGCACGAGCTGCTCGTGCTCGAGGACGACCCCTACGGGCTCGTGCGCTACGAGGGCGTCGCGCCGCCGACGATCTTCGAGCTCGAAGGTGGCGAGAACGTCGCGTATGCGTCGTCCTTCTCGAAGACGGTCGCGCCGGGCGTCCGCGTCGGCTACTTCGTCCTGCCGCCGGACCTCGCTGCGAAGATCGAGGCGCTGGCGGTCTCGACGTACATCTCGCCGCCGTTCATGACGCAGGCCACCGTGTACGAGTTCCTGCGGCGCGGCAACTTCGAGCCGAACCTCGAGCGCGTGAACGGCCTGCTCGGTGCGCGCCGCGACGCGATGCTCGAGGCGCTCGAGCGCGAGATGCCCGCAGGCGCCGTCTGGAGCCGGCCGGAGGGCGGGTACTTCATCTGGCTCGACCTGCCGGAGGCCGCCGGCGACTTGCTCGCCCGCGCCGCGGCCGAGGGCGTCACCTTCGTCCCGGGCACCGACTTCTTCGCCGACGGCAGCGGCACGCGGTCGCTGCGGCTCGCCTTCAGCTTCGTCTCCCCGGACGAGATCGCCGACGGCGTCGCCCGGCTCGCCGGGCTAGTTGCGGCGGCGCCGGCGCCGGCGCTCTAGCTGCGAGAGCAGGATCCCGACGACGAAGCCCACGGCGAGGCCGAGCAGGATCAGCCAGACGAGCGACACGTTCGCCGTGGCGAAGACGAAGTGCAGCGGCACCGACTTCCGGTTCTCGAGCACGAACGCGACGGCGTAGGCCGCGAGCAGGATGAGCGCGATGAGTCGCCCGTAGAGCTTCGGCTGCCAGTTCTCCTGGATCTCGGCCGTGTCGAGCGAGGGGCGGCGGCGGAGGCGCATGTGCGGATCCTATGCGGCTGCGTGGCCGACGAGCGGCCGCGGGACGAGCTGCGGCTGCTTCGGCGGGGCGAGCGCGCCGGACGCTACGGCCCGGAAGGTGGGGCAGGCGGTCTCGCCGGGGAGGGCGCAGAGACCGGCGCCGCGGAAGTAGCAATCACTGCAGGTTGCTTTGGCTCGTTTGCTCATTTGTCCTTACGGTCGGCGAGTGCGGGTGTTCTGTCGAGGGCGATCTTAGGGCCGTTTTCGCTGGGTTCAAGCGTTGCCGCCGACGAAAACTGACGAATTTCCGCCACTTTCCCCGAGGTTCGAACCTGCCGTTTTCTAGTCCTTCCGGGGCAGCGTTGCCAGTGCCTGCAACGCCTGGGGAAAACTCTTCACAGCGATGATGCGGAGCCCATTCGCGTAGCGCCGCGCCTCCTGCGCGTTATCCCCAGCCGGCACGAGGAAGACGTCCGCCTTGGCCTCGCGGACGCCGAACGTCTTCTGCTTCACGCCGCCGATCGGCGTCACGGCCCCGTTGAGCTCGATCTGGCCGGTCGCGGCGACCTTGTAGCCGTGAGCGACGTTCCGGCCGAGCTCCTCCATCACCTCGAGCGCGAACGCGAGCCCCGCCGAGGGGCCGCCCACGCCGCCGGCGTCGATCGAGACCTTCAGGGGCAGGTGGATGTCGGCGGCCTGGTCGGGCGCGAAGCCGATGATCGCGCGCTTTGCGTTCGCCGGGTCGGCCATCGTCTTGACGGAGACGACGATGTCCTTGCCGTTCGTCGCGGTGGCGCCCCGGCTGATCCCGAGCGTCACCGTGCCGCCGGGCCTCACCTTTGCGAGCTGCGCCCGCAGCTTGGCGATCGTGGGCGTCGGCACGTCGTTCACCCGGGTGATCACGTCGGTCGGCCGCAGCTTCCCGACCGCGTTGCTCGAGTCGTCGAGCGCCGAGACGATGACGCCCGACGGCCGTGCGACGACCTTGTAGCCGAGCCGTCTGAGGGCGACGGCGGCGGCGACGCGCTGCGAGACGGACATCTCGCGGAGGTCGGCCTGCCGTACGGCGTTGTCGCTGACGCCCGGCGGCACGATCAGCTTCGCCGGAACGAGCGTCGCGCCCTTGTGGATCCACGGGAAGAGCGACTCGAACATGCTTGCGCGCCGCTCGAACACGTCGACGAAGTAGATCCCGCCCGGCCCGGTCGGGTCCTTGCCGCCCTTCACGGCGACGAGCGGTGCGACCGGATGGGCGCGGTCGGGAAGCAGCAGGTAGTCGTTCGACGGAACGAGGTACAGCACGATGGCGGCCGCGACGACGAGCCCGACGAGCGTCCCGACGAGCCGCGGCACCGTGACGTGCCTGCGCACTAGAAGAGCGCCCTCTGCAGACCGCCGTCGACGACGATCGTCTGGCCGCTCACGTAGCGGGCCCGGTCGGATGCGAGGAAGCACACGACGTCGCCGAACTCCCGGGGCTCGCCCCAGCGGCGCAGGGGGATCTCCGCGAGCTGGTCGTCCGACGGACCGCCCGGGTACAGCTGCTCGAGACGAGCGGTCGCGATGCGCCCCGGTGCGACGCAGTTGACCGTGATGCCTCGAGGGCCGAGCTCGTCCGCGAGCGTCTTCAGATAGCCGTGCACGGCGGGACGCAGCATGTTGGAGAGCGCGAGGTGGGCCGTCGGCTCCTTTGCGGCGAGCGACGTGATCGCGACGATGCGGCCGCCGGCGCTCCGTTCGAGGTGCGGCAGCGAGGCCTGGACGAGGCGCACCGCCGGCTGCAGCATCAGCTCGACCGCCTGCTCGAGCGAGTCGGGGGTGACCTGCAGCCCGGTGCCCGGCGGCGGGCCGCCCGAGTTCCACACGAGGATGTCCAGGCCGCCGAACGCTTCGAGCGTCTTCGCGACGGCGCGATCCGTGTCCTGGGGCAGGGTCACATCCCCACGTACGGCGAGCGCGCCGATTCGGTCTGCCTGGCGCTCGAGCTCGTCGCGCCGGCGCGCGAACATCGTGACGTTCGCACCCTCGGCGGCGAGTGCCTCGGCGGTCGCGAGCCCGAGCCCGGATGAGGCGCCGCAGATGAGCGCCGTCCGCCCTTTCAGTCCGAGGTCCACGTCCGCGGCACCCTAGCGCGGCGGCCGCTGCCGCCGGTGCGTCCTACGTCGTGAGGACGCCGACGACCTCGCGAACGGCCTCGGAGGAGGCCTGGAGCGCGGCGCGCTCGTCGTCGGAGAGGTCGAGCTCGACGATCTGCTCGATGCCCTTCGGGCCGAGCTTGCAGGGCACGCCCATGTAGAGGCCGTCGATGCCGTACTCGCCCTCGAGGTAGGCGGTGCACGGGAGGACGCGCTTCTCGTCGAGCATGATCGAGTCGACCATCTGCGCGGCTGCGGCGCCCGGCGCGTACCAGGCCGAGGTTCCCATCAGGTTCACGAGCTCGCCGCCGCCCTTCGCCGTGCGCTCGACCATCGCCTGGATCTTCGCCTCGGCGACGAGCTTGCGCAGCGGGACGCCGCCGACGGTCGTCGCGGAGACGACGGAGACCATCTGGTCGCCGTGGCCGCCGAGCACCATCGCCTGCACGTCCTTCACGGAGGAACCGGTCTCCCACGCGATGAACGTCGAGAACCGAGCCGTGTCGAGGATGCCCGCCATGCCGAAGACGCGCTCCTTCGGCCAACCGGAGACGTTCTTCGCGACGTGGCACATCGCGTCGAGCGGGTTCGAGACGACGATGAGGATCGCATCGGGGCTCTGCGCGGTCACCTTCTCGGTGACGTCCTTGACGATCTTCTCGTTCGTCGAGACGAGATCGTCGCGCGACATCCCCGGCGAGCGCGGCAGGCCCGCGGTGACGACGACGACGTCGGAGCCCGCCGACTCCTCGTAGCCGTTCGAGCCGGTGACGTTCGGCTCGTAGCCGAGGACGGCGCCCATCTGGTTGATGTCCAGCGCCTTGCCCTGCGGCAGGCCCTCCTTGATGTCGACGAGGACGACGTCGGCGTAGTCGCGCGTCGCGAGAACCTGCGCGCAGGTCGCGCCGACGTTGCCGGCGCCGACCACGGTGACCTTTCTCCGGGCGCTCATGCGGGGACTCGAGCCTCCAGCTTCTCGATGATCGCGTCGGCGACCTCGCTCGTTCCGACCGCGGTCGGGTCGTCGCGGCTCGGCTTCATGTCGTAGGTCACGCTCTTGCCCTCGCGGATCACCTCGGCGATCGCGCGCTCGAGCCGGTCGGCCGCTTCGCGCTCTTCGAGGTGGCGGAGCATGAGCATGCCCGAGAGGAGCTGCGCCATCGGGTTGACCTTGTTCTGCCCCGCGTACTTCGGGGCCGAGCCGTGCGTGGGCTCGAACACGGCGACGTCCTCGCCGTAGTTCGCGCCGGGGGCGAGGCCGAGGCCGCCGATCATCCCCGCGCACAGGTCCGAGAGCACGTCGCCGTAGAGATTCGGCAGGACGAGCATGTCGTACTCCTCCGGGCGCTGGACGAGCTGCATGCACATGTTGTCGACGATCCGGTCGTCGAAGTCGATGTCGGGGTTCTCGGCGGCGACCTCGCGGGCGACGTGCAGCCAGAGGCCGTCGCTGAACTTCATGATGTTCGCCTTGTGCACGGCCGTGATCTTCTTGCGGCCGTTCTTGCGCGCATAGTCGAACGCGAACTCGAAGATGCGGCGCGTGCCGGTGATCGAGATCGGCTTGATCGAGATGCCGGCGTCGTCGTGCCGGAGCTTTCCGCCCTTGGACTCGATCCAGCGGATGAGCTCCTTGGCGTCCTCGGTTCCCTGCTCGTACTCGATGCCGACGTACAGATCCTCGGTGTTCTCGCGGATGATGATCAGGTCGACGTCGTCGAACCGCGACCGCACGCCCGGGTAGCTCTTGCACGGGCGCACCTGCGCGTACATGTCGAGCTCCTTGCGGAGGGCGACGTTCACCGAGCGGAAGCCGCCGCCCACCGGCGTCGTGATCGGCCCCTTGAGGGCGACGCCCGACTCGCGGACGGCGTCGAGGACCTCGGGCGGCAGCGGGTTGCCGCCGTAGCGGTCCATCACGTCGGCGCCCGCCTCGCGCACGTCCCAGTCGAACTGGACGCCCGTTGCCTCGAGCGCCCGCCGGGTGGCCTCCGTCAGCTCGGGGCCCGTGCCGTCGCCGGGGATGAGAACGACCTTGTGCGCCATCTCCCTGAATCTACCGACGTGCGGATAGAGTCGCGCAGATGAGCGAACGCGAGCTTTTCCGCGAGACGGCGGAGTACGCGGCGGACTTCCTCGAGACGCTGGAGGCGCGCCCCGTGCGCCCGGAGGTCGACGTCGAGGCTCTTCTCGCCGCGCTCGGAGGCCCGCTGCCGGAACAGGGCGCCGACCCGCGCGCGGTGCTCTCGTCGCTCGTCGAGCAGGCGGAGCCGGGGGTCGTCGCGATCCCTTCCGGGCGCTACTTCGGGTTCGTGATCGGGGGCGCCGTCCCCGCCGCCGTCGCGGCCGACTGGCTGACGTCGGTGTGGGACCAGAACGCGGGCCTCTACGTCGGCGGCCCGTCGGCGGCGGTCGTCGAGGAGGTGTGCCGGGTCTGGCTCGCGGAGCTCCTCGGCCTGCCGCCCGGCGTCTCCGTCGCCTACGTCACGGGCTGCCAGATGGCCCACGT